>CBIHOB010000001.1:0-217629 GCA_966211605.1 uncultured Caulobacter sp.
TCCGGCGGGGCGTTGGCGGCGGTGGCCCGCGGGGCCGCGCCCATCGCGTCGGCGGGCCAGTAGGTGTCGTAGTCCAGCCGGGCGCGGTCGCGCTGGGTGCGGTACAGCTCCGGCGCCTCGAACCACGGACGGCAGGTCAGCTCGCCGTCGAAGAAGCCGCTGACCAGGGCCTTGCAGCCTTCGGGGCGGGCGTAGATGCGGTTGTCGACGGCGCGGATCTGGCCGCCGGCGTCCGCATAGACGCCCGAGCGCATGACGCCCACGATCTTGTTGTTGCTGGCGTAGGCCACGCCAGAGGCGACGTAGAGGCCGACATCGACCGCCTCCAGCTCGCCTTCGTTGAGGCGCAGGTTGGCGTTCTCGACCGTCACGGCCCAGTCGCTGTCGCGGACCACGGGGCGCAGCAGCGTCGTCTCGTCGCCGCCGCCGATGTAGACGCCGCGCGAGAAGCCGTCGACATACAGGCCGTCGATGGTCACCAGCTGCTGGCGGTTCATGCCGCTGATCACGAAGCCGGCCGAGTTGCGGGTGCGCGACGAGCCCGTCCAGTCGCCCAGGCGGACGATGCGGATGTCCCGCAGCCGGCTGTCGCCGGCCGTCTCGAAGGCGCCGCCGATCGCGGTCGCGGCGATCTCGACATCGGACGCCATGATCGTGCCGGTGGCCTTGACCACCGCCGAGCGGGTGCGGCCGATGAACACGGCGCCCGAGAGCTCGATGCGGCTGTCGCCGATGTCGAAGGCCGAGGCGTCGCCGTCGTAGCGGACGGACACGTCCTTCAGGGCGATCTCCGTGGCGCGGCCTACGATGCAGGAGGCCGAGCCGCCGCGCCGGGACTCGATGCCCAGACCCTCCAGCACCACGAACTGCACCCCCGGCGCGATCTTGATGCACGGCTGGTCGGCGGGCGCCGCCAGGATCGGACGGCTCGGCCCCGGCGTGTAGTTGCGGGTCACGATCGTCACCGACTGGGTGATGTTCAGCGAATCGACGCAGGCCCCGCCATTCGACGAGGTCAGGGTCAGGGTGTCGCCGTCGTAGAGGCGCGCCAAGGTGTCGGACACCTGCCCCGGATAGGCGTAGTCGCAGTTGATCTCACGGGGGACATAGCGGCCGCCGTAGCCATTGCCGTAACCGCCGCCGCGGCTCAGCACGCAGCGGCCGCTCCGGGCGCGGTAGTAGCCGCGGGCGCACGGCTTGGGCTTGGCGTAGCGGACCTTGCAGCCATTGGAGAGGTTCGGCTGGATCAGCAGGCCGAAGCACGGGCGGATCTGCTGGTCGATCTTGGCGTCGGGCGAGGCGAAGGCGGCCTCGGGCGCGGCGGCCGCCACGCCCAGGATCAGGGCGGCCCAAAGCGCCGTCAGGCGGCTGAGGCGCAGCATCAGTAGTTCCCTTCGTTGTACGGGCGGGCGTTGCGATCGGGACCGGGGGCGTCCTGCCTCAGGTCGCGGTCGTCGACGCGCGGGCCGCGGTCGTAGTCGGCGCCGCCGCCATAAGGGCCGGGGCGAACGGGCCGGTCGCCGGGCGCGCGCGGCGGGCGCGAGACCTGGGCCAGCAATTGTTGCAGGCGCTGGGCGGACGGCTTGAAGCCGGCCAGCGCCCCGTCGATCTGGTAGACCACCGCCTTGGCGCGGTCCTGGTCCGCCACCCCCTGCAGGCCCAGCGAGAAATAGGTCGACATGGCGTACTTGGCCTCGGCCGAGCCCTGCCGTTCGGCTTCCTCGTACCAGTGGTAGGCGCGGGCGTAGTCGCGGGGCACGCCGACGCCCTCGGAATACATCACCGCCAGCACCAGCTGGGCCTTGGACGAGCCGTTGACCGCCGCATATTCGATGGCCCGCACCTTCTCGATCGGCGACAGGCGGCCGGTGTTGGGCCGACCGATCATGCCCTGGAAGGTCTGGGCGTCGGTCATGCTCAGCAGCTTCTCGTCGAGGATCGGCGACGGAATGACCCGCAGATAGGTCAGGGCTTCGGCCACATGGACGAAGGGCAGCTCGTAGATGCGTGACAGGGCCGCCTCGCGGGTCTCGCCCGACAGGTCCGACTCGTCGGAATGCGGCACGCCGCTGTCCGGCGATTCCGGCGGATAGAACTCGTACGGCGGGATCCAGCGCTTGGCCTTGGTCTCGACGAACGAGCCGTACGAGGCCCGCTGAGGCGAGCTGCGCTCGAAGTCCTTGAGCATGACATAGGCCGAGACGTCGCCGGTCTGCACCGCGAGATAGTTGTAGAGATAGGCGTCGACGTCGTTGCGGCGGAACAGGTCCAGGGCGGCCGGCGCGCCAGGCTGGCTGGGCTTGCCATAGGCCTCGATGGCCTGAAGGTTGTCGGACGGCTCGCCATAGGGGCCGAAATAGGCGTCGTGGATCCGCGCCAGGGTCCGGAACCCGTCCGCGCCCTGCGCCGACAGGATGTAGATCACCCGATTGCGGACCTTTTCGCGCTCTTCCGTCGACATCCGCGACAGTTGCCGGTCCAGGGCGCCATAGGCATTGCGCCGCTCGAAGGCGCGGCAGTCGTCGAAGCGCGAGACGGCGCGCGATTCCTTGCCGCGACGCTCATAGGCGGCGATCGGCGCGTAGCCGCCGGAATTGGCCAGGGCCATGGCGTACCAGACGGCCGCCTCGACCGGATCCTCGAGATTCTTGTCGACCGCGCGCTGGCCCTCGTAGCGGCGGGCCAGCTCCAGCTGAGCGAAGAAATCGCCGCGGAAGCCGCCCTGGCGCAGGGCGCGAATCTCTTGCTGCTGCTGATTGAACTGGCCCGAGACACCTTGGGCCGCCTGCGGACGAGGGCAGGCGCTGGCCCGCTTGTGGAACCAGACGCTGGGGCCGGTGTCGCAGCCGACCAGCGGAATCACGACCGCGGCGACCAGCGCGCCCACGGGGGCGCGGCGCAGCAACGCGGCGCGACCGGCGACAGCCCGCCCGGCCGCGTCACGGAGCATTCCGAGGCGCGTGAATACGTCGCCGGCCTGGCGCATGAATCCCCCTTCAGCGGCCGCCGTTAACCATAAAACAATGATCTCTCATGTGCCCGCCCGCGGGTACTGTCAAGGTCGGCTCAACCCATCCGGGGATGAAGACTTTGTCACGGCGGACAGGGTTCGCCTGAGAGGCGAATTCCCAGAAAATTTCCGGCGTTGAGCCGTGTCCGGACCATCAGGAAACGCCGCCGGGAACGTCGACAAGCCGACGGCTGATCTCTTCAGCCGCCGACTTGCCCGCGACCGGACCCGACGAAGATTCGACGAATTCAGCGACCGGTCGGCATGTCCTTGAAAGGTACGTCCTTGTCGACGCGGACGTCCCCCGGCAAGCCCAGAACCCGCTCGGCGATGATGTTCTTGAGGATTTCGTCGGTGCCGCCCGCGATGCGCAGACCGGGGGCCCACATCAGGCTCTGCTGGAAGGCCGCCTCGGCCGGAGCCTGGTCGGGATCCACGAGGATGCCGTACTGGTCTTCCATCTCGACGGCGGTGTTGGCCAGGTCCTGCAACTGGTTGGCCGAGATGATCTTGCCGATCGAGCTTTCCGGTCCCGGCGTCTGGCCGCGCGACAGGGCGGTCATGGTGCGGAAGCGGGTGAACTTCAGCCCCTCGGACTGGACGTACCAGTCGGCCAGCTTCTCGCGGAAGGCCTGATCCTTCAGCGCCGGACCGGCGACGCCCGACAGCTGGCGGGCCAGCTTCATGATCTCGCGATAGTTCGGCCCAGCCGAGCCGCCGACCGCCAGGCGCTCGTTCATCAGGGTGACCAGGGCGACTTTCCACCCCTCGCCGACCGCGCCCAAGCGTTGGCTGTCCTTGACCCGCAGGTCGGTGAAATAGACTTCGTTGAACTCGCGACCGCCCGACATCTGGTGGATCGGCCGGCACTCGACGGCCGCGTCCTTCATGTCGATCCAGAACATCGTCAGGCCCTTGTGCTTGGGCGCATCGGGGTCTGTCCGGGTCAGCAGGATGCCGTAGTCGCAATAGTGGGCGCCGGTGGTCCAGACCTTCTGGCCGTTGATGACCCAATCGTCGCCGTCCTTGACCGCTCGTGTCCGCAAGGCCGCGACGTCCGAACCGCCGGCCGGTTCGGAGAACAGCTGGCACCAGATTTCCTGGCCGCGCACGGCCGGGCCGACGAAGCGCTTCTTGGTGTCGCCGTCGGCGAAGGCCATGACCGTGGGCACGCACATGCCCAGGCCGATCGTGAAGTAGCCATAGCCGAGGCCGGCCTTGGTCTCTTCCTGGCCGAAGATCACCGACTGGATCGGCGTGCCGCCGCCGCCGCCAATGGCCGCGGGCCAGGTGATGCAGGCGTAGCCGGCGGCGGCCTTGGTCGCCTGCCAGTCCTTGGCCGCGGCCATGTGCTCGGGGGTGTTCGGCTTCAGTTCGCCCCACTTGGCGCGGTGCGCGGCGGCGTTCTCGGCGAGCCAGGCGCGGGCCTTCTCGCGGTAGGCGGCTTCTTCCGGGGAGTCGTTGAAATTCATGGTCCTCTACTCCCCTTAAGCCGCGTTCTTCTGCTCGAGCTGGCTGACCAGTCGTTCCTTCCAGACCTTGGGCGCGCCGGCGACCAGGCTGAGCTGCCGCGAGCGGCGGTAGTAGAGGTGGCAGTCGACGTCCCAAGTGAAGCCCATGCCGCCATGCACCTGGATGCTCTCCTTGCTGGCGAACCAGTAGGCCTCCGAAGCCGCGATCCGCGCTGCTGCGGCGGCGATCGGCAGCTCGGGCGCATCGTCGTTCAGGGCCCAGGCGCCATAGTAGGCGTTGGAACGAGCGACCTCGTTCTTGACGTACATGTCGGCCAGCTTGTGCTTGATCGCCTGGTAACCGGCGATCACCCGCCCGAAGGCGTAGCGACCCAGGGCGTACTCCTTGGCCATCTCCAGGCAGCGGTCGGCGCCGCCCAGCTGTTCGAAGGCCAGCAGCACGGCCGAACGGTCCAGGATCGATTGGACGATGTCGAAGCCGGCCCCTGCCTCGCCCACGCGCTCGGCGATCGCGCCGTCGAAGGCGATCCTGGCCACGCCGCGCGTCGGATCGAGGCTCTTCAGGGTCTCCCGGGAGACGCCTGCGCCCGTCAGATCCACCAGGAACAGGCCTGGCCGGCCGGCTTCGCTGGCCAGCACCAGGGCCATGTCGGCCACGTCGCCGTCGGTGACCGGGATCTTGGTCCCGAACAGCTTGCCGCCCTCGACCCGACACGTCAGGGTCGCCGGCCCGACCACGCCCGGCCCTTCCGAGGTCGCCAGGCAGCCGATCAGCTCGCCAGCGGCGATGCGCGGCAGGACGGCGGCCTTCTGTCCCTCGGTCCCATGAGCCAGGAGCCCCTCGGCCAGGCAATAGACGGTCGAGGCGAACGGGATCGGCGCCACGACGCGGCCCAGCTCCTCGGCGATGGCGCACAGCTCGACGCGGCCCAGGCCCAGGCCCCCGTGCTCTTCCGGAATGCAGGCGCCCAGCCAGCCTTGCTCGGCGACGCCCTTCCACAGCGTCTCGTCGAACGAGCGATCAGGATTGTCGAGCACGCCGCGTACGATGGCGACGTCGCAGTGGGCGGCGAGGAACTTCCGCGCCTCGTCCTTCAGGAACTTCTGGTCGTCCGAATAGTCGAAATCCACGCGCGGCCTCCCTGGACGCGGCTCTCTCTCGGCCGGTCTCGAACCGCACACTGAACGACGTTCACGCGAAGGGAAAGATTGACCCGGCGTCAACAATTTCAGGTTCTTATGCCGATCTTCCGGACCTCATCGAGCGTTACCCAGCGGCATGGCCAAGACCGTCTTCCAGAAGAACCAGAGGGTGTGGGTCGAGAGCGTCGGCTGCTGGGCGACGGTCGATAAGATCGTGCCCATCTGGGCCAAGGGATTCGACGAGCCCGTGCGGGTGACCTACGACGTGGGCCTGGGCCGCGAATTCCTGGCCCACGAGCTGAAGGCCGAGGACAAGGTCGACCCGCAGGAGGGCGGCCTGGCTTCCAACTGGCGCGTGCTGAGGGCCCGCAACAAGTGGCAGCAGGAGAGCGACTGCGCCCATCATCCCTATCCGGGAACCTATCCGGTGGTGGTCACCGATCCCAATGACTGGGGCGGCTGGCGCACGCCGGGCGCGGAATACGATCGCGACCCGCACAAGATGGAATACCAGGCTCGCCTGATCGCCAGCGCCCCGCGCCTGCACGCCATCGCCCGCGAGGTCCTGACCCTGGTCGCCGACAATCCCGAGGACGCACCGCCGGTCCTGACCGCCCTGGCCCAGAAGATCGCGGCCGTGGAGCGCTATCTGCAGGAGGCCCCGGCGGCGGGCCCGGCGAGCAAGACCGAGGATTAGACCGCGTCGGGCCGCGCCTTGAAGTTTCCCTTCTTCCAGGCCAGCCACAGCACCAGCACCGCCGTCAGCGTGCCGACCACCATGGCCGGCAGCGAGGCTTCCGGGCCGAAAGCGCCGCCGCTGAGGAATTCGGGCGCGCCCGGCTTGGGCTTGCTGACCAGCCAGCTCTCGACGACCGGGATGCCCGAGACCGACGCGCCCCAGACCCAGCCCTGGGTGAAGTTCCAGGCGGCATGCACGCCGATCGACATCCACAGGCGTCCGGTCAGCAGGTAGAAGCCGGCCAGCATCAGCCCCGCCTCGATGGCGATGGCCGCAGCAGCGATCGGGCTGGCGTTGGGATTGGCCAGGTGCAGCGCTCCGAACAGCGCCGCCTGCAGCACCAGGGCCGGCCAGATCCCGAAGGCGCGCATCAAGAGACGCAGGATGATGGCCCGCATGATCAATTCCTCCATCACCCCGGACTCGACGGCCATGGCGATCGTGCCCCAGGGCGAGGCCGCGCGCGGACCGCTGATGTCGTACACGCCCAGCAGATACAGCCCGCCCACGGCGGCGCTGAGCATGGCCGCGCCGATGGCCAAGCCGATGGCCAGCTCGGCCGGCGCCTGGCGCAGGCTCAGCTCCTGCGGCCAGCGGCCCTCGGCCAGCCACACCGCCAGCCCGTAGACGGCCAGGCCCGCCACACAGATGGCCGTGACCTCCAGCACCTCCAGCAGATGGCCGCCGGCCTTGAACAGCGGATTGCCGACCATCTGGGCGCCCGCATAGACGATCGAGAAGGCCACGAAGAGCAGCAGCATCCAGGCGATCGCGCGCAGCCAGCGCAACGGCCCCGGATGCAGGAAACGCCTGCGCCCGATTTCCAGTCCGGTCTCTTCGGTCGTCATGTCGATATCCCCCGCTCGGTGGACCGAACAGCAGTCAATAATTCGGGCTTGGCCGCAAGGTCCTCTCGCGAAGGTCGTTCGGGGGGACTAAGTAGGACGCATGCGCACCGACACGCCCCAAGCCGTCCGCCTGGCGGACTACCGCCCGTTCCCGTTCGCCATCGAGACCACCCGGCTGGTCTTCAACCTGCACCCGTCCGCGACACGCGTAATGGCCGAACTTTCGGTTCGCCGGACAGGCGAGCCCGGCGAAGCCCTGGTGTTGAACGGCGAGCGGGTGAAGCTGCTGTCGGTCGCCATCGACGGCCAGGCGCTGAGCGCCAACCAGTACGCGGTCGATCCCGAACACCTGACGCTGCACGAGGTCCCCGACCAGTTCGTTCTGACCACAGAGGTCGAGATCGATCCGTCGGCGAACAAGGCGCTGATGGGCCTCTACATGTCGGGCGGGCGCTTCTGCACCCAGTGCGAGGCCGAGGGCTTCCGGACCATCACCTATTTCCCCGACCGCCCGGACGTGCTGAGCCGCTACAGCGTCCGGATCGAGGCCGACCGCAAGTTCCCGCACCTCCTCAGCAACGGCAACCTGGTCGACCAGGGGGCGCTGGACGGCGACCGCTTCTTCGCCGAGTGGGAGGACCCCTTCCCCAAGCCCTGCTATCTGTTCGCCCTGGTGGCCGGCGACCTGGACGTGCTGACCGACACCTTCGTGACCATGAGCGGCCGCGAGGTGGCGCTGAAGGTGTTCGTCGATCCGGGCCAGGCCTCGCGCGCCGCCTATGCGCTCGACAGTCTGAAGCGAGCCATGAAGTGGGACGAGGCGGCGTTCGGCCGGGAATACGACCTCGACCTGTTCATGATCGTGGCCGTGCGCGACTTCAACTTCGGGGCCATGGAGAACAAGGGGCTCAACATCTTCAACAGCTCCCTGCTGCTGGCCGATCCCCAGACCGCCACGGACCTGGACTACGAACGCATCGAGGCGGTCGTGGCGCACGAATACTTCCACAACTGGACCGGCAACCGCATCACCTGCCGCGACTGGTTCCAGCTGTGCCTCAAGGAGGGCTTCACCGTCTTCCGCGACCAGAGCTTCAGCGCCGACCAGCGCGGCGCGGCGGTCCAGCGAATCCGCGACGTCCGGGCCCTTCGCGCCCGGCAGTTCGCCGAGGACGCCGGCCCCCTGGCCCATCCGGTGCGGCCGTCCAGCTATCTGAAGATCGACAATTTCTACACCGCGACGATCTACGAGAAGGGCTCGGAGATCATCCGCATGCTCAAGACCATCCTGGGCGCCGAAGCGTTCCGGAAAGGATCGGACCTCTATTTCCAGCGCCATGACGGCGAGGCGACCACGGTCGAGGCCTTCATCGCCTGTTTCGCCGAGGCCTCTGGCCGGGACCTTTCGGACTTCTTCGGCTGGTACGAGCAGGCCGGCACGCCATCGGTGGCCATCGCCGCCGCCTATGACGACGCCGCCCAGGCGCTAACCCTGACGCTCACCCAGTCGACCGCCCCGACGCCGGGCCAGCCGACCAAGAAGCCGCTGCCGATCCCGGTCGCCATCGGCCTGCTGTCGTCCGACGGCGCGGTGCTGCGCGACACCGAGGTCGTGCTTCTGGACCAGGCCAGCCAGACCATCCGCTGGGAGAACGTGGCCAGCGCCCCGGTGCTGTCGGCCCTGCGCGGCTTCTCGGCCCCGGTGAACCTGACGACCGACGCGCGGCCGTCCGATCGCTACGTGCTGTTCGGCTCGGATCCGGACCTCTTCAATCGCTGGGAAGCCGGCCAGACCCTGGCGCGCGAGCTGATCCTCGCCCGCGCGGCCGGGACGCCCGACGAAGTCGGCGAGGAGCGCTACGCCGGCGCCCTGGGCCGGGCGCTGGTCGACGACGCGGCCGAGCCGGCCTTCAAGGCCCAGCTGCTGGTCCTGCCATCCGAACCGGACCTGGCCCTGGCCACCGAGTCCGCCGACCCGGCCGCCTTGCATGCGGCGCGCGACAACCTGCGGGCCCGCATCGCCGTCCACCTGGGCGATCTGCTACGCCGCCTGCACGGCGAAATGCAGAGCGACGGAGAGTTCTCGGCCAGCGCCCAGGCCGCCGGCCGCCGCGCCCTGCGCAACGCCTGCGCCGAGGCCCTGTCGGCCGATCCGCATGACGAGAACCTGCAGCGCCTCACCGGCCACTACGAAGCCGCCCGCAACATGACCGACATGATCGGCGGCCTCTATCCACTGGTCGCCCTGGGCGGCGTGGCGCGCGACAAGGCCCTGGCCAGCTTCCATTACGCCTGGAAGACCGAGCCGCTGGTGCTGGACAAGTGGTTCTCGGTGCAGGGCCGCGACCCGAACGGGGATGCGCTGGAACGGGTGATCGCCTTGACCACGCACCCGGACTTCGAGCCGACCAACCCGAACCGCCTTCGGGCCCTGGTTTCCACCTTCGCCAACTTCAATCCGGCGCGGTTCCACGACCCCAGCGGCGCGGGCTATCGCTTCCTGGCCGACCAGATCCTGGCCGTGGACGCCTTCAACCCGATGACCGCGGCTCGCCTGGTCGAGCCCCTGGGCGGCTGGCGGCGCTATAAGCCTGAGCTGGGCGCATTGATGCGCGAGCAGCTGGAACGCATCGCGGCCCAACCGGAATTGTCAAAGAATGTTCTGGAGCTGACGACCAAGGCCTTGGGCTGACACAGTTTTTCATGAGTCGTGGCCGTCCGGGTTGCGACCAATGGGCTCACAAGACCGGAATCCGCCTTTCCGGCGGTGACGCGATCCCGGACGGTAAGTTAGATTCACCATCCTGGCGAAGTGACTCGCCATGGTGAGCTGACGGAGCCGGGCGGTTTGGACAGGGGCATGGCGAGACACGGGGGGCCGGCGGCTGCCGGACCAGCCGCGCCTGCGGCCGTGCGCCCCAGATCCGTCCCGGCCCCCTCGCAGTCGTTCGTCCGCATCGCCATCCTGGCGGCCCTTTTGTTGCTGGCCGTCTACACCGCCTTCGGCGTCAAGCGGCTGCAGGCCGAGGCTTCGGCCCAGCCTGGCGGCGCGCCGCTGTCGGCCAAGGCCGGGCTGATCGCCGGCAGGGTCGAGGCCAATCTCGCCGCCCAGCGCGCCGGCCTTTCGGCCGCCGCCGACATGCTCAAGCGCGATCCGGGCGCAACCATGGACGCCGCCGAGACCGCCCTGCGCGCCGCCGGCGGCGAAGCGGCGGCCGTGGCGGTGGTCTCGCCTACCGGCGTCGTGGCCGTTAGCGGCCGAGACGACGGCGCCGACTGGAAGGCCGCCGCCCAGGCCGCCGCCGGTTCGGGCCGCACCACCTGGACCGGCTCGGTTGGCGACAACGGCCGGCTGTACGTCGCCACCACCGCCACCCTGGACAAGACCCGCGCCTTCGTGATCGCCAGCGGCGACGCCTCGCGGCTGATCGAGGATCCCGAGAAGGGCGACAGCGGGGCCCTGGCCCTGCCCGGCGGCAAGCTGATCGCCGTACGCGGCCGCAACGCGCAGGGCGCGACGACCTTGCGCGAGGCCTTTGCGCTGTCGCCCGAGGACCTGGGCGACGGCCCCGTCGCCGTGCGCGGCCAGGCCATCGACGGTTCGCCTCTGGACATCGCCGTCCGCCCCGTGGCCGAAGGCGGGCTGCTGGTTCTGGCCGCCGCGCCGACGCGCTCGGTGGCCAATCTGGACCGCCAGGTCATGGAGGGCGCCTTCAATCTGATGGCCCCGCTGGCCGTCGGCATCGCCCTGGCGCTGCTTCTGATGATCCAGAGCCGCAAGACCGAGCGCGCCCACCGCGAATTCATCGACAGCGAGCAGCGCTTCCGCCTCGCCGTCGAGGCCGCCCGCTGCGGCATTTGGGAATGGGACCTGAACGCCGATCAGGTGTTCCTGTCCGACGTGACCGGCGCGATGTTCGGCTGGGGCGGCGGCGGCGTCGTCTCCGGCCAGGACTTGCTGGAACGGATCTCGATCGACCACCGCGAGCGCGTGCGACAGGCGCTGGCCAACGCCGCCATGTACGGAGCCTTCGACGTCTCGTTCCGCGTGCCCGCCGCCGAACAGGGCGCGCGCTCGCTGTGGATCGACGCCCGCGGCCAGGGCTTTGGCAAGCCTGGCGCCGATGGCTATGTCCGGATCATCGGCGTCGCCCTGGACGTCACCGAGGAGCGCATCGCCCAGGCCCGCGCCCAGGCCGCCGAGAACCGCCTGCGCGACGCCATCGAGAGCGTGTCGGAAGCCTTCGTGCTGTGGGACCGCCAGGGCCGCCTGCTGATGTGCAACCGCAACTATCGCAGCGTCTTCTCGCTCGAACCGAAACTGCTCAAGCCCGGCGCCGCCCGCGCCGAGGTCAACCGTTTCGCCGCCCTGGCCATCAAGCAGGACCACCCCGCTCCCGACGGCGCCAAGGGCGTGCGGGAGGCCGAGCTGATGGACGGCCGCTGGATCCAGATCAGCGAACGCCGGACGGCCGAAGGCGGCCTGGTCATGACCGCGGCCGACATCACCGCGATCAAGACCCAGGAAGAGGCCCGCCGTCTCAACGAGGAGCAGCTGCAGAACGCCATCGCCGGCCTTGAACGCTCACAGGAGCAGCTGGCCGAGCTGGCCCGCAAGTACGAGACCGAGAAGGTCAAGGCCGAGAGCGCCAACAAGGCCAAGAGCGAGTTCCTGGCCAACATGTCCCACGAGCTGCGGACCCCGCTGAACGCCATCAACGGCTTCTCCGAGATCATGATGAACGAGATGTTCGGCCCGCTCGGCGACCAGCGCTACAAAGGGTACAGCCAGGATATCCACTCGTCGGGCCAGCACCTGCTGGCGCTGATCAACGACATCCTCGACATGTCCAAGATCGAGGCCGGCAAGATGAACCTCAAGTTCGAGCCGATGCACCTGGAGGACGTGGCCGAGGACGCCGTCCGCCTGATCCGCAACCGGGCCGAGGCCGCCGGCTTGAAGCTCAGCATCGACTTCCCGCCCCTGCCCGAGATCGAGGCCGACTACCGCGCGGTCAAGCAGGTGCTGCTGAACCTGCTGTCGAACGCCATCAAGTTCACGCCGCGCGCCGGCAGCGTCACGGTTCGCGCCGAGGTGCGCCGCGACCCGTTCGGCGACATGGTCAAGGTCTCGGTCACCGACACGGGCATCGGCATCGCCAAGGAAGACCTGGCGCGTCTGGCCAAGCCGTTCGAACAGGTCGAGAGCCAGTTCTCCAAGACCACCCAGGGCACCGGCCTGGGCCTGGCCCTGACCAAGTCGCTGATCACCATGCACGACGGCGTGCTGGAGATGTACTCCCAGCCGGGCGAAGGCACGACGGTCAGCTTCACCCTCCCCGTCCGTCAGAGCGATCACAAGGCCGCCCGCGACTTCGCGGCCGCCTAGGTTTCTAGGCGCCGCCCCGAACCTCGGCGATGGCGCGGTCCAGCAGGTCGACGCCTCTTTCGATCTGGCGCGGCTCGAGCGCCGCATAGCCCAGCACCAGTCCCGCCCGGTCGCGACGAGCGGCGTTGTCCTCGGCGGCATACAGCGGCGAGATCGGATAGACGCCCAGGCCCGAGGCGGCGGCCGCAGCGACGACAGCTTCTTCCAGCGCGCTCGGCACGTCCTTCAGCCACACGACCACGTGCAGGCCGGCGTCCGCGCCTTCGACCGTGGCGGCGTCGCCGAAGCGCCGAAGCAGGGCGTTCAACAGGACTTGGCGACGCTGAGCGTTGCGACGCCGTGATCGACGCACGTGCGCCTCGTACGCGCCGCTCTCCAGCAAGCTGGCCAGCGCGTCCTGCTCAACGATCGGGGAATGCCGGTCGGCCAGGAGCTTGGCCGCCGAGAAGGCCTGCCGCAGGCCTGGCGGCACGACGAGGTAGCCGATCCGCAAGGACGGTGAGAGCGTCTTGGAGATCGTGCCCAGATAAATGACGTTCCCACCGCCCTCCAGCGCGTGCAGGGCCGGCAATGGGTCGACGTCGTAGCGGTACTCGCTGTCATAGTCGTCCTCGATGACCAGCGCGTCGTTCTCACGCGCCCAGCGCAGCAGGGCCAGGCGCCGATCGCGCGACAGCACCCCGCCCAGCGGAAACTGATGGGACGGCGTCACATAGGCGAGACGCGCACCGACACCGGCCAGGCGGTCTGTGTCCAGGCCTGCCGGATCGGCCGGGATCGACACGGCCCGCGCGCCGGTGCTGGCGAACACCCGGCGCGCCATGGCGTAGCACGGTTCCTCGATGACAAAGGCGTCGCCAGGGTCCAGCAGCAGCCGGGCGCACAGATCCAGGCCCTGCTGCGAGCCGTTCACGATGATGATCCGCTCGGCCTCCGCGCTCAGCATGCGGGCGCGCCAGAGATAGTCCCGCAGGGCGGCGCGCAGGCGCGGCGAGCCGCACGGATCAGCATAGGCCAGTTGCGCCGGTCGCTGGGCCAGGATCGCATCCATCGCACGCTTCCAGGCCAGGACCGGGAAGTCGCCCGGCGCCAGGTGGCCATAGCGGAAATCGATCGAGAGCGGCCTGTCCGGCGGACGCCAGGCCGTCGTCATCGCGGCCCGCTCGCCATAGCCTGACAGCCGGATGGGGCGCGCAGGCGCTTCGACCGTCGCGGCCGTATAAGGCTGCGCCGAGACGATCACGACCGGTCGCGCGCCCTGGCGGACGGCGATGAAGCCCTCGGCGGCCAGCTGCTCGTAGGCCACGGTCACCGTCGTCCGCGACACGCCGAGCTCGGCGGCCAAGGCTCGCGACGACGGCAGCTTGCCGGCCGACGCATAGGCGCCCGCCAGGATCTGCGCCTTGAGGGCGCGATAGATCTGACGGGCGCCCCATCGCGCCGCGCTCGCTGACTGGACCAGAGGAACACCTCGAAACTGGACGTTCTGCGCGGGCCAATCTGCGCCTATCCGGAGCCGCGGCCAAGCCTGGCTTGGTTCGCTCCCCCTCTCTGACGAGATCACCATGACCCTGCCCCGCGGCCTGTCGGCCTTTCCGATCACCCCGACCGACAGCCAGGGACGGGTGGACGTCGCGGCCTATGGCAAGCTGGTCGATCGACTGGCGACGTCCGGGGTCGACTCCATCGGCGTGCTGGGCAGCACCGGCGGCTACATGTATCTGACGCGCGAGGCGCGGCGGCGGGCGCTGGAGGCCGCCATCGCGGCGGCGGGCGGGCGAACGCCGCTGATCGCGGGCGTCGGCGCGCTGCGCACCGACGATGCGGTCTGCCTGGCCCGGGACGCCGCCGAGGCGGGCGCGAGCGCCGGCCTGCTGTCAGCCGTCAGCTATATTCCGCTGACGCAGGACGAGGTGTTCGAGCACTGCGTCACCGTGGCGCGCGAGAGCGGTTTGCCGATCGTGCTCTACGACAATCCTGTAGCGACGGGCTTCCGCTTTTCGCCGGACCTGATCGCGCGGCTGGCCCAGGAGCCGAGCGTCGTGGGGATCAAGAACCCGACGGAAAGTCCGGACAGGACCGTCGTCCACTTGGCCGACCAGCGCGCGGTCACGCCTCAGGACTTCGCGATCGGCTACAGCGGGGACTGGAACTGCGCCGAGGCCCTGATCGCCGGCGCCGACGCCTGGTGCAGCGTGCTGGCCGGCGTCCTGCCCGCGCCGGGCGTGGCGATCGTCCGGGCCATACGCGAGGGAGACACCGCTACGGCCCGCGCGGTGAACGCCTCGCTCGCGCCCGTCTGGTCGCTGTTCAAGGCGCATACCAGCCTGAGAGTCGCCTACGCCATGGCCGGAATTCTGGGTCTGGCGGACGTCGCCCCTCCGCGCCCGATCCTGCCCTTGCCCCTGGATAGGGTCCGGGAGGTCGAACAGGTCCTGAAGGCGCTGCCGCCGACCTATCTCACGTGAGGGCGCAGCCTCTCGGCCCAACGTGAACTTTCTGAAATATTACTTGTGTTTCATAGACTTAATTCGACGTCATGAAGCCATCGTAACGGGTAATCGGCGCGGCCGGCGACTAAACCCTCCCTCAACGGATCGCCACGGGCGGCCACACGAACGAGAGAGGGACCAGAACCATGAGCAAGACCGTCAACCGCATCGCCGCCATCGCCGCCCTGGCCCTGGCCGCCACCCCCATCATCGGCCTGACCGCCGCCCACGCCAGCGAGCGCGCCGAGCCGATCGCCCGCGTCAAGGTCGGCGACCTGCGCCTCACCGACCCGCAGGACGCGCGTGAGTTCCAGCGCCGCGTCAACGTGGCCGCCAGCCGCGTCTGCACCAGCAAAGGCCTGCGCGGCCTGTCGATGAAGGCCTGCCGCATGGACTTCGCCGAGGACCTGAAGGACGCCATGAGCGAGCAGCAGACGGCCGAGCTGAGAATCGCCCAGCGCGCCGGCGCCAATATCGCCGTGGCGACGAACTAAGGCCGGGGCGAACCTCGCCGCATCCAGGCCGCGACCGCCCAGGCGTGGGCGTCGTGGCGCAGGGCGACCACGGCGTCGCGCGGGTCCAACCAGACCAGCACGTGGTCGTCCTCGACCTTGAGGCCCGGCTTCTCGCCGGCGACCTTCACGACGTAGATTCCGCCGTAATTGCGGACGGGCTCGCCATCAGACTTCAGGAAGTGCTGCGACACTGTTTCGATCAGGGAACCGGCCTGGACCACCAGGCCGGTCTCCTCGCCGAACTCGCGAACGACGGCGTCTTCTTCGGTCTCATCGCCGTCGACCGCCCCACCGGGCAGATCGAAGTACGGCGCCTTGCCGGGCTTGGCGACCTGCGCCAGGGCGATCTTGCCCTGCGCGTTCTCGGCGATGCCGAACGCCGCGCGACGGTCGCGATAGATCAAGCCTTCGACGGCCGTCCCGAACGCAAGCATCAGAGCGTCAGTCCTTGCCGTAGAGGTCGAACCACGGGTCGGCCTTGCCGGACTCGACGTCGGCGACGCTGATCTCGGGGCGATAGCCGATCTTGCCGTTGGCGCTCTCCCGCCAGGCGTCGGTCACAAGATCGCGCAGCGCCGCGGCGCCGGCCGCGATGCGGGCCTGGACAAACGCCTTGGCGCGAGGATCCGTCTCGACCATGCCGCCGGCCTTTTCCAGCTGGTACAGCGGCTCGGTCTGTTTCCAGGTGTCGGTCAGGTAGCCGACGACGCGCGTCTCGATCGAGCAATCGCAGGCCTTGTAGGCCGGCACCAGCGCCTTGATGTCCCCCTCGTCGCCCAGGGCCTTGGCCAGCGGTCCTTCGAACTGGAAGTGCGTCTGGCGCGACTGGGTATAGCCGTTGGGATTGGGATAGTCGCCCCAGCCGTTGTAGTGCACCGACAGGTGCAGTGGCTGGCTGCCGTCGCCCACATAGTGCGCCCAGACGCCCAGATCGCGCAGCAGCAGGTCCTGGCGACGCTTCAGGTCGGCCTTGTAGTAGGCCAGGCGGGTCGGGTCCTTCTCGGTCTTCACCATGGCGCTCAGGATGCGCCAGTAGGTGAAGTCCTTCACCAGCTGCTGATAGCCGTCGATGATGGCGTACGGCAGGTAGCCGGCCTTCCAGCTGTCGACGCCGGCGGCTTGCAGGGCCTTTTCATAGTCCGCACGGGTCGGCGGCAGAGTCGCCACCGTGAAAGCCGGGCCGCCGAACATCCGGCCCTGGTCGTCGACGTCCAGGAAGTGGGCCGCGTCGCGGTCGGTGTCGTGGATCTTGCCCGCGCCTTTCCAGCGGTCCGGCTCGCGGGCGTACTCGCCGATCGCGGCGATCCCCTCGGGCGTGCGCAGGAAGGCCGGCACGTCGGACGGGAAGCTCTGGGCGCCCACGACGCCCACCACCCGGTGGCCCGAGGAACCCCAGGCGAGGGCCGAGGCGGCCGGCGCCGACAGCGCGGCGGCGAGGGCGAGGACTTTCAGGCTGGTCGACAGACGCAAGGAAGAACTCCGGGGATCAGATCATGCCGAGCGCGACCCCCATTCGCCCTGCTCCAGCCGTTAGGGCCGGATCGGACGCAAGGCTGGACCCGCGCGCGTGCTCCAAGCGGGTTTAAGGCGCCGAGGCGATGTCCGCCAGGGCTGGCCACGCGCCGACCAGAGCCGTCGTTTGTTGCCGCCGTGTTTCGGGGCGCCAAGGTGCGGCGTCGCGCGCCATGGAACCGAGTCGCATCCCCGCCCAGGCGGGCCGGTTCCTCCAGCAAAGCTTGCCGAAACGTAAAAATCGCCTCCGTTTCGACCCTGTATCAACCCACTGAATCCATGCTGCTTTTTCCCTCATCAAGCGAACAGCGCCTGCGACGGATCGACTCCCAGGGTTGTCACAGGGCCGTGATCGGACTATCCAGGCCGCCGCCCGACAGACAACGCCGATAAGAGGTCCCCCTCGATGCGACGCCAACTCGCCGGAATTTTGGCCACCGCGGTCATCTCCGCGTTCGCCCTTCCCGCTCTCGCTCATGCCGCCGACTCCGCGCCCGCCCAGGCGCAGCGCGTCGATCCGCTGGGCGATCTGATCACCTCGGCCTTGAGCGGCGGCGCCCTGCCCGGCTCGGTCGACTTCAAGATGCGGGCGACCATGTATCACGCCGGCGCCAAGGGCATCCGCGCCCTGGACTCGCTGGGCTGCAAGGTCGCCGCCATGCGCACCGTCGCGGTGGATCCCAAGGTCATCCCGCGCCGCACCGTCATCTTCATCAAGGAAACCGTCGGCCTCAGCATGCCCGACGGCAGCAAGCACGACGGCTATTGGTACGCTTCCGACATCGGCGGCGCGGTGAAGGGCCTCAAGCTCGATCTGTTCAGCGGCTTCGGCGCGGCCTCGATGAAGGCCCTGGGCGGCATCGACCTCACCAGCCTGTCGGTCAGCAAGGTCGGCGAATTCAAGGGCTGCCCGCCGCAGTAGCACTTGCGTCCGCGATCACGCCGCGGACTGGAAATCATCCCCAAACTCGGCTTGGATCCCCGCCTAAGCGGGGCAGAGTGGTGTTGGGGTCATCATGCGAAATCCATCCGTCAGCGCCCTGGCCCTCGCGGCCTGGCTTGTTCTTGCGGCGACCACGGCCCAAGCCGCCGACGACCTTTCCCGCCTGAAGGCTCACGCCGCCGCCGTCTCGATCACCCGTGATGACTGGGGCATCGCCCACATCCACGGCAGGACCGACGCCGACGCTGTGTTCGGCATGGCCTACGCCCAGGCCGAGGACGACTTCAATCGCGTCGAGACCAACTTCATGACCTCTCTGGGCCGCACCGCCGAGGCCGAGGGCGAGAAAGCGATCTGGGCCGACCTGCGCCAGAAGCTGTTCATCGATCCCGCCGTGCTGAAGGCCGACTACGCCAGGAGCCCCGCCTGGCTGAAGGCGCTGATGAAGGGCTGGGCCGACGGGCTGAACTTCTACCTGGCGACCCATCCGGGCGTAAAGCCGAGGGTCATCGCCAAGTTCGAGCCCTGGATGGCGCTCAGCTTCTCGGAAGGCAGCATCGGCGGCGACATCGAACGCGTGGCCCTGACCCAGCTGGAAAGCTTCTACGGTGCGCGCCAGCTGGCCATGACCGCCGACGAGCGGGGCCTTCTCTTCAAGGAGCCCAAGGGCTCGAACGGCTTCGCCATCGCGCCCGAGCTGACCCTGGGCGGCCACGCGCTGCTGCTGATCAACCCGCACACCAGCTTCTTCTTCCGGTCCGAGATGCAGGTGTCCAGCGACCAGGGCCTCAACGCCTATGGCGCGACGACCTGGGGCCAGTTCTTCATCTACCAGGGCTTCAACGCCCATGCAGGCTGGATGCACACCTCCAGCGGCGTCGACGTGGTCGACGAGTTCGCCGAAACCATCGTCGAGAGGGACGGCCAGCGCTTCTACAAGTACGGCAAGGACCTGCGCCCACTGAAGAGCGAGGTGATCGCCGTGCCCTATCGCGCCGCCGACGGCGCGATGGCGGAGAAGCGCTTCGCCGTCTTCAAGACCCACCGCGGCCCGATCGTCCGCGAGGAAGGCGGCAAGTGGATCAGCATCGCCCTGATGAACAAGCCGATGGCGGCGCTGGAGCAGTCGTTCCTGCGCACCAAGGCGACGGACTACGCCTCGTTCATGAAGGTCGCCCAGCTGAGGGCCAATTCCTCGAACAACACCCTGTTCGCGGACCGCAAGGGCGAGATCGCGTATCTGCACCCGCAGTTCATTCCGATCCGCGACGACCGTTTTGACTACACCAGGCCAGTCGACGGGGCCGACCCGGCCACCGACTGGAAAGGCCTGCACGCCCTGAAGGACGCGCCGCATGTGCTGAATCCGCCCAACGGCTGGGTCTTCAACACCAACAACTGGCCCTACACGGCCGCCGGCCCCTACAGCCCTAGGAAAGCCGACTATCCGAAGTACATGGATAGCGCCGGCGAGAACCCGCGCGGCCTCCATGCCGAGCTGGTGCTGAAGGACGCCAAGGACCTGACCTTGGGCGGTCTGATCGCCAAGGCCTACGACCCGTACCTGACCGCCTTCGCCCGCCTGATCCCGACGCTGGAGGCGGCCTATGCCGCCGCGCCCGATCCCAAGGTGGCCGATCAGGTCGCGGCGCTGAAGGCCTGGGACTACAAGTGGTCGGCGCGTTCGACCGAAACCTCCCTGGCCGTCTTCTGGGGCGAGGCGATGTGGGCCAAGGCCGCGCCGGCCGCCAAGGCGCAAGGGCTGAACCCTTACGACTACATGGCCGACAGGCTGAGCCCGGCCGAGAAGCTGGCCGCCCTGGCCGAGGCCTCCGACCGCCTGACGACCGACTTCGGGTCGTGGAAGACGCCCTGGGGCCAGATCAACCGCTTCCAGCGTAACGACGGGTCGATCGTCCAGACCTTTGACGACGAGAAGCCCAGCATCCCGGTGCCCTTCACCTCGGCCCAGTGGGGCTCGCTGGCCTCGTTCGGCGCCAAGCGGTATCCGGGCACGAAAAAGTACTACGGCACGCTGGGCAACAGCTTCGTGGCCGTCGTGGAGTTCGGCGACAAGGTCAGGGCCCGGGCCGTCTCAGCCGGGGGCGAAAGCGGCGACCCTGCCTCGCCGCACTTCAACGACCAGGCCCAGCGCTATGCGATCGGCAATCTGCGCGACGTCTACTTCTATCCCGAGGACCTGAAGGCCCACGCCGCGAGGACCTATCATCCGGGGCAGTAAGCCGGGCGTCATCCCGCGAGGGGCAGGAAGCGGAATGACGCCCCGCGTCCGCCTCAGAACCGGATCACGGCCCCGAGGTTCAGACGCGTCTCGCTGCCGTCCAGCTTGACCTTGTCGCCGGTCGAGAAGGTCGCGACCTTGTCGTCATACTTCACCCGCAGCACCTCGCCACGCAGCGACATGTTCGGGGTCAGCTGCTGTTCGTAGCCCAGGCCGTAGACCAGGCCCTTCTCGGTGACCTTTTTCTTCGAACCCAGGATCGAGGCTTCGACCTTGCGACGCTCCAGGCCGACCTTGCCGTACAGCAGGCCGTCGTCGGCCACGACCAGGCCGGCGCGGGCGGCCAGGCCGTAGTGCAGGCCCGGATCGACGGTGACCTTGTTGCCGGCCAGGCTGCGCGAGGCCTTGCCGCCGCCCGCGCCCAGGCTGGCCTCGGCGCCCAGATAGAAGTCGTCGCCGACCACCGCGCCGTAGCCCATGAAGCCGCCGTAGTCGAAGCCGGCCTTGTCGGCCTTGCCCGAAGCCGGCGCGCCGGTCTTCGGCGTCAGGGTGAGCTTGGTCTTGGGCTTGCCGTAGCCGATCTCGGCGCCGCCATAGAAGCCGGTGAAGCTGCTGGCGTCGGTGGGGGCGTCCTGGGCCATGGCCGGCGCGGCGGTGATCGAGCCCAGCAGGGTGGCGGCGATGAGCGTGGTTTTCTTCAGCATGGGAGAGACTCCATCCTTCGTTGACGACCGCCGGCTGAAAGCGCCGGCTTGGATGGGAGCCTTGGTGAAGGCCGGCCATGGAGGGCCTGCGCGGGAAGTGTGGAGACCGCGTGCGCGCCACCTTAAGAGTATTTCATTTGCCAGAACGCCGATCCGCGGGCCTTGGCTAGGCCGGCGGGACCTTCACGGGCTCTCCACGGAACCTCGACAGTATCGCGCCAGGATCGCGCGCCCCACCGCTTGGCAGGCTCAGGACGGAAGAATGGAAAACGCGCTGATCTGCGTGGTCGAGGACGACCCCGACATCGCCCGCATCCTGCAGACCTATCTGGAACGCGAGCGCCTGCGGGTGATCTGCGCCGCCGACGGCGAGGCCGCGCTGCAACAGCACCGCAGCCTGAATCCCGACCTGCTGTTGCTGGACGTCAATATTCCCAAGAAGGACGGCTTTGCGGTCCTGGCCGAGGTGCGGCGCCGCGGCGACACGCCGGTGATCTTCGCCACTGCCATGGCCGAGGACATCGACCGCCTGACCGGCTTGCGGATGGGCGCCGACGACTATGTGGTCAAGCCTTTCAACCCGGCGGAGGTCGTGGCCCGCGTGAAGGCCGTGCTGCGCCGGACCAGCGGCGGCGGCCGGGCCGAACTGCTGCGCCACGGGCCGATCGAGGCGGACCTCTCGGCGCACTTGGCCCGCGTGCTGGGCCCTGAAACCGGTCCGAAACCGCTGAACCTGACGCTCAGCGAGTTCCGCATCCTGGTGCAGTTCCTGAACGCGCCCATGCGGGTGCTGAGCCGCGGCGAGATCCTGGACGCCTGCCTGCCCGACAGCGACGCCCTGGAACGCACCGTCGACAGCCACGTCAGCAACCTGCGCCGCAAGCTGGAAGCGGCGGGCGCGGTCGGCTTCGTCGTCAACGTGCGCGGCGTCGGCTATCGCCTGGCGGCCGGCGCGTGAAGGCGGCCCCGACCCTCGCCCGCCGCCTGGGCTTCGCCATCGCCTGGATGCTGGCCGGCGCGGTCGTGTTCATCGCCACCGCCTCGGCGGGGATCGACAAGCTGATCGAACTGGAGATCAAGAGCCGCCAGTCCGCCCGCGTGCTGCACGCCATCGATCTGCTGGACCAGAACCGCGTGCCGTCGAACGCCGACCTGCTGCTGGTGCTGAAGAGCATGGCGGCCGAGCAGACCCGCGCCGTAATTCTCAGCTATTCCGGTGTGGCGCTGCTGTCGCTGCTGGTCATCGCCGTCTATGTCTGGCTGGCCGGACGCATCGGCAATCGCTTCGCCGCCCCGGTCATCGCCGTGGCCGACGGAGCCAAGAAGATCGCCGCCGGCGACTTCAGCCACCGCATCGTCCCGCCGCCCAAGCTGACCCGCGAGCTGCAAGGCCTGGTGGATGGCTTCAACGCCCAGGCCGAGGCGCTGGAGCGGTCGGAAAAGCGCATGCGCTTCCAGACCGCCTCGATCGCCCACGAACTGCGCACGCCGTTGACGGTGCTGAACGGCTATATCCAGGGCGCTCTGGACGGCGTCTTCCCGCGCGACGACGCCCATATGCGCGCCTTGCTGACCCAGGTGAACGACCTGTCGCGGATCATCGACGACCTGCGCACGGTCAGCCTGGCCTCGACCGGCGCTCTCGCCCTGGAGGTCGCCGACTGCGACCTGGCCGAAGAGACAGCGTGTGTGCTGCATGCCCTGGCGCCGGGTTTCGCGGCGGCTGGCATGGTGGTGGAGACGGACCTGGCCCCCGCCCTGGTCCGCGCCGACCCCGCCCGCGTCCGCCAGATGCTGCGCGCGGTGCTGGAGAACGCCCGCCGCTACGCCGCCGAGGGCGGCCGGCTGAACGTCCGCACCTTTGTCCGCGACGACGAGTGCGTGCTGCGGGTCGAGGATCGCGGCCCGGGCTTCCCGGCCGACCACCGCGCCTTCGAGGGGTTCTGGCGCGCGGACCTGTCGCGCACCCGGGCGACGGGCGGCTCGGGACTGGGCCTGTCGGTGGTCAAGGCCCTGGCCGACGCGCATGGCGGCGAGGTCGGCATCAGCAACCGCCGCCATGGCGGGGCCCGCGTCGAGATGCGGTTTTTCGCACGGGACGAGGCCGTGCGCCTCGCGGTCCCAAGGCTGGCTAGAACGCCAGCCTAGATATCGCCGCCGACATTGGGCGCGAGGCCCGGCGCGCGGGCGACATGGATGCCGCACTCGGTCTTTTCCTGGCCGGCCCAGCGCCCCGACCGACCGTCGTCCGAAGGCTGGGTGCAGGGCCAGCAGCCGATCGAGGCATAGCCCTGGGCCACCAGCGGATGGGCCGGCAGGTTGTGCTCGGCGACATAGGCCTCGAGCTCGGCCTTGCCCCAGTTGGCCAGCGGGTTGAACTTGACCTTGCCGTCCGCCGCCTCGACCACCGGCAGGCTCAGCCGGTCGCCGCCGTGGAACCGCTTGCGGCCTGTGATCCAGCCGTCGAAGCCGCCCAGGGCGCGATCCAGCGGCAGCACCTTGCGGATGTTGCAGCAGGCGTCGACGCTGGTGCGCCACAGGTCCGAATTGGGGTCCTGGGTCGCCAGGTCGGCGAAGGCCGGGCGCAGGTCGCGCACGTCGGTCAGACCCAACTTGGCGGCCAGGGTCTTGCGATAGTCCAGGGTCTGGCCGAACAGCATGCCGGTGTCGAGGAACAGCACCGGAATGTCCGGCGAGACCTGCGCGGTCAGGTGCAGCAGCACGGCCGATTCCGCCCCGAAGGACGAGACCAGGGCCAGCTTGTCGCCCAGGTGCCGGTAGGCGGCGCGCAGAATGGTCAGCGGATGGGCGTCGCGCAGCTCGGCGTTCAGCCGAGCCGCCAGGCCTGCGGCGGTCCCACCGATCTGGTCGTAGGCCATCAGCGAGCCCTTTCCTCGAACGCGACCTGACGACCATCCGCGGCGCGCTGGTAGACATGGCGATAGCGACTGGCCGCCTTGGTCCAGGCTTCGGGCGTGGCGCCGTCGTTCGGCTCGAAGGCGTCGAAACCGCAGCGGATCATGAAGCCGGCCTGCTCCTGCAGCACGTCGCCCACGGCCCGGATCTGGCCTTGGTAGTGGAAGCGCTCGCGCAGCAGGCGGGCCGAGGTGTAGGCGCGGCCGTCGCGGTATTTCGGGAAGGCCAGGGCCACCACCGCGATGCGCGGCAGATCGTAGGCCAGGACCTCGATCTCCTCGTTCGACTCGATCCGCACGCCGACGCGGCGGCTGTTCGAACTGAGCAGCGCATCGCCCTCAGCTTCGAAACGGGCGAGCGACAGGATCACGTCGCCGGTTTCTGGAATCGCGTCCTCGTCGGTGACGTTGACGAAAATGTCGTCGGCCCAGCGGGCCGCGCCGTCAGCCAGCTCAATCAGCTTGGGCATAGACAGCCTCCTTGAAGGGCTCGAGACCGACGCGGCGATAGGTGTCGAGGAAGCGCTCGCCGTCGGTGCGGACGTTCAGATAGGCGCCGACCAGTTGGTCGACCGCGGTCGCGACCTTGTCGGCCGGCAGGGCCGGGCCCAGGATCTTGCCGATCGAGGCGTCTTCCGCCCCCGAGCCGCCCAGCGACAGCTGGTAGAATTCCTCGCCCTTCTTGTCGACGCCGAGCACGCCGATGTGGGCCACATGGTGGTGACCGCAGGCGTTGATGCAGCCGCTGATCTTGATCTTCAGCTCGCCGACTTCCTCGGCGCGATCGGGATCGGCGAACTGACGGGCGATGTCCTGGGCGATCGGAATCGCGCGGGCGTTGGCCAGGGCGCAATAGTCGAGGCCTGGGCAGGCGATGATGTCGCTGATCAGGTCGATGTTCGGCGTCGCCAGACCGGCCGCCTGCAGGGCCGCGAACACGGTCGGCAGGTCATCCAGCTTTACATGCGGCAAGACGAGGTTCTGGGCGTGGGTCACCCGCACGTCGCCGAAGCTGTAGCGCTCGGCCAGGTCGGCGGCGACCTCCAGCTGGGCGGCCGAGGCGTCGCCCGGCGTCTGCTCCTGGGCCTTCAACGAGACCTCGACGATCGCATAGCCCGGCTGCTTGTGGGCGCGGACGTTGTTGCGCACGAAGCGGGCGAAGGCGCTGTCGTTGGCCTTGGCCGTCTCGAAGGCTTCCGAGCGAGCCGGCAGAGCCTCGAACGGCGTCTTGGCGAACGACGCGCGGATCCGGGCCAGTTCGGCGGCGGGCAGGTCGGCGCGGGCGGCGTCGATCTTCTCCCACTCTTCTTCCACCTGGCGTGCGAATTCCTCGGCGCCCAGGGCGGCGACCAGGATCTTGATGCGGGCCTTGTAGATGTTGTCGCGGCGGCCGTGGCGATTGTAGACGCGCAGGATCGCTTCCAGGTAGCTCAGCAGTCGGTCGGTCGGCAGGAACTGCTTGATGGTCGGGCCGACATAGGGCGTGCGCCCCTGCCCGCCGCCGACGATCACTTCGAAGCCGTGCGCGCCGTCACGACCCTGGCGCAGCAACAGGCCGATATCGTGCACCTTGGCCGCCGTGCGGTCCTTGGCCGACGCCGTGATGGCGATCTTGAACTTGCGCGGCAGGAACGAGAATTCCGGGTGCAGCGTCGACCACTGGCGGATCACTTCGGACCACACGCGCGGATCGTCGATCTCCTCGGCCGTGGCCCCGGCATAGGGGTCGGACGTGGTGTTGCGGATGCAGTTGCCGCTGGTCTGGATGGCGTGCAGGTCCACCTCGGCCAGCCTGTCCAGAATGTCCGGCGCGTCCCGCAGCTTGATCCAGTTGAACTGGATGTTCTGGCGCGTCGTGAAGTGGCCGTAACCCTTGTCGTAGTCGCGGGCGATCTGCGCCAGGCGGCGCACCTGGGTCGGGTTCAGCGAGCCGTACGGGATCGCGATCCGCAGCATGTAGGCATGCAGCTGCAGATACAGGCCGTTCATCAGGCGCAGCGGCTTGAACTGGTCCTCGGTCAGCTCACCCGCCAGGCGGCGGGCGACCTGGCCCCGGAACTCGTTCGAGCGGTCGACGAGGAATTCTTTGTCGATGAGGTCGTACTGGTACATGGCTCTTACGCCCTACTTCCGGCGGATCAGGTCGACGCGGCCGGTCGAGCGCGCCGCGCCCGACGCATGGCGCAGGGCCTCGACGACGTCGCCGCCCTCGGCCTGCTTGCCATGCGTGGGTTCGTTGGTGGGGCCCAGGGCCCGGATGCGTTCGCGATAGCTGACCGGCGCCCAATGGTCGCCGGACTCGACCAGGTCGATCGGATAGACATCGACCACGACGGTGGGCTGACTCTTGCCGATGGCGACGGCGGCCTCGATCGGCTCTTCGCTGTCGAACAGTTCGGCGTCGCCGAAGCGCTCGACCCATTGGCCGGACTTCCAGAACACGACGTCGCCGTCGATCAGACGGTTGGCGGTGATGGCTTTCATGAGCGCGAACTCAGCTCGAACGGGGGAAATTGGGATGCGGCCTCGGCGACCGGCGCGGCGTCGGCCATGGCCATCGCCTCGCCGACCATCAGCAGCGCGGGGCCCTTAACGGCTTGCGCGGCTTCGGCCAAGCCCGCCAAGGTGGTGAGGATCCGGCGCTCGTCGGGGCGGCTGGCGTTCTCGACGACCAGGGCCGGAGTCGCGCCCGCGCGGCCGGCGGCCGTCAGGCGCTCGGCGATGAGGCCGGCGGTCGAAACGCCCATATAGACCACCACGGTCTGGTTCGGGCGAGCCAGAGAAACCCAGTCAAGATCCGGCTCGCCGTGGGCCGCATGGCCGGTGACGAAGGTGACGGCCTGGGCGGCGCCGCGGTGGGTCAGGGGCGCGCCGGCGCCCGCGCTGGCGGCCAGGGCGGCGGTGACACCGGGCACGACATGGCACTCGACGCCAGCCTCGCGGCAGGCCAGCAGCTCTTCGCCGCCCCGGCCGAACAGGAACGGATCGCCGCCCTTCAGGCGCACCACGTTCAGGCCGTCCAGGGCCAGGGCCACGACCAGCTGGTTGATGTCGTCCTGCGGCAAGGTGTGGCGCGACTTGCGCTTGGCCACGTTGATGCGTCGGGCCCGGCTGGGCGCCAGGTCCAGGATCTCGTCGGAGACCAGGCCGTCATGCACCACGACGTCGGCGCCGCGCAGGGCGTTGAAGGCCCGGAAGGTCAAGAGATCCGGATCGCCGGGCCCGGCGCCGACCAGCCACACCGCGCCCAGGGCGCGCTGCGCCCGCGTCCCGCCGACGACCACCAGGCCGTGCTTGGCGAGATCGGCTCTGGTGCTACGGGCCGACTGGCGGGCCATGGGGTTTAGAACCTCTATCAGGACGCTTGGAATAAAACGGTAGAACGCAACGCGGGGTCGTCCCTAAAGACGACCCCGCGCACGTGTGCCGACGAAAAGGGCCGATCCGCCAGCGAACGCTTGCAAAGTCGGCGCGAAAGGCTCAATTCGCAAACAAGGACTTCTGCCGGGGCGTTCAGTAAAACTCATGGAAAGACCCAACGAGCGCCGCCGCCTGCCGCCGCTGAACGCCCTGCGCGCCTTCGAGGCCGCCGCCCGGCACCTGAACTTCAGCCGCGCCGCCGACGAGCTGTCGGTGACCCCCGGCGCGGTCAGCCAGCAGATCCAGAATCTGGAGGACTATGTCGGCGCGGCGCTGTTCAAGCGCACGCCCAAAGGCCTCTTGCTGACCGACGCGGCCCAGACCGCCCTGCCCGCCCTGCGCGAGGCCTTCGACCGCCTGGCCGAGGCTGCGTCCCTGCTGACCGCCGCTGTCGACGGTCGCCGCCTGACCCTGACCGCCGCGCCCTCGTTCGCCGCCAAGTGGCTGGTGCCGCGCCTGGGCAAGTTCGAACAGGCCCACCCCCAGGTCGACGTCTGGCTGTCGGCCGGCATGGAGGTCGTGGACTTCGCCACCGGCGAGGTCGACATGGCCATCCGCTACGGCTCGGGCCGCTATCCGGGCCTGGAGGTCATCCGCCTGCTGCAGGAGACCGTGGTCCCGGTCGCCAGCCCCGAGCTGCTGGAACAGAACGCCCTGGAGCGCCCCGAGGACCTGGCTCACCACATCCTGTTGCACGACGGCTCGCCCGACGCCGACGACAGCTGCCCCGACTGGGCGATGTGGCTGGCCGCGCGGGGGGTCAAGGGCGTCGATGGCGCGCGGGGCCCGCGGTTCAACCAGTCCAGCCTGGTCATCGAGGCCGCCGCCAACGGCCGCGGGATCGCCCTGGCCAAGCGCACCCTGGCCCAGGCCGACCTCGATTCCGGCCGCCTGGTCATTCCGTTCGAGGCCTCCACGGCGGTCGACTTCGCCTATTACGTCGTGCACCCCAAGGCCAAGGGCCGCCTGCCACAGGTCAAGGCCTTCGTCACCTGGCTGAAGGCCGAAGCCGACGCTCATGAGGCCGCGCTGCAGACCATGGACAACGGCTCGGGGATTTAGCCCTTACGGTACTGGTTTCCGCAGCCAGAACCGGCTTAAAGGAGCCCATGAAAATCACGACTCTCACGGTCGACGAGCATCTGGCTCCCGCCGACTGCCAGACCATGGCCGACGTGCGCCAGGGCGTGGACGCCCTGGACCGCGCCCTGGTCCAGCTTCTGACCGAACGTCAGGGCTTCATGGACGCCGCCGCCCGCATCAAGGCCGACCGCTCCAAGGTGTTCGACCGCGCCCGGATCGAGGACGTGGTCGACAAGGTCAAGGCCGCCGCTCGCGCCTCCGGCCTGTCCGAAGCCATCGCCGAACCGGTCTGGCGCACGCTGATCGACCGCTGCATCGCCTACGAATACGACAGCTGGGACAAGACCAGGAGCTGAGCATGGCGCCCCCTTGCGGGGGCGCTCGCGCTCTCAGTTCCCGTCGATCATGCGGCCCAGGCCGCCTAGGATCGAGCCCTCGCCCTGATTGCCGCCCTGCCCCTGGGCCGCCTGCATCATGCGGCCGGCCAGGCGGGCGAACGGCAGCGACTGGATCCAGACCTTCCCCGGACCGCGCAGGCGGGCGAAGAACAGACCCTCTCCGCCGAACAGCACGCTCTTCACGCCGCCGGCCATGACCAGGTCGAAGTCGACGCCTGGCGTGTAGGCCGCCAGACAGCCCGTATCGACGTGCAGTTCCTCACCGGGGCCCAGGGTGCGCTCGACCAGCGTCCCGCCCATCTGGACGAACACCCAGCCATCGCCTTCCAGGCGCTGCATGATGAAGCCCTCGCCGCCGAACAGGCCGGTCATCATCCGCTTCTGGAAGTGAATGCCGATCGACACGCCGCGCGCGGCCGCCAGGAAGCTGTCCTTCTGGCAGATGAGCGTGCCGCCCAGCTGGCCCAGGTTCAGCGGCAGGATCGTGCCCGGCGTCGGCGAGGCAAAGGCCACGCGCGCCTTGCCCTGCCCCTGGTGAGTGAAGACGGTGGTGAACAGGCTCTCGCCGGTCACCAGGCGCTTGCCCGCGCCCAACAGCTTGCCCATGAAGCCACCGCCCTGATCGGCCGAACCGTCGCCGAAGATGGTGGTCATCTGAACGCTGGCGTCCTTCCACACGAAGGCGCCGGCCTCGGCCACGGCGCTCTCGCCGGGATCCAGTTCGATCTCGACGAACTGCAGGTCCTCGCCCTTGATCTCGAAGTCGATGTCGTCGGCGACGCCGGCGCTGCGTTGGTGGCTCCAGGGGCTGGGGGGCATGAGACGACTCCTCGTGTCTAGACCGTCGTTCTTACCCAGGCCGCGAGCGCCCCGCCAATTACGCTTCCTTTAAATTGTCCCGTTGAGCGCCGCACGGCGGTCAAGTCGCCTCCCCGATTTGGTCATACCATTAGTCGGACAAATGTGACCAGACGGCGACACTCAGACCGAGCGAGTTACGTATGGTAACACCAATTTTTCCCTGACAATTCAAAGTATCGCAGAAAATCGCCATTGGATGCGCTTCCATCGATACGCGGACAATTCGCACGCCGGAGTTTGGCCTGACCAGGGAGCCACCGCCTTTCCCAAAGTGGCATTACCAATTATTGACAATGCATCGGACTGGTCGGATAACTCCCTCAAGGGCGCCAAGTCAGTGCGCCGGGGGAGGACTCTCATGATCCATGCTCGCACCACCTTTGCTCTTCGCGCCGCGCTGATGGCGTCGTGCGCGGTCCTGGCCGTCGGCTCGGCCGCCCAGGCCCGCCAGGCCGCGCCCGGGTCGTCGGAGACGAAAGCCGAGACCGAAACTGTCGAAGCTGTCGTTGTCACCGGTTTCCGTCAGGCCTACGCCAACGCCATCGCCACTAAGCGCGAGACGCTGGAGATCTCGGACGGCATCTCGTCGGACGGCCTGGGCCGCTTTCCCGACCTGAACGTCGGCGAAGCCATCCAGCGGATCCCGGGCGTGCAGATCAACCGCGAGGCCGGCAGCCGCAACGCCACGATCAGCCTGCGCGGCCTGCCCGGCAGCTTCGCCCGCACCACCCTGAATGGCGGCGCGTTCGCCGACCCGATCCTGAACGGCTCGACCCCGCTGGGCGCCTTCAACTCGGACATCTTCACGGCGATCAACGTCATCAAGTCGCCGTCCGCCTCGAACCTGGCCGGCGGCCTGTCGGGCAATGTCGACCTGCGCATCAACCCGGCCCTGGCCCGCAAGGACGGCGGCTTCGCCAAACTGTCCTACGAATACAACGACCTGGGGAACCTGGGCAGCCCGCTGGCCTCGCTGGGCTACAACAAGCACCTGACCGAAGACTTCGCCGTGTTCGGCGTGGTGGCCTGGAAGGACGAGAAGTTCCGCCGCGACTCGCTGACCGTGAACTCGTGGGGCAACCGCCTGGGCAGCATCCAGCTGGGCAACTCGGCCTCGCCCTTCGATGCCAGCGGCAAGTACGTGGCGGGCCTGAACCCCGGCTACGACGCCGTGCTGGCCAGCCTGCCCTCCAGCTACACCTCGCAGTTCGAGGCCGGCAAGGCGCCGATCTACTACCCCAGCCAGACCCGCCAGATCGTCAAGTTCAACCGCGGCAGCACCCTGTCGGCCGCGACCGGCTTCGAGTGGCGGATCAACGACGCCTGGAAGTTCGGCGCCAACGGCTTCATCACCAAGCGCAAGCTGGATGAGGCGACCAACAACCTGCTCTATATCGACGCCGGCGCGGGCAACAACACGTTCACCGCCCCGACGGCCACCTCCGCGGTCGCCAAGATCAGCAATCTCGGCGCGCCCTACATCGTCAAGACGCCGAACGGCGACCGCGCCTACGTCAACAGCTTCAAGGCCGAGAACATCAACACGTTCGACTCGGTGCGTTCCGAGCCGGCCGAGAACCAGACCTGGGCGATCAACCCGACCCTGGAGTTCAACACCGACGACTGGAAGGTCACGACCAACCTGACCGTCTCGCGCGCCAAGGCGGTCGCCAACCAGATCGAGCTGGACGTCGTCCAGAACCCCTATCGCAACCTCGGCTCGGCCGGGCTGAACGGCATCGTGGCCACGGTCAGCACGGGCGGCGACAATCTGTCGAACTACACCGCGACCCTGGTCACGCCGCACGCGACGCACCTGCCCAGCGGCGGCTTCCTGATCCCGGCGACCAGCACCGCCCCGACCCAGGCCGGCGCCCAGATGCCGGGCCAGAGCGCCACCACCGCCGCCGACCGCTTTGGCGTCACGGGCACCAGCGGCCAGGCCAAGAACGAGCTGGACTCGTTTCAGGTCGACTTCGAGCGCACCCTGGACGGCTTCGTGAACGTGCTGCAGTTCGGCGGCCGCGCCGAGCACAACAAGTTCACCTCCAGCGGCTCGCGCAACACCGCCCTGGGCGCCCAGACCCAGAACATCACGCCGGACATGGCGTACCAGCTGCCCTACGCCAACGATTTCTTCGGCGGCCAGGCGGCGGGCGCCACGACCAACTGGATGAACGTCGACATCGATCGGGTGCTGAAGGCGATCACGCCGGTGAACACCAACCTGCGAACCGCGCTGAACCCCAACGGTCTGCCCGACCAGTTCCTGTTGGGCGCGCCGGGTGTGTTCCTGACGCCGTACGGCGTGGTCAACAACTACACCGACGGCAACTACTGGAATAACAACTTCAGCAATCAGAACGACGTCTACTCGGCCTATGTCGCAGCCAAGTTCAAGGGCGAGGTGCTCAGCGTTCCGATCCGGGGAACGGTCGGCACCCGCTACGAGCGCACCGAGCAGAAGATCGTCGCCCTGAACTGTAAGAACTGCACCACGGCGCTGTCGAACCAGGCTGGCGCGATCAACCACTCGCTGTCGACCTCGACCCGCAAGAACGAGTTCGGCTACTGGCTGCCGTCGGCGATCATCATGGCCGACCTGCGCGACGATCTCGTCTTCCGCGCCGCCGCCTACCGCACCTATGTCCGCCCGCAACCGCGCGACAACGTGCCGACCACCTTCGTGCAGGTGCCGGTCGATGTGAACCCGCCGACCGACCCGGTCTACACCGTCACCCTGGGCGCCACGGACATCAAGCCCTACACCTCCGACTCGTTCGACGCGTCGCTGGAGTGGTACAATCGTCCGGGCGGCCTGATCTCGATCGCCGCCTACCGCAAGAACGTGAAGGGCTATATCGGCCCGATCACCGACCAATCGGTGCTTTGCCCCGCCAGCGGCAAGATCGACGGCATCGACGTCGACCTGGGCGCGCTGACCATCGACACCTCGGCCGGCTCGCCCAAATGCATCAGCTCGAACCGGTTCGTCGGCTCCGGCGGCGTGCTCAAGAACGCCGAGGTTCGGATCAGCGGCAAGACCAACCAGTCGCCAATGACCGTCACCGGCGTCGAGTTCAACATCCAGCAGAACCTCGATTTCCTGCCGGGCTTCTGGAAGAACTTCGGCGGCGCGTTCAACTATTCCTACACGAAGATCGAAGGGACCGACACGGCGGGCAACAAGATCACCCTGCCCAGCGTCTCCAAGAACAACCTGAACCTCATCGGCTATTACGAAGCCAAGAAGTGGGGCGTTCGTCTCGTCTACAACTGGCGCGACAAGTACGACCTGGCGGCCGGCAACTCGTTCGTCGGGGACGCCCGCACGGTCAAGGCCCGCAGCCAGCTGGACGCCTCGGCCTCGTACCAGATCACCGAGGATCTGACGGTCTCGGTCGACGCCTTCAACCTGACCGACGCTCAGCGCGCCGAGTACGAGAACGACCCGATGCTGCCGCGCTTCATCGACTACGACGGCCGCACCTACCAGGTGACCTTGCGCGCCAAGTTCTAACCCTTAGCCGGCCGCCCAGCCGGCGGCCCGCCCCCTCTCCTCCTCATGGGGCCGAAGCTCGCTTCGGCCCCTATTTTTTCGGTCAGCCCCTCAGCGAGCGCAGGGCCTGTTCGTGGGCGTAGGCGGCGATGTCCATCAGGGCGACGTCCAGGGCCGTCTTGACCGCGTCCAGGCTCTCCTGCCCCGCTTCACAGCCCTCGCACACCTCGCCCAGTTGAAAGGCGCCCACGCCCCGCGCCGCGCCTTTCACCGTATGGACCGCGTCCTTCCAGCCGGGATGGGCAGGATCCAGCATCGGAGTCCAGAGCGCGGCCTGCTCGCGGAATAGCGCCAGCACCTCGTCGATGACCCCGAAATCCCCCGCCGCGAACCCTTCCAGGTAAGCGAAATCCACGGCTCCGCTAATATCTCGTCTGGCCATGAAAAAAGCTCTTGCGCTCCCAAAATCATTGCGTATGTTCCGCGCCTCGCCGCCGGGGCTCGCAAGTGCTTCGGAACCGCGAAATGGGTGTATAGCTCAGTTGGTAGAGCAGCTGACTCTTAATCAGCGGGTCCAAGGTTCGAATCCTTGTACACCCACCATTCTCCTCACAATTTGAACGGCTTAGAGATTTCCCCTCCGGGGACCCGAAGCGTGTGGACCAGGCTCCGGACGCTCCGTCTCCAGAGCGGCCGAGCACGCTTCTCCTCGCGCTTCGGAGGGGCTCCGAGCGCCCCTAGATTGGCCGCCTCAGCACCGCGCCCACCGCGGCGATGCGCTCGACATCGGCATAGTGCGCGCGGCGCAGTTCGCCGCTGAAGACGTCCGGATCCAGTTCGGCGTAGTCGAGGGCGAAACCACCCTCGCCGACCAGGGCCTCCAGCCCTTCCCGCACCACGTCGCGGCCCCCGGACAGAACCGGGCTGCCGGTGTAGAGGATCATCCTGCCGCCCGGCGTGAGGCGCTCCAGCGCCGCGGCGGCCCAGTCCAGCGCCAGGCGCTCGCCCAGGTCGCCGCCCCCGTCCTTGTAGGTCCGCCCGCTCTCGCCGGCGACATAGGGCGGATTGGCGATGATCAGGTCCGGGGCCTCGGATGCGACGGGCAGGCCGTCGGCCAGCTGGAACACGACGTCGAGGCCCGCATGGGCGGCGTTGGCGCGGGCCAAGCGCAGGGCGGCCGGATTGACGTCGCTGGCCGTGACGCTCGCCCAGGGCGCCGCCAGGCCAGCCAGGATGGCTCCAACCCCGGCGCCGGTTCCGATGTCCAGGATCCGGCTGACCGGCGCCTTGCCGATCTCGCGACGGATCAGGTCGGCGAAGCGATAGCTGTCCGGACCGATGAAGACAGCGTCGTCGCCAGCGCCGGGGAACGCCGTGTGCAGGAAGAGTCGCCCATGGATCCGTGCGGCGCGCGCCGTGCAGCGCAGGCCGCCAGGATCGGCGACGATCAGATCCGCCGCCTTCAGCGCCTGAACCAGGCCCTGGTCGATCGCGTCCTCGCGGAAGGGAAAGCCCCAGCCCAGAACGTCGCGCGGGCCGGGACGCTCCGGCGCGCTCCGGGCCAGCCAGCGTCGCACCGCCGATGGCGTGGGCGTGACGAAATCATAGCCGGCGGCGTCCAGGCGCCCCAGCACCGCCGCCAGAGCAGCTTCGCCGGACAAGGCTTCCATCATGCCTCCGCCAAGGGGCGCGCGTACGCCGCCCGCGCGCGACCTGACCGGACGAAGACCCGGGTGATGCGCGGATCGACCGACCGGATGGCGGCGGCGAAGTCGTCGGCCGCGTCCTCTATCTCGCCAGCGGTCAGGGCGTCCTTGAAGTCCAGCGTCACGCCCAGCAGGATTTCGCGCGGGCCAAGATGCATCGACAGCACCTCGATGACCGTCTCGACGCGCGGATCGGCGGCCAGGACCTCGCGCACCGCCGCGACGATGCGAGGCGAGGCGGCCTCGCCCGTCAGCAGGCTGCGCGTCTCGTTGGCCAGGAAGATCGCCACCAGAACCAGCAAAGCGCCGATCGCCATCGAGGCCGCGCCGTCGGCCCACGCCACGCCCAAGCTGGCCCCCGCGACACCCAGGGCGGCCACGGCCAGGCCCACCAGGGCCGCGCCATCCTCCAGCAGCACCGCGAAGACCGAAGGATCCTTGCTGCGCCGGAGAGCGGTCAGGAACGGCGTGTCGCCGCGCGAGATCTTGAACTCCTTCCAGGCCACCAGGAACGAACCGCCTTCGAACAGCATGGCCAGGCCGATGACGACGAAGTTGATCCAGGCGCGATCGATCGGCTCGGGATGGCGGACCTTCAGCCAACCCTCATAGATCGAGAAGGCGCCGCCCAGGGCGAAGATCAGCAAGGCCACGACGAAGGCCCAGAAATACAGCTCCATGCCGTAGCCGAACGGATGGGTCTGACTGGGCGGTCGCGCTGCGCGCTTCAGGCCCAGCAGCAGCAGGCCCTGGTTGCCGGTGTCCACCGCCGAGTGGATGGCCTCGGTCAGCATGGCCGAGGCGCCGGTCAGCAGAAAAGCCACCAGCTTGGTCACGGCGATAGCCAAGTTGCCGGCGAGCGCCGCGTAGACGACGATCGCGGAGCTGTTGCGAGGTCCAGTAGCCGCCATGGCCCTCCAACGTCGCCCCGACGGCGCCGTTCCGCGGCACATGGAAAGGGCCGTGCGGGAACAGCGCCCGGCCCACGCCGTTCCGCACGAGACACACAGCGACGGCAGGGCGATGATCGGCACGAAAAACCAGCGCGTGGATGTCACGGTCGGCATAAGGGCCTTCGTGAACAAGCTGGCCCGGCGGGACGATCTTTCGCCAGACGAGCTGGCCGCGCTGGAAAGCCTGAAAGGCCGGGTGCGCGACGTGCCGGCCAACAGCGACATCATCGGACTGCGCGCCCACGTGGACAACAGCTCGCTTGTGCTGTCGGGCCTGTGCGGCCGTTATTCGGCGTTCCGCGACGGTCCCAAGCAGTTCACGGAAATCAACGTGCCGGGCGACTTCATCGACCTGCATGGCTTCGTGATGAAGCAGCTGGACCACGGCGTGCTGGCGTTCTCCGACTGTCGCGTCTTCGAGGTCCCTCATGCGGAGCTGCGGACAATCACCGAAAAGCACCCCCACCTGACGCGACTGCTGTGGCTGGAGACCGTGATCGACGCCGCCATCCATCGGCAGTGGCTGCTGTCCATGGGTCGCCAGAACGGCCCCGCCCGTCTGGCGCGGCTGCTGTGCGAACTGTACGTGCGGCTGCGGACGGTGGACCTGGCGTTCGACCAGCGGATGGATCTGCCCATGACCCAGCAGCAGGTCGGCGAGGCCCTGGGCTTCTCGCCGGTTCACACCAACCGCACGATCCAGACCCTGCGGGAAAAGCGTTTGCTGACCTGGCGGGACCAGGAGGTCGAGATCCTGGACTGGCCGGGTTTGGCGGCCCTGGCCGAATTCGATCCGACCTATCTGCGCCTGAGCAAGGAGCCGGCCTGACGGCTTTCCGACACGCAAGCGGAGCCATATCGCGGCAAGATCATTTCAGCTCTGAAAACCGGCGCACACGTTAGGCCTCTAGGGGTCGGAAGCCGTCAGCTTTTTTGACGGCTCCCCGGGCGGCTTGTCGCGCCGCCCGCTCACGCCGCGCCCCGCGCGACCGTTCGAAGGCTGACGATGACCGACTTCCAGACCACCGCCCCGCGCACGCCTCCGCGCCGCCGGACGCTGATCCTTGGCGGACTGATCGCCGTCCTCGCCCTGGTCGGCATTGTCTGGCTGGCCTGGGCGCTGCTCCACAGCGACAAGAGCGAAGGCGACGGCCCCGGCGGACCCGGCGGTCCGGGTGGCGGTTTCGGCGGCGGCGGACGGCGCGGTCCGGCCAGCACCGTGGCGGTGGCCTCGGCGACGGCCACCGACCTGCCGATCATCATCGACGCCCTGGGCACGGTGAAGCCGGCCGCCACCGTCACGGTTCGTCCTCAGGTCTCCGGCGTCATCACTCAGGTCATGTTCCGCGAGGGCCACACGGTCCAGCGCGGCCAGCCCCTCGTCCAGATCGATCCCCGCCCCTACCAGATGGCCCTGCTGCAGGCGCAGGGGAACCAGACTCGCGACGAGGCCCAGCTGGCCACCGCCCGCCTGACCCTGACCCGCTACCAGACCCTGTTGGCCCAGGACTCGATCGCCCGGCAGGAGGTCGACAACCAAGCCGCCACGGTCAAGCAGCTGGAAGGGACGGTCATGGCCGACCGCGCCGCTGTCGGCACCGCACGCCTGAACCTGGGCTTTGCGCGGATCACGGCGCCGGTCTCGGGCCGGGTGGGCCTGCGCGTGGTCGATGTCGGCAACTATATCGGCGCGGGAGACGCCAATGGCGTGGCGGTGATCACCACCCTGTCGCCGATCGACGTCGAGTTCACCGTGCCTCAGGACGACGTGCCCCGCATCGCCGCCCGCCAGGGGCGCGCCAATGTCCCCGTCACCGCCCTGGACCGCACCCGCACCCAGACCCTGGACCGCGGCAGCTTCTCCACCCTCGACAACCTGGTGGACACCGGCACCGGCACGGTCAAGGCCAAGGCTCGCTTCCCCAACGCCAGCGGCGCCCTGTTCCCCAGCCAGTTCGTCAACGTCCGCATGGAGCTGGACACCATCAAGGGCGCGATCGTCGTACCGGCCACGGCCGTGCGCCAGAGCAGCGACGGGTCGTTCGTCTGGCTGCTGAACGACGACAGGACGGTCACGAAGACCCCGGTGAAGACCGGCCAGGCCACCGGCGTCCAGGTGCAGATCACGCAGGGCCTGAAGGTCGGCGACAAGGTCATCACCGAGGGCGGCGACCGCCTGCGCGACGGCGGCAAGGTGCAACTGCCGGGCGCCCGGCCCCAGGGCCAGGGCAAGGACGGCAAGGGCGGTCATCGCAAGCGGGACGGCGCCCAGGGCGGCCAAGGCCAGGGCGGCGGCGAAGGCCGTCGCCAGCGTCCGGAATAACCGGATAGCCCGGCGATGAACCCCTCGCGTCCCTTCATCCTGAGGCCGGTCGCCACGGCCCTGTTCATGGCGGCCATCGTGCTGGCCGGCCTGGTCGGCTTCCGGCTGCTGCCGCTGTCGGCCCTGCCCCAGGTCGACTACCCCACGATCCAGGTCCAGACCCTGTATCCCGGGGCCAGCCCCGAGGTGATGAGCCAGACCGTCACCGCCCCGCTGGAACGCCAGTTGGGCGAGATGTCGGGCCTGTCGCGGATGAGCTCGGTCAGCACGGCCGGAGCCTCGGTGATCACCCTGCAGTTCGACCTGGGCGAGACCCTGGACGTCGCCGAGCAGGAGGTGCAGGCCGCCATCAACGCCAGCAACAGCCTGCTGCCGGCCGACCTGCCCGCTCCCCCGGTCTACGCTAAGGTCAACCCGGCCGACGCGCCGGTGCTGACCCTGGCCATCACCTCCGACACCCTGCCGCTGACCGAGGTGCAGAACCTGGTCAACACCCGCCTGGCCCAAAAGATCAGCCAGGTCTCGGGCGTCGGCCTCGTGTCGCTCTCGGGCGGCCAGCGTCCCGCCATGCGCATCCAGGCCGACACCCAGGCCATGGCCAGCTACGGCCTGACCCTGTCGGACGTGCAGACCGCGATCAGCGCCGCCAATGCCAACAGCGCCAAGGGCAGCTTCGACGGCCCCACCCGCACCTACACGATCAACGCCAACGACCAGCTGCTGAGCGTCGACGACTACAAGAACCTGGTCGTCACCTACAAGGACGGCGCCCCGGTCCGGCTCAGCGACATCGCCCAGGTCGTGGCCAGCGCCGAGAACACCCGCCTGGGCGCCTGGGCAAACAGGACACCGGCGATCATCGTCAACGTCCAGCGTCAGCCCGGCGCCAACGTCATCAAGACCGTCGACGCCATCAAGGCCAGGCTGCCGGAGCTGCAAGCCGGCCTGCCCGCCACCCTGGACGTCAAGGTCCTGGCCGACCGCACCACCGGCATCCGCGCCTCGGTGCACCACGTCGAGATCGAGCTGCTGCTGGCCGTGGTGCTGGTGGTGTTGGTGATCTTCTTCTTCCTCCACAGCCTGCGCGCGACAGTGATCGCCAGCCTCGCCGTGCCGATCTCGCTGATCGGTTCGTGCGGGGTGATGTACCTGCTGGGCTTCAGCCTCAACAATCTCAGCCTGATGGCCCTGACCATCGCCACCGGCTTCGTCGTCGACGACGCCATCGTGATGATCGAGAACATCAGCCGCCATCTCGAGAAGGGCGAAAAGCCCATGGAGGCGGCGCTGAAGGGCGCCAGGGAGATCGGCTTCACGATCATCTCGCTGACCATCTCGCTGATCGCGGTGCTGATCCCGCTGCTGTTCATGGGCGACGTGGTGGGCCGTCTGTTCCGCGAGTTCGCCATCAGCCTGGCCATCACCATCCTGATCTCGGCCGTGGTCTCCCTGACCCTGACGCCGATGCTGTCGGCCCGCTGGCTGACCGCTCACCCCGAGCAGGAGGCCCGCGGGATCAGCAAGAAGGCCCAGGACCTGTTCGAGCGCGTCGAGGCCCGCTACGAGCGCGCCCTGGCCTGGGTTCTGGAACGCCAGACCGCGACCCTGATCGTCGCCATCGCCACACTGGCCCTGACGGCCCTGCTCTATCTGGTGATTCCCAAGGGCCTGTTCCCGACCCAGGACACCGGCCAGCTGCAGGCCCGCACCGAGATGGCCCAGTCGGTCAGCTACGATCGCATGTCCGACCTGCAACAGCAGGCGGCCGAGGCGATCCTGGACGATCCGGCGGTCGAGAGCGTCGCCTCGTTCATCGGCGTCGACGGCGCCAACAACGCCATGCTCCACACCGGCCAGATGCAGATCAACCTGAAGGCCGACCGCTCGGGCTCGCAGGAAAAGATCATGCAGCGGCTGCGCGAGCGCGTGGCGGAAGTGCCGGGCGTGACCCTGTACCTGCAGCCCACCCAGGACCTGACCATCGACGCCGAGACGGGCCCGACCCAGTACCGGCTGTCCCTGGAAGGCGCCGACACCGCCACGATCAAGGAGTGGGCCGGCAAGCTGACCGCGCAGCTGGCCAAGGTGAAGGCGGTCCGCAATGTCTATTCGGATGCTTCGGCCACCGGCCAGGCGGCCTTTGTCGACATCGACCGCGACACGGCCGCGCGCCTGTCGATCACCGCCTCCGATGTCGACGACGCCCTCTACAGCGCCTTCGGCCAGCGGATCGTCTCGACCATCTTCACCGAGACCAACCAGTATCGGGTGATCCTGGAGGCCAAGCCCGGCGTCCTGACCGATCCCACCACCCTGGGCAACCTGAACCTCAAGACCGGCGGCGGTTCGCCCGCGCCGCTTGCGGCGTTCTCGACGATCAAGACCCAGCAGGCCCCGCTGCAGGTGACCCACGTCGCCCAGTTCCCGGCCACCACGATCGGTTTCGACACCGCCCCCGGCGTCTCGCTGGGCCACGCGGTCGACGAGATCCGCAAGGCGATGAAGGCCATCGACATGCCCGCCTCGGTGACTCACACGTTCCTGGGCGCGGCCGGGGCCTATCAGAACTCACTGTCCAACCAGCTGTGGCTGATCCTGGCCGCCGTGGTTTGCGTCTACATCGTGCTGGGCGTGCTCTACGAGAGCTACATCCATCCGCTGACCATCCTGTCGACCCTGCCCTCGGCGGGCGTGGGCGCGCTGCTGGCCCTGTGGATCACCGGCAACGACCTGGGCGTCATCGGGATCATCGGCATCATCCTCCTGATCGGCATCGTCAAGAAGAACGCGATCATGATGATCGACTTCGCGATCGACGCCGAGCGCGAGCAGGGCAAGCCGCCGCGCGAGGCGATCTTCCAGGCCGCCGTGCTGCGCTTCCGCCCGATCCTGATGACCACCCTGGCGGCCCTGTTCGCGGCCATTCCGCTGATGCTGGGCTTCGGCGAGGGCGCCGAGCTGCGCCGGCCGCTGGGCATCGCCATCTTCGGCGGGCTGCTGCTGAGCCAACTCCTGACGATCTTCACGACGCCGGTCGTCTATCTGGCCTTCGACCGCTTGGCCCCGGCTGCGCGTCACAAGCGCGCCGAGGCTGAAGACCCACATCCCGATCGCATCGACCCCGATCCGATCCCGGGAGCGCCGTCGTGAACCTGTCCGCGCCCTTCATCCGGCGGCCGGTCGCCACCATCCTGCTGACCCTGGGCGTGGCCATGGCCGGGATCGCGGCCTTCTTCGTGCTGCCGGTCTCGCCCCTGCCCCAGGTGGACTTTCCGACCATCTCGGTGTCGGCCAACCTCTCCGGCGCCAGTCCCGAGACCATGGCCTCCAGCGTCGCCACGCCGTTGGAACGCCGTCTGGGCGTGATCTCCGGCGTCAACGAGATGACCTCGCAGAGCTCCAACGGCTCGACGCGGGTCACCCTGCAGTTCGACCTGAACCGCAAGATCGACGGCGCCGCGCGCGAGGTGCAGGCCGCGATCAACGCCGCCCGCGCCGATCTGCCCGCCACCCTGCGCAGCAACCCGACCTATCGCAAGATGAACCCGTCGGACGCGCCGGTGATCATCCTGGCCCTGACCTCAGACACCAAGACGCCGGGCCAGATCTACGACGCGGTGTCCAATATCGTGGCCCAGCGCCTGGCCCAGGTGACCGGCGTCGGCGATGTCGAGATCGGCGGCGGCTCGCTGCCGGCCGTGCGAATCTCGGCCAACCCGTTCCTGCTCAACACGTACGGCGTGGCGATGGAGGACATCCGGGCGGCGATCCAGTCGGCCAACGCCAATCGGCCCAAGGGGGCGGTCGAAGGAAACGGCCAGCGTTACCAGATCTACACCACCGGCGCGGGCCGCAAGGCCGCCGACTATGCCGGCCTCGTCGTGGCCTGGCGCGGCGACGCCCCCATTCGGCTGTCCGACGTAGCGGACGTCACCGACAGCGTCGCCGACACCCGGACCCTGGGCCTTTTCAACGGCAAGCCGGCCATCATCGTCCTGATCACCGCCCAGCCAGGCGCCAACATCATCCAGACGGTCGACAGCGTTCGCGCCGTCCTGCCCGAGCTGCGCGCCCAGCTGCCCGGCGACATCACCGTCGACGTGGCCAGCGACCGCACCAACTCGATCCGCGCCTCGCTGCACGAGATCGAGGTCACCCTGCTGATCACCATCGTGCTGGTCATCGTGGTGGTCAGCGCCTTCCTGCGCAGCGCCCGCGCGACCTTCATCCCGGCGGCGGCGACCATCGTCTCGCTGCTGGGCACGTTCGGCGTGATGTACCTGCTGGGCTTTTCCCTGAACAACCTCAGCCTGATGGCCATCACCGTGGCGACCGGCTTCGTCGTCGACGACGCCATCGTGGTGCTGGAGAACACCACCCGCCACATCGAGAAGGGCATGGACCGCTTCGCCGCCGCCCTGCTGGGCGCGCGCGAGGTCGGATTCACCGTGCTGTCGATCAGCATCTCGCTGGTCGCCGTCTTCATCCCCCTGCTGTTCATGGGCGGCCAGGTCGGGCGGCTGTTCCGCGAGTTCGCCGTCACCCTGTCGGCGGCGGTGCTGATCTCGCTGGTCATCTCGCTGACCACCACGCCGATGATGTGCGCCTACCTGCTGCGCCCCGAGAAGAAGGGCAAGGAGGGCCCCGTCGCTCGCCTCTTCGAGCGCGGTTTCGCCTTCGTGCACAGGACGTACGAGCACAGCCTCGATTGGGCCCTGCACGCCAAGCCGTTGGTCATCTTGATCCTGGTGGCGGTGATCGGCATGACCGCCTGGCTGTATATCGCCGTGCCCAAGGGCTTCTTCCCTCAGCAGGACAGCGGCCAGCTGAACGCCGGCATCCGCGCCGACCAGTCCGTCTCGTCCCAGGCCATGCAGAAGAAGCTGCGCCAGGTGGTCGGCATCATCGACAAGGACCCCGCCGTCGACACCGTGGTCGGCTTCACCGGCGGCGGCCGGGCGGGCGGCGGCTTCCTGTTCGTCAACCTCAAGCCCATCGGTGAGCGCAAGGAGAAGGGCTCGACCGTCATCGCCCGCCTGCGGCCTCAGCTGCAGAAGGTCACTGGCCTCAACGTGTTCCTGAACCCGGTGCAGGACCTGCGCATGGGCGGCCGGCAAAGCAACTCGACCTATCAGTACACCCTGACCAGCGACAGCAGCGACGCGCTGAAGCAGTGGGCGCCAAGGCTGGCCGAGGCGATGAAGGCGCACGACGACGTGCTGACCGACGTCGATTCCGACCAGCAGGAGAACGGCGTCGAGACTCTGGTGACCATCGACCGCGACAGCGCCTCGCGAATGGGGATCACCCCGCGCGCGGTCGACAACGCCCTCTACGACGCCTTCGGCCAGCGCCAGGTCGCGACCATCTACGAGGACGTCAACCAGTACGCCGTGATCCTGGAGTGGCAGCAGAAGTTCGCCCAGGGTCCCGAGGCGCTGAACGACGTCTATGTGCCGACCAAGCCGACCAGCTCGACCGCCGCCGCGACGACGCCCCAGCGCAGCGTCAATCCGGCTCTGCGCGATCCATCGACCGGCTCGGCGCTGAACACCTCGGCCACGGCGATGACGCCATTGCCGGCCATAGCCAGCGTCGCCCAGAACGCCACCCCGACCTCGGTCAATCACCAGAACGGCGAGCTGGCCACGACCGTCTCGTTCAATCTGGTCGACGGCAAGACGCTAGCCGACGCCCGCGCGGCCGTGGCCCAGGCCGAGGCCGAGATCGGTCTGCCGACCAATGTGCGCGGCAGTTTCGAGGGCCAGGCCAAGCAGGCCAATGAGCAGATGAAGCAGCAGCCGCTGTTGATCCTGGCCGCCATCATCGCGATCTACATCGTGCTGGGCATTCTCTACGAAAGCTACGTCCACCCCGTCACGGTGCTCAGCACCCTGCCCGCCGCCGGCGTCGGGGCGGTGATCGCCCTGCTGATCTTCAGGATGGAGTTCTCGATCATCGCCCTGATCGGGGTCTTCCTGCTGCTGGGGATCGTCAAGAAGAACGCCATCCTGATCATCGACTTCGCCCTGGACGCCCAGCGCAGTCGGGGCCTGACCGCCCAGGAGGCCGTTCGCGAGGCCAGCATGCTGCGCTTCCGGCCGATCCTGATGACCACCCTGGCCGCCGCGCTGGGCGCCCTGCCCCTGGCGATCGGCTTCGGCGAAGGGGCCGAGCTGCGCCGTCCGCTGGGCGTGGCCATCATCGGCGGGCTCATAGCCAGCCAGCTGCTGACCCTGATCACCACCCCCGTGGTCTATGTCTATCTCGACCGTCTGCGCGGCAAGGCGCGCGACAAGGACGAGCGGCACCTGACCCATCACCCGACCGCGCCGGAGCCCGCCTGATGTCCGCCCGCCCCTCGCCTGTCTTGGCGCGCCTGATCGGCGCCGCCTCACTCTTCGGCCTTGGCGCCTGCTCGATGACGCCGGCCTACGAGGCCCCCGGGCTTAAGTCGGCCCCGCCGGCTCAGTTCAAGGCCCTGGACGGCTGGAAGACCGCCGCGCCGGCCGACCACATCGACCGCGGCGACTGGTGGACCCTGCTGGGTGATCCGCAGCTGAACGCCCTGGCCGAACGGGTAAGGGTGGACAACCAGACCATCGCCGCCGCCGAGGCCGCCTATCGCCAAGCCCGCGCCCTGGTCCGCGAGCAACGGGCCGGTCTGTTCCCGACCATCGATCTTTCGGGCGCGGCGACCAAGTCGGGCGGCGGCGGGACCAGGACGACGACGTCCGCCGGCGGCGCCACCAGCGCGGGCGACACCCAGCGCTATCAGGTCGGCATCGGCGCCAGCTGGGAGCCCGACGTGTGGGGCCGCATCCGCGCCGGGATCAGCGGCGCCAAGGCCAGCGCAGAGGCCAGCGAGGCCGACCTCGCCGCCGCCCGCCTGTCGGCCCAGGGCGAACTGGCGACCAGCTACCTGGGCTTGCGCCGCGCCGACGCCGAGATCGCCCTGGTTCAGGCCACGGTCGAGGGCTACCAACGCGCCCTGCAGATCACCACCAACCGCTACAACGCCGCCATCGCGCCCAAGTCCGACGTGTTGCAAGCGCAAAGCCAGCTGGCCAACGCCCAGTCCACCCTGGAGGGCCTCGTCCAGGACCGCGCCGCCTTCGAGAACGCCATCGCCGTCCTGGTCGGCGAGCCGGCCAGCACCTTCCGCTTGGCGGCGGATCCGACCTGGAAGCCGGTCGTGCCCGAAATCCCGGTCGGCGTGCCCTCGACCTTGCTGGAGCGCCGCCCCGACGTCGCCGCCGCCGAGCGCCGCGTCGCCGCCGCCAACGCCGACATCGGCGTGGCCCGCGCCGCTTTTTTCCCGACCTTCAACCTCAGCGCCAACGGCAATTCGACGGCCAGCAAGCTGGGCGATCTGTTCGCGGCTTCGGCCAACACCTGGTCGCTGGGCCTGACCGCCGCCCAAACCCTGTTTGACGCCGGCGCCCGCCGCGCCCAGGTCGCCCAGAGCCGCGCCGCCTACGACCAGGCCGCCGCCAACTATCGCCAGACGGCCCTCCAGGCCTTCGAGGACGTCGAGAACCAGCTGACCGCCGCCCGCACCCTGGAGCGGCAGTACGCGCTGCAGCTGACCGCCTCCCAGGCGGCCGACCAGACCGAGCAGATGCTGCTGAACCAGTACCGCGCCGGCCAGGTGGCCTATACCGACGTGGTGACGGCTCAGGCCTCGGCCCTGACGGCGCGGCGGACGCTGCTGCAGACGGCGGTGTCGCGCCAGACGACGACGGTCGCCCTGGTCCAGGCCCTGGGCGGCGGCTGGCGCTGACTTAGCGGGAGGCTGGACGGGGACGCCGCGAGGCTGGAAGTTGAGCGCATGCCCGCCCTCGCCGACCCTGAACTGATCGAGGCCCTCCGCCAGACGGTGCGGGCCCTCAGCCGCGACTTCCCGCCGGACTACTGGCGCGCCCTCGACCGCGAAAAGGCCTATCCGGCCGCGTTTGTGGCCGCCATGACCAAGGCTGGCCTGCTGGGCGTGCTGATCCCCGAGGCGTATGGCGGCGCGGGCCTTGGCTTGATCGCCGCCGCGGCGATCCTGGAAGAGGTCCACGCCAGCGGCGGCAACGCCGCGGCGCTGCACGCCCAGATGTACACGATGGGCACGGTGCTGCGGCACGGGTCGGAGGCCCAGAAGGAAACCTGGCTGCCCCGGATCGCCGACGGCTCGATCCGCCTGCAGGCCTTCGGCGTCACCGAGCCGACGGCCGGCACGGACACCACCGCGATCTCGACCTTCGCCCGTCGCGAGGGGGATGTGTACGTCATCAACGGCCAGAAGGTCTGGACCAGCCGGGCCGAACATTCCGATCTGATGGTCCTGCTGGCCCGCACCACGCCCAGGGATCAGGTCGCCCGCAAGGCGGACGGCCTGTCGGTGTTCCTGGTCGACATGCGCCAAGCCAAGGGAAATGGCCTGACGATCAAGCCGATCGCCACCATGCTGAACCACGCCACGACCGAGGTCTTCTTCGACGACCTGGTCATCCCGGCCGACAGCCTGATCGGCGAGGAAGGCAAGGGTTTCCGCTACGTTCTGGACGGCATGAACGCCGAGCGGATCCTGATCGGGGCGGAGTGCCTGGGCGACGCCGCCTGGCTGATCGACAGGGCCAGGGACTATGCCAACAGCCGCGTCGTGTTCGGCCGTCCGATCGGCCAGAACCAGGGCGTGCAGTTCCCGATCGCCCGCGCCTACGCCCAGGCTCACGCCGCGCGGCTGACGGTCTATGACGCCGCTGCCCGCTACGATGCGGGCCAGCCCTGCGGCGAGCAGGCCAATATAGCCAAGATGCTGGCCTCGGAGGCCTCGTGGGCGGCGGCCGACATGTGCCTGCAGACCCACGGCGGCTTCGGCTTCGCCGAGGCGTACGACATCGAGCGCAAGTTCCGCGAGACGCGCCTTTACCAGGTCGCTCCGATCTCGACGAACCTGATCCTGGCCTACGTCGCCGAGCACGTGCTCGGCCTGCCGCGGTCTTATTGATGCAGCGGCGGCGCACGGCGCTCCTGGCGGCCTCGGATCTGGCCCGGCTGGCGGCGGTGCTGGATCGCCGGACGCCGGACGAGGTTCCGCCCGCCTGGCATTGGGCCTGCCTCGCCGAGCCCGTTCCCCGTGCCGACCTCGGCCCCGACGGTCATCAGCGGCGCGGCCTGTTCCTGCCGGCGATCGAAGCTCGCCGGCGGATGTTCGCGGCGGCCGAGATGATCTTTGTCGCTCCGCTGCTCCCCGGCCTCGAAACCGAACTGGTCGAGACCGTCGCCGCGGTCGAGGAGAAGGCGGGCGTCAGCGGCCCCCTCACCTTCGTCACCGTCGACCGGACCTTCAGCCAAGGCGGTGAAACCCGCGTCACCGAACGCCAGACCCTCGTCTACACGGCCGCCCCGCCCGCCCCCCGGACACCTGACGCCCAGCCTCCGCCCGAAGAAGCCGAGTGGAGCCGCGAGACCCCGACCGATCCGGTGCTGCTGTTCACGTTCTCGGCGGCGACCGCCAACAGCCATCGTATCCACTACGACCAGGCCTATGCGCGAGAGGTTGAAGGCTATCCAGGCCTGGTCATCCACGGCCCGCTGATCGCCCTGCTGCTGCTGGAGGCCATGCCCGCGCGTCCCCTGACGCGCTTCGCGTTCCGCGCGCTCAAGCCCGCCTTCGCCGGCGAGACGATCACCGCGCATGGCTGCCTGATCGATGGCGGCGCGGCGCTGTGGGCCACGTGCGAGGGCGTGGTGTTGATGAAGGCGCGCGCCGAGTTCTAGGCCAGCCCTACTCCTCCAGCGTCGACGTATCGAAGCCGTGATACAGCGACAGGAAGCGGAACGGATGGCCCGGCACGTATTCGCTGAACATCACGTTGTTGATGTCGCTCTGGGTGTCGAAGGTCCCCACGCACGCGTCCGGAACGTGCAGCGCCAGATGGTGCCGCGCGAGATTCAGGGCCACCTGGTCGATCCAGCGCGTCACCCGCTCGCGCGACAGCCGATCGTTCAGATAGGCCCGCAGCCAGGGCAGCATGACCTCCATCGCGCGCCCCGGACGGGCCAGCACCAGGTTGGCGGTGATCCGCGAGCCGGCCTGGATGTTGCGATCGTTGACGTTCAGGACGAGGTCGGCCTCGCTCCACCGCTCCAGGAGGTCGGCGACGCCGCGTTGCAGCAGCAAGTCGATGTCCGAGACAAACACGGGTCTTTGCAGCAGGTCCAGCAGCGCGCCCAGGCGCTGGAAGCGCACCGACTGGTAGTGAGCGACCGGGATCTCGATCAGCCCCTTGGGCGGAGCCTCATGGCACTCGGTCTTCACCGCCCCGGCGTCGAAGCGGTCGCCGGTGAAGACGATGCGCGGATCCTCGACCCGCACGGTCGCGGCCGCACGGGCCAACGCGTCCTGCCCACCGATCACGTGAATTACAACCAGGAACGGCACGTCGCTGTGCTTGAGCACAGACAGGGCCAACCAGCGGCCATACAGCTCGACGTAGCGCGCATCGGCGGCGGCGAAGAACACCACCCGCGCGCCCAGCGCGTCGGCATGAGCCTTCAGCCCCTCGGCGTCCAGGGTCTTGCCGTCACCGGTCAGGAAGGTCGGCGGACCGTCGTCCGGGGCCTCCGGCGTGGGCCCGTCGACCTTCGCGCCGGCCAGGGCGTCCATCACCAGATCATAGTGGACGACCCAGCCAGCCCACTCCTCCGAGGGAGCCTGCACGTCCAGGGTCCGAGCCTCGGCCAACAGCGTCTCGAACAGGTCCAGTCGCTCGCGGGTCAGAGGCTCGCACAAGATCAGACTGACGGCGTCGTAATAGTATTTCATCCGCCCCAGCGGATGCAGGCCCGAGCGCGCGTCACGGGCCATGGCGATGGCCTGGGCCAGTTCGGTCGCGACGTCGAGCGCGGGCGGCTGCGGAGCGGCGTCCCGCGCCTCATCCGGCGCGACACCCTCGAAGAAACGCGCGGTCAAGGCCACGGTCTCAGCTCGCCCCGGCAGGGCCCCCTCTCCCAATACCGCGAAGCGCAGGCCGCCGCGCCAACCGACCTGCAGCTCGAAGCGGCCCTCGGCCTGCTCCCAAGCGGGTTCACTCGGAAAGGCCAGGTGCTCGATCAGGGGGGTCTTGGGCGCTAGCGTCAGGACGTCGTCGACGTGGTCGACGCCCCAGCGGTGGTGGGCGAACCCTCGATGGGCGCCCTCGATCTTCAGCACCTCGAGATAGCGCGACGGCGTGGTGATCCAGCCGGCGTCGGCCAGCAGCGGCAGGCGCTCCAACAAGGTCGAAGGCTTGCTCAGGGTCTGCACGACATGCGGCGCGACGGCGTAGTCGAACCGCCCCTCGCGAGCGACATGGACCAGGATGGCGCGATAGGTCTCGGGATCCGACAGGTCGCCGGCGAACGGACCGCTGGGGCCGCCCAGGACGGCGTCGCGCAGGTCCTCTGGCCAGCCGGACGGACCACCGCCCACCAGCAACACTCGACAGGCGGGGTTCTGGCTCTTGCGCCAGCGCAGATGGCCAACCAGGGCGCCCAGTTCGTTCAGGGTGGTCAGCCGGCTGAACTGCGAAGGCCGCGCCGCGCGGCGCTTGAACAGCATGTCCAGCTGCAGCACCCCGCCGTCGCGGACGTCCTCCAGGCGATGCAGGTTGGTGACGGCGGCTGGGGCGAAGCCCATGGCCGCCAGCTGGACCAGCACGGCCTCGGCCTGGGGCGCGCCCTGATTGAAGTCGACGACCGACAGCTCGAGCAGGATGTAGTCGGCCTGGCGCAACACGGTCTCGCCGCCGCGCAGCACGTCCAGTTCCGAGCCCTGGGTGTCGATCTTGACGAAGTCGAAGCGCCGCCCCGCCAGCAAGTCGTCGATCCGCAGCTTGGGCACGGTCGCCTCGACCAGCAGTTTGTCGCTGAAATAGTGCGAGTTCTCGCGGTACAGCGACGCGCCGGTCGACTGCAGCCACGTCTTGCTGAGGAACAGCGTCGCTTCGCCAGCCTGATCCGAGGCGGCCGCTATGTGGCGCTCGAACGGCAGCTTGGCCAGTTCGGACTCGCAATAGGGATTGGGCTCGATCAGCGTCGGGACGCAATCGGGAAACACTTCCAGGAAGCCCTTGGTGAAGTCGCCGACGTTCGCGCCGATGTCGAGGACCGTGCGCGGCGCGTAGCCGTCCAGCTTCAGGGGCTCCAGCTGGTGGCGGTTCACGAAGCGCCGCCCTCCCACAGCCGGCGATCGGCGGGAATGGCCTTGACGCTGTGACGACGCGTCAACTCGTGCCGATAGAGGGCGTGCAGGTCAGGCTCGGCCTGCATCTCGCGATCGTCGCGATCCAGCGCCAGACCGATGTCGAGATAGGTCGCCAGGTTGGTCAGGTCGGGCCGGGGCCTCTGCCCGGCCTGGTGTTCGGCGATCATCTCGCCGTACAGCGCCTCCAGCTTGCCGGCCAGCAGGTCCATGTCGAACAGCACGCAGGTGTCGCGGTTGGCCTCGAGCCGCGCGCTCAGGGCCTTGGCCTTCTCGCGATCGGCGCCGATCTCGACGGCTTTGTCGACATAGGCCTGGGCGCTGTCGACGACCAGTTCGGGCAGGCCGGCGCTGCGCACCAGGCTGCCGCAGACGCGCGAGGCGAAGCTGCGGCCCGACCAGGTCAGCACCGGCACGGCCATCCACAGCGCGTCCGAGGCCGTGGTGTGGGCGCCGTATGGGGTGGTGTCCAGGAACAGGTCCGCCAGGCGATAGCGGGCCAGGTGGTGCGAGTTCTGGAGCTTCTGGGCGAAGACCAGCCGGGTGCGGTCGACGCCCCGCGCCTCGGCGGCCTCGCGCAGGCGGGCGTTGGTCTCGGGATTGCTGTCCAGAAGCCACAGCACGCTGCCCGGCGTACGTTTCAGGATCTCCATCCAGCGGCCGAACACGTGCGGGGTGATCTTCTGCGGGCCATTGAAGCAGCAGAAGACGAAGGCGTCCTCCGGCAGGCCGGCCTCGGCGCGCGTGGGACAGGTCTCTTCGACTTTTCGGCGACGGTCGTTGGGCTGGTAGCAGGGGATCCGGCGGACGGCCTCGGAGTAGTAGAGCTCCATCTCCGGCGGAATGATCCAAGGATCAGCGACGATGTAGTGGTGATAGTCGCTGCCCATGGTGCCCGGATACCCCAGCCAGTTGACCAGGATCGGGGCTGGACGCCGGGCGAAGACGGCGGTTCGGGCGTCGCGGGTGTGGCCGTTGACGTCGACCAGGATGTCGATGCCGTCGTCGACGATGCGTTGGGCGGCCTCGTCGTCCGTCATCGGACGAATGTCGGTGAAGTGCTCGACCGCCGCGCGGATCCGGGTGTTCAGGCCGTCGCTCGATTCCGGCCCGCAATAGTAGGCGAAGACCTCGACCTTGGACTTGTCGTGCACCTCGAACAGCTCGGCCATCAGGTAGCCGACGGCGTGGTCGCGCAGGTCCGACGAGATGTAACCGATGCGCGGCCGGCGGCCGTTGGCGAGGTCGATTGGCGCGTCGCGGCGATCGACGCGGATCTGCTCGGGCGTCGCCTTGTTCTCGCGCTCGACGAAGCGGTTGCCGGCGGCCAGCTGCAGCAGCGGATCATCGGTATAGGCGGCGATCGACAGCGGATTTACACCCTGCAGCATGGTCTCGCGCGGCAGGCGCTCGGTCGGCTGGACGGCGGGCCACTTGCATTGGGTCAGACGGTTGGCGACCAGCTGGCCGATCACGTCCATGGCCTGCGGGTCGATGTCGGCGGCGCGTTGCAAGGCCAGTTCGGCCCGGGCCGGCTGGTGCATCTCGCCCAGCAGACGAGCGATCTGCTTGAGGCAGGTGAAGGCGTAGCTGACGGCCATGCCGTTGATGACCACGGCGCGGCTGGCTCCAGCGTCCCAGGTGGCGATCGCCGGCTCGTGCAGCCCCGCCCGCTCCTGCAAGCCGCCCAGATTGACATAGGCCGGCATGAAGTCGGGGTTCAGGGTGATCGCCTGCTCCAGCGACGCCGCCGCGCCCGCGTTGTCGCCGAGGGCCGCCTGCAGGATCGAGCGGTTGAACAGCGCCACGCACAGCTGCGGATGCTCGGCGTTGAAGCGAATCCAGACCTTGTAGGCCTGGTCGGCCAGGGCGGCTTGCCCCCGGCCCGCCAGCTCGGCCGCCACGGTGATCACGTCGCCGATCGGGCAACCCTCGGCGGTCAGCTTGCTGAGCAGATCCAGCGTATCGACGTCGGCCATAGTCTTCCTGAAACCGATAAGCGACAGCGGACAGGCGCGCGCGAAGGCGGCGCGCGAGTCGGCGCAGCGCGATCATGGCATGGGCCTGAGCGCTCGACCAATGGCCGAGCGACGGCTGGAGCCTGTCCTACGACAGGCTCCAGGTTTGAACCAAGGCGCGCGCTCCAGCCGCAAAACCGGAAATCACTTTTGCGGAGCGCGCTCGCATCAGGTCACCTTGAGGTACGAGGCGACCTGCTCGTCGCTCAGGCTCTGCACCTGAGTCGCGGTCAGGGCGTTGGCCTGGGTGGAGCTCATCTGCTCGATGTTGGTCGTCGACAGATAGTCCAGCTGCGTCGCCGTCAGGCCGGACAGCTGCGTGGCTTGCAACTGGCCGATCTGGGTCGTGGTCAAGGTGTTGATCACGCCCGTGGACAGCGCGCCCAACTGACTGGTCGTCAGCGCCGCGATCTGGGTGTCGGCGAGGTCGGCGACGTCGGTCGAGGACAGGCCCTTCAGCTGCGTCGTCGTCAGACCCTTGATCTGGGTCGTCGACAGCGCGGCGGTCTGGGTGGCGTCCAGGGCCGAGATGTTGGTCGCCGACAGCGCCGCCAGCTGCAGGATGCTCAGCGCCGCCAACTGAGTGTTGACGAACTGGCCGACGTCCGTGGTCGACAGCGCCGCCAGCTGGGTCGTGGCGATGCCCTTCACCTGGGTGCTGTTCAGCGCAGCCATCTGCGTGCCATCCAGGGTCGAGAACGCGGTCACCGACAGCGCCCCGACCTGCGCCCCGCTCAGGGCGCCGATCTGGGTCGTCGACAGCTGCGCCGCCTGGGTCGTGGCCAGGGCGGTGATCTGCGAATTGGTCAGCGCGCCCACCTGGGTGTCGGCCAGCTCGCCGATATCCGTGGTCGACAGACCCTTCACCTGGTCGTTCGTCAGAGCCTTGACCTGGGTGGTGGTCAGGGCGCCCGTCTGGGTGGCGTCCATGGCCGACAGGTTGGCGGCCGACAGCGCGTTCAGCTGCGGCGTCGTCAGGGCGGCGATCTGGGTCGTGGCCAGCTCGCCGATGTCCGTCGTCGTCAGACCCTTGATCTGGTCGGTCGAGATCCCCTTGATCTGGGTCGCCGTCAGCACCGCGACCTGGGTCTGGCTCAGGGCCGAGAAACCGGTCGCCGACAGCGAGCCGAGCTGGGCCGCCGACAGGGCGCCGACCTGGGTGTCGGCCAGTTCGCCGATATCCGTGGCCGTCAGGGCTTTCAGCTGGCTCGCCGTCAGGCCCTTGATCTGCGTCGCGTTCAGCGTCGCGACCTGCGTGCCGTTCAGGTTCGAGAAGCCCGCCGGCGTCATGCCCGCAAGTTGGGTCGAGCTGAGCGCCCCCACCTGCGTGTCGGCCAGGGCGGCGATGTTGGTCGTCGTCAGGCCGGCCATCTGGCCCACCGTCAGCCCCTTGATCTGGGTCCCCGACAGCGCGCCGATCTGGGTGTCGTTCAGCAGGCTGAAGTTGGTGGCCGAGATCGCACCGATCTGGGTCGAGGTCAGGCCGCCGATCTGGGTGGTCGACAGTTCCTGCACCTGGGTCGAGGCCAGGGCGCCGATCTGGGCCGCCGAGAGCGCGCCGATCTGAGTGGCCGACAGCTCATCGATGTCGGTGACCGACAGACCCTTCAGCTGGGTGGTCGACAGCGCCTGAACCTGGCTGTTCGACAGCGCTGCGACCTGGGTGTCGGCCAGGGCCGACAGGTTGGCCACCGACAGCTGCTTCAACTGATCGGCAGTCAGCGCCGAGATCTGGGTCGTCGAGAACTCGGCCACGTCCGTCGTCGTCAGCGCCGCGATCTGGGTCGTCGCCAGGCCCTTGATCTGGGTCGCCGAGAGGGCGGCCATCTGGGTCGCGTTCAGGGACGAGAAGCCGCCGGTCGACAGCGCCGCCAGCTGGGTCCCCGAAAGGGCCCCGATCTGGGTGTCGGCCAGGTCGCCGATGTCCGTCGTCGTCAGGTTCTTCAGCTGGTTGGTCGTCAGACCCTTGATCTGGGTCGTCGACAGGGCCGCGGTCTGGGTGGCGTCCAGGGCCGAGAAGGCCGCGGCGCTCAGCGCCCCCACCTGGGTCGCCGTCAGGGCGCCGACCTGGGTGTCGGCCAGTTCGCCGATGTCCGTGGTGGTCAGGGCGCCCAGTTGGCTGGCCGTGAGACCCTTGATCTGGGTCCCAGTCAGCGCGCCCACCTGGGTCGCGTCCAGCGCCGAGAAGGCCGCCGTCGACAGCGCGCCGATTTGGGTCGAAGCCAGGGCGGTGATCTGCGTCGTCGACAGCTGCGCCGCTTGGGTCGTGGCCAGCACGCCCAGCTGCGAGTTGGTCAGGGCCGCGACCTGGGTGTCGGCCAGATCGCCGATGTCGGTGGTCGTCAGACCCTTGATCTGGTCATTGGTCAGGCTCTTGAGCTGGGTGCTCGTCAGCGCCCCCGACTGGGTGGCGTCCAGAGCCGACAGGTTGGCGGCCGACAGGCTCTTGACCTGATCGGCGGTCAGGGCGGCGATTTGGGTCGTGGCCAATTCGCCGATGTCGGTCGTCGTCAGGTTCTTCAGCTGGTCTGCCGTCAGACCCTTGATCTGGGTCGACGACAGAGCCCCGACCTGGGTGGCGTTCAGCGACGAGAAGCCGGTCGACAGCGAACCGATCTGAGCGGCGCTCAGGGCCCCGACCTGGGTCGTCGACAGCTCGCCGATATCGGTCGAGGTCAGCGACTTCAGCTGGTTGGCCGTGACGCCCTTGATCTGGGTTTCGCTCAGCGCCGCGACCTGGGTCGCGTTCAGCGACGAGAACCCGCCAGTCGAGAGCGCGCCGACCTGGGCCGCGGACAGGGCCGCGACCTGGGTGTCGGCCAGGTTGCCGATGTTGGTCGTCGACAGGTTCTGGACCTGGGCGGTGGTCAGCCCCTTGATCTGCGTCGTCGTCAGCGCGCCCAGCTGGGTGGCGTCCAGCAGCGTCAGGTTCGACGTCGAGATCGCCCCGATCTGGGTCGAGGTCAGGCCGCCGATCTGGGTGGTCGACAGCTCCTGCACCTGGGTCGAGGCCAGGGCGCCGATCTGCAGCGCCGTCAGGGCGCCGACCTGGGTCGCCGAAAGCTCGTCGATGTCGGTGACCGACAGGCCCTTCAGCTGGGTTGTCGAGAGCGCGCTCACCTGGGTGTTGCTGAGCGCGGCGACCTGGGTGTCGGCGAGAGCCGAGACCGCGGCCGCCGACAGGTTCTTGACCTGGTCGGCGGTCAGGGCGCTGACCTGGGTGGTCGACAGCTCGCCGATGTCGGTGGTCGTCAGGTTCTTCAGCTGATCAGCCGTCAGACCCTTGATCTGGGTGGCCGACAGCGCCGCCACCTGGGTGGCGTCCAGGGCCGAGAAGCCGCCGGTCGACAGCGAGCCGATCTGGCTGGCGCTCAGCGCCCCGACCTGTGTCGTCGACAGCTCGCCGATGTCCGTTGTGGTCAGGGCCTTCAGCTGGCTGGCCGTGACGCCCTTGATCTGCGTCTCACTGAGGGCGGCGACCTGCGTCGCGTTCAGGGACGAGAACCCGCCAGTCGACAGCGCGCCCACCTGGGTGGCCGTCAAGGCCGCGACCTGGGTGTCGGCCAGCTCGCCGATGTCGGTCGTCGTCAGGTTCTTCAGCTGGTCGGCCGTCAGCCCCTTGATCTGCGTCGCGTTCAGCGCGCTGACCTGGGTGGCGTTCCAGGCCGAGAACTTCGTCGGACCGATGGCGCCGATCAGCGTGGCGCTGAGGCCCGAGATCTGGGTCGTCGTCAGGTCCTGCACGTTCAGCGCCGCCACCTGGGCCGACGAGAACGCCGCGATCTGGGTGTCGGCCAGTTCACCGATGTCGGTGGTCGACAGGCCCGCGATCTGGGTGTTGGTCAGGGCCTTCAGCTGGGTCGTCGTCAGGGCCGCCGACTGGGTGGCGTCCAGGGCCGAGATGTTGGTCGCCGACAGGTTCTTGATCTGGTCGGCGCTGAGGGCGCCGATCTGGGTCGCCGACAGCTCGGCGACGTCGGTGGTCGTCAGGTTCTTCAGCTGGTCGGCCGTGACGCCCTTCAGCTGGGTCGCCGACAAGGCGCTGACCTGGGTCGCGTCCAGGGCCGAGAAGCTGCCGGTCGACAGGGCGCCGATCTGGACGGCCGAGAGCGCGCCGACCTGCGTGGTCGACAGTTCGCCGATGTCGGTGGTGGTCAGACCCTTGAGCTGGCTGGCCGTGACGCCCTTGATCTGCGTCTCGCTCAGCGCCGCGACCTGGGTGCCGTTCAGGGCCGAGAAGCCGGCGCTGGACAGGCTGCCCAGCTGCGTCGCGGACAGGGCCGCGACCTGGGTGTCGGCCAGGTTGCCGATATTGGTCGTCGTCAGGCCGGCCAATTGACCGGCCGTCAGCCCCTTGATCTGGGTCGCCGACAGCGCGCCCATCTGGGTCGCGTCCATCAGGCTGAGATTGGTCGAGGTGATCGCGCCCAGCTGCGTCGCGCTGAGGCCGCCGATCTGCGTGGTCGACAGTTCCTGCACCTGGGTCGAGGCCAGCGCGCCCAGCTGCAGCGCCGAGAGGGCGCCGACCTGGGTGGCCGACAGCTCGTCGATGTCGGTGACCGACAGCCCCTTCACCTGGGTGGCCGAAAGCGCCGAGATTTGGGTGCTGGTAAGCGCGGTGACCTGGGTCTGGCTCAGAGCCGAGACGTTGGCTGCCGACAGGTTCCGGATCTGATCGGCCGTCAGGGCCGCGACCTGAGTGTCGGCCAGTTCGCCGATGTCGGTGGTCGTGAGGTTCTTCAGCTGGTCGGCCGTCAGACCCTTGATCTGGGTCGCCGAGAGGGCCGAGATCTGGGTGGCGTCGAGGGCCGAGAAGCTGCCGGTCGACAGCGAACCGATCTGGCTGGCGCTGAGCGCGCCCACCTGGGTCGTGGACAGCTCGCCGACATCGGTGGTGCTCAAGGCCTTCAGCTGGCTGGCCGTGACGCCCTTGATCTGCGTGGCCGACAGGGCGCTGACCTGGGTCGCGTCCAGGGCCGAGAAGGCCGCGGTCGACAGGGCCGCCACCTGGGTCGAGGCCAGGGCGCCGATCTGGGTCGTCGACAGCTCGCCGACGTCAGTCGTGGTCAGGGCGCCGATCTGCGCCGCCGTCAGGCCCTTGACCTGGGTTTCGCTGAGGGCGCCGACCTGGGTCGCGTCCAGGGCCGAGAAGTTGGTCGCCGACAGCGCCCCCACTTGCGCGGCGCTCAAGGCGCTGACCTGGGTGGTCGACAGACTCTTGACGTTGGCGAGGCTCAGGGCGGCGATCTGCGAGGTCGCCAGGGCCGCGATCTGGGTGTCGGCCAGTTCGGCGACGTCGGTCGTCGTCAGGTTCTTCAGCTGATCGACGGTCAGACCCTTGATCTGGGTCGCCGACAGCTGCGCGACCTGGGTCTGGCTCAGGGCCGAGAAGCCCGTGGTCGACAGCTGGCCCAGCTGGGCCGCCGTCAGGGCCGCGACCTGGGTGTCGGCCAATTCGCCGATGTCGGTCGTCGTCAGGTTCTTCAGCTGGTCGGCCGTCAGGGCCTTGACCTGCGTCGTCGTCAGAGCGGCGGTCTGGGTAGCGTCCAGGGCCGAGAAGGCAGCGGTCGACAGCGACGCGACCTGGGCGGTCGTCAGCGCCGCCAGCTGGGTCGTGGCCAGTTCGCCGACGTCGGTCGTCGTCAGGCTCTTCAGCTGGCTGGCCGTGATCCCCTTGATCTGGGTTTCGTTGAGCGCGGCGACCTGGGTCGCGTTCAGCGCCGAGAAGCCGGCGGTCGACAGGCTGCCCAGCTGGGTCGCGGACAGGGCGCCGACCTGGGTGTCGGCCAGGTTGCCGACATTGGTCGTCGTCAGGCTGGCCAGCTGGCCGACGGTCAGACCCTTCAACTGGGTGCCGTTCAGCGAGCCCAGCTGGGTGGCGTCCATCAGCGTCAGATTGGTCGAGGTGATCGCGCCCAGTTGGGTCGAGGTCAGGCCGCCGATCTGGGTGGTCGACAGCTGCTGCACCTGGGTCGTGGCCAGGACGCTGACCTGGGCGGTCGTCAGGGCGCCGACCTGGGTCGACGAAAGCTCGCCGATATCGGTGGTGGTCAGCCCCTTGACCTGCGTGGCGGTCAGCGCCGCGACCTGGCTGTTGGTGAGCGCCGCAACCTGGGTCTGGCTCAAGGCCGAGATGTTGGCCGCCGACAGGTTCTTGATCTGATCGGCCGTCAGGGCGGCGATCTGGGTGTCGGCCAGTTCGCCGATGTCGGTGGTCGACAGCCCCTTGAGCTGGTCGGCCGTCAGCGACTTGATCTGGGTGGTCGAGAGCGCGGCGACCTGGGTGTCGGCCAGGGCCGAGACGTTGGCGGCGCTGACGCTGGCCAGCTGCGTGCCGGCCAGGGTCGAGATCTGGGTGGTCGACAGCTCGCCGACGTCGGTGGTCGTCAGGCCCTTCAGCTGCGAGGCCGAGACGCCCTTGATCTGGGTCTCGCTCAGCGCCGCGACCTGCGTGCCGGACAGGGCCGAGAAGGCGGTGGCGCTCAGCGAGCCCACCTGCGCCGCGCTCAGGGCCGCGATCTGGGTGGTGGCAAGCTCGCCGCCGTCGGTGGTCGTCAGGGCGGCGACCTGCTGGGTGGTCAGGCCCTTGATCTGGGTTTCGCTCAGCGAACCGACCTGGGTCGCGTCCAGGGCCGAGAAGGCCGCGGTCGACAGCGCCCCCACCTGCGTCGCCGTCAGGCCGCCGATCTGGGTCGTCGACAGCTGGGCCGCCTGGGTCGTGGCCAGGGCTCCCAGCTGCGAGTTGCTGAGCGCGCCCACCTGGGTGCTGGCCAGTTCGCCGATGTCGGTGGTGGTCAGCGCCTTGATCTGGTCGACCGTGACGCCCTTCAGCTGGGTCGACGACAGGGCGGCGACCTGGGTGTCGGCCAGGGCCGAGAAGTTGGCGGGCGTCAGGGCGCCGACCTGGGCGGCCGACAGCGCGCCGATCTGCGCGGCCGAGAACTCGCCGACGTCGGTGGTGTTGAGGCTCTTGATCTGGCTGGTCGTCAGGGCGCCGACCTGCGTAGTGCTAAGCGCGGCGACCTGGGTGCCGCTGAGCGCAGACAGGGCGCCCGTGCTGAGGGCGGCCAGGCGATCGCCCGACAGGGCGGCGACCTGGGTGTCGGCCAGCTCGCCGATGTCGGTGGTGGTCAGGCCCTTGGCCTGGTTGACGGTCAGCCCCTTGATCTGGGTCTCGCTGAGCGTGGCGATCTGGGTGTCGACAAGGCCCGAGAAGCTGGCGGCCGACAGGGCGCCGATCTGGGTCGAGCTCAGGACGGCGACATGCGAGGTGTCGAGCGACGCCAGTTGGGTCGAGGTGAGCGCCGAAACCTGCTGGGTGGACAGCTGCGTCAGTTGGGTGACGTCGAAGGTGACCGAAGTGGCGAACTTCGGGATCTGGGTCGTGGTGAGCGCCTTGATCTGCGTCGAGCTGAGCGCGGCGACCTGGGTGTCGACCAGCGCGCTGATGCCCGCCGTGCTGATCGCGGCGATCTGCGTCCCGCTCAGGGACTGGATGTCCGTCGTGGACAGGCCCTGGATCGCGGTGACCGACAGGGCCGAGATCTGCGCGGCGGAGAGACTCGAGATCGCCATACATTCATCCTTGCTGATGAGCGCGCCCCAACGCGCGCCCGAAGCAACGTGACGACGCCCCCCAACGCAAGCGCCCCAATTCAGCCACACTACGGCCAAATCGGGGTAACCTTATTTCCTTTCCAAGTCCTTTCAACGAGACATGCGGCCGCAGAGGTGGATTGTGCGTTCGCACGCGCTTGAAAGCGAGGCCTCCGGAGCATTCAATTCCGGAAAAACCTTATAGGACAAGGACACACGCTAATCTCGGTCGGAGAGGCGCCTATGCCTGCCGCGCCAAGATTCTCCTAACAGGCGACTAATGCAGAAGGGTTTTGAACCCCTAGTACGCTCCCGAAAGACCCAGTTCGTCAACGGACGCGATTCGCGGCGCAGCCGCTACCCAGCCGGGAGCAGCTCGAAACTCACGTTCAGGCCGTCCACCGAGGAGTTGGCGATCCAGACGTCGAAGACGCCGGGTTCGGCCAGCCAATAGTCGTTGTCGCCGACGAACATCAGGTTCTGGCGCCGCAGGTCGAACTTCACGTCCCGCTCGGCGCCCGGGGCCAGGGCGACACGCTGGAAACCCTTCAGTTCGCGCACCGGTCGGGTGCGGCTGGCGACGCGGTCGCGGATGTACAGCTGAACGACGTGCTCGCCGGGCAGGTCGCCGGTGTTCTTGATCCTGGCGGTCACATGCAGCGTGTCGTTCCAGGCCAGGCGCTGGGTGTTGAGCTTCACGTCCGTGACCTCGAAGCGCGTGTAGGTCAGGCCGAAACCGAACGGATACAGCGCATCGTTGCGGATCGAGCGCCAGCGGGCCTTGTACTCCTGGCCGTTCGGATCGGCCGGCGCCGGGCGGCCGGTGGTGCGGCCGTTGTAGAAGAACGGCTCCTGGCCGCTGTCGATCGGGAAGCTGACCGGCAGCCGGCCCGAGGGATTCACCGCGCCGAAGACCACGTCGGCCACGGCGTTGCCCATCTCACTGCCCAGGAACCAGGTCGCCAGGATCGCCGGGGCGTCGCGGACCACGCCTTCCAGCTGAAGGGCGCGCCCGTGGCGCAGCAGGACGACGATCGGCTTGCCGGTGGCGGCGATCGCCTCGGCCAGGCGTTGCTGCACCGGCGGGATGCGGATGTCGGTGCGCGACTTGGCCTCGCCGGTCATGTCCTGGCTCTCGCCGACGGCCAGCAGGACGACATCGGCGGCCTGCGCCGCGGCGACCGCGCGCTCGAAGCCGCCGGCGATGGTGGTCTCGACCTCGCAGCCGCGCTCGACGATCAGGCCGTTCGGATCGGCCAGCTGTGCGCGCAGGCCCGTAGCCAGGTCGACGTTCAGGCGGCGGTCGGCGAAGAAGCCGCCCCAGGCGCCCAGCACGTTGTCGCGGTCGTCGGCGAACGGGCCGATCAGCGCCAGGCGCTTGCCGGCTTTCGGCAGCGGCAGCAGGGCGCCCTCGTTCTTCAGGAGCACGATCGCGCGCGCGCCGGCCTCGCGGCTGAGGCTCCGCATCGCGGGCGTGGCGGTGTGCGCCGCCTCGGCCTTGGGGTCCAGCGAGCGGTAGGGATTGTCGAAGAGGCCGATCGCCTCCTTCAGGGCCAGCACCCGACGCACGGCGGCGTCGACCACCGCCACGGGAACGGCGCCCGAGGCGACCAGTTCGGGCAGATAGCGGATGTAGAGGCCGCTCTGCATGCTGATGTCGACCCCGGCCAGGATCGCCAGGCGCGCGGCGTCCCGGTCGTCGGCGGCGAAGCCGTGGGCCACCAGCTCCTGGTCGGCCGTGTAGTCGGAGATAACCACGCCCTTGAAACCCCACTCGCCGCGCAGCACGTCGGTCAACAGGCGCTTGTTGGCGGTGGCGGGAACCCCGTTGACGTCGTTGAAGGCCGACATCACGGTCATCGCGCCGGCGGCGAACGCGGCCTGGAACGGCGGCAGGTGCACCTCGCGCAGGGTGGCTTCGGAAAGCTCGACGGAGTTGTATTCCAGGCCCGCGGTCACAGCGCCGTAGGCGGCGAAGTGCTTGGGCGTGGCCAGCATGCTGTCGTCGGCCTTCAGGTCCTTGCCCTGAAAGCCGCGCACCCGGGCGGCGGCCAGCACCTCGCCCAGATAGACGTCCTCGCCAGAGCCCTCGGCCACCCGGCCCCACCGCTGGTCGCGGGCGACGTCGACCATGGGCGCGAAGGTCCAGTGCAGGCCCGAGGCCGTGGCCTCGATCGCGGCGGCCCGCGCGGTGCGCTCGGCCAGGTGCGGGTCGAAGCTGGCCGCCTCGGCCAGAGGAATCGGGAACACGGTGCGGAAGCCGTGGATCACGTCGGCGGCGAACAGCAGCGGGATCTTCAGGCGCGAGCCCTCGACGGCGGCCTTCTGGGTGTCGTAGGCGGCCTGGGCCCCTACCCCGTTCATCAGCACGCCGATGCGGCCCGCCTTGATCTCGGCGGTCAGGGTCTGGGCGTTGCGGATGTTGACCAGCGGGTTCATGTCGCCGATCGGGGGGCGGATCATGTCGGCGAAGCACGACAGCTGGCCGGCCTTCTCCTCGATCGTCATCTGGGCCAGCAGGCCCTCCACGCGATCCGAAGCGCGGGCGAAGGCGCGCGGGGTCGCCACGGCCAGGCCCGCCAGGGCCGCCGCTCCGGACAGGAAGGCGCGTCGGTCCGGCCCGGCGGGGCCGCCGTTCGTCGTCTTCAAAGTCATGGAATCCCCCGGGGACGCTTCACCAAGCCGGCAAAATCGCCGCTAAAGCGCGCCCGCGCAACCGCGCTCGCCTATTCGGCGGGGTGCAACTGGGCCTCGGCCGGAACGCGAGCGGCGTTGTAGACTTCAAGGTCCAGGATCCCTTCCCGCTTTGCGACAATGGTCGGGATCAGGGCCTGGCCCGCGACGTTCACGGCCGTGCGGCCCATGTCGAGGATCGGATCGATGGCCAGCAGCAGGCCCGCGCCTTCCAGCGGCAGGCCCAGGGTCGACAGGGTCAGGGTCAGCATTACGGTCGCGCCGGTCAGACCGGCCGTGGCGGCCGAGCCGATCACCGAGACGAAGACGACCAGGAAATAGTCCGACCAAGCCAGGTGCACGCCGAAGAACTGAGCCACGAAGATCGCCGAGACCGCCGGATAGATAGCTGCGCAGCCGTCCATCTTGGTGGTCGCGCCGAACGGCACGGCGAAGGCGGCATAGGCGCGCGGCACGCCCAGACTGGTCTCGGTCACCGCCTCGGTCACCGGCAGGGTTCCGACCGACGAGCGCGAGACGAAGCCCAGCTGGATCGCCGGCCAGGCGCCCTGGAAGAACTTCACGGGGTTCAGGCCGTTCAGGGCCAGAAGGGTGGGGTAGACGACCAGCAGCACCAGAGCCAGACCGGCATAGATCGCGCCGGCAAAGGCGCCCAGCTGGCCCAGCGTCGTCCAGCCGTACTGGGCCACGGCGTTGCCGAACAGGCCGACGGTGCCGATCGGCGTCAGGCGGATCACCCACCACAGCACCTTGCGCACGATCGCCAGGGCCGAGGCGTTGAACTTCAGGAAGGCCTCGCCCGCCTCACCGACCTTGAGGGCCGCGACGCCGGTGACCAATGAGATGACCACGATCTGCAGCACATTGAACGACAGCCCCGTGGTCGCCGCGCCGTCCGAGATCTTGGTCGAGGCGGCCAGGCCCAGGACGTTGCCGGGCACGAGGCCGGTCAGGAAGTCCAGCCACGAGCCGTGGGTCTTGGGCGCCTTGGCGGCGGCGGCCTCGACGGTGGTGTGCAAGCCCGGCTGCAGGATCAGCCCGAGGGCGATGCCGATCAGCACGGCGATCAGGGCGGTGACCGCGAACCAGAACAGGGTCCGCCAGACCAGGCGCGCGGCGTTCTGCAGCTGGGCGATATTGGCGATGCTGGCCACGATGGCCGTGAACACCAGCGGCGGAACCAGCACGCGCAACAGCTGGACGAAGATAGCGCCGACCTGGTGCAGGGTTTCGGCCAGGGCGTAGCCCGCCTGGCCTTCCGCCGGACCCAGGTTGCGCGCCAGCAAGCCCAGACCTAGCCCCACGACCATGGCGGCCAGGACCTGAACCCCGAAGCCGCTGATGAAGCGGCTGCTCTTGGCTTGCGCGGCGGCCATGCTCGGTTCCTCGGAAAACTGAGCATTCAATGTCGTGTCGCGCGCTGGGAATTACGACCGCGACTTTCCTAAAGCCCCTCGCAGGAAAACTGAAACGCTCGCTGCGCCTAGAGACGCGGCAGCCAAAGGCCGACGATGGCGAACAGACCGCCGGCCGCCGTGGCCAGCGTGACGACGGCCATGCCGCCGGCCATGGCGAACTTGGCCAGGGTCCCGCCCCGGTCGCCGGCCAGCCGGTACAGCTCGAGGATCGTCAGCGGCAGCAGGACGTGGGCGAAGGCCAGGAAGATGTCGAACGGTCCGTCGAAGGCGCGGGTGTGGCCGACGGGCCCGCGATTGGCGACAAACCACAGCATCATGCCCAGACGATAGAAGAACACGCCCAGCATCAGCACGAACGCCCGCATCGCCCACCGTCGATGCAGGTCGAACCGCCTCTTCAGCGCGAACCGCAGCGCTTGCGCGGCGCAGACCATCAGCAGCAGCGCGTTCAGCGTGTTCCCGGCCGCCATGTACGTCCCAGCAACTGCGCCCCGGGTAAAGGCGATGAAGAGGCCGGACGCCGCGATCGCGAAGGCCACGGCGATGAAGGCCCGCCCATTCCAGCGATGGAAGGCCGGCGCCCCTGCGCGGATCGCCGGGACCAACTGCATCGCGCCCAGGAAGGTCACGAACACCGCCAGCAGCAGGTGAACGCCCAGGGCCAGGTTGCCGGCCGCATCGCCGGGCGTATAGCCGTGTCCGTCGGGCAGCACGGCGTTCCAGCGCGCCCAGTCCCCCGTCGCCGCGCCCACGCCGTAGAGGCCGACGATATAGATCCCGAAGGCCCACAGCCCCGCAACCAGGGCGATGAACCAGGCGGCGGCCGAAAGGCGCAGCGCCCGGGCGGCGGTGTTTTCCATGTTCGTACTCGCTCGTTCCACGCGTTCCTCGGCCTTCAGCCATAGGAGACCGCCCGGCCGCTGGGCCATGATCCGCGGCGACACGAACTTGACCCCGGCGATCACGCTGGTACCGCTCGGCGCATGAGCAGCATGCAGGCCCAGGCGACGGTGTCGGGCGGGTTCTTCAAGGCCCTGCTGGAATTCGCCGTGTCGCTGGGCGCGGACCGCGACGCTCTGCTAGCCGGCGCGAACGTCACGGCGGACGCCTTCGCCGATGCGGACGCCCGCATACCGCTGGGCGCCTACAAGGCCCTCTACCGGACCGGCCAAGCGCTGACCGGCGAGCCCGCCCTGGCCCTCAAGTTCCCCGAGGCGACCCGCTTCGAGCAGATTTCGATCGTCGGCCTGATCTGCCAGTCGGCCGACACGATGGGCGGGGCGCTGAAACAGCTGAACCGCTTCTCGCGCCTGGTGGTCGAGGTCGACGGCGTCTCGGACGGCCCCCGGTTCCAGCTGACGCCGCGCGAGGATGGCCTGTGGCTGCAGGACCGCTGCGCCGTCGAGGATTTTCCGGAACTGGTCGAGGCCGCCCTGGCCCGATTCACCGGCGAGATGGCCCGGCACTATCCAGACTTCACGTTCGTGCTGGCGGCGCACCTGACGCGCCCGCGCCCGCCCCACGCCGCCGAATACGCGCCGATCCTGCGCGCGCCGGTGACCTTCGGCGCCGCGTGGAACGCCCTGAAGATCGAGCCAGCCTGGCTGCACCTGGCGATCCATCGGCCCAACCGCTACGCCTTTGGCATGTTCAACGGCCATGCCGACGCGCTGCTGAAGAGCCTGGAGGCGTCCAAGACCACGCGGGGGCGGGTCGAGGCGCTGCTGATCCCCCTGCTCCACACCGGTGAGCTGGCCATGGACGACATCGCGCGCGCCCTGGGCCTGTCGCGCCAGACGCTGTATCGCCGCCTCAAGGCCGAGAGCGTCAGCTTCGACCAGGTGCTGGACGCCTTGCGCCGGCGGATGGCCGAGACGTACCTGGAAAGGCTGTCGGTCAACGAGACGGCTTATCTGGTCGGCTTCTCGGAGACCAGCGCCTTCTCCCGCGCCTTCAAGCGCTGGACGGGAACCAGCCCGCGAAGCCGCAGGGGCGGCTAGCTCCGGGCAAAAAAACCCCCGGGAAGACGAGCTTCCCGGGGCGCGCTTGCAGGTAGTCTTGAGAGTCCTTCGAGGGGTTTGGCTTGGAGGCCTAGTGGCCGCCGGCCACGCCCTCCTCGATCTCGTGGGTCGGGGCCTTCTTGGCCACGATCGCGAACCACAGGACGTAGACGTAGCAGACCAGCGGGGCGATAAAGCCCATCGAGATCGAGCCGGTCAGCTCCTCGATCTTGGCGAAGGCCAGCGGCAGGAACGCGCCGCCGACAATGGCCATGCACAGCAGGCCCGAGGTCGCCGAGGTCGGCGCCGAGGAGCGTTGCAGGGTCAGGGTGAAGATGGTCGGGAACATGATCGAGTTGAACAGACCGATCAGCAGGGCCGCGAAGGCCGGGATCAGGCCGGTCGTCACCGGGGCCGAGGCCAGCAGCAGATTCACCGTGCCGGCGTGGGCGGTCGGGGTCATGTCCTTGGTCAGGATCACCACCAGGCTGAGGACGATCGCGCCCACGGCGACCAGGGCCAGCAGGGAGTAGTCCTTGAACGCTTTCAGCAGCGCCGAGCCGCTGAAGCGACCGATCATGGCGAAGACCATGTAGAAGGTGGTCAGCTTGCCCGCCTGTTCCGACGGGATGTCCAGGATGCGAGTCTGCTCCAGGAACAGCAGCAGGTGCAGCGAGATCGCCACTTCCGCGCCGACATAGAGGAAGATGCCGATCGCGCCCAGGTTCGCCCACTTCGAGGTCAAGGCGATGAACGGGTTGACCAGATGGCCGGTCTTCGGAGCCGCGTCGGTGATCTTCTGGCGGACCAGGAAGATCAGCAGGATGAACAGGGCCAGGCCCACGCCGATGGCGAAATAGACGTTCGAGACGAAGCCGAGCGCCTGCTCGCGCAGGGCGTCGGTGATCACGATGTCCTTCTTGAAGATGTCGCCCTTCAGCAGGAAGTTCGCGCCGAACCACAGGCCGCAGGCCGCGCCCAGCGAGTTGAAGGCTTGCGACAGGTTCAGGCGGAACGAGGACTCCTCGGGCTTGCCCATCGAGGCGATCAGCGGGTTGGCGGCCACCTGCAGCAGGGTGACGCCCGAGGCCATGACGAACAGCCCGACCAGGAACACGCCGAAGACATGCAGCTTGGCCGCCGCGATGGCGATGAAGCAGCCGGCGACGATGCCGCCCAGGCCGACCATCACCGACTTGGCGTAGCCGAATTTCGAGAGGAACGCCGCCGACGGCAGCGACATGATTCCGTAGGCGATGAAGAAGGCGAAGCCCGTCAGGCTGGCCTCCACCGGCGTCAGGGTGAAGACCGTCTTCATGGTCTTCAGCAGCGGGTCCAGCAGGTTCGTGACCAGGGCCCAGATGAAGAACAGGCACGTCACATAGACGATGGCGAGCTTGACGCCGCCGCTCTTGGCCGTGGATTTCGCGATCGCGGCGTCGGTCATCGGACGCCCTCGAGGTTGAACTTCAGCACCGCAATCACTGCACCACTCCCTAGTGACGATATTCCTGGAATCCGTCTTTGCGCGGACGCGCCATTCACCGGAAGCGTGACAACGTTGTCAACCAAATAGATGGTTTTTACCTGTTTGGAAGCGCTGCCAGGTGGAACTTAAATTCTTCGCCGCCGCTAACTGGAACGAACAGGAGGCGGTGATGTCGGTTGTGGCGATTCTGGTGATCACGAGCGTTTTCGTGCTGGCGGCCATGGTCGGTCTCGCCGACGCTTTCGTGCATTTCATCTGCTGGAGCGCTGCTCGCCTGGGCGACGCCAGGACCGCCCGCGCCGAGCCGGCTCAAGAGCCTGCGCACGGGATCACGGCATAGCGCGTGGCGGTCAGCCAGCCGTAGGACGTCAGTTGAGCGAACGGCTGGCGGGGCGTCCAGTCCCTCGCCCGCAGGCCGGGCTCCAGCGCCCCTTCCGTCCAATAGGCCCAGACGATCCACGCCGGCGCATCGGGCTGGGCGCAGAACGCGCGCACCGTCGCTAGTCGAGGCCTGGGCGGGGGCGCGATCCCCGCTCGCGGCGGGCTCAGCCAGTCATCGGCCACCAGGCCGAACGCCTTCAGGCGAGCGGCGCGATCCTTCATCTCCAACGACAGCGGCCGCGAGAACACTACGCCCGCCGACTGCACCTTGCTGGACCAGCTGGGACGGCCCATCAGCGCCCAGGGCTCTATGTCGCCCAGCAGCCATAGCACCTCACCGGGCCGCGACGCGGTCATGGCCGTCAGCGTCGGGTCCTTGCCCTGATCGCGTTCGCGGATGAAGGGCGAGCGATCGTCCCACGACAGCAGAGCCAGGAAGCCCAGCGCGGCCGCTCCGACGACGCGCACGACGGCGGGCGGGGACGCCCGTCCCCGCGCCAGCCACAGGCCGACCACGAGGGCGATCGCGATGCTCGGCAAGTCGCTGCTCCACACGAACGCCGGGCTGAAGCCCCGGATCGAGGGCGCGTCCGACAGGGCATGGGACAGATCGACGGCTCGCCCCGCGGCGCTGGCGAGGGCGCCGGCGGCCAGCGCGCCGACCGCGGCGCGGCTGACCAGCGTGGGGCGGCTGAACTTGATCCGCTCGCCGACGAACACGCACATGAGGCCGGCGGGCGCGAGCATCAAGGCCAGATGGGCCACGTCCCGGAACAGCCAGGCCAGGCCCAGCAGCGTCAGCCCCCAGAGGCCCAGGGGCCCGCGTCGCGGCAGCTCGGCGCTCAACGCAGCCAGGCACGCGGCGCTCAGGACGGCGGCCGGCTGCAGCATCCGCCAGCTCTGCAACTGCAGGAACAGCAGCAACGACGCGCCCTCGCCCAGGATCGCCGAAACCGCGACGCCCAGGAGACCCGCGGCCAGGGCGCCCAACGCCAACAGGCGCGGCGCGCCGCGCAGCAGCACGGCGCCGGCCGCCAGGCCGCAGACATGCAGCGCCATCAGGCTCCAGGTCTCGATAGGCCATTGCGACGGAAAGACGATCGGGCTGCGTTGTTCGACGACGGCCCGCCAGACGGGATCCATCAGGGTGACGACGCGCTCGGCCATCGGCAGGCGCAGTAGGCCCGCGATCGCCAGCGCGCAGACGCCCGCCAGGCCCGCCCAAAGCCAGCGGCGATCCTCCAGGCACAGGGCCAGCCCGATGGCGGCGGCCGAGCACAGGCCCATGATCGGGTGGAACAGCATGCCTAAGGCGCAGAAGGCCAGGCCCGTGATCCGTCGCCCCGACAGATATGCCGCCATGCCGGCCAGCCCGGCGGCCTCGGCCAGGCCGCGCGGCGTCGCATAGGGCTCGGCATAGCCGATGGCCCCCAACGGTCCGTACAGCGGCGGCAGGACCGCAACGAAGACCAGGGCCGCCCAGCGCACGACCGGCGGACGGTCGGCCAGGAAGCGCTCGATCATCCACGCAGCCGCGGCGAACCACAGCGTCAGGGTCACGGCCACGATGGTCATGGCGCCCCCGTTCAGACCCAGCAGGTCGATGAGCCGGGCCAGCATTGGGGTGTAGAGGCTGAAGCCGAACTGTCCGTCGTGGACGAACATCAGGTCCTTGCCGACGCCGCCCGGATCCAGCTTGGCCAGGGCGTCGGCGACATAGAGGCGACCGTCATGAAATATGCCCGGATACGGGCGACTCAGCAGGAACAAACCGAAGGCGGCCAGCAGGCCCGGCCCCCGACCGCTGGCGATCTTGGCCAACGGGCTCACGAGCGAGCGGTGTCGGTACGCGGCGCGCGGAACAGCAGCGCCCGGCGGACGACGAAATTGAACAGGAAGACGATTCCCGCGGTCGGGACCTTGGCCAGGCCCGGCGTCATGCCCAGCGCCTCCACCCATAGCGCCATGAGTCCCTGGGTCAGCAGCAGGCCGGCGAAGCCGACACCGATGAAGCCGATGAACTCGCGCTTGCGGTCGGCGACGGGGCGATGCCGAAAGACCACCGAGATCGACAGCAGATAGGTGACGGCCATGCCGCTGGTGAAGCCGGCCGCCGAAGCGACCAGATAGTTCACGACCAGCGTCGTCAGGACCAGCAGCACGCCCCAGTCCAGCCCCAGCGCCAGGGCGCTGGCGACACCATAGAGGACCAGCTCGCGCAGTCCTTCAGGCAGACGCCGCCAGAGCTTAGCGACGAGGTTCATGACTAGGCGGCGACCTTCTTGGGCACGGCGCGTTCGCTGCGCAGGGCTTCGCGGGCGCCGGAGACGCCGGCCTCGCCGTACTCGGCGTCTTCGTTGACCTCCCAGACGTCGTGGAGGATCTCGCCGGCGATGATGTTCTCGGCCGTCAGCAGGCCGGTCATCATGGCGTGGTCCTGGTTGTTGTACTTGTGCATGCCATTGCGGCCGACCAGGTGCAGGCCCGGGAAGTGCATCTTCAGATCCAGGCGGATCATCTTGATGTGCTCGGCATAGGCGTCGTCATAGACCGGATAGGCCTTGTGCTGGCGCACCACGCAGGCGTCGTAGACGTCGGCCGGCTCCATCAGGCCGATCTTGCCGATCTCGCGCTTGGCCTGGGCGACCAGGTCCTCGTCCGTCGAAGTCCACAGCCCGTCGCCCTCGAAGCAGAAGTATTCCAGCCCCAGGCACGTCGACACGCCGTCCGGGATCATTTCCGGCGACCAAGAGCGGAAGTTCTGCACGCGGCCCACCTTCACGGACGGATCGTGGATGTAGATCCAGTTGTCCGGCAGCTCCTTCTGCGGCTTGCCGATCAGCACCACGGTGATGAAGTCGCGGTACATCAGCTCGCCGGCGTGGAAGACGCTGATCGGGGTCGGTGAAACCGCCTGCATCAGCTCGCGGATCGGAGCCGACGAGACGACGTCGTTGGCCGTGTAGATCTCCTTCTTGCCGTCGGCGCTGGTCACCGAGACGGTCCAGATCTTGGCCAGCTTGTCATAGTGCAGGCCGTCGACCTTGCGCCCCATGCGGACCTGGCCGCCCAGGGCGGCGATCTTCTCGGCGCAGGCCTCCCACATCATGCCGGGGCCCTTGCGGGGATAGCGGAAGCTCTCGATCAGGGTCTTGGGCGAACCTTCGCCCGTCGCCTTGGCCTTGACGCCCAGCGAACGCTTGAGGCCGTCGACGATGGCGGCGGCCAGGTCCAGGCCCTTGATGCGCTGGCTGGCCCAGTCGGCCGAGATCTCGTCGCAGCTCATGCCCCACACCTTCTCGGTGTAGGTCTTGAAGAAGATCGAGAACAGCTTCTCGCCGAACTGGTTGCGGACCCACTGGTGGAAGGTTGTCGGGTTCTCGATCGGCTTGACCTTGGCCCAGCCGAACGAGGCCATGCACTTGGCGGCCGTCCAGACGCCCAGGTTGGCCAGGGCCTCGAAGGCCTTCAGCGGATAGGCGTAGAATTTCTCGCGGTAGTAGATCCGCGACAGGCGCGGCCGGTCGATGAAGTCGTCGGGCAGGATCTCGTTCCAGAGATCGACGATCTCCTTGCTCTTCGAGAAGAAGCGGTGGCCGCCGATGTCGAACTTGAAGCCCTTGTAGTCCACGGTCCGGCTGATGCCGCCGACATAGGTCGGGTCCATCTCCAGCACGGTCACCTCGCGCCCGGCCTTGGCCAGGGTATAGGCGGTCGTCAGGCCGGCCGGACCGGCGCCGATCACCAGGGTTTCCACGTGCTGGGCCATCCGCGCCCCCTCCAACTGCCGCTTGGGCAAATCCCGTTTCGATACAGGATGGGGCGGGATGGTTAAGGCGAAGTCCCCAGGCTTGGTGAATCCCGATTAATCGTGAATCCGGGACGATTGGTCGCGCGGCTCGTCGGTCGGCCTACCCGGCCGGTAGCGCGTCCATCAGATGGCACGACTTGCCGGCCTTGATGTTCTCCAGGCCGATCACGTCCAGCGCATTGTCCTGGCCCTGTTCGGCATATTGGCCGAACACCTCGACATAGACCGGGGCCTTCAGGGTTTTCAGGCGCTCGCGCAAGGCGGCGACGGGCTTGTCGCGCGCGTCCTTGCCGTCGCGCAGCACGTAGCGGTTCTGGACCAGGTCGCAGCGGACCAGGATGACCTGATCCTTCTGGACCTCGACCGTGCCGATATAGAGGTCCTGCGCGTAGGCCGGAACGGCCGCCAGCGCGACGAGGGCCGAGCCCAGCAGGATCCTATTTCGCATCGGCGGCCTCGACGATGGCGATCACATAGCTGCAGCCGGCCAGGGTCTTGCCGGGATGCGAGGTGACGGTCGAAACGTTCAGCGTCACGCGGCTGTTGATGACCATGCCCGTTCCGGCGTCCTTCTCCGACGAGGCGGCGATCTGGCGCTCGCCCAGGAACTTGCCGGGAATATCGACGGCAGGCTCGACGCCCAGTTCACGCGCCAGCGGATGCGGATCGGCCTCGGCCAGCACGGCCATGGGCCCCGAACTGGTGAAGGCGATCTGCCGCGTCTGGCGGCCGAACACCGTCAGCGGCGCTTTCAGGGCGTAGGTCTTCAGCATCGGATTGGCGGACCTGGTCTCGGACAGGCCAAGCCGCGTCTGCGCGGTCTTGGCCTCGTCGCCCGTCAGCCAGAAAGCCAGCGCGTTGTACTGCGGCGGCGCATAGGTCCTGCATTCGATCAGTTTGGCCAAATCGATGGTGGCGGGATCGAACTCGGCGGTTTCCTCGGCGCGGGCCGCCATCGGCGCAAGCAAGGCCGCGCCGATCCAGGCGGTGCGCAACAATCGTCTCATGGAAATCCCCGACGCATACAACTTGAACGTCCATAAGCGTTTCGTGCGGTGAAGGTTCCCGGCGAAGGTTTCAAGTCGGCGGCCCGACATTTCTGCATCCTTCCAGGGATCAGCCGCGTTGTGACGCTCGAGGGACCTTTTTTACCGGCGAGGATCACATGCCCCGTCTCATCGTCATCGGCCTGGCCATCGGCGCCATGGCGCTCCCGGCCGTCATGGCCCCCACCGACGCCAGCGCCGCGTCGTGCCGCAGCCGCAAGGCCACCGGCACCGTGATCGGCGGCCTCGGCGGCGCTCTGGTCGGCAACGCGATCTCCAAGGGCGGCGGCGGTCTCCTGATCGGCGGCGTCGGCGGCGCCCTGGTCGGCCGCGAGATCGGCAAGAGCGGCTGCCATCGCACCCGCACCGTCTATTACGACTCCGGCTCGCGCTCGCGCGGCGCGTCGTACCAGCCGGCCCAGCCCGCTCCCGTCCGCCAAGTCTATTACGACCACATGGGCAATCCGGTCGCCAGCGGCCAGGTCCAGAACGGGACCTTCCAGCAGGTGTCCGCCCCGACGGGCGGCGGCGTCTGCCGCGACGCCAACATCTCGTACTACGACGACCGCGGTCGCCTGAACTCGCGCGCCGTGCAGATCTGCCCCCGCTAAGACCAGACGGAAATCAAAGACATGATCCGCAAACCCGTGGTGGCCGTCGCGGCCCTCGCTGTCCTGGCTCTGGCCGCCTGTGACGACCGTCATGACGGCGTGGCCAATCCCAAGATCTGCGCCGACTTCAAGACCGCGCCCGGCGTGACGGCGGCCTCCGATCCGTCGACCCCCGTGGAGGAATGCGCGCGGCGCTGGGCCTACAGCCTGGCCGGCTCGCGCGACAGCGCCGAGGTCGTGGCCGAGGCCGTGGTCGCCGCCTGCGCGCCGGTGCTGAGCAAGTGGAACCAGGCCTCGCTGGGCCAGGCCGCGCCGGGCGCCGGCGAGCAGGCGCTGAGCCTGACCACCGGCCAGCCCACCAATCCGCTGGCCGAGCACAGCGCCTTCGCCCAGGGCCGCGCCCTGTTCTACGTGGTGCAGGCCCGGGCCGGCCGCTGCAGCCCGCCGCCGGTCAAGAATGGGGTTCCGGAAGGCCTCTAGCTCTCGCCTTTCGCGGCGCGCTCCCATTCCAGGAACTCCGGGGTCTCCAGCAGGCGCTCGGCATAGGCGCCGGCCGCACCGGTGTCGCCATAGTCCGACAGATGGATCCCGTAGGTGCGGAAGCGCGTCGCCACCGGCGTGAAGAACGCGTCGGCGATCGACCATTCACCTAACAGGAACGGCCCGCCCGAGCGCTTGAGCAACTGGTTCCAGCGCTCGACGATCTTGCGCACGTCCTTCTGGGTGGCCTCGGAGATGTCCAGCTTGCGGGGCGCCTCGTCCAGGGCCATCGGGCACTCGCCGCGCAGCGACTGGAAGCCCGAATGCATCTCGGCCGAGATCGAGCGGCCCAGCGCGCGCAGAACAGGATCGGCGGGCCACAGCTTCGCTTCCGGGAACGTCTCGGCCAGGTACTCGCAGATCGCCAGCGAGTCCCAGACCACAAGGTCGCCGTCCTTCAGGGCCGGGGCCAGCTTGGTGGGCGAAATCTTGCCGATCTCGGCGCTGGTCGTCTCGCCCTGGCGCAGAGCGATCTCGATCTCCTTGAAATCGACGCCCGCCCGCTTGAGGACGAGCCAGGGGCGCAGGGACCAGGTGGACCATGCCTTGGTGCCGATCACGAGTTCCATGACGCTGTCTCCTCCGCGAAATCCCGTTCGCAGCAGGCTTTACCCCTTCGGGCCGCCGGCGCAAATTAGCCTCTGGCGCTTTGCCTTCCGCTCGGTCACAGTCCCTTCAAAGATTAGAACAAATGTTTGAAGGGAGAGAGTCAGGATGGCCGACGCGCGTGCGTCCGGCGGCGATCGGCCGCTTTATTCCAACGGCTACAAGGCCGCGGTGCTGGGCCTGCTTCTGGCCGCCTACACCTTCAACTTCATCGACCGGACGATCATCGCCACCATCGGTCAGGCGATCAAGGTCGACCTCAAGCTGACCGACACCCAGCTGGGCCTCCTGGGCGGGCTCTACTTCGCCCTGCTCTACACCATCCTGGGCATCCCGATCGCGCGGCTGGCCGAGCGCTTCAACCGGGTGACCATCATCTCGGTGTCGCTGGTGATCTGGTCGGGCTTCACGGCCCTGTGCGGCGCGGCCGCCAACTTCGGCCAGCTGGCGCTCTACCGCTTCGGCGTCGGCGTCGGCGAGGCCGGCTGCTCGCCGCCCAGCCACTCGCTGATCAGCGACTATTACGAGCCCAAGAAGCGCGCCTCGGCTCTGTCGATCTATTCGTTCGGCATTCCGCTGGGCACCATGTTCGGCGCGGTGGCCGGCGGATGGCTGGCCCAGGAGTTCAGCTGGCGTGTGGCCTTCGTCATCGTCGGCGTGCCGGGCCTGCTGCTGGCCCTGATCGTCAAACTGGTCGTCAAGGAGCCGCCGCGCGGCCATTCCGAGATCGCCGAGCGCCCGCTGGAGGCGGAAGACGTGGTCGTCGAACCGGCTCCGAAGCCGGCCTTCTCCCTGGCGACCGAGTTCGCCGAACTGTGGGCCGTGACCAAGATCCTGTTCGGCAAGTGGCCCGTGCTGCACATGGTGCTGGGCGTCACGATCGCTTCGTTCGGCAGCTACGGCTCGGGCGCGTTCGTGCCGCCCTACTTCGTGCGCACCTATGGCCTGGGCCTGGCGCAGGTCGGCTTGATCGTCGGTCTGATCGGCGGCTTCTCGGCCGGGGTCGGCACCCTGGTCGGCGGGTTTCTCACCGACTGGGCCGGCAAGAAAAGCGTCAAGTGGTACGCCCTCACGCCCGCCATCGGCCTGATCGTCGCCACGCCCATCTATATCGCCGCCTATCTGCAAACCAGCTGGCAGACCACCGCCCTGATCCTGCTGATCCCGGGCATCTTCCACTACACCTACCTGGCCCCGACCTTCGGGGTGGTGCAGAACTCGGTGGAGCCGCGCCGCCGGGCCACCGCCACGGCCCTGCTGTTCTTCTTCCTGAATCTGATCGCCCTGGGCGGCGGCCCGGTCTTCACCGGCTGGCTGATCGATCATCTGGCGCAGTTCAACTTCAACCACCCGACGTCCAGCGGCATCTTCCACGCCCTATCCGGATCCTTCGGCGACCCCGGAGCCCAGAGCTTCGCCGCCAGCTGCCCCGGCGGCCTGGCGCCCAAGGGCTCCGCGCCGGAACTGGCCAAGGCGTGCGCCGGCGCCATGGCCCGCTCGACCCAGCAAGGCATCATCGTCTCGCTGTGCTTCTACGCCTGGGCCGGCGTCCACTACGGCCTGGCCGCGATCGGGCTGGCCAAGCACATGAAGGAACGGACGGGAGCGTAAGTAATAACTCCCTTCCCTTGACTCCGGGGGCGGTCGGGCCGAAACGGCCGCCCCATGATCAGCCGCTACGCCCGCCCCGAAGCCGCCGCCATCTGGTCCAGCCAGACCAAGTACAAGATCTGGTTCGAGATCGAGGCCCACGCCGCCGACGCCATGGCCGAGATCGGGACCATCCCGAAGCTCGCCGCCGAAACGATCTGGGAAAAGGGCCGCGACGCGGTCTGGGACAGCGACCGCATCGACGAGATCGAGCGCGTCACCAAGCACGACGTCATCGCCTTCCTGACCCACGTGTCGGAAATCGTCGGTCCCGAAGCGCGCTTCCTGCACCAAGGCATGACCAGCAGCGATGTGCTGGACACCTGCTTCGCCGTGCAGCTGTCGCGCGCCACCGACCTGCTGCTGGAAGACGTCGACCTGGTCCTGGCCGCCCTGAAGCGCCGGGCGATGGAACACAAGATGACCGTCTGCGTCGGCCGCAGCCACGGCATCCACGCCGAACCGATCACCTTCGGCCTGAAGCTGGCCGGCTACTACGCCGAGTTCCAGCGCGCCAAGGAGCGCCTGGCGATGGCCAAGTTCGAGATCGCCACCTGCGCGATCTCCGGCGCCGTCGGCACCTTCGCCAATGTCGACCCGCGCGTCGAACAGCACGTGGCCGACAAGATGGGCCTGGCCGTCGAGCCGGTCTCGACCCAGGTCATCCCGCGCGACCGCCACGCCGCCTATTTCGCGGCCCTGGGCGTCGTCGCCTCGTCGGTCGAGCGCCTGGCGACCGAGATCCGCCACCTGCAGCGCACCGAGGTGCTGGAAGCCGAGGAGCCGTTCGATCCGGGCCAGAAGGGCTCGTCGGCCATGCCGCACAAGCGCAACCCGATCCTGACCGAAAATCTCACCGGTCTGGCGCGTCTGGTCCGCTCGGCCGTGGTCCCGGCGATGGAGAACGTCGCCCTCTGGCACGAGCGCGACATCAGCCACTCGTCGGTCGAGCGAGGCATCGGCCCCGACGCCACCATCCACCTCGACTTCGCCCTGCGCCGTCTGGCGGGCGTCATCGAGCGTTTCAACATCTATCCCGACAACATGGCCAAGAACCTGGACAAGCTGGGCGGCCTGGTCTTTTCGCAACGGGTCATGCTGGCCCTGACCCAGGAAGGCGTGTCGCGTGAGGACGCCTATGCCGCCGTCCAGGGCAACGCCATGAAGGTCTGGCGTGGCGAAGGCCGGTTCCTGGACTTCCTGAAGGCCGATCCGGTGGTTTCAAAGGCCCTGTCGAACGAAGCGCTCGAGAGCCTGTTCGACCTCGGCTACCACACCAAGAACGTCGACGTGATCTTCAAGCGGGTGTTCGGGGAGCAGGCCTAAGCCGTCTTGCGCCCAATGGCTCGAAAGGCGGGCTTCCCACCGGTCGTCGACGACGCTACGCGCGTCCTGATCCTGGGCAGCCTGCCAGGCGAAGCCTCGCTGGCCGTCCAGCAGTACTACGGCAATCCCAGGAACGCCTTCTGGCGGCTGATGGAGGGCGTGCTGGACACGTCCCTCGTCCCGCTGGCCTATGAGGATCGGCTGGCCGCCCTGCGCGGCCACGGCGTTGGCCTATGGGACGTCATCGCCGAGGCCACGCGGCCCGGCAGCCTGGACGCGGCGATCCGCGATCCGGCGGCGAATGATCTGCTGGCGTTGATCGAGTCGCTGCCGGGCCTGCGGGCGGTGGCGTTCAATGGCGGGACGGCGGCGAAGCTCGGCGGGAAGCTGATCGGTGACCGCCTCCCGACGATCGCCCTGCCCTCGTCTTCTCCCGCGCATGCCGCCAAGACCTTCGAGCAGAAGGCTCAAGCCTGGAGCGCCCTAGCGGCCGCCCTCCAGAACTAGCCCACCACAAACTCCGCTCATCGACGCTCTCGGGGATGAGCGAATGTAGGGCTAGAGGCTCTTGTCGGTCTTCCAGTTGATCACGTGATACACTGCGTTCCCCGCCCCCACGTTCCGCAGCGCGTGCGGACTGTTGCTGGCGTTGAACACGACCCCGCCCGGCCCGACCGTCTTCCAGATCCCGCCGGACAGCACCTCGACCTGGCCTTCGCGGATGATCACCAGTTCCTCGTTCGGATGGGTGTGCGGCGCATGTGAGCTCAGCCCCGGTTTCAGGGTCGTCACGTGCATCTCCAGCTCGTCCAGCGTCGCCGTGGGGGCGCGGACGATCTGGGCGTAGGCGCCGACGTCGGTGTCGTGGGGCTTGATCTCGTCCCAGCGCCATACCGACGGGCCCAGCACAGCCGGCTTGGGCGCCTGGGCGACGGCGACGCCGGCCAGCGTCAGAACCGCGGCCCCGACGGCGATCGCCGCATCGCGTTTGGTGATCATCGCCCTCTCCCTAGAACGTGTACGGCTTGCGCTGCGGGCGGCTGATCATGGCGTTGGCCTCGTCGTCGCCGATGAAGCGCTCGGCCTTCGGATCCCATTTCAGGTGACGGCCGGTCTTCATCGCCGCGTGGTGCAGCAGGCATGTCGAGCAGGCGCGATGCCCCACCTCGGCCGGCGCCGATGGAGCCTTGCGGGTGCGGATCGAGTCCAGCCAGTCGCCATGCTGCTCCGCGGACCGGCGCAAATGGATCTCGTTGGGCCCGATCACGCTGTCGAGGATCTTAGGGTCGCTGGCCGCCAGGGACGGCGTCGGCTTCTGGCCGAAACTGGGGTCGCTGGCCGTGACGGGCGCGTCGCGAGCCACGAAGATCCAGCCCTCGGTCCCGATGAACTTCACCCCGTTGGGGAAGTCGCCCGAGATGTCCATGGTCACGCCGTTGGCGTAGCGGGCGTGGGTCAGGAACTTGCCGTGGACGTTCCACAGGCCGCTCTTGGGGAACTCGGCCGAGCCCCAGACTTCGACCGGCCCCGAATGTTCCATGTCCATGCCCCAGTGAGCGGTGTCGACGTGGTGCGCGCCCCAGCCGGTGATCATGCCCGCGCCGAACTGCTCGCAGCGCAACCAGCCAGGCCGGTCGAAGCTGTCCTGCGGATGCACCCGCATCTCGGTGTAGTAGACCTCTGGGGTCGAGCCCAGCCAGGCGTCGTAGTTCAGGTTGGCCGGGATAGGCTGCTGCGGCGCCTCAGGGCCGGAAGGATCGCCCGGCAAGCCGACCTCGACGTGCTTGAGCTGGCCGATACGGCCGTTGCGGACCAGCTCGCAGGCGCGCCGGAACTGCGGCCACGGCTTGTCCGAGCGCTGCTGCGAGCCGATCTGCAGGATGCGCCCCGTGGCGGCCACGGCGTCGGCCATGGTCCGGCCCTCGGCGATGGTCAGCGAGGCCGGCTTTTGCAGGTAGACGTCCTTGCCGGCCTTGACCGCGTGGGTGGCCAGGATGGCGTGCTGGTGGTCGGGCGTGGCGATGATCACCGCGTCGATGTCCTTGGCGGCCAGCACCTCGCGATAATCGCCATAGGTCCGGGCGCTGTCCCAGGGGCGGCCGAACTTCTTGCTGTAGGTCTCGTCGACCAGCTGCTTGCCCAAAGCGAGCCGCTTGGAGTCGACGTCGCAGACGGCCAGGATCTGGGCGTGGTCGTACTTGAAGGTCTCGGCCATGTCGTGGCCGCGGGCGATGCGGCCGACGCCGATGACGCCAATGTTGATCCGGTTCGACGGCGCGCTCTGGCCGAACACCGTGGCCGGCACGATGCTCGGGAAGGCGACGCCGGCGGCGACGACGGAACGGCGGGAAAGCTGGCTCATCATTCCCTCCCCTAACCCAGCACCGGACGGGTGGCGTTCTTCTGCGCCGTCAGCACCAGTTCGGCGGCCAGCAGCGCCTGGTCCTGGTCCTGGGCGACCGAGGTGCGTTCGACGATGTCGGCGACGAACTGCGGCCCGAACGGCAGCTGCACCTGGCTGCAGTCGATGTAGCGGGCCTGCTTCCTGTCGACGATCAGCAGGTGGTTGGCGCCCGGCCGGCCCGTGGGGTCGATATATTTGCGCAGCTCGATATAGCCCTCGGTCCCGAGGATGAAGAGCCTCCCGTCGCCCCAGACGCCCAGGCCGTCGGGCGTGTACCAGTCGACCCGGACATAGCCCGTACCGCCGCCGCCCACGCAGGTCATGTCGCCGAAGTCCTCGAACTTCGGATGGTCGGCGTTGGCGATGTTGCCGGTCTGGCTGGCCACGACCTTGGCGGTCTTGCTGCCGGTGTAGAACAGGAACTGGTCGGCCTGGTGCGAGCCGATGTCCGTGAGAATGCCGCCGTAGCGGGCCTTGTCCCAGAACCAGTCGGGGCGGCCCTGGCCGATGCGGTGCGGGGCCAGGTTGACGGTCTGCACCACCTTGCCGATTGCGCCGGCCTGGACCAGCTCGCCGGCCTTGATCGCCGAGGGCACTTCCAGCCGTTCGGAGTACATGATCGCGTACTTGCGGCCGGTCTGCTTCACGGCCGCGCGGACCTGGGCCAGCTGCTCCAGGCTGATGATGCCGGGCTTGTCGGAGAGATAGTCCTTGCCGGCGGCCATGACCTTCAGGCCCAGCGGCGTGCGCTGGTCCGGGATCGGCGCGGCGGCGACCAGTGCGATCGATTTGTCGTTCAGGATCTGGTCGATGCTGGCGGCCACCGGCACGTCGCCGTGCTGCTTCCTGAAGTCGGCCAGCTGCTTGGCGTCGTCACCATAGGCATAGACCCACGCGCACTCGCCGCCGCCTCGCTTCACGGCCGCGGTCATGCTCATGATGTGGTAGTGATCCAGGCCAATCACCGCGAACTTGATCTTGTGCCTGGGCGTCAGGGCCGGTCCCGGCGCGGCGACCTCGGTGGTGGCGGCCCCCTGGCTCGAGGTCTGGGCCAGCCCCTCGCCCCCCGCCAAGGCCGCGCCGCCCACACCGGCCGCCATCAGGAACGTACGACGGCTCGCGAGATCGTTCATCGTTTCCTCCACGGGTCAGCTTGCCTGACCAATTGTTGGAGGTGACCAGACCACTAAACGGCGACGGAGAAAATACCTCGCGAGGTCGTAGACTCCCAACCGGAGGTCGCGGAATCGCCTGCTCTCACATTACGGGAAATTCATCTGCACCTGGCCCGCGCTTGAGGCAGCATCCCCGCACCTTGAGGGGCATTGGGATCCTATACATGCGCATCTTCCTGCTGGCCGCCGTTTCGGCGCTTGCAATTTCTGGGGCAGCTCTTTCCGGCTCCGCCTTGGCCGCCGACAAGCCGATGTACGGCGCCTGGGGGGTCGACCTGACGGCCCGCGACCTGGCCGTGAAGCCGGGTGACGACTTCAACAAGTACGCCAACGGCGCGTGGGAGAAGAAGACGACCATCCCCGCCGACCAGGCCTCGGCCGGCGTCGGCTACGACGTCTTCAACCGCTCGCAGGACCAGCTGCGCACCCTGATCGAGACGGCGCCCGCCTCGACGCCGATTGGCGGCCTGTACAAGAGCTTCTTCGACGAGGCCAAGGTCGAGCAGGTTGACGATGCGCCGTTGAAGGTCGATCTGGCCGCCGTCGCGGCCGTGTCGTCCAAGGCCGAGATGGCCAAGGCGATGGGCCAAGCCCACGGCGGCTTCGGCCCCGACCTGTTCTCGCTGGACATCTATCCGGACGCCAAGAACCCCGAGCTGAACACCCTCTATATCGGCCAGTCGGGTCTGGGCCTGCCCGACCGCGACTACTACCTGACCGAGGGCTTCAAGCCGCAGCTGGACGCCTACAAGGCCTTCGCCGAGCGGGCGTTGAAGATGGCCGGCTATGCCGATCCGGCCAAGTCGGCCGCAGACGTCATCGCCTTCGAGACCGCTGTCGCCAAGGTCAGCTGGCCCGTCGCTGATCGCCGCGACATCGACAAGGTCTACAATCCGATGACCCTGGCCGAACTGCAGGCCTATGCGCCCGAGGTTCCGTGGGCGGACTACCTGGCCGCCGCCGGGATCACCGGCCGCGACCAGGTGGTGCTGGGCGAAAAGACCGCCGTGCGCGACATCGCCAAGCTGTTCGCCGACACCCCGCTGGAGACCCTGAAGGCCTGGCGCGCGGTGCAGGGCGTGCAGGAGATGTCGCCGTACCTGTCGAAGCGCTTCGTCGACAGCCGCTTCGAGTTCGTGAAGGTGCTGAGCGGCCAGACCCAGCTGCGCCCCCGCTGGAAGCGCGGCGTCACCCTGGTCGACGGCAGCCTGGGCGAGCTGGTCGGCCAAGCCTATGTCGCCAAGTACTTCCCGCCGTCGTCCAAGGCCCAGATGGTCGAGCTGATCGCCAATCTGAAGGTCGCCATGGCCGAGCGCATCAACAAGGCCCCGTGGATGGCCCCGGCCACCAAGCAGGCGGCTCTGACCAAGCTGTCGAAGATGTCGGTCATGGTCGGCTATCCCGACAAGTGGCGCGACTATTCGGGCCTGAAGATCGACGCCGGCGACCTGTACGGCAATGTCCGCCGCAGCGGTGCCTTCGAGTGGGCCTACACCCTGTCGGACCTGGGCAAGCCGGTCGACCACGGCAAGTGGGGCATGACCCCGCAGACCGTGAACGCCTACAACGGCGGGCTGGAGAACAAGATCGTGTTCCCGGCCGGCATCCTGCAAGCGCCCTATTTCGATCCGAAGGCTGACGCGGCGGTGAACTACGGCGCGATCGGCGCGGTGATCGGCCACGAGATCAGTCACGGCTTCGACGACCAGGGCCGCAAGATCGACGACACCGGCAAGTTGCGCGACTGGTGGACGGCCGAGGACGCCAAGCGCTTCGAGGCCCAGGCCGCGGTGCTGGGCGGCCAGTACGCCACGTACGAGCCCGTGCCGGGCATGAAGATCAACCCGGCCCTGACCATGGGCGAGAACATCGCCGACCTGGCCGGCCTGCAGGTGGCCTATGACGCCTATCACGCCTCGCTGAAGGGCAAGCCCGCGCCGGTGATTGACGGCATGACCGGCGACCAGCGCTTCTTCCTGGCCTTCGCCCAATCGTGGCAGGACAAGTCGCGCGACGACTCGCTGAAGCAGCAGATGGCGTCCGACCCGCACTCGCCGTCGAACTTCCGGGTCATCGGCCCGACGCGCAATGTCGACGCCTGGTACGCGGCCTTCGGCGTCAAGCCGGGCGACAAGTTCTACCTGCCGCCGGAGAAACGTTCGCGCATCTGGTAGGCGGGGCTGATCACCGGAGCAGCACGGGCGGGGGCGTCGCATCGGCGCCCCCGCTTCATGTTTGCGGCCGGACTTTTCCGGGGCATCCTTCGGCGATCCTGGAGGAAGCATGGCCTTCGCCTCGACCATCGGCGCGACGACGTGGCGGTTCGACAGCCTGGCCGATCTGATGGCCAAGGCCTCGCCGCCGCGTTCGGGCGACGCCCTGGCCGGGATCGCCGCGACCAGCGCCCAGCAGAACGTCGCCGCAAAGCTGGCGCTGGCCGACGTTCCGTTGAAGACCTTCCTGGCCGAGGCTCTGGTCCCCTACGAGACCGATGAGGTCACGCGCCTGATCCTGGACGGCCACGACGCGGCGGCCTTCGCCCCGGTGGCGCCCCTGACCGTCGGCGAGTTCCGCGACTGGCTGCTGTCCGAAGCCGCCTCGCCCCCTGCCCTCGCCCGCCTCGCGCCCGGCTTGATCCCGGAGATGGCCGCCGCGGCCAGCAAGATCATGCGCAACCAGGATCTGATCCTGGCCGCCAGCAAATGCCGGGTGACCACCAAGTTTCGCAACACCATCGGCCTGCCCGGGACCATGGCCGTGCGCTTGCAGCCGAACCATCCGACCGACGACCCCGCCGGGATCACCGCCTCCATCCTGGACGGCCTGCTGTACGGCTGCGGCGACGCGGTGATCGGCATCAACCCGGCCAGCGACAACCTCTCGACCTTGAGTGACCTGCTACGGCTGATGGACGACTTGATCCAGCGGTTCGAGATCCCCACCCAGTCGTGCGTCCTGACCCACGTGACCAGCGCCGTCGAGCTGGTCGAGCGCGGCGCGCCGGTGGATCTGGTGTTCCAGTCGATCGCCGGAACGCAGGCCGCCAACGCCAGCTTCGGCGTCACCCTGGCGCTGCTGCGGGAAGGCCTGGACGCCGGGCGCTCGCTGAAGCGCGGGACCGTCGGCGACAACGTCATGTACTTCGAGACCGGCCAGGGCTCGGCCCTGTCGGCCGGGGCGCACCATGGCGTCGACCAGCAGACCCTGGAAGCCCGCGCCTATGGCGTCGCCCGCGCTTTCCAGCCGCTGCTGGTGAACTCGGTCGTCGGCTTCATCGGTCCGGAGTACCTGTACGACGGCAAGCAGATCATCCGCGCCGGGCTGGAGGACCACTTCTGCGGCAAGCTGCTGGGCGCGCCGCTGGGAGTGGACGTCTGCTACACCAACCACGCTGAGGCCGATCAGGACGACATGGACAGCCTGCTGACCCTGCTGGCGGCGGCGGGGGTCACCTTCGTCATGGGCGTGCCGGGGGCCGACGACGTGATGCTGAACTACCAGTCGACCTCGTTCCACGACGCCCTCTATGTCCGCGAACTGCTGGGGCTGCAGCGTGCGCCCGAGTTCGAGGCCTGGCTGGAGCGATTGAAGATCACCGGCGACGGCGGCCGCCTGGTCCCGCCCCGCCACGGCCACCCGCTGCTGGCCAGCGCATGACCCGCCCGGTCCCGCCCGATCCGTGGAGCGCCCTACGGACCCGCACCCCCGCCCGCATCGCCATCGGCCGCACCGGCGCCAGCCTGCCGACCCGCGAGGTGCTGGCCTTCTCGCTGGCCCACGCCCAGGCGCGCGACGCGGTGCATACGCCGTTCGACGCCCACGGCGTGGCCGCGGCAATCGAGACGCTGGGCGTCGCCACGATCCGAGTCGACAGCGCCGCCGGCGACCGCGCCACCTATCTGCGCCGGCCGGACCTGGGCCGCCGCCTCTCCGACGCCAGCCGCGCCGCCTTGGCGTCCCAGCGCGGCCCGTGCGACCTGGCCATCGTCGTCGCCGACGGCCTGTCGAGCACCGCCGTGCACGCCCACGCCGCGCCCTTGATCGCCGCCCTGCTGCCCGTCGCACGTGCGGAGGGCTGGAGCCTGGCGCCCATCACCGTCGCCAGCCAGGCCCGCGTGGCGTTGGGCGACGAGGTCGGCGAGCTCTTGGGCGCGCGGCTGGTTCTGCTGCTGGTCGGCGAGCGGCCGGGCCTCTCCTCGCCCGACAGCCTGGGGGCCTATCTGACCTTTCAGCCGCGCGTGGGCCGCACCGACGCCGAGCGCAACTGCGTGTCCAACATCCGGGCCGAAGGGCTGTCGTACGAGCAGGCCGCCTTCAAGCTGGCCTGGCTGATGCGCGAGGCCCTGCGTCTGTCGCTGACCGGCGTCGCCTTGAAGGACGAGAGCGACACGGCCGCCCTGCCCCAGACCTCCGTCAGCCCGGCGATCGCCCGCGATTTGGACGAACCGCGTTCGGCGTGATGAAATTGTGAACGGCGGTCGGGGTCGGGCGCCCGACACATCCAGCGGGACTCGTCTCCCTCCGAACGCGAGGCGCAACCTCGGCCTTCAGGCCATGGAGGGACGATCATGAGCGAACCGACGGCTGGCGGCGGCGTCAGCTACGAGAAGGTCGAGGACGGCTATTTCGAGAAGCGCGGCCTCAAGCGCTACGCGGGCGTGTTCTCGCTGTGGGCCCTGGGGGTCGGGGCGGTGATCTCGGGCCAGTTCTCGGGCTGGAACCTTGGGATGGGGACCGGCGGCTGGGGCGGCATGTTCGTGGCCACCCTGATCATCACCGTCATGTACCTGGGCCTGACCTTCTCGATCGCCGAGATGGCCGCGGCCCAGCCGCACACAGGCGGGGCCTACTCCTTCGCCCGCTCGGCCATGGGCCCGTGGGGCGGCTTCATCACCGGCCTGTGCGAGAACGTGGAATACGTGCTGACGGCGGCCGTGGTCTGCTTCTTCATCGGCAGCTATCTCTCCGGGATCTTCGAGACGCCGACCTGGGCTCAGCCGCTGTACTGGGTCGGGGCCTATGTCGTGTTCGTCGGCCTGAACGCCGGCGGGGTGGCGATGTCGTTCCGCTTCACCGTGTTCATCACCCTCCTGGCCCTGGCCTGCCTGGCGGTGTTCTGGATCAGCGCCCTGCCGCATGCGGATTTCGCCAAGTACGCCCTGAACGTCGGCCCCGGCGGGACCGAGCTGAAAGAGGGCCACGGGCCATTCCTGCCGGCCGGGATCGGCGGGGCCCTGGCCCAGCTGCCGTTTGCGGTCTGGCTGTTCCTGGCCATCGAGCAGCTGCCCCTGGCGGCCGAGGAATCGCACACGCCCCAGCGCGACCTGCCCAAAGGCATCATCCTGGGCATGCTGACCCTGATCGTCTCGGCCCTCTTGGTGCTGTGGCTGAACAGCGCGATTCCGGCCGGGACCTTCGCCCTCTCCAAGTCGGGCGAGCCGATCCTGGACGGCTTCCGCGCGATCTACAGCGGCTCGCTGGCCAAGGTGCTGGCGGCGGTGGCCGTGGCGGGCCTGGTGGCCAGCTTCCACGCCATCATCTTCGCCTATGGCCGGCAGATCTATTCGCTGTCGCGGGCCGGCTATTTCCCCCGTCCGCTGTCGGTCACCCACGGCGTGCGCAAGACGCCGGACGTGGCGCTGATCACCGGATCGCTGGCCGGACTGCTGGTCATGCTGGCTGTCTGGTTCGCCCTGGGCGCGGAAAAGGGCGCGGCGATGATCGGCGGGACCTTGCTGAACATGGCAGTGTTCGGGGCCATGCTGTCCTATGTGGCCCAGGGCCTGTCCTACATCCTGCTGCGCCGGAAGTTTCCGGACATGGCGCGGCCCTACAAGAGCGTGTTCGGCGTCGGCGGCGCGGCCCTGACCGTGGCCATCTCGCTGGTGACGATCTTCTATCAGTTGAAGGACCCGATCTATCGGACCGGGGTCATCGGGGTGGCGATCTGGTTCGCGGTGGGAATCGCCTACTTCGCCGCCGTCGGCCGCAAGAAGCTGGTCCTGTCGCCGGAAGAGGCCTTCGCCATCAGCGGCGGCAAGACGGCCTACGAGACCCACTGAGCTGAATTGAAAAAGGCCGCCCCACGGGGGCGGCCTCGTTCAGACGCCAAGGTTCGAAGGTCTATTCGGCCTTGATCTGCTCGCGAGCCACCGCCAGCAGTTCCTGCATCTTCATGCGGACCTCGCCTTCCGAGGTCGAGACGCCCGAGCCCTTCAGGTCCTCGAAGACCTTGCGCAGCACGTCCTCGTCGCCCGGCTGTTCGAAGTCGGACTTCACCACCGCGCGGGCATACTCTTCGACCGTCGCCAGGCCCATCAGGCCTGCGGCCCATTCCCCCAGCAGGCGGTTGCGGCGCGCGGTCGCCTTGAACTCGATTTCCTGGTCGTGCGCGAACTTGCGTTCGAAACCCTGTTCGCGTTCGTCGAAGGTGGTCATGAAGGCCCCAAAGTCGCCTAGAGCCTGCTGTGATCAGATAAGTCCATCTGACCGCGACAGGCCCCAATTCTAAACATTTAGAGCATGATGGTCGCCGAAACCGGCGTCCACTTTCGTCGATCACGCTCTTAAGCCGGCTGCATATATCGTGGCGGTCTCCGCCGCAATCGGCGGATAAGCCGCAGGCGACGTTTCCGGTCCGAGCTATAGACCAAATAACCGCCGGATGTTTGCGCGGCCGCGCTCATTCAGGTAGGTTTCGGCCGATATTTTTTAGTGAGCGGCCTTGAGTCGAACGCCGCGCGCAGCTACTCGCCGCGCGCGCTTTTCGTTTCTCCGGTGGAGCGCGCGCTGCAGAAGGGCCTCGACGAGAGCCATGACGACCCGTCGCAAGAAGATCTACGAGGGCAAGGCCAAGATCCTTTACGAGGGTCCCGAACCGGGCACATTGATCCAGTACTTCAAGGACGACGCCACCGCGTTCAACGCGCAGAAGAAGGCCATCCTGGAAGGCAAGGGCGTCATCAACAACCGGATCAGCGAGTACATCATGACTCGGCTGAACGCGATCGGCGTGCAGAACCACTTCATCCGCCGCCTGAATCTGCGCGAGCAACTGATCAAGGAAGTCGAGATCGTCCCGCTCGAGGTCGTGGTGCGCAACATCGCCGCCGGCTCGATCGCCACGCGCCTGGGCCTGACCGAAGGCCAGCCCCTGCCCCGCTCGATCATCGAGTTCTATTACAAAGACGACAAGCTGGGCGACCCGATGGTCTCCGAGGAGCACATCACCGCGTTCAACTGGGCCGCCACCCAGGAGATCGACGACATGATGGCCATGGCCCTGCGGGTGAACGACTACCTGTCGGGCCTGTTCAGCGGCGTCGGCATCACGCTGGTGGACTTCAAGATCGAGTTCGGCCGCGTCTACGAGGGCGATTTCTCGCGCATCATCCTGGCCGACGAGATCAGTCCCGACAGCTGCCGCCTGTGGGACGCCGCCACCAACGAGAAGCTGGACAAGGACCGCTTCCGTCGCGACCTGGGCAACGTCATCGAGAGCTATACCGAGGTGGCCCGCCGCCTCGGCATCATGAAGGAAATGCCGACCGTCATCCAAGGCGGCGTGCACTAATCCTCCGGATCCGGAATATCGCGGCGCTGCGCGCAGCGAGGGAGAGACTGTAAGTGAAAGCCACCGTCCACGTGTTCCTGAAGCCCGGCGTGCTCGACGTCCAGGGCAAGGCCGTCGAGAACGCCCTGCACGGCCTGGGCTGGCCGTCGGTCAAGGACGCCCGCGTGGGCCGCGTGATCGAATTCGACCTCGACGCCGCCGACGCCGAGGCCGCCAAGGCCGAGGTCAAGACCATGTGCGACAAGCTGCTGGCCAATACGGTCATCGAAAGCTACCGCATCGACATCGCCTGACGGCGACCGACGCCTATCCGGGGCGGATTTAATCCGCCCCGCCCCTTTCGCTCGCAGCTTCGCCGCACAATGTTCGGCGAGCCGACGAAGGGGAGATATCCATGAGCGCGAAGTTCCATCTGGCCGAGGTCAATGTCGGGCGCTTGAGGGCGCCGATCGACCATCCGATGATCAAGGACTTCGCGGACAATCTCGACCGCATCAACGCCCTCGCCGAATCCTCGCCGGGCTTCGTCTGGCGCCTGAAGGGCGACGGCAACAACGCCACCGACCTGGCGATCGGCGGCGATCCCCTGTTCATTCCGAACCTGTCGGTCTGGGAGGACATCCCGTCCCTGGGCGCCTACGTCTATCGCAGCGGCCACGTCGAGATCATGCGTCGCCGCAAGGAATTCTTCGAACCCATGGATACCTACATGGCCCTGTGGTGGGTCCCCGTGGGCCACGAACCGACCGTCGCCGAAGCCCTGGAAAAGCTGGCCCTGCTCGAAAAGCATGGCCCGACGCCGGCGGCCTTCACCTTCAAGACCCCCTTCCCGGCTCCGACCGGCGAACCGGTCGAGCCGGAGCTGGACGAATGCGCCTGAGGTTTCCGGCCGCGCGGGACTGACATCCCGCGCGAACGGTGCTACAGGCCCGCGCCATGAAAGCCGCCGTCGTCGTATTCCCCGGTTCGAACTGTGACCGCGACTGCAAGGTCGCCATCGAGCGCTCCGCGGGCGCCCGCGTCGAGATGGTCTGGCACCAGGAGACGGCGCTGCCGGACGACCTGGATCTGATCGTCCTGCCCGGCGGCTTCTCGTACGGCGACTATCTGCGCTGCGGCGCCATGGCCGCCCAGAGCCCGGTCATGAAGGAAGTCGTCAATGCAGCCCACAACGGCGTCGCCGTCGTCGGTATCTGCAACGGCTTCCAGGTGCTAACCGAAGTCGGCCTGCTGCCCGGCGCCCTGCTGCGCAACGCCGGCCTGAAGTATGTCTGCAAGCCGGTCGGTCTGGACATCGTCAACGGCCAGACCCGCTTCACTGCCGGCTATGGCGAGCAGCGCCAAGCGGTCATGACCGTGGGCAACGGCGAGGGCAACTACTTCGCCGACGAGGACACGCTGGACCGCCTCGAGGGCGAGGGCCAGGTGGTGTTCCGCTACCAGGAAAACCCGAACGGCTCGGCCCGCAACATCGCCGGCATCGTCAACGCCAAGGGCAACGTCCTGGGCCTGATGCCCCACCCCGACCGCGCGTTCGACGCGGACCTGGGCTCGGAAGACGGCGCGGTGCTGTTCCGGAGCATCTTCCAGAGCGCCTAGCAACTGAGGCTATGATGCGTCGCCAAGGGATCGTCATAGCCGCTCTGCTCGCCAGCCTTTCGGCCTCGGCCGCCTGGGCCCGGGACGAGCGCGCCTGCGACTATTCCGAATTCATCGACACGGCCTTGAGCCAGGGTGCGGAGATCGCCCGCGTCGCCGCGCCGCGCGCCAATTTCTTCAGTTGCCCCGACGCCGGCGCCGCCTGCCGGCGCAAGGCCTACCTCATCGCCAGGAACGCGGTGCTGATCACCAAGGCCGGCAATGGCTGGGCCTGCGCCTGGTACGCAGGCCCCAAGGCCCCCACCGTCGGCTGGCTGCGGGCCAGCGACCTGACCAAACCCGCCCCCAACGACAAGCCCCTGGACTGGCTGGGCGACTGGTCCTTCGCCGACAGCAGCATCACCATCACCCGCGAGGCCCAGGGCGGTCTGCACGTGGGCGGCGACACGGTGAACACGCATCGCGCCTCGCAGCCTTCGGGCGGCTTCGAGGGCGACCTGAGGGTGGATGGCGCGACCGGGGTGTTCACCGACGCGACCGTCCCCGCCTGCACCCTCACCTTCCGTCGCGTCGACCGCTACCTGATCGCCAGCGACGGCGGGGGCTGCACCGGCGTCGGGGCGACATTCATGGGCGTCTACACGCGCTGAGGCGCAAAATCGTATGCGGGCCCTCTGTTACAGTGTAGCACGCCGTTGGAAGCGCTTCTAAGCTGCCGCCAGTTTTTGGAGGGCCATCCATGAGTCTCGCTTCCACCCTGCGCGCCGGCCTGCTGGCCGCCGCGGCGCTCGCCACGTTCGCCGGCGCCGCCCACGCGCAAGTCACGGCCCCAGTCACAGCCATGACACCGGACATCGACGGCAAGTACGTCCAGACCAAGGTCAATTACGACTACGAGAAACGCGTCGTGATGATCCCGATGCGCGACGGGACCAAGCTGTACACCGTCATCGTCATTCCCAAGGGCGGCAGGAACCTGCCGATCCTGCTGACCCGCACGCCCTACAACGCCGCCAAGCGCACGGCGCGGGCCGACAGCCCGCGCATGACCGGAACGCTGGCCCAAGGCGACGAGGTGTTCGTGGCCGACGGCGGCTATATCCGCGTCATCCAGGACATCCGCGGCAAGTACGGCTCAGAGGGCGAGTACGTGATGACCCGGCCGCTGAAGGGACCGCTGAATTCGTCGGAGGTCGACCATTCGACCGACGCCTACGACACCATCGACTGGCTAGTGAAGAACGTGCCCGAGACCAACGGCAAGGTCGGCATGGTGGGCAGTTCGTACGAGGGCTTCACGGTCGTCATGGCCCTGGTCAATCCGCACCCGGCCCTGAAGGTCGCCGCGCCGATGAGCCCGATGGTCGACGGCTGGATGGGCGACGACTGGTTCCAGTACGGCGCCTTCCGACAGATCAACTTCGACTACTTCGCTCGCCAGACCAGCGTGCGCGGCGCCGGCGAGGGCGTGCAGCGCCAGGGCTATGACGACTACGCCAACTTCCTGCGCGAGGGTTCGGCCGGCGACTACGCCAAGAACCACGGCCTGGACCAGCTGCCCTGGTGGAAGAAGCTGGCCGAGCACACGGCCTATGACAGTTTCTGGAGCGAACAGGCCCTCGACAAGACCATGGAAAAGACGCCGCTGAAGGTGCCGACCATGTGGATCCAGGGCCTGTGGGACCAGGAAGACATCTGGGGCGCGGTGCACTCGTATCCGGCGCTGGAGTCCAAGGACACCAATAACGACAAGAACTACCTGGTGCTGGGCCCCTGGCGGCACAGCCAAGTGAACTATGATGGCTACAATCTGGGTCCGTTCAAGTGGGACGGCGACACCGCCCTGCAATTCCGCCGCGACGTGCTGAAGCCCTTCTTCGATCAGTATCTGAAGGACGGCCCCAAGGCCGACACCCCGCCAGTGCTGATCTACGACCCGGGCCAGAACAAGTGGAACCGCTACAAGAGCTGGCCCCAAGGGGGCGTTCAGGCCGGCGGCGAGGGCAGGCCGGGCAAGAACCTGTACCTCTCGGCCAAGGGGGCCCTCTCCTTCACCGCCCCAGCGGCGGCCAAGGGCGCGGCGGCCTATGACGAGTACGTCTCCGATCCGGCCAAGCCCGTCCCCTACGTCCAGCGACCGGTGCAGTTCGCCGACGGCGACCGCTGGAAGGCCTGGCTGGTCAGCGACCAGCGCCACGCCGAGAGTCGCACCGACGTTGTCACCTACGTCACCGAGCCGCTGAAGGAACCGCTGAAGATCGCCGGCGTGCCCAAGGTCAATCTTGTCGCCTCGACCAGCGGCACCGACAGCGACTGGGTGGTCAAGCTGATCGACGTCTATCCGGACGAGGTCCCCAGCCAGCCCGAACTGGGCGGCTACCAGCTGGCCGTCGGCATGGACATCTTCCGCGGCCGTTATCGGGAAAGCTTCAGCCAGCCCAAGGCCCTGACGCCCAATACGCCCCTGAAGTATCAGTTCATCCTGCCGACCGCGAACTACACCTTCCAGCCGGGTCACCGGATCATGGTGCAGGTCCAGTCCAGCTGGTTCCCGCTTTACGACCGCAACCCGCAGACCTTCGTGCCGAACATCTTCTTCGCCAAGCCGTCCGACTATGTGAAGGCGACGCAACGGGTGTTCCACGCGGGCGACACGGCCAGCTTCATCGAGCTGCCGGTGGTCGACGCGAAATAGAACGAAAAGGGCCGACGGTGACCAACCGTCGGCCCTTCCCATCTACGGAGAGTAGTCAGTCAGGTCAGCGGTCGCCGCGCCTGACATTGTCTTCCTGTTGGCCGGCCTGGCCGCCGGGGTTGCGGCCCTGCTCGTTCTGACCCTGCTCATTCTGGCGCGGCTGGCCTTGCTGTTGCTGCTGGCCGGGCGCTCGACGCTGCTGGTCGTTCTGTTGCTGCTGTGGATTGCGGTTCTGCTCAGCCATCGGGCCTACTCCTTTTCATCACAGCGCGCTCTGGACGCACCCAGACGAAACGGCCCCGGACTCGCGGCGTTCCTACGGCCGAGTCGCCTTAATTCCGGCTAAGCTCCAGGATTCGCACGGGTTTCTGGATCATCTGCCCCTTCATGTAGGGGTCGTCGGCCCGCATGTCGGTCGCCGCGTCATGGATCGCCCGGACGACGTCCATCCCCTCCACCACCCGGCCGAACGCCGCGAAGCCCTGATGGTCCGGATTGCGCGCGCCGCCATAGTCGAGCGCGGGATTGTGGCCCAGGCAGATGAAGAATTCCGACGTCGCCGTGCCGGGCGTACCGCGGGCCATCGAGATCACCCCGTCGGTATGACGCAGGCCCGTGCGCTTCGTCGTCTCCAGCGGGATGCGCGGCAACCGCTCGCCGCCTTCGCCCAGACCGCCCTGGATCACGCTGATTGTGGCGGGGTTGTTGTCGTTCTTCGGCGAGACGGTCCGATAGAAGGTCCCGCCCTTCATCAGCCCCTTGTCGGCATAGGCCAGGAAGTTGGCGACCGTGATCGGCGCCCGGTCGGGATAGAGCGCCAGCACGATCGTCCCCTTCTCGGTGACCAGTCGGACCTTCACGACCCGATCGCGGCCCGCGGCCGTCAGCGGCGCTGTCGATACGAGGACGCCCAGGCCGGTCAGGACGGCGCGGCGGTCGAGAGTCATGCGGATCTCCGGCAAGGTTCGCCTCACCATGGCGCCGTTCGCGGGGAAAAGCTTCGCCTTACGGACGAGAAGCTGGATCGGGCCGCACCGCCTGGGCGAGATCGTTGGAATCCGTGATCAAGCTCGACCATTGTTTTCACAAGGGAAGAAACAGGAAGGCGTCGGCGGAGCCTTCCAAAGACGCACAGAGCTAACATGACCATGGCCGACCCCGAAGTTCGGTTCCCCGAGACCTATGTCAGCGGCCTGCCCGTCTGGGCCAGGCGCCGCAAGCGCGCCAGCGTCGTTCACCCGCTGCTGAACCTGATCATCGTGCTGCTGGCCCTGTTCGGCGCCGTCGTGGCCGGGGTGTCGCTGCGCCTGGGCTCGGTCGAGAAGGGCGGCGTCGTCATCGACCGGTGGCTGGTGCTGGGCGGCGCGCACCTGGAGAAGATCATCAAGGCCATGTGACCGCCTACAGCCTGTAGCGGAATCCGACCGACCGGGTTAGAAGGCGCGCCCATGAGCACGCCCCAAAAGCCCATGGCCGAATTGGCCGCCGAGTTCGGCCTGAAACCCGCCGAATATGACGTCGTCCTGAAGCGCCTGGGCCGAGAGCCCAACCTGGTGGAACTGGGCGTGTTCTCGGTGATGTGGTCCGAGCACTGCTCGTACAAGTCCTCGAAGAACCAGCTGAAGAAGTTCCCGATCGACGGGCCGCGCGTGATCTGCGGTCCGGGCGAGAACGCCGGCGTCATCGACATCGGCGATGGCGACGCCATCATCTTCAAGATGGAGAGCCACAACCACCCCTCGTACATCGAGCCTTACCAAGGCGCGGCGACAGGCGTGGGCGGCATCATGCGCGACGTCTTCACGATGGGCGCGCGGCCGATCGCTCTCCTGAACGCCCTGCGCTTCGGCGAGCCCGACCATCCCAAGACCAAGCGCCTGGTGGACGGCGTGGTGGCCGGCATCGCCGGCTACGGCAACTGCGTGGGCGTGCCTACGGTCGCGGGCGAGACCAATTTCCACAAGGGCTACAACGGCAACATCCTGGTCAACGCCATGTGCGTGGGCCTGGCCAAGGCCGACAGCATCTTCTACTCGGCCGCCCCCGGTCCGGGCCTGGCGGTCGTCTATTTCGGCTCCAAGACCGGCCGTGACGGCATCCACGGCGCGACCATGTCCTCGGCCGAGTTCTCGGAAGACTCCGAGGAGAAGCGCCCCACGGTCCAGGTCGGCGACCCCTTCGCCGAGAAGCTGCTGATCGAAGCCACCCTGGAGCTGATGGCCACCGGCGCGGTCGCCGCCATCCAGGACATGGGCGCGGCGGGCCTGACCTCGTCTTCGGTCGAGATGGCCGGCAAGGGCGGCGTCGGCATCGAGCTGAACATGGACATGGTCCCGCAGCGCGAGACGGGCATGTCGGCCTACGAGATGATGCTGTCGGAAAGCCAGGAGCGCATGCTGGCGGTCCTGAAGCCCGGCCGCGAGAAGGACGGCCACGCCATCTTCGAGAAGTGGGGCCTGGACGCGGCCGTCATCGGCTACACCACCGACACCGGGCGCCTGGTGCTGAAGCACCACGGCGAGACGGTCTGCGACGTGCCGCTGGCCCCGCTGTTCGACGACGCGCCGCTGTATGACCGCCCGTGGGTCCAGCCCCAGCTCGACGAGCGCCTCGACCCGGGCAAGATCCCCGGCCCGACGAACTGGAACGAAGCCGTCCTGAAGATCGTCGGCAGCCCCGACATGGCCTCAAAGCGCTGGCTGTGGGAGCAGTACGACCGCCACGTCATGGCCGACACCCTGGAAGACAGCGCCACCGGCTGCGACGCCGGCATCGTCCGCATCCACGGCACGGGCAAGGCCATCGCCGTCACCAGCGACTGCACCCCGCGCTACGTCCAGGCCGACCCGTACGAGGGCGGCAAGCAGGCCGTCGCGGAAGCCTGGCGCAACCTGACGGCCGCCGGCGCCCTGCCGATCGCGATCACCGACAACCTCAACTTCGGCAGCCCGGAAAAGCCCGAGACCATGGGCCAGATCGTGCGCGCCACCGACGGCATGGCCGAGGCCTGCAGGGCGCTGGACTTCCCGGTCGTGAGCGGCAATGTCAGCCTCTACAATGAGACCAACGGCGTCGCCATTCCGCCGACCCCGACGGTCGGCGCCGTGGGCCTCTTGGAAGACTACGACCTGCGCACCGGCTTCCACACCGTGGCGGACGGCGACACCCTGGTGCTGATCGGCGAGACCCACGGCGAGCTGGGCGCCTCGATCTATCTGCGGGAGATCCTGGGCCGCGAGGACGGCGCCCCGCCGCCGGTCGACCTGGCCGTCGAGCGCAAGAACGGCGACTTCGTCCGGGGCCTGATCGCGTCGGGCCTGGTCGCGGGCGTCCACGATCTGTCGGACGGCGGCCTGCTGATCGCCGCGGCCGATATCGCCCTGGCCAGCAAGATCGGCGTCACCCTGAACGCCACCAGCCCCGCCCACGCCCACCCCTACCTGCTGGGCGAGGACCAGGCCCGCTATCTGATCGCCACACCGGACCCGGACGCGATCCTGGAAGCCGCCAAGGAGGCTGGCGTGCACGCCATCGTCGCGGGCGTGGCCGGCGGCGACGCCTTCGCCTCGCGCGAGCTGTTCAGCATCCCGCTGGACACCCTGCGCCAGGCCCACGAAGCCTGGCTGCCGGGCTACATGAACGCCCCCAAGGCCTGACCGGAAGGTTCGACAGTATGCGTATCCTCGCTCTCACGGCGACCGCCGTCCTGCTGCTGGGCGCCTGCGCCGCGCCCTCGGCTCAGCCCGCCGCCCCGTCGGCCCAAGCCCTGGCCGCGCAATGCTCCGCCAAGGGCGGGACGATGCAGCCGGTCGGCAAGGCCCAGATCCCGACCTGCGTCGTGCCCTATGCCGACGCCGGCAAGGCCTGCACCGACAAGAGCCAGTGCGAGGGCCAGTGCGTGCTGGAAGGTAATCTGGAGCCGCAGGACAACGTCACCGGCGCCTGCCAGAAGACCAATCGCCAGTTCGGCTGCTACGCCCGCGTGGTGAACGGCAAGTCGACCGGCGCGATCTGCGTGGACTAACGCCGAGCGCGCGAGGCCGATAATCACAACTTGAAGCTTTCCCGAACGGCGCTAGCTTGGGCTTGAGTTTGGGGGAGTTGTCGTATGCTCGAGTTCCCGGCCCGCGTCGTTGCGCGCTTGGCCGCCATCGTAGTTCTGGCGCTGGCCGGGGCGGCGCAGGCCGACACTTCGACTTGGCTAAAGGCGGAAACGCCGCGCTTTACGATCTACAGCATGGGCTCCGAGAGGAACCTGAAGGCTTACGCGGAACGCGTCGAAGTGATGGACGCGGTCTTCTGGGAGGTCTACGGCCTCCAGCGGCCCGCGCCGCCGCTGCACAAGCTGTCGATCTATCTGGTCGACAAGCCCGCCACCCTGCGCCTGATCGCGCCCAGCCTCCGCGAAGGCGTCGTCGGCTTCTATTCGGCCAGCCCCGGCGACGTCTTCGCCATGGGCCTCGCCGGCACCGACAATGACTACGTCCTGCTGCACGAGTATGTGCACCACCTGATGCTGCAGCACTTTCCCTACGGCTATCCGGCATGGCTGGTGGAAGGCTATGCCGAGTATTTCATGAGCACGACGGTCGAGGACTCCTCGATCAAGGTTGGTTATGCCCCGTCAGGCCGTACGGGCGAACTGAACAGCCAAGCTTGGCTTCCCTGGGAAGACGTCCTGACAAAGCGGGTCAGCGACGTTCCCAATAGCCGCGTCAGCTTGTTTTACGCTCAGTCTTGGCTGCTAACCCATTATCTGCTCAGCGATCCTGAACGATCCAAACAGCTGCAGGCCTATTTGACCGCGATCGGTCAGGGAACCCCTTCAGTCGCGGCGTTTGAAGCGGCGACCGGCATGAAGGCGGACGCTCTGGATCGGCGGCTGAACACCTATGCCTCGGGACAGACGCCCTATGTCCAGTTCAAGAGGAGCCAGTTCCCGGCCGCACCGGTCACGATCGCCCCCCTGTCGGCCGGCGCATCAGATCTACTGCTCGACGATCTGGATCTGCGCACCGGCGTCGATGCGTCTCGCAAAAGCGAGGTCATCGCGCGCGTACGCGCCAAGGCCGGGCGCTACCCGGACGATCCCGCCGTTCAGCTCACCCTGGCCCGCGCCGAGATCGCGGCGGGCGATCCGGCCGTCGGCGCCGAGATTCTCAAGCGCCGCCTCGCGGCCCATTCCAACGACGTGGAGGCCTTGGCCTTGGAAGCCGACAGGCTGATGGACCTGGGAGACAAGACTCCGGCCCGCCAGAGCGAACTCTATACTCAAGCCGGCAATATCCTGGTGGCGGCGTTCAGGCTTGATCCGGCGCGCTACCAGACCCTTGCCGCCTTCGCACGCAGCCGCCGAGGCGAACCGAACTATCCGTCGGACAACACGCTGACGGCGCTATTGACCGGGCTGAAGCTGGCGCCGCAGGTCGCCGAGAACCGGCTGGCCGCCGCCGACGGCTTGATCAAGCGCGCTCGTCCGCGGGAGGCGATCATTGTCCTCGGGCCGCTGGCCAATAGCCCGCATGATGGCGCGCTGAGCAAGAAGGCCCGTGAAATGATGATCGAGGCTGGAAAGGCGACGGCTCCCTAGGCCGCGTGCGTCCGTCCCGACCACCGCGCCACCGCTTCCAGCAGCTTGGTCGGATTGATCGGCTTGCCCAGGTGGTCGTCCATGCCGGCCGCCAGGCAGTTGGCGATCTGCTCGGGCAGGACGTTGGCGGTCATGGCCACGATCGGCGTCGCCGCGCCGCGCGCACCTTCCATGGCGCGGATCTCGCGGGTGGCGGTCAGGCCGTCCATCACCGGCATCTGCACGTCCATCAGCACGAGATCGAATTGGCCCTGGCGCATGGCCTCGACGCCGGCGACGCCGTCGTTGGCGGTCTCCACGCCCACGCCGAACGGCTCCAGCATCGTGCGGATCAGCTCGCGATTGACCGCGTTGTCCTCGACCAGCAGCAGACGCACGCCGGCCTCGGCGTCCAGCGGCGAGATCGCCTCGGCCTCGGCGACCGGCAGCTGGGCCAAGGGCCCACGCACCTCGAACCAGAAGGTCGAGCCCTGCCCCTCGACGCTGTCGACGCCGATCCTGCCGTTCATGCGCTCGATAATCCGGCGCGAGATGGCCAAGCCCAGGCCCGTGCCTCCAAACCGGCGCGACACCGCCGCGTCGGCCTGGGAGAAGCGGTCGAAAATCGCCTCGCGGCTTTCGGGGGCGACCCCGATGCCGGTGTCGATCACCTCGCCGCGCAGAACGGCATGATCGCCCTCGACCACCTGGCTCAGGGCGACGGTGATCGCGCCGTGGGACGTGAACTTCACGGCGTTGGAGAGGAAGTTCAGCAGCACCTGGGATAGTCGCGGCCCATCCAGGTTCATCGGCTTGAGACCCCTTCCCGTCCGGACGACGACCTCGAGGCCCTTGGCGGCTGCGCGCTCTTCCACCAGGGCCGCGCAGGAGGAGGCCATGGCGGCCGGGTCGAACGGTCCCGGATCCAGCTCCAACCCGCCCGCTTCCAGTCGCGAGAAGTCCAGCACATCGTTGATGACGCTGAGCAGGGTGTGGCTGGCGTCCAGGATATGGCCGACCTGGCGCACGGCGGTCTTGGAAAGCCCCCGCGAGCGGCGCAGCACCTCGGAAAAGCCGATGATCGCCGTCAGCGGCGTACGCAGCTCATGGGTCATGTTGGCCAGGAAGTCGGACTTGGCGGCCGAAGCCGCTTCGGCCAGTTCCAGGGCCTTGGCGATGTCCAGCTCCAGCCGCTTGCGCTCGGTGATGTCGCGCGAGGTGACCAGCAGGATGCCCGAGCCGTCGCCCAGGCGCGAATAGGCGCTCTCCAGCCAGATCGGCGCGCCGTCCTTGCGGAAGCACTCGTAGTCGGCGGTGGCCGGCGGACCGCCGGGCTCCAAGCCGCGGATGATGCCCTGGACGCGCTTGAAGTCGGCGTCGCTGACCATGGCGGTCGGCGGCAGGGCCAGGAACTCCTCGGCGCCGTAGCCGGTGATCCGAGTAATGCTGGGCGAGCTGTAGACGCGCTCGCCCTGCGGCGACCAGAGGGCCACATGGTCGGTCAGGTTGTCGCCCAGCAGGCGGTAAAGCCGATCGACTTCGCGATACTTGGCCAGAGCGTCCTGAGCCTCTTCCATCGCGTTCTGCTTGGCCTGGATGCTGGCGGCCAGGTCGTCGCGCATCTGTTCGACCCGCATCCTCTGGCTGGTCAGCCAATACGCCAGCGGCGAGGCCACGACGGCGGCGATGACGAAGGTGGTGAGCGGCGTGAAGTCCTGGGGCTGGCCCAGGATCAGGACATTCAGGATGTAGTCGGCCGCCAGGGCTGCGCCCACGATGAGACCGACCGTCGGCGCGGTCTTGAAGATCCGGTCTCTCACGATGGCCGGGTTGATCGCGCGGCTCCCTTTGCTGTCGGACTCACGATGGCGCCCTCCAACTTAAGGAGAGATGACATTCCTCCGCCAGCCGGGCGACAATTCGTCGCGCCATGAATTCACAGCGAAACCGAAGGCTTAGGGCCGCTGGAACGCGCGTCCCGACGCCTTGGCCACGTCGTCCAGATCGTGCTCCAGCGCCAGGCTGGCCTGCACCACGGTCGCCACGGAGCGCTTGAAGAAGTCCTGCGGCACGGTCGCGAAGTCGTCGGTCGGCTTGTGGTACTCCGGGTGATCCTCGACCCCGAAATAGACCCACGGCACGCCCTTCTCGGCGAAGGCGTAGTGGTCGGACTGGTTGGTCCAGTTGTTCTCCTTGCCGTCGACGTCGGTGTCGTGACCCAGCTTCAGGTTGACCGGCGCGGTCGTGGCGACCTTGGCCAGGATCGGCTTGAGATAGGGGAACGGCGCGGCGCCGGCGGCGTAGAGCTCGTTCTTCTTGTTCTTGCTCAGCATGTCGAAATTGACGTTCAACGCGATGCCGGCCAGCGGAACCGGAGGGGCGGCGACGAAGGCCTTGGCGCCGCGCAGGCCACCCTCCTCGGCGTCGACCACCGCCAGGATCACATCATGCTTGGGCGGGCTCCGCTTGAACGCCTCAGCCACGGCCAGCAGGCCGGCCACGCCCGAGGCGTTGTCGTCGGCGCCGTTGTAGATCTGGCCGTCGCGGACACCCAGGTGGTCATAGTGGGCCGAGACGACCATGGCCTTGCCGCCATTCTCGGTCCCCTTGATGCGGGCCACCAGGTTGGTCCCCTGCACCGTCGTCCCGTCGCGCCTGGCGTAGCTGAACGGCTGCTCGAATCCGTCGCCGATCGGCGAGAGGCCGATCTGCGCGAAGCGCGACAGGATGTAGGCCCGCGCCTTCTCCGAGCCCGGCGTGCCGGGCGCGCGACCCTGCATGTCGTCGGCCGACAGGATGCGGACGTCGTCGAGGGCCTTGTCGCCCGGCGCGGCAGCCAGGCCGGGCGTGGCGATGGCCGAAAGGACGGCGGCGGTTAGCGCCAGGGCGCGGAAAGAACAGGTCATTTCGCCTACATGCCGTGCGCCGCGCGGCGAATTCAATTAAATCTCCGACAGACCGTCGTGGTCCCGAATGACAAACGCTGTCAGCGTACGTCCGTCCTTAAGGATTCGCGGCCACACAGACCCTCCAAGGATCGGAGCTCCATCCCGTGCCCATGTCCCACGCCGAACTCGAGGCCCGCCTCACCGCGGCCTTTCCCGACTCCGAGATCGTGCTGACCGACCTGGCCGGCGACAACGACCACTGGAAGGCTCGCATTGTCTCGCCGGCCTTCAAGGGCCTGCCGCGCGTGCGCCAGCACCAACTGGTCAACAAGGCGCTCGCGGATGTGCTGGGCGGAACCCTGCACGCCCTCGCCCTCGAAACCGCCGCTCCGGCCGAATAGGAGAAGCCGTGCGCTATCGCCCGTTCGGCGCCTCCGGCATGGCGGTCTCGGCGCTGACCCTGCGCCTGGCCGACAGCTCGCGTCTGCGGGCCAACGACTGGCGCGCCCTGATCTTCACGGCCCTGGAGAACGGGATCAACAGCTTCCAGGTCGAGGGCGACTCCCCCGAGCTGTTACAGGGCGCGGGCGAGGCCTTCGCGTCAGTGGAGCGCCACCTGCTGTTCCTGACCTGGCGCGTGCGCGGCGATACGGCCGCCCTGGGCCAGCAGGCGGTCGACAGCCTGCTGGGCTCGGCCTTCGAAAAGCTGGGCCTGGACTATCTGGACCTCGCCCTGATCAACGATCCGCTGGGCCCGGCATTGCCGTTCGCCTTCGACGCCGGCCTGCGCTCGCTGTTCCACAGTCGCGCGTTGCGAGGCGTCGGCGTCGCCAGCCGCGGCGACATCGACCCCGGCTTGCTGAAGAGCGGCCTGGTCACCGCCATCTCGTCGCCGTTCAACCTGTCGTCCGGCTGGGCCGAGCGCAATCGCATCCGCAGCGCCGCCCATGCCGACTTCGCCGTGATCGGCGAGGACTTCTGGCCCCAGGCGCTGCGCGAAGGCGGCGACATGGCTCCGCCCAAGCCGTCGCTGTGGCGCCGCCGCTCCGATCCGCTGGCCGACATCGGCGGCTACGAGTTCCTGCACAACACGCAGGGCTGGAGCGGCGAGGAAATCTGCCTGGGTTACGCCCTGACCGAGCCCTCGCTGTCCACCGTGCGCATCACCGCCGACACCCGCCAGGACGTCGAGCGGCTGGCCGCCGTGGTCGAGCGCGACCTGCCCAACGGCGTCTGCGCGCAGATCGAGATGGCCCGCTTCTCGGCCCAGGAACGCGAGAAGGCAGCGGGTCGCACTTGACCCCGAGCCGCATGGCGCCTAGCTGAAAGCTTCTTCCTAGGACGAATGCCATGACCGACGTCGCCTCCTCCCCCGCCCTCGACTTCATCGCCAAGACCGTCGCCGAGCACCCGGTCGTGGTCTTCATGAAGGGCGTGCCGGACCAGCCGCGTTGCGGCTTCTCGTCGGTCGTCGTGCAGATCCTGGACCACCTGGGCGTCGAGTTCGTCGGAGTCGACGTCCTGCAGGACGACGACCTGCGCCAGGGCATCAAGACCTTCACCGACTGGCCGACCATCCCGCAGCTGTACGTGAAGGGCGAATTCCTGGGCGGAAGCGACATCGTCCGCGAGATGTTCCAGTCGGGCGAACTGAAGACCCTCTTCGTCGAGCAGGGCCTCATTCAGGCGTGAGCCGCCTCTTCGTCCCACCTCCGGACGCATACTCACTAACTTTCGAGCCCAAGGCGCCGGACATCGACGCCAACGGCCACGTCAACAACGTGGTCTACCTGGCCTGGGCCCAGGACTTGGCCATCGCCCACTGGGAAGCCTGGGCCAGCGAAGAGCAGCGCGCGCCCTGGAGCTGGGTCGCGCGCCGCCACGAGATCGATTATCGCCGGGAACTGCTCTTGGGCGAGATCGCGGTGGGCCACACCTGGGTCGGCGAGCTCAAGGGGCCGCGCTTCGAACGCTATGTCCGCATCGACGGCCCGGACGGCGAGATGTGCGCCCAAAGCCGCACCGACTGGGTGCTGATAGACATCGCCGCCAAGCGTCCCGCCCGCGTGCCGCCCTGGATGATCGAGCGCTTCACGCCCAAGGGCTGAAACCTCAGGCGTGGACCCCGGCCGGCGCGGGCCGGCCATAATGATAGCCCTGCCCCATCTGGCAGCCGATCGAGCGCAGCCGCGCGGCGTCCGCCTCGTTCTCGATGCCCTCGGCCAAGGTCACCAGGCCCAGGCTGCGGCTCATGGCCACGATCGCGTCGACGATCTTGCGGCTCTCCTCGGACGACTGCATGGACATCACGAACGAGCGGTCGATCTTCAGCTTGTCGAACGGAAGCTCGCGCAGGTGGTGCAGGCTGGAATAGCCGGTGCCGAAGTCGTCCAGGGCGATGCGCACGCCGCGGGCCTTCAGCTTCAGCAACGTGTCGCGCGCGGCCTTCAGATCAGCGACGATGGCGCTTTCGGTGATCTCGACCTCCAGTCGCCAGGGCGCGAAGCCCTCCTCGTCCAGCACCCGCAGCAACAGGTCGGGAAACTCCCCGTCGCGCAGCTGCAACGGCGAGACGTTGATCGACAGAGCCGTCTCGGGCGGCCAATCGCGCGCGTCGCGGCAGGCCTGGCGAAGCAGCGCCTGGGTCAGGTCGCCGATCAGCCCGACGTCCTCGGCGATGGGAATGAACACGTCAGGCGACACCGGCCCGTCCGCCCGGGTCCAGCGCGCTAGCATCTCGTAGCCCAGCACCGTCTCGGTGGTCAGGTCGACCAGCGGCTGATAGCTGGGCGTCACCTCGCCGCGCGACAGGCCCTCGCGCAGTTCCAATTCCAGCTGGGCGCGGCGTTGCAGTTCGGCGTCCATCTCGGGCGCGAAGAAGTGCAGTTGGTTGCGCCCCTGACGTTTGGCGACGTACAGGGCCGCGTCGGCATGGCGCATCAGGTCGTCGGCGCGCAACGGATCGTCGGTCGCCGCCACGCCCAGGCTGCCGCTGAGGCGGCAGACCAGTTCGCCCACAAGGATCGGTTCCTGCAGAGCCCGCAGGATGCGCCGCGCCGGACGCGCAGCCTCGGTCGCCCCGACCACCTGGGGCAGCAGCAGGGCGAACTCGTCGCCGCCCAGCCGCGCTACCGTTTCACCCTCGCGGGTCACGGCGCGCAGACGGTGGGCGACCTCCTTCAGCACCGCGTCGCCGACGGCGTGACCGTGCAGGTCGTTGATGGGCTTGAAGCGGTCCAGGTCGATCAGGATCAAGGCGGTCACCGCGCCGGCCGGCTTGCGGGCGCCCAGCGCCAGAGCCAGGGCTTCATTCAGCTTGCGGCGATTGGCCAGGCCCGTCAGTGGATCGTGCAGAGCCTGGGTGCGGGCGCGGGCTTCGGCGGCTTGGCGGCGGCGTAGCTCGACCGTCGTCTCGGTCAGGCGCCGCGCGCCATAGACGATGCCGGCGACCATCATCAGCACGCAGAGCAGAAAGAACTCGTCGACTTCCCAGTTCTGGTGCTTTTCGCCGAACTCGTGCAGGCGAGTGGCCAGATCCAGCGGAAGGATCAGCAGGAAGATCACGACAACCGCGCAGGACAGGATCACGGCGTCGACGACCGCCGAGGTCAGACGGCCGCTGATCCCCTCGAGGATCTTGCCGGGGCGAGGCACGGACAGGGTGTGAGCGCGGACGGCCATGCCACACCTTCGCAGCGGGACCCTTGTGCAAATCTTGCGAAGACGCCGCCCGCGACAACGCGCCTCAGGGCCGCCGAGGATTGAGGATGATCACGTCCTGCCCCGGCTTCACGCCCAGCTCGGCGTAATCGAAGCGCAAGGCGACGGGCGCGGCGCCCGGTGCGCGGCAGATGTCCAGCCGTCGTCGCGCGAAGGCCACCGCCAGCTCATGCCCTCGCGATTCGACCCGGAAGACGAAGTCCTCGCGGCGCGTGCAGCCGCGAGAGGCCACCGTGATCGTCAGCCCCCGCCCGTCCGCGCTGGCCGCCAGCAACGGCTCGAGCTCCGGCAGCGTCTGGCCCGCCTTCAGTCTCGGCGCGGTCGCGCAGCCGCTCAGCGCCACGGCCGCGCCGGCGAGTACAAAACCTCTGCGTGAAAGCCGCTCGCTCATCGACCTCTGTACGAACCGCCCGACATGCGGTGAAGATCGCCCACCGCTGGCGACCTGACCAGCCTCCGGAGAAAGTCTCGTGAGTCTTCGCTTCGCCTTGCTGACCGCATTCCTGGCCGGCGCGCTCGCCACGCCCGCGCTGGCCGCCCACGACGGCCGGACACTCGAAGGCGGGGCACTCGACGCCGAGATCGACCGCCTGATGACCGTCGGCAAGGTCCCCGGCCTGGCCATGGCGGTCATCGAGAACGGCAAGGTCGCCCACGTCGTCGCCAAGGGCGTGCGCAACGAAAAGGGCGATCCGCTGCAGGCCGACACGATCATGTACGCGGCCTCGATCACCAAGGCGACCTTCGCCTATTACGTGCTGATGCTGGTCGACGACGGCAAGGTCGACCTGGACCGCTCGATCGCCGAGGTCCTGCCGAAACCCTTGCCAGACTATCCCCGATACGCGGACCTGGGTGTCGACGAGCGCTGGAAGACGATCACCCTCCGCCGTCTGCTGACCCACAGCTCGGGCCTGGCCGACCAGCGGTTCTACGACCCGGAGAACAAGTTCCGCTTCAATCTGGAGCCTGGCAGCCGCTATGCCTATTCGAACGAGGGCGTGAACCTGGCCCAGTTCATCATCGAGGAGAGCCTGGGCCTCAAGGTCGGCGACGAGATGAACCGCCGCCTGTTTCAACCGCTGGGCATGACCCGCTCCAGCATGATCTGGCGCGACGACTTCAAGAGCAACCTGGCCGACGGGCAGCACGAAGGCGGCAAGTGGGAGGAGCATGATGACCGCTCCAGCGTCAAGGCGGCTGGCTCGCTGGACACCACGATCGCGGACATGGGCAAGCTGGCGGCGGCCATGGCCTCGGGCTGGGGCCTGTCGGCCAAGGCCCGCGCTGAGCTGGCCAAGCCCAGCTTTCCGATCGTCAGCCAGACCCAGTTCCCGCCGTTCCTGATCAAGGACAATCCGGCCAACGCCAAGATCGGCCTGGCCGCCGGCATCGGCGTGGTGGTGTTCGACGGCCCGCAAGGCCACGCCTTCTACAAGGGCGGCCATAACGACATCACCGACAACATCCTGATCTGCGTCGAGAAGCGCCGACGCTGCGTCGTGCTGCTCGGCAACAGCGGCGTCGGACGGCGGATCTTCCCGCCCCTGGTCAAGGCCGCCCTGGGCGACATCGGCATGCCCTGGAGCTGGGAGTACAACCCCGTGCTGCCGGTCGCGCCTTAGAGCCTAGCCCCACGGCCCCGGACTACGCCCCATGCTGGGCGGCGGCCGGACCGCCGGTTCCGACACGGGGACCGTCGCCCGCCGCGTTCCCTGCCCGACGCCCAGCTTCAGCAGCGCCTCGACGCGGTTGTGGGTCGCCGGGTGGGTCGAGAACAGATTGTCCGCGCCCTTCCCGGTCAGCGGATTGATGATGAACATGTGAGCCGTGGCCGGATTGCGCTCGGCGTCGTGATTGACGTAGCCGCCGCGGGCATAGGCCTCGATCTTCTCCAGCGCCCGGGCCAGGGCGGCCGGGTCGCCGCCGATCTGGGCGCCGATGCGGTCGGCCTCGTACTCGCGGGCGCGGCTGATGGCCATCTGCACCAACATGGCGGCGATCGGGGCCAGGATGGCGATGGCGATCGCGCCGATCAGGCCGCCTCGGTTGTCCTCGTCGCGCGAGCCGCCGAAGAGGAACGCGAAATTGGCCAGGGCCGAGATCGCGCCGGCGATGGTCGCCGTCACGGTCATGGTCAGGGTGTCGCGGTTCTTCACGTGGGCCAGTTCGTGGGCCATCACGCCCCGGATCTCGTCACGGGTCAGCAGTTGCAGCAGGCCCGTGGTGGCGGCGACGGCGGCGTGGGCCGGGTCGCGGCCCGTAGCGAACGCGTTGGGCTGGTCGCTGTCGATCACCGTGACGCGGGGACGCGGCAGGCCGGCCTTGGCCGCCATCTCCACGACGTCGACGACATAGTTGCGGATCAGCGGCTCGGGATGGCTCTCGTCGACCTCCTGCGCGCCATAGGTCCGCAGCACGATCTTGTCGGCGTTCCAGTACGAGAAGGCGTTCAGGGCCAGCGCGAACACCAGGGCGATCAGCATGCCGGTCGGCCCGCCGATCAGATAGCCCGCGCCCATGAAAAGGGCCGTCAGGCCCGCCAGCAGCATGTAGGTCTTGAAGTGGTTCATCGGTCTAGGTGGGGTTGGGATCAGTCGAAGATGTCGAACAGGTCGAAGCGCTTTTTCTTCTGATGGCCGTACTGGCCGTGACGGCGATAACGGTCGTCGTCATCGTCGTCGTAGCGCTTGTGATGATCAGCATGGTGGTCGGGCCGAACGTACGGACGCGGCGCATTGTAGGTCGCCTGCGTCTCCTCGCGCTCGAACGCCATCAGCTTTTCCAGCTCGCCCCGGTCCAGCCAGACGCCTCGGCAGCGCGGGCACATGTCGAACTCGACGCCGGCGCGCTGCACGGACTGCATGGAGCCGTCGCAGTTGGGGCACATCAGAAGGGGCATGGTCGAACCTCCGGTCCAAAGGGATGGATCGGGTGTCCTCGATGCTTTGGCGGCGCCTTCAGGGAGGGGGGCTTTAGGCGGCCGGACCCAGTGACATCGAGAACACCCGATGCGGTCCGACATCACGAGCGCTTGCATCACTCGCCAGAGGGGCCCGGTCCCGCCCGACTAACCTGGGATGCGGCCGGAGGGCTTTCAAGGGGCGCTCGGCCCTTAAGGGCGCAACAAAAAAGGCCCCGGATCGCTCCGGGGCCTTTTCCGTTGGGTTCGGATCCGACGCTTACGAAGCGTAGAATTCGACGACCAGGTTCGGTTCCATCTTCACCGGATACGGAACTTCCGACAGTTCCGGAGCGCGGACGAAGGTGGCCGACAGGCTCTTGGCGTCGACCGAGACGTACTCGGCGAAGTCACGCTCGTTCGAGGCGACGGCTTCGAGGACCAGAGCCATGTTGCGCGACTTTTCGCGAACCTGGATCACGTCGCCGGCCTTGCAGCGGTACGACGGGATGTTCACGCGCTTGCCGTTCACGGTCACGTGGCCGTGGTTCACGAACTGGCGGGCGGCGAACACGGTCGGCACGAACTTGGCGCGATAGACGATGGCGTCCAGGCGCGACTCGAGCAGAGCGATCAGGTTCTCCGAGGTGTTGCCCTTGCGGCGAGCAGCTTCCTCGTAGGTGCGCGAGAATTGCTTCTCGGTCAGGTTACCGTAGTAGCCCTTCAGCTTTTGCTTGGCGCGCAGCTGCAGACCGAAGTCCGAAACCTTGCTCTTGCGGCGCTGGCCGTGCTGGCCGGGACCGTACGAGCGCGAGTTGACCGGGGACTTCGGACGGCCCCACAGGTTTTCACCCATGCGGCGGTCGATCTTGTACTTGGCGCTATGGCGCTTCGACATAGTCGTTCTTTCTAACGATCCGGGCCGGCTCCTCGAAAGAGGTGCGATCGCAACGGCGGCTTCGGGTCAATCCGTCATAAGGTCATCGCGCCGCGCGGCGAGCCGGCGGCGTGAAGGGGTGGCTTATGAGGGAACGGGCCTGGGGAGTCAATGTCGGCAGGCCGTCTGCGCCTATCCCAGATCCAGCCGCCTCACCGACTTCTCGCGCAGGCGCACCTCACGCCGTCGGTGCTCCATGACGCGCCACAGCCCGAACGCCGCGCCCATGAAGAGAGAGAAGCCGGTGGGGGCCACCCACCAGAAACCGGACAGCTCGCCATCCTTCCAGTCCATGACCAGGCCATAGACGAACGACGCCAGGACCAACGCGCCGAACCGCAGCCAAAGCTGCTTTGGACCGCCATCCACGATCCAGCTCGCGATCGCCTGGAGATAACCAACATGCATGGCGCGAGAATGCAATCTCTACGTGCAAGCGTCCAGTCGCTAGAGCCGGGCGGCGTGAAACTCCACATGCTCGCCGATGAAGGTCGAGATGAAGAAGTAGCTGTGGTCGTAGCCTTCCTGCCGGCGGACCGTGACCTTGCGGCCGGCCTGGGCGGCGGCGGCTTCGATCAGTTCCGGCTTCAACTGGCTTTCCAGGAAGCTGTCGGCCAGGCCCTGGTCGATCAGGATCTCGTCGAAGGTCTCACCCGCCCCGTCCTCGATCAGGGCGCAGGCGTCGTGGGCCCGCCACAGGACGCGGTCGGGGCCCAGATAAGCGGTCATCGCCTTGTCGCCCCAGGGGCAGTTCAGCGGCGAGACGATCGGCGAGAAGGCGCTGACCGACTTGAAGAGCCCGGGATGGCGCAGCGCCAGGATCAGCGCCCCATGGCCGCCCATCGAGTGACCAAAGATCCCTCGTCGCGCCGGCTCCAGCGGGAAGGCGCCGTCGACGGCCATCAGCAGGTCGCCGGTGACATAAGATTCCATCATGAAGTGCGGCGCCCACGGGGCCTGGGTGGCGTCGACATAGAAGCCCGCGCCTTGCCCCAGGTCGTAGGTCGGGTCGTCGGCCACGCCTTCACCGCGTGGCGAAGTGTCTGGCGCGACGATCGCGATCCCGTGCCGGGCGGCGTGCGCGTACACCCCCGACTTCACCGTGAAATTGTCCTCGGTGCAGGTCAGGCCCGACAGCCAGACGAGATAAGGGAACGGCCCGTCCCCGTCCGGGACCCACACCGTGAACTTCATCGGCGTGCCGGTGCTGGTCGAGGCGTGCCGGCAGTAGCGCAGCGTGCCGCCGTTGACGCGGTGAGTGGCGAGGGTCTCGACGGTCATCGGACTAGAACGTCACCACCGTGCGGATGCTCTCGCCCGCATGCATCAGGTCGAAGGCCTTGTTGATCTCTTCCAGCGGCAGGACGTGGGTGATCATCGGGTCGATCTGGATCTTCCCGTCCATGTACCAGTCGACGATCTTGGGCGTGTCGGTGCGGCCGCGCGCCCCGCCGAAGGCCGTGCCGCGCCAGACGCGGCCGGTGACCAGCTGGAATGGGCGGGTGGCGATCTCCTTGCCCGCCTCGGCCACGCCGATGATGATGCTCTCGCCCCAGCCGCGGTGGCAGGCCTCCAGCGCCGTGCGCATGACGCCGGTGTTGCCGGTGGCGTCGAAGGTGTAGTCCGCGCCGCCGTCGGTCAGAGCGACCAGGTGCTGGACGAGGTCGCCCTCGACCTGCGTCGGATTGACGAAGTGGGTCATGCCGAACTTGCGGCCCCACTCCTCGCGGGCCTGATTGATGTCGACGCCGACGATCATGTTGGCGCCCACCAGCTTCAGGCCCTGGATGACATTCAGGCCGATGCCGCCCAGGCCGAAGACGATGGCGTTGGCGCCCGGCTCGACCTTGGCGGTGTTGGTCACCGCGCCCACGCCCGTCGTCACGCCGCAGCCGCAGTAGCAGGCCGTCTTGAACGGCGCGTCGCGGCGGATCTTGGCGACGGCGATCTCGGGCAGGACCGTGTAGTTCGAAAAGGTCGAGCAGCCCATGTAGTGGTGGATGGTCTGGCCCTTGTACGAGAAGCGGCTGGTGCCGTCCGGCATCAGGCCCTTGCCCTGGGTGGCGCGGATCGCCGTGCAGAGGTTGGTCTTGCCCGAGAGGCAGCTTTTGCACTGGCGGCATTCGGGCGTGTAGAGCGGGATCACGTGGTCGCCGACGGCCACCGAGGTGACGCCCGGACCGACCTCGACCACCACGCCCGCGCCCTCGTGGCCCAGGATCGAGGGGAACAACCCTTCGCTGTCCAGGCCGTCCAGGGTGTAGGCGTCGGTGTGGCAGACGCCCGTGGCCTTGATCTCGACCAGGACCTCGCCGGCCTTGGGCCCTTCCAGGTCGACCTCGACGATCTCCAGCGGCTTCTTGGCTTCGAAAGCGACGGCGGCGCGGGTCTTCATCGTCAGGTCTCCAGCGAGTTTGCGCGATCTTGGTACGCCGACCCGGCCGCGGCGATAATCCCCGGGCGCGCAAAACATTGTTGCTCAGATTGAACAATCGGCGCATCGCTGGCGCATGAGCCGCTGGAACGGGATCGACGAATTCGTGGCCACGGCCGAGGCCGAGAGCTTCTCCCAGGCCGCGCGGCGGCTGGGGCTGTCGACCTCGGGCGTGAGCCGGGCGGTGGCCGCGCTGGAGGAGCGGTTGCAGACCCGCCTGCTGTACCGCACCACCCGCCGGGTCAGCTTGACCGACGCCGGCCGCGCCTTCCTGGCCCCCTGCCGCCAGCTGATCCTGGATCGCGACGAGGCCCTGGCCGTGGTCGGCGAGGACGACGGCGAACTGAAGGGACAGCTGCGCATGACTTGCTCGACGGCCTATGGCGAGCGCTTCGTCGCCCCGGCCGTCAACGCCTTCGCCCTGGCTCACCCCAAGCTGTCCATCGAGATCGACCTGCACGACGCCGTCCGCGACATCGTCAGCGAGGGCTTCGACCTGGCCATCCGCTTCGGCCGACTGACCGACAGCCGCCTGATCGCCAAGCGGCTGGCCTCGCGCACCCGCCGGCTGACCGCCGCGCCGGCCTATTTGGCGCGCGCCGGCGCGCCGCAGACGATCGCCGACCTGGCCAGCCACGCCTGCGTGCTGGGCGCGTCCGACACCTGGCCGTTGCGCGAGCTTGGCCCCGACGGCGAGCGCGAGATCGCCTTCAAGCCGCAGGGTCGCTGGCGTTGCAACAGCGGCCAGGCGGTGCTGGACGCGGCGCTGCAGGGCCTGGGGATCTGCCAGCTGCCGAACTTCTATGTCGACGCCGCCATCGCCGACGGCCGCCTGGCCCCGCTGCTTGAGGACCATCGCCCGGCCGACGAAGGCGTCTGGGCGGTCTACCCCCACCTGCGCCTGCTGCCGGCCAAGGTGCGGCTGCTGGTCGAGCATCTGGAACACCGACTGGCGGTCGCCGGCTAGCTTGCCTAGGGTGCGCGGCGCAGGAACCGTTCAAGACCAAAGGACTTCCGCCCATGCCGTCTTTCGATCGTCGCGTCCTGCTGTCGGGCGGCCTCGCCGCCGGCGTCGCCTCCTCGGCCGCGGCGGCCGACGCTCCAGGAGCCCCGACCTTGATCCACCACGTCTTCTTCTGGCTGAAGAACGCCGGCTCCAGAGTCGATGGCGGTCAGCTTGTTGCGGGGCTCAAACCCCAGCCCGGCCGCGAGGGGGTGCAGCCGCTGCCCGGCGGGGTCCCCGGCGCGACCGCGAAACGCGACGTCGTCGACAACAGCTACGACGTCTCCGAGCTGATGGTCTTCAAGAGCGTCGAGGACCAGAAGACCTACCAGGACCACCCGCTGCACCTGAAATTCGTCAAGGACTGCGGGCATCTGTGGGCCAAGGTCGTGGTCTACGACTCCATCGCCGCCTAGACCTTGGCCACCGCCGGAAAGCGGAACGCGCCGCCCAGCAGCTCGGCCCTTGGCAGGTAGGCGCGCAGGTACAGGGCGAACGGTCCGGCCTTGGGCGCCGGCAGCCAGTTGGCGGACTTGTCGCCGCCGGGATCGCTCCGGCCGATCCAGAGGTCCAGCGAACCGTCGGCGTTGCGCGCCAGGCCCGGCGTACGATCGCCGATCGTGTAGCGCTTGATCGGATTGTCGGTGAAGAAGAACTGGCCGTCGGCAGTCGCCTCGTACATCGACAGCGACCAGAAGCCGTCCAGCGGCAACTGCGCTGGCAGGGTCAGGCGGTAGAGGCCATCGCCCGTGAAGTTCCCCGTCCCGTCGTCGCCCGCCGCCTTCATGTACATGGCCTCGGCGACCGGCAGTGCGCCCAGGCCCTGCAGGGCGACGATGGCGCGATAGAGATAGTCCTGGCCGTAGTCGCCCAGATTGGCGCGCGGATAGGACCAGCCATTGACGAAGGTCTGCCGCCCCTTGGCGAAGATGGTGACCATCCGGGCCTGCTCGGCGCCGGCCGCGGCGGCCGCCTCGTCGAACGGCCCCGTCCCCAGGAAGGCGGCGGTGCGGCGCAGGATCTTCAGGTCGGTCGCGGGCGGCGGCTCGCTGGCCAGCAGGGCCCGGGCGGTGGCGAAATAGTCCGCTGGCTTGGCCTCGCGGTTGGCGTAGGTCGCCACTGGCGCGCCGGGCGGCCCCTTCACCACGAAGCCGTCCTGCACCTTGCGGGCGACGGCCAGGTCCTCGCCGCCGTCGGTCAGGATGCGGATCAGCAACCAGGCATGCGGGGTGGCGATGCGGACCGGATTGGGTCCGCCGGACGCCTGGCCGGGGCCGGCCAGGGTGAAGGTCCCGCCTTCCCCGCCGATGGTTCGCGTCCCCAGCACCACGTTGTTGTTGGTGAACATGTCCATGACCGCCACCGAGTAGTAGCGCTTGCCCATCGCCGGGACGGTCAGGGTGACCGGGCCTTTGGTCAGGTCGACAAAGGCCGACGAATAGAGCGTGTCGTTGTTGGGCGTGGTCACGGCCCGGCTCGTGTGATCCGCGAGCGTCCGGGTATGGATCAGGGTATTGATCGCCGCGCCGGGCGTCTTCAGGAGCCGAGCCCGCGTCGTGGCCATCTCGATCAGCGGCAGGGCGTAGAGCCAGGCGTCGCGCGCGGCGGTCGGATCGCCCTCCCCCGCTCGGGCCAAGGCGGGCGCCAGGCCCAGCGCGCCGGCCATGGCCAGCCATTCCCGACGGTTCATCACGCCCTCCCCGAACGTTTGTTTTGGGGAAGTGAACGCCTGATCGGCGGCCGGCGCAAGCGAAGGGGGACGGGGGAGAGTTCACGGCTCTCCCCGCCCCCAACGGGGTCAAGCGGCGCTGGCGTAGCGCGCGGCCTGGACCACGCTCTGCAGGGTAATGATGGTGGCGTCGACACGCTCGTGGGCGTCCGAACCGATGACCTTGCGGGCCACCGCCGTCGACAGCCCGCGACGCAAGTGCCCCAGGGCCCGAGGCGGCGCCACCAAGATCACCTGGTCGAAGCCGTGACGAGCGTTCAGGTCGTCCAGACGCTTGGCCAGGTCGCGCAGGAACGCCTTCTCGGCCCGGTCGCGCATGTCGCCCGAGTGGGTGATGTGACTGGGCCCCTCGTGCTCGTGATGCTCCTTCAGGCCCGACAGCCATTCGGGACGGTCGTGCAGCGCGCTGCCGATGCGCAACTGTTCCAGCAGGCGGGCGCGATGGCCGTCGGCGACGACGATCAGGGTTCTTGCATCGGGGGTCATCCGCAACTCCTTGGCTTGACCACGCCAAGGACGGTGCGCCCGTCCCGCGCGCCGGCGGATGATCGAGGTCAAATCCGCCGCGCCCGCGCGCCCTTAGAGGAACTGTCCTTAAGGGCCTATTTCTCGTCCTTGGCGGCCTTTTCGGCCAGCTTGGCCAGGACCCGGCCGCGCCCTTTGCTGAGCGCGGTGATCACGCCCCGGAAGGTGCGGACTTCCTGATCGCTGAGGCGGGCGCGGGCCAGCGGGACACGCAGGTTGCGCACCATCGACGGCTTCTTCTCGGGCGGATGATAGAAGCCGGCCTTGTCCAGCTCGGTCTCGAGATGCTCGTACAGGCCCAGCATGGCGGCCTGGTCGGCGGGCTCTTCGACATTGTGTTCGAACTTCTTCCAGGGCCGGTCGTCCTGGGTCATCTTCCATTCGTAGGCGTTGATCGACACCGCCTGAGCCAGGTTCAGCGAACGGAAGCGCTCGTCGATCGGGATCGAGACGATGGCCTGGCACAGAGCGATGTCGTGGGTCTCGAGCCCCGCGCGCTCGCCGCCGAACAGCAGGCCGACGGCGCGCCCCTGGGCGACCTCGTCGGCCAGGTGGCCGGCGCTCTCGCGCGGGGTGTAGACCGGCAAGCGCGTCTCGCGCGGGCGGGCCGTGGTGGCGTAGACCAGCTTCAGGTCGGCGATCGCCGCCTCCAGGCTGTCGAACACCTTGGCGTCGTCCAGAGGCCAGCTGGCGCCCGAGGCGCTGGCCCAGGCCCGCTCTTGCGGCCAGCCGTCGCGCGGACGGACCAGGCGCAGGTCGTAGAGCCCGAAATTGGCCATCACCCGGGCCACCGAGCCGATGTTCTCGGCCAGTTGGGGCTCGTTCAGGATCACGCAGGGCGGGACAGGCTTGAAGTCTTCAGTCATCCGCCCCCTTTGCCGCCGACTGCGGGCCGGATGCAAGCTTTAGCAGCCGAACCGCCGCCGCCGCGTTTAGCCGGCATGTCCCGCCGCGCCCTCCTGACCGCCCTTCTCGCCTTGCCCCTGCTGAATGCCTGCGGCGAAAAGCCGATGCTGGGTCAGGAAGAGCCGGCCATGAAACCCAAGCGGCTGCAGAAGCGGATCGAGGCCATCGCAGTCCGCGCCCAGCCGGCCGTGCTGGGCGTGGCGGTCGAGGACCTGGGCACGCGCCAGTTGTGGACGTTCAACGGCGACCGGCCGTTCCCGCTGGGCGGAGCGGCGCGGATCCCGATCCTGGCGACGGTGATGGCCGAGACCGAAGCGGGCCGCCTGCCGCTGAACGAGGTCCTGCCGGTGCGCGATGTCGACCTGTCGCCGCCGCCCAGCGCCGTGGCCGACGCCTGGCCCGCGCGCCAGACCTGGAGCCTCGCAGAACTGGAGGCCCAGGCCCGCGAGGGTGACACCACCGCGCTCGATCTCCTGACCAAGCGGGTCGGCGGCCCCGGCGGCGTCAACGGCTGGCTGGACGTCAAGCGGCTGGCGAACGTCAGCGTCGATCGCTATCGCCGCCAGATCGCCACCGACGCGCGCGGCCTGCCCTCGTTCCGCGCCGCCTGGAAGGGCGAGACGGCCTGGCGGGCGGCGGTCAACGCCGTCCCGGCCGACCAACGCGCCGAGGCCGGCCGCAAGCGGGCCGGCGACCCGCGCGACACCACGACGCCGGTCGGCATGATCCGCCTGCTCGAAGCCTTCATCAATCGTGAGCTGGTGCAGAAGCCGGACCCCGCCCGCCTGCTGGGCCGCGACCCCGGATACCTGGCGCTGGCCCTGCCCAAGGACGCCCGGATCATCCAGTCCGCCGGCGCGGCGCCGCCCGACCTGGGGGTCTCGCCCACCAGTCACGCCATCGCCTTCGTGGAGCTGAAGGACGGCCGCCGCATCGCCTTCGTCGTCTTCCTGACCGCCTCGACGGCGGACGCCGCCACGCGCGAGCGGCTTGTCGCCGACGTCGGCCGCGCAGTGCTCGAGGAGTTCTAGCCCCGCCGCGCCCTGGCCAACGCCTCCAACAGCTGGCCGGGATGCAGCGGCTTGGCCAGGTGCAGGTCGGCGCCAGCGGCGTGGGCGGCGGCGATGTGTTCCTCCATGGCGTTGGCCGTCAGCATGACCACCAGCATCGGCGCCGCGCCGGTCGCCTTCTCGCGAGCCCGGATGGCGCGAGTGGCCGACAGGCCGTCCATCACCGGCATCTGCATGTCCATCAGCACCGCGTCGAAGCTGGCGGCCTCCAGCGCATCCAGCGCCGCCTGCCCGTCCTCGACCATCGTCAGGTCGACGCCGAACGGCTCCAGCACGATCTCGACGACCTTGCGGTTGGTGGGGTGGTCCTCGGCGACCAGCACCCGGAGGCCTTCCAGCGCGATTTCGCGATCCTCTTCGGCCTGGGCCTCCGCCAGGTCGGCGACACGGCGCAGCGGCAGAATGACCTCGAAGCGCGCGCCCTCGCCCGGCGTGGCGTCCGCGCTGATCTGACCGCCCATCATCTCGGCCAGGGCCGCGCAGATCGACAGGCCCAGCCCCGTGCCGCCGAACTGGCGGGTGATCGACTGGTCGGCTTGGACGAAACGCTTGAACAGGCGCTGGCGCACGCCGTCGTCGAAGCCGACGCCCGTGTCGCTGACGACGAAGCGCAGCGCTTGGCCCACGCAGTCGACCGCCAGACGGACCTCGCCCCGGGTCGTGAACTTCACGGCGTTAGCCAGCAGATTCGAAAGGATCTGGCTGATCCGCCCCGCGTCGCCGTCGTAGGTCCCAGCCGCCTCGGGCGCGACCGACCAGCGGAAGTGCAGCGCCTTGGCCTCAGCCGCCGCCGCGTGCAGCTCGGCCATGCCGCGCACCAGTTGGGTCAGGTCGAACGGCGCGGTCGCCAACTGGAACTCGCCGGCCTCGATCTTGGAAACGTCCAGGATGTCGCCCAGCACCTGCTCCAGCAGGCGCCCCGACGACGAGACCAGAGCGGCCAACTCACGGCGGGCGTCGGGGTCCTCCTCGTCGGCCAGGCGGTCGCCGATGGCGATGACCCCGTTGAGCGGCGTGCGCAGCTCGTGGGACATGTTGGCCAGGAACACCGACTTGGCCTGGTTGGCGCGCTCCAGTTCGGCGGTGCGCGCGGCGACGCGGTCCTCCAGCGAGCGCCTCAGCTCCTCGTTGCGATCGCGCTGGCGACGCAGGGCGCGGGCCAAGGCCCCGATCTCGTCCGGCCGCGCCTCGATCGGCTCGGCCGCGCCAGGATCGCCCTGCGCCTGCGCCTCGGCCAGGGCCCCCAGCGGCGCGGCGACCATCTGGTTGGTCATGCGCGACAGCAGCAGCACCTGCAGCAGCACCCCGACGAAGCCGAACAGCAGCACCCATGACGCCGTCTTCAGCGAGGACCAGACGATGTCGCTGGACGGGAAGGTCATCAGGAACCACCAGCCCGGCTCGACCAGGCGGCCATAGGCCACCAGGCGATCGCCCCGGGGCGACAGCACCGTGCCGACGTCGCGCCTCTGGTTTCGGATATGCTCGACCAGCCGCTTCAGATCGTTGTCGGCCTCGAACTTGCGCAGCACGCTGACATCGACCACGCCGTTGCGCGCCAGGCCTTGGGCGGCCACCAGCTCGCCGTCGTCGGCCACGATCAGGTTGCGGCCGCCCGGCAGGGCGTCGGCCACGGCGCGCAGCAGGTAGCTGTCCAGCGACAGGCTGGTGCCGAACGCCCCCATGAACTGGCCCTTGTAGTAGAAGGGCGTCATGCAGGCCGCGTTCAGGCCCCGACCGCTGGGATCCGAGATCAGCCGCCGCAGCTTGGTGCACTTCATCACCCGGTCCGGATTGTTCTCCGGCAGGGTCAGGAGGGTCATCTCCTCGTGAGCGATGCTGAGGTCCGGCGGCGCCTTCTGCCGGTAGAACATCAGCCGGTCCGGGCGGTTCGGGCCGAACATCACCAACCGGGTGCGCGGCGTGAAGTAGTAGAAGTTGTCGTAGTGTCGGATCTCGGCCTCGCCGGTCGCCGCCACCACATCAGTCGCGGCCACGAACAGTTCCTGTTCGGCCAAGCTCATCGCATCGGCCTGAGGCAGATACGCGCCGACCCCGTAGATATAGCGGTTGCCGATCCGCGCTCCGTCGAACAGGCCGGGGACCGATCGCCGGGTGCCGTCGCCCTTCTCGGGGAAAAGCCGTTCGAACTGAGCGTGAACCTGCGGATCGCCGTCCATGGCCAGGCGTCGGGTCAGGGCCTCGGCCGCGGCGTCATGCACCTTGACCAAGTCGGAGAACAGGCGGTCTTCGGTCTTGACCCGCTCGCCGACATATTCGGCCAGGTGCCGGGTCTGGGCGCCTTCCGCGCTTCGCCGCACGAAAACAAAGGCGGCCGCCGTGGCGACGCCCGTCACGGCGATCGACAGGATCGCCACCATGGTCAGCAACCGCCGCGCCAACGGCGCGGTCACCCCCGCGATCGCTCCCGGACTGCTGTTCAAGTTGTCTCCCTGGCCCCCGCCCCCGGGCCGCTGTCCCCAAAACCCTACGCTCGAACGCTGAAGTTACTGGCGACGCCCAACCGATCGGCTTTTCCGTCGCGACGCAACAGTCTATAGCCTCCCCGTCCGCGCCGCGTGCTGGCCCTGTGCGCCAGAACGCCGCAGGCGCGCCACCGCCAGAGGAACACCCCCGCAATGGCCAAGATTAAAGTCGCCAATCCCGTCGTCGACATGGACGGCGATGAAATGACCCGGATCATCTGGAAGCTCATCAAGGACAAGCTGATCTTCCCGTACCTGGATCTGGAACTGGACTATTACGACCTGTCGGTCGAGAACCGCGACGCCACCGACGACCAGGTGACCATCGACGCGGCCAACGCCACCAAGAAGCACGGCGTCGCCGTCAAGTGCGCGACCATCACGCCGGACGAAGCCCGCGTCGAGGAATTCAAGCTCAAGAAGATGTGGAAGTCGCCGAACGGCACGATCCGCAACATCCTGGGCGGCGTGATCTTCCGCGAGCCGATCATCTGCCAGAATGTGCCGCGCCTGGTGCCGGGCTGGACCCAGCCGATCATCGTCGGCCGTCACGCCTTCGGCGACCAGTACCGCGCGACCGACTTCAAGTTCCCGGGCAAGGGCACCCTGTCGATCAAGTTCGTCGGCGAAGACGGCCAGACCATCGAGCACGAAGTGTTCAAGGCTCCGGACGCCGGCGTCGCCATGGCGATGTACAACCTGGATGAGTCGATCCGCGACTTCGCCCACGCCTCGTTCGCCTACGGCCTCAACCGCGGCTACCCGGTTTATCTCTCCACGAAGAACACGATCCTCAAGGCCTATGACGGCCGTTTCAAGGACATCTTCCAGGAGATCTACGACGCCGAATACGCCGAACAGTTCAAGGCCAAGGGCATCCACTACGAGCATCGCCTGATCGACGACATGGTCGCCTCGGCGCTGAAGTGGTCGGGCGGCTACGTCTGGGCCTGCAAGAACTACGATGGCGACGTGCAGTCGGACATCGTCGCCCAGGGCTTCGGCTCGCTGGGCCTGATGACCTCGGTGCTGATGACCCCGGACGGCAAGACGGTGGAAGCCGAGGCCGCTCACGGCACCGTCACCCGCCACTACCGCCAGCACCAGAAGGGCGAGAGCACCTCGACCAATTCGATCGCCTCGATCTTCGCCTGGACGCGTGGCCTGGCCCACCGCGCCAAGCTGGACGACAACGCCGAGCTGGCCCAGTTCGCCGCCACGCTGGAAAAGGTCTGCATCGACACCGTCGAGAGCGGCTACATGACCAAGGACCTGGCCCTGCTGGTCGGCGACAAGCAAGGCTGGCTGACGACCGAAGGCTTCCTCGACAAGATCGACGAGAACCTCAAGAAGGCCATGGCCTAAGACTTCAGGCTTCGGCCCATCGATAGGAACGCCCCGGAGGACCGCCTCCGGGGCGTTTTTCTTATTCCGCCCGTCCGCGCTCCATCAGCGCTCCGGCGAAGTCGATGACGCACATGGCGCCCCATTGCCGGTGGGCGCCGCAGGCGACGCCGGCGGCGCTGTAGCTGGCCGTGAAGATATTGCGCCGATGGCCGCGCCCGGCGACGCGGCTGTCGATGACCAGCTGGCGCACGATGGCCCGCGCGTCGTCGGACCCGTAAGAGATGTTCTCGGCCGAAAGGCCCGCGAACACGCCAGCCGCGCGCAGGCGCACGCCCAGGCTGCCCGTCGGACCATGGCCGACCTCGCCCCGCGCAGCCTGCCGCTGGGCATGCTGACGCGCCGCGGCGTCCAGGCGCGCATCGCCCTTCAGCGGAGCCAGGGGCTGCTGACGCTCCAGGAAATCGATCGCCTCCTCCACCGCACCGGGCTCTTCCTGCTCGAAGGCCCAGTCGGGCGCGCGGCGCAGTTCGCTGGCGTAGTCGACTGGATGGGCCCGGACGTAGTTGAGCTCGTCCAGCACCGCCTCTTCGAGATCGGCGGCGTGAGCGCCCGCGGGCGCGATGGCGGGTAGCACGAAGGCGGCCGCGACAGCGGCGAACGGCAGCGCCCGGAGACGCGCCAGGGGGCGACGCAACACGTGTCGTTACTCTCGATACTGACGTCCCCCGAGAACCGCCAATACCAGCCAAACGGCGCTCAGGCGAGGCGCGGGTTGTCGCGCCCCAAAAACAATCCACAGGCGACAATTGACATATGCAACCCTGAAGCGTTCAATCGCACTCAAGTCGTCCCTGTCGGACGCCTTCCCCTGATCCGTCGTCGAGCCCTCCTCCCCGACCGGATCCTCCTCCCACGCCGCTTCCGCCCCTCGGAAGCGGCGTTCTTTTTCGCCGGCTGTCCTCGAGGTGAGCGCTCCTGACGCGCGAGCGCCCTTGCGGCGGATGGCGATAGCTGGTCTATCCCGTTAACCTTTGGGGAGGCGGCATGACCCTGCAGAAGCGGATCTGGGACCTGATCGTGCTGGCGATCTTCGTCTTCGCCGCCGCCTTCGCGACCGCGCCGTGGTTCGCCTTCCGGGCGCTGAAGGCCGCCGCCCAGTACGAGGACGTGCAGGCGATCGGCGACCTGGTCGACTTCCCCGCCGTCCGCCGCAGCCTGACCGGCCAGCTGATCGCCGACGCCCCGGCCGCCCAGCCCGAAAAACCGTCGATCTGGCGCGATCCGCTGAGCGTCTTCAAGAAGGCCATCGAGCCAATCGCCCCGCCCGAGCCCAAGGTCGACCGCTATCTGACCGTGGCCGGCGTCTCGGCCCTGACCCGTGGCTACGCGCCCGGCAAGGCGCCGCTCGCCGCGTCGCGCGACGGCTCGATGACTGGCCAGGTGAAGGACGCCATCAAGGGCCCCTATCCAGGCATCGCCTATTGGGACCCCAATCGCGTGCGCATCGCGGTCAAGCGTCCGGACGGCAGCGGCAAGATGACCATCTTCACCTTCGAACGCCGGGCGCTGTTCACCTGGAAGCTGGTGCACATCCGCTTGCCCGGCGACGAGCGCCAGGGCTGATGACGTCCAAGGGCTCTTGAGTTCAGTGCTTCCTCTCGTTCTCGATGTCGTTTCCCGGGTCTGGCCGTTCTTCCTGCTGGTCGGCGCGGGCCTGACGCTCAGCCGCCTGCGTCTGTTGGATGCGCGGATGACCCAGGGTCTTTCGGCCTATGTCTATTGGATCGGGTTTCCGGCCCTGCTGATTCACTCCCTCTCGCGTCTCGGTCGGCCTGGACCTGAACTGGTCCTCGGCCTCGCCGCCTATGCCGGCGCGGGCCTGCTGGTCGTGGCCGCCGTGGTCGCCCTGGGCCGACTGCTGGGTTGGAGCAAGGCTGAGCGAGCCGGCGCGGGCATGGCCTCGGGCGTCGGCAACAGCGCCTTCCTGGCCTTCCCGATCGCCGGCGCGGTGCTGGGGGCCGAGACCGCCCGCCTGGTCGCCGGCGTGGTGGCGATCGACTTCGTGGTCATGGCCGCCACGGGCGTGGGCCTGCTGGGCTGGGCGGCGGGCCGCTCGGTCTGGCGCTCGGCGGTGCAGGCCTTCCACAACCCGGTCGTAGCCGCCGCCCTGGCCGGCGTCGCCCTGGCTCTGCTGGACCTAGCCTTGCCCGAGCCGCTGGACCGCGCCGTCGGCATGGCCGCCGCCTCGGGCAGCCCTGTAGGCCTGGTCGCCCTGGGCGCGGCGCTGGGCCTCGGCGAGACCGAAGGCGACGCCGCCCCGTCCTGGGGGCCGGTCTCGCTCGCGCCCCTGGCCAAGTTGATCGCCTTCCCGCTGCTGGCCTGGCTGGCCATCGGCCTGACCCCTGCCCCACCGGCGTTCCGCGCCGGCGCGACGTTGCTGGCGGCCGCGCCTACGGCGGTCAACGTCTTCATCCAGACCCGCGCCTACGGAGTCTTCGCACGCGGCGCGGCCCGCACCGTGGCCCTGACCACCGCCCTCTCGCTGGTGACCCTGGCTCTGGCGGCGCTGCTGATGAAAGCTGGCACGCCTCTAAATTGAACTGAACAGCGCTCGCGTGTTTGACACTGCTCGCCCTCGCCGATAATGCACTTGCGAGTCATTATCGTTCGCATAGAGGTCAAGCATGTCCCCGTCCTTCCGCGCCCTTCTGCTCGCCGGCGCCGCCCTGGCCAGCGCCAGCGTTACCGGCGTGGTTCATGCGGCCGAGACGGGCGCCGGCGCGGCGGACAGCAACCAGGTCGAAGGCGTGGTGATCACAGGGGCCCGCACCCGCACCTCGGCGGTGACGGGCCTGGACATGAGCCTGCGCGAAACCCCCCAGTCGGTGTCGATCGTCAACCAGGACCGCATCAAGGACTTCGCCCTGACCGACGTGAACCAGCTGCTGGCGCAGGTCACGGGCGTCAACGTCGAGAAGGTCGAGACCGACCGCACCTATTACAACGCGCGCGGCTTCGACATCACCAACTTCCAGATCGACGGCGTGGGCCTGCCGCTGATCTGGGGCATCCAGTTCGGCGCGCTGGACACCGTGCTGTTCGAGCGCGTCGAGGCCGTGCGCGGCGCCAACAGCATGATGACCGGCACGGGCAATCCGTCGGCGACCATCAACTACGTCCGCAAGCGTCCGACCCACGCATTCCAAGCCTCGGCCGCCCTGCAGTACGGCTCTTGGAACGATTACCGCCTCGAGGCCGACGTCTCGGGTCCGCTGAACGCCTCCGGCACGCTGGCGGGCCGGCTGATCTACGCCAACGAGGACACCGACAGCTATCTGGACCACTACAAGGTGAACCGCAATGTCTACGGCGCCCTGCTGTCCTGGGACGCCACCCCGAAGCTGACCGCCACGGTCGGCTGGTCGATGCAGGACAACCGCGCCAAGGGCAACAACTGGGGCGCCCTGCCCCTGGTCTACAGTGACGGCGCGCGGATCGACTATCCTCGCTCAGCTTCGACCTCGGCCGACTGGACGCACTGGAACGTCCGCGACCAGACCGCCTTTGGCGAACTGGCCTGGCGCTTCGACAACGGCTGGCAGGTCAAGACCATCGGCACCTACAAGCGCTTCGAGGAGAACGCCAAGCTGCTCTACGCCTATGGCGCCCCTGACAAGGCCACCGGCCTGGGCGTCGAGGGCATGGCGGGCGTCTATCCGTCGATCTACGAGAGCTACATCCTCGACGCCTATGCCTCGGGGCCGTTCAAGCTGTTCGGCCGCGAACACCAGCTGGTCATCGGCGGCCAGACCTCGCGCGCTCACGGCCACGAGTACGAAGACTTCTCGCAAGACAAGATCATCTACGGCCCGGTCACCGACTGGAACCACCTGCAACCCGCCGAGCCGACCTTCCCCGGCGCCTATCTGGCCTCGGACCAGGTGGACCGCCTGAACCGCTTCTACGCCGCCGCCCACCTCAGTGTGACGAACCGGCTGAAGGTGGTGGCCGGCTTCAACGCCCTGAAGCTGAAGTCCAAGGGCTTCTCGTACGGGGTCGACACGCCGCGCGATGACAGCGAGGTCAGCCCCTATGCCGGCGCGGTCTTCGACCTGAACCCGAACGTGTCGCTGTATGCGAACTACACCGACATCTTCAATCCGCAGTCGGAGGTCGACGTCGCGCACCGCACGCTGGATCCGGCCCACGGCAAGAGCTACGAGGCCGGCTTCAAGAGCGAGTGGTTCGACAAGCGCCTGTACCTGACCGGCGCGGTCTTCACCTCGCGCCAGGCCAACCTGGCCGAGTTCGCGGGGACCTTCGCCGACGGCAAGAGTTACTATGCCGGCGTCGACACCAAGGCCAAGGGCTACGAGCTGGAGGCCGTCGGCGCGATCAATGACCAGTGGCGCATCAGCGTGGGCTGGACCGACCTGACGATCAAGGACGCCGCCGGGAACAAGACCCGCCTCTACACTCCGCGCAAGACGCTGAAGGCCTCGACCACCTACACCATCCCGTCTGTGCGCAACTTGACCCTGGGCGCCCAGCTGCGCTGGCAGGACGACATCCAGGGCGCCGACGTCGTGACGATCACTCAGAAGGCCTACGGGATCGTGGACCTGATGGCCGGGCTCGATGTGACGGAGAAGGTCCGCGCGACGCTCAACGTCAAGAACGCCGCCGACAAGACCTACCTGACCAGCCTGATGTGGAACCAGTCGTACTACGCCGCGCCGCGCAGCGTGTCGCTGCGCCTGGACTACGCCTTCTAGGACCCCGTGATGGACGCGCGCACCCCACCCGCCGTGGCCGAGAGCGCCAGCCCGAACCTGCCTCGGCTGGCGATCCGCCCCGTGCTGGGCTTCCTCCACCGCTGGGTGGGACTGCTCATCGCCGGCTTCCTGTTCGTCTCCGGCCTCACCGGCGCGGTCATCTCGTGGGATCACGAGCTGGACGACCTGCTCAATCCGCATCTGATGCACGCCCGCGCCCAAGGCGCGCCTAAGCCGCCGCTGGCGTTGGCCCAGATCATCGAAGCCCGCGATCCGCGCGTCCAGGTCACCTTCATTCCACTGGCCCCGGAGCCGGGCGAGGCCTACGCCTTCGGCGTCGCGCCCAAGCCGAACCCGGCCACCGGCAAGCTCTATGCGCCGGGCTACAACCAGGTCTTCATCGACCCGGCCACAGGGGCGGAGCTGGGCCGGCGCGAGTGGGGCGCGGCCTGGCCGATCACGACCGAGACCTTCGTCTCGTTCCTTTACGTGCTGCACTACACCCTGCACATCCCGGCGATGTGGGGCGTGGATCGCTGGGGTGTGTGGCTGATGGGCGTGATCGCCGTGCTTTGGACGATCGACTGCTTCGCCGGCTTCTACCTGACCCTGCCCTCGCGAGCTTCGGCCAAAAGCGGCAAGAGCTTCGCCAGCCGCTGGAGGCCGGCCTGGCAGATCAAGACCAAGGCCAGCGCCTATCGGATCAATTTCGACATCCACAGGGCCTTCGGCCTGTGGCTGTGGGGCGTGCTGTTCACCGTGGCCTTCACGGCCTTCTCGCTGAACCTTTACACCGAGGTGTTCTATCCGGTGCTGTCCAAGGTCTCGAAGACCACGCCCGGTCCGTTCGAGCTGCGCGCGCCCGCGCCGCTGGATCAGCCGATCGTCGCCAAGAAGACCTATGCCGAGGTGATCGCGACCGCCAAGGCGGAGGCGAAGAAGCGCGGCTGGACCGATCCGGTCGGCGGCGCCTTCTACGCGCCGGGCTACGGGATCTACGGCGTGACCTTCCACCAGCCCGGCGGCGATCACGGTGCGGCCGGCGTGGGCACGCCCTATCTCTACTACGACAGCGCGACCGGCCAGCCGGCGGGCGAGCGTCTGCCCTGGAAGGGCACCGCCGCCGACATCTTCGTCCAGGCCCAGTTTCCCCTGCACTCGGGCCGCATCCTGGGACTGCCGGGCCGGATCCTGATCTCCTTTACCGGCCTTGTGGTGGCGGCGCTCAGCGTCACCGGCGTGGTGATCTGGGCCAAGAAGCGCAAGGCGAGAGTGGCCAGGCGGGCGAAGGGCTGAGGGACGTTGGCCGCAGGCCGTCCGGGGTGATGCGGACACGCGGTGTCGATCCTCCCCCTCTGGGGGGGAGGCGGCCCAGAGGGCCTGAGGGGCAGCGCGGCCTATGCCCAGATGCCCCCAGTCGCTCCGCGGCAGCTCTCCCAGAGGGGCAGCATCTGATCCGCCTAAGGTCGATTTTCGCACGCCGGCAGCGTTAAGCTCGGAGAATGGCGATTCCCCCCGATCTCTATCTCAGGCGGCTTTTGCGGCATCCCTCTGGCCTGCGGGCTGGCGGCGATAGTCCCGGTCCGGCGGTCGTGGCCAGTTATTGGGATGCCGAAGGCAGGCGAACGTTCGCATTCTGCAAGGATGGTCTGCTGATTGATCCCGATGGGCGGGCCCGCTTCATCCCCTTCACGGAGATCAAGAACAGCGGCTGCTTCGACGCCGAGTCTCTTCGCAGAGAGAAGGAAGCAGTCGAGACCGAAGCGCCCTTGAGCGAACCGCTATCGCTGCGCCTTGTGAATGGCGAGCGGATCAACGTGCCGCTAGCGCACCGAACAGACGGCATCTCCGAGCGCCTGACAATCGCCAAGCTCATCGATCGCCACGTTCGGAAGGCTCCAGAATAGCTCCAAAGACCGCTGAGGGTCAAAGCCGTCCCCGACCTGACCTTACCGCGTCGCAGGCCCCTGCCCGGTCACCAGGCTGGACGTCGGAGGCCCGCCGGCCTTGCCCTGGTCGCCCTGCTTCCAGCCCGCCGGGCATGCGCCCAGGCGGCGATAGCGCCGGGCCTGCACCACCTTGCCGCCCGCCGCCTGCAGCGGCTGCAGGGCGAAACGGACCGTGAAGTCGTCGGCCGATTTGCGCATCGTCGTGATGTAGAGGCCATAGCGCAGACCGCCGGCCTCGCAGCGCTCGATATGCTCGTCGGCGGTGTCCTTGGCGACCTTGCCGTAGGTCTCGCACGGCTGGCCGTTCACGCTGGGCTCGACGCGGGAAAAGCCGCTGATCAGCTCGGGATGGGCGCAGATGTCGATCGCGCCGGTCTGGCCGCCGGAATCCTCGACCACCTCGACCCGCCAAAACGAGGGCGGCGCGAAAGGCTTTGCAGCGTCGGTCTGCGTGGCCCTCTGGTCGCAGCCGGCCAGCGTCAGCATCAGCCCGGCCAGGATCACGGTCTTGCCAAACATGGGCCCCCACAATAAAATCACACGCGTAATTTACTTGAACCGATTACCAGACCGTCGTCAAGCCAGCTCGACCGTGCAAAGCGCTGACCTTGAATCAGCGGCGACAGGCCCTTCAACTGCGGTCGTTCATGTTCATCGATTCACGGCCTGGGAGCATTGCCATGAAGACGACGGCCAAAGCCCTCATGATCTGTGCGGCGCCATGGCTGCTGGCGGCCGCGTCAGGCGTCAGCGTCGCTTTCGCGCAGACACCCCCCGCTGAGGCCGCCGCTCCGTCCGGCTTCGCGAGCGGCGCCCAGGTCCAGGCGCAGCTGCGGGACATGCTGGCCGCGATGAAACCCGATCAAGGGTTCATGTGGCGTCCTCTGGTTCGCGACGGTGCGACCGTGGCGGCGATCGAAATCTGGAGGAAGCCTGGTCGCCCCGCTGTTCATCCCGCCGAAGCGGAGTATGCGATCGTGCTGGAGGGGTACGGGGCGCTTGTTTCAGGCGGGACGATGGCCGATCCAAAAGCCAAGAACGCCGGCCTGATCGAGGGAAGCCGGATCGAGAGCGGGGCGACAAGGACCCTCGGACCGGGCGACGTCATCCTCATTCCAGCGGGCGTACCGCATTGGTTCGGCATTACCGGCGACCGGTTGGTTCTGCTGGGCGTCAAGTTGCCCGGCGCCAAATAACCCGGTCTGCGGGAGGCGGTTGGCGGTTGGCGGTCGGGACACGAAAAAGGGGACGCCTCTCGGCGTCCCCTCATCTCTTCGTCAGCCTGAGCTGATCAGCCCGCCAGGGCCGCCTTGACCGCCGCCAGTCCGTCCTGGGCCTTGCTGTCGTCGGGCGCTCCGCCTTGGGCGAAGTCAGCCTTGCCGCCGGCGCCCTGGCCGCCCATGGCGATCACGGCGGCCTTGGCGAGGTCGGCGGCGCTGAACTTGCCGGTCAGGTCGGCGGTCACCGCCACCGTCACGGCGGCCTTGCCGTCCGACGTGCCGACCAGGGCGACGACGCCCGAAGTCAGCTGCTTCTTGAACTCCTCGGCGACGCCGCGCAGCTCCTTGCCGCCGACGCCGTCCAGGACGCGGGCGATCAGGGCCGTGCCGTTGACGTCCTCGGGCCCCGCCGCCGCCCCGCCGCCGCCGCCCAGAGCCAGCTGCTTCTTGGCGTCGGCCAGCTCCTTCTCCAGGCGTTTGCGGTCAGCGATCAGCGCGTCGACGCGGGCGCCCACCTCGGCGACCGGAGTCTTGAACTGGTCGGCCAGCGACTTGGCCACGCCGGCCTGGTCCAGGAGGAAGCGACGGGCCGCCTCGCCGGTCAGGGCCTCGATGCGGCGCACGCCGGCGGCGACGCCCTGCTCCGAGACGATCTTGAACAGGGCGATGTCGCCGGTGCGGGCCACGTGGGTGCCGCCGCAGAGCTCGACCGAATAGGCCTTGGCCTCGTCGTTCAGCGACTTGCCCAAGGTCAGCACGCGGACGCTGTCGCCGTACTTTTCGCCGAACAGGGCCACGGCGCCGGCCTCGATGGCCTCCTGCGGGGCCATTTCCTTGGTCTCGGCCGGGACGTTCTGTCGAATGACCGCATTCACCTCGGCCTCGATCCTGTCCAGTTCCTCGGCCGTCAGCGGGGCGCCGTGGCTGAAGTCGAAGCGCATGCGCTCGCCGTCGACCATCTGCCCCTTCTGGGCGACGTGCGGGCCCAGCACGTGGTGCAGGGCCGCGTGCACCAGGTGGGCCGCCGAATGGTTGGAGCGGGTGGTGTGACGGCGCTCGGCGTCGACCGAAGCCACGACCTGGTCGCCGACCTTCAGGTCGCCCGACAGCTCGACGCGGTGCACGTGCAGTTCGCCGGCCTGCTTCTGGGTGTCGATGACCCGGTTCTCGCGGCCATTGGCTTCCAGTACGCCGGTGTCGCCGGCCTGGCCGCCGCTCTCGGCGTAGAAGCTGGTGCGATCCAGCAGGACCTCGACGGTCTGACCGGCGCGGGCGCTCTCGACCTCGGCGCCGTCGACGACGATCGCCTTGACCACGCCCGTAGCCTCAGTGGTCTCATAGCCGACGAAGTCGGTGGCGCCGGCTTTTTCCTTGATCGCGAACCAGGCGGCCGCCGCGCCCTGCTGGCCCGAACCGGCCCAGTTGGCGCGCGCCATCTGGCGTTGCTTTTCCATGGCCGCGTCGAAACCGTCGGTGTCGACGGTCAACCCCTTGGCGCGCACGGCGTCCTGGGTCAGGTCCAGCGGGAAGCCATAGGTGTCGTACAGCTTGAAGGCGGTCTCGCCGTCCAGGACGCCGCCGGCCGACAGGTTGGCGGTCGCCTCATCCAACAGGCCCATGCCGCGGCCCAGGGTCGTGCGGAAGCGCTCTTCCTCCTGGCGCAGGGTCTCGACGATCGAGGCCTCGGCGCGGCGCAGCTCCGGATAGGCCTGACCCATTTCGCGGACCAGGATCGGGGCCAGGCGGTGCATCAGGGGTTCGTTGGCGCCCAACAGATAGGCGTGGCGCATGGCCCGGCGCATGATGCGGCGCAGGACATAGCCGCGGCCTTCGTTGGACGGCGAGACGCCATCGGCCAGCAGGAACGACGACGAGCGCAGGTGGTCGGCGATGACGCGGTGCGACGGGGCTTGCGAGCCTTCCGCCTTGACCCCGGTCAGCTCGACGCTGGCGGCGATCAGGGTCTTGAAGAGGTCGATGTCGTAATTGTCGTGCTGGCCCTGCAGCACGGCGGCGATGCGCTCCAGCCCCATGCCGGTGTCGATCGAAGGCTTGGGCAGCGAGACGCGTTCGCCGCCAGCCAGCTGCTCGAACTGCATGAACACCAGGTTCCAGATCTCGATGAAGCGGTCGCCGTCTTCATCGGGGCTGCCTGGAGGGCCGCCGGGGATGCCTTCGCCGTGGTCGTAGAAGATTTCCGAACACGGACCGCAGGGACCGGTGTCGCCCATGGACCAGAAGTTGTCGCTGGTCGGGATGCGGATGATGCGCTGGTCGTCCAGACCGGCGATCTTCTTCCAGAGGTCGGCCGCCTCGTCGTCGGTGTGATAGACCGTGACCAGCAGCTTGTCCTTGGGCAGCTTGAATTCGCCGGTCAGCAGGGTCCAGGCGTGGTGGATCGCCTGTTCCTTGAAATAGTCGCCGAACGAGAAGTTGCCCAGCATCTCGAAGAAGGTGTGGTGGCGGGCGGTGTAGCCGACATTGTCCAGGTCGTTGTGCTTGCCGCCGGCGCGGACGCACTTCTGAGAACTGGCCGCGCGCGGATGGGCGGGCGTCTCGGCGCCGGTGAAGACGTTCTTGAACGGCACCATGCCGGCGTTGACGAACAGCAGGGTCGGATCGTTCTGCGGCACCAGCGGCGCCGACGGCGTCACGGCGTGATCGGCCTTGCCGAAGTAGTCGAGGAAGGTGCTGCGGATCTCGTTCAAGCTGGGCATGAGCGTCTCAAGTCTAGGCACCGGCGAGCGGCCGGAGTCGGGCGCTCATAGCGCGGTTTTTCGCGAAGGGGAAACCGACTCGGAGATGGGGGCTTCGCCAAGCGCAAAAAAGAGCGGCGTCGACATGAAGCCGAAGCCTATTGCTTGGAGAGCAGCGAAGTTCCTGAACTGCCCTTCTTCAAGTTCGCGTTCGAGACGACTGATCCGAATATGGCGTTCCTCGTTCGCCAAAAGGGCTCGATCAACAGGTTCAGGGGCGTCGCCCCGTCCCATGATCTCGAAGTAGCGCCAGCGGCCAAGCCCCTCGTCCACGAAGCCAACTTAGCTGCCGTTAGCCGGACAGGTGAACGCGTAGACGACCGCCGTCGCGGGAAGCTCGATGACGCTCATGACCCGAGGTCTCCTGATTAATGGTCCCTCGACTCTAGCCGTCATCCCGGCGGCTCAAGCGGGCGCGCTCAAAAGAATAGGCCGCCTGGCATGGGGTCCAGGCGGCCTGAAATCGCGGCCCTCGCGGCGGTCCGGCCGCGGGCGTGTTGAAGGCGGGGAACGCCCGAAGCCGGGCGAGGGCCGCGAAACCTTGAGGCCTGTGAAGCCTTTGGGACCTAGTCCTCGTCGCCCTCTTCCGGGCCGCCGACCAGGAGCTCTTCCTCGATCTTCTGCGACGACTTGCGGACGGCCTTTTCGATGTCGGCGGCGACGTCGGGGTTCGACTTCAGGAACTCGCGGACGTTGTCGCGGCCCTGGCCGATGCGCTGGCTGCCATACGAGAACCACGAACCGGCCTTGTCGATGATCCCGGCCTTGACGCCCAGATCGATGACTTCGCCCAGCTTGGAGATGCCCTCGCCGTACATGATGTCGAACTCGACCTCGCGGAACGGCGGGGCCACCTTGTTCTTGACCACCTTGACGCGGACATTGTTGCCAATGATCTCGTCACGAGCCTTCACCGAGCCCGTGCGGCGGATGTCCAGACGCACCGAGGCGTAGAACTTCAGCGCGTTGCCGCCCGTGGTCGTTTCCGGGCTGCCGTACATCACCCCGATCTTGTGACGGATCTGGTTGATGAAGATGACGATGGTGTTGGCCTTGTTGATCGAGGCAGTCAGCTTGCGCAGCGCCTGGCTCATCAGACGGGCCTGCAGGCCCGGCAGGCTGTCGCCCATCTCGCCTTCGATCTCGGCCTTCGGCGTCAGGGCCGCGACCGAGTCGATCACGACGATGTCGATGGCGCCGGACCGCACCAGGGTGTCGGTGATTTCCAGGGCCTGTTCGCCGTTGTCGGGCTGCGAGACCAGGAGGCTGTCGAGATTGACGCCCAGCTTGTGGGCGTAGGACGGATCCAGCGCATGCTCGGCGTCGACGAAGGCGGCGGTGCCCCCGGCCTTCTGGACCTCGGCCACGACATGAAGGGCCAGGGTCGTCTTGCCCGAGCTTTCCGGCCCGTAGACTTCGATGATCCGGCCCTTGGGCAGGCCGCCGATGCCCAGTGCGATGTCCAGGCCGAGCGACCCGGTGGAGACCGCTTCGATCTCGACCTTGCCCTTCTCGCCCAGCTTCATCACCGAGCCCTTGCCGAACGCGCGGTCGATCTGGGCGAGAGCCGCCTCTAGCGCGCGTTGCTTGTCGCCTTCTTCCTTGCCCACGAGTTTCAAAGCCGCCTGACTGGTCATTGTTGATCCGCCCTCTATCCCATGATTCCGGCCGCCCGATCGGCGCTTCCCGCGCCGCGTCCCAACGACCTGTGGAACATGTTTAAGGCGTACATGCTTTGTTCCATGTTCGCAAGATGTTCCCTAGCAAAGAAACGACCGTTTCTGTCGTAGGCTGGAATGTCGCAGGGCAGAACCGGATCTGGGTCCGCGCAAGCCAGCCGCCGCAACCGCTCCTTAAGTCCCGCCATGCCAGCGTCCGCGCTTCTTGGGGGACTGCCGCCTTGACGATCGATCCGCGTCGCCTTCTGGGCCTGGCGTTCGCCAGCGCCGACCTTCTCGTGGAGCTGCAAAGCGGTCGCGTGCGCCTGGCGCTGGGCGCGGCGCAGAAGGTCATGGGCAAGACCGAGTCAGGCCTGATGGGCCAAGCCTGGTCGGACCTGTTCCATCCCGACGACCGGCCGCTGATGGAGGCCATGATCAGCTGCGCCGACGATGGCGTGCGCCGGGGTCCCGTCGTGCTGCGCCTGGCCGGCAAGGAAGAGCGCCACGTCCGCGTGATCCTGCGCGCCCTGCCGGAGAACGAAGGCCGCATTTCCTGCGCCGCCACCGCCGCCCAGCCCGCGGGCCCCTCCCTGCCCGCCGGTGCGTTGCAGCCCCGCGAGTCGTTCGACGACATCGCCCAGGGCCTGTTCGAGGCCGCTCGCGTCACCGGGCTGGAGTTGGAGCTGGCCATGGTCGAATTCGCCGGCCTGGGCGCCATGCGCGAGGGCCTGACGCCCAGCGAGGCCCAGGCCCTGGACGTTCGGGTCGCCAGCGCCATCCGCGCCGAGTCGCATGGCGGTTCGGCCGCCACCCGACTGTCGTCCGAACGCTTCGCCCTGCTGCGCCAGCGCGACGACCGGCCCGAGAACATGGTCAAGCGCCTGACCCGCATGGTCAGCGCCGAGGCCAGCGCCCACGTGGTTCCGCTGGAGTCCGGCAGCGGCAGCTCTCGTGCGCTCCGCGCCTTGCGCTACGCCCTCGACGACTTCCTGCGCGAAGGCCTGAAGGACATGCCGCCAATGACCTTGTCGGAGGCGATGAACAGGTCGGTGAAGCGCACCCTGGCGCGCGCCGGAGCGCTGGGTGTGGCGGTCAGCCAGCGCCGCTTCACCCTGGCCTACCAGCCGGTGGTGTCGCTGGCCACCGGCCTGGCGCATCACCACGAAGCCCTGGTTCGCTTCGAGGACGGCGGCAGCCCGTTCGCCCTGATCCGCATGGCCGAGGAATTCGACCTGATCGAGGAGCTGGACCATGCGATCGTCGAGCAGGTCGTCAAGAAGCTGGCCAACGACCAGGAAAAGAAGCTGCGCCTGGCGGTCAATGTCTCGGGCCGCACGATCGGCAACGAGACCTTCGTCGACCATGTCGGTCGCCTGCTGGCCAAGCACGACGAGGCCAAGGGGCGGGTGATCTTCGAGATCACCGAGACCTGCGCCATCGACAACCTGGCCGTGGCCAACCAGCACATCCAGAGCCTGCGAGCCATGGGCTCGCTGGTCTGCCTGGACGACTTCGGCGCGGGTTCGTCGTCGTTCGCCTACCTGCAGCAGCTGCAGCTGGATATCGTGAAGATCGACGGCCGCTATGTCCGCGAACTGGCGGACAACGGCCGTGACGGGGCGCTGGTGCGGCGGCTGGTCGAGCTGTGCCGCGACCTCAAGATCCGCACCGTGGCCGAGATGGTCGAGACTGCCGAGGTCGAGGAGATCGTCCGCCAGGCCGGCGTCGACTTCGCCCAAGGCTGGCTCTACGGCAAGCCAACCGACAAGCCCATGCCCGCCCTGCGCCCCAGCGCGCCGGTCAAGGCCGCGGCGCGCCGGGCCGGGGCGGCGGAGAGCTGGGGATAACCAGTCTCCTCCCCCGCGTCACGGGGGAGGAGATGCGTCCGCTCAGGCCTTGCCGCCCTTGCTGACGATATAGTCGTCGATCACGCGTTCCAGGGTGGTCAGCGGAGTCATGCCCGAGAGCAGGCCCGCGTCGTGGAACTCGCGGATGTCGAACTTCTTGCCCAGCGCCTTCTGGGCCTTGGCCCGGGCGCGCAGCCAGACGATCTTGCCAATCATGTAGCTGCAGGCCTGGCCCGGCCACACGACGTAGCGCTCGATCTCGGTGATCGTGCCGCTCTCCTCGTCGCCCATGGTCTCGGCCATGTACTTCACCGCCTGCTCGCGGCTCCACTTCTTGTGATGCATGCCGGTGTCGACCACCAGGCGCACGGCGCGGAACAGGGCGTCGTGCAGCATGCCGATGTGGCCGCGCGGGTCGGTCTTGTAGATGCCCATCTCGACGGCCAGCTGCTCGGAATAAAGCGCCCAGCCCTCGGTGTAGCCCGAGAAGCCGATGATCTTGCGGATCATCGGCAGGCCCTTGGCCTCGTTCGAGATCGACAGCTGCAGGTGGTGGCCCGGGACGCCCTCGTGCACCGTCAGGGTGGTCAGGGTGTACTTGGCCTGCTCGGCCGTGTCGCGCAGGTTGATCCAGTAGATGCCAGGCCGCTTGCCGTCCAGCGAGGGCGAATTGTAGTAGCCGCCCGGGGCGCCGGCCTCGATGGCCTTGGGCACGCGGCGGATCTCCAGGGGGGCCTTGGGCAGGGCGCCGAAATAGGCCGGCAGCTGCTTCTGGATCCACGCCGCCTTGACGTTCAGGTCCTTGATCAGCTGTTCCTTGGCCTCGTCGGTGTTGGGATAGATGTCCTTGCCCAGCTCGGCCATGCGCTGGCCGACCGTGCCCTTGGTCATGCCGATGCTCTTGAACAGCTTGTCGGCCTCGGCCGAGATCGACTTGACCAGATCGAGGCCCAGCTGGTGGATCTCCTCGGGCTTCAGGTCCGACGTCGTGTAGTTCTTCAGCGAGGTGGCGTAGTAGTCGCCGCCGTCCTTCAGGCGCCAGCAGCCCGCATCGTGCACGGCCTGGCCGCGCACGCTTTCCAGCAAAGCGATCTGGCGCTTCAACGCGGGCAGCACCGAGCCTTCGTAGATCTTGGAGGCCTCGGCGGCCCAGTCGCCGGCGATGTTCTTTTCCTTGGTCCGGCGGGCGATCGACTTGACCAGCGGCGCGTCGGCCGTGGGCGTGCCGGCGAAGGCCTTCATCTGGATCAGGGCCTTGTCGATGATGAAGTCGGGCGGGATCACGCCGTCGGCCATGTCCTGCTTGGCGATCGCCGTCTCCTGGTCCATCAGGCGGGCGAAGCCCTCCATCCGCGACAGGTAGGCGTCGGCGTCGGCCTTGGTCTCGATGCTGTGCTGGGTGTCGAGGAAGTCGGGCATCGACTGGTAGCTGCCGGTCAGCTGGCTCAGCACGTACGGCGCACCCGAGCCGCCGCCGCCATAGCTGAACTTCTTGTTGCCTTCGTCCTGGACCGCCAGCACGAACTCGACGGTGTCGTAGTTGGCCGCGTCCATGCCCTTCAGGGCGCGGCGATCGATCGAGCGCAGGGCGGCCAGCTGCTGGGCGGTCTGGACCTTGCCGGCCTCGATGGCGGCGAACGAGCGGTCGCTGAGCACGCCCTTGGTCCAGGCCAGCTCGCCCGTATCCAGGCCCAGGCCCGTAGCCGTCTCCGGCGACTGGCGCAGCTGCTTGGCCATGATGTCGTCGAACAGCGCGTTCAGCTTGGCGACCTCGCCCTCGCGGGCCTGGACCAGCGACGGCAAACCACCCGTGGCCGCGAAGCCGGCGGCGGCGGTGGCGAACATCATATGGCGACGATTGAGCAAGGCTTTCCCTCCCAGGCCCTAATTCGAGGACGAAGGCGTAAGGCCGCCGCCCGAGTTGGCGAAATTAATTCCGAGTCATGCGACGAAATCCAGTCCCGGCGATCAAGCCAGGGTCACGAACAGCTCGTTCTCGATCACCCATTGGCCGGTGACCTTCTTCCAGGTGGCCAGGTAGGTCCCCGACTGCTCGGGGGCGTCCTTCCAGGATCCCACCCAGCGGCCGCGCTCGGCGGCGCGGGTCCCTTCGGCGTTCAGCTCGATCTGTTCGGTCGTGCGGACGTAGGCGACGAAGCCGCGATCGGCGAACTGGCCGGCGAAGGCGGTCAGCACGTCCTCGGCTCCGAGCAGCAGCGAGCCGTCGCCGGCGATCAGGGTCACGCGCGGGTCGAAGAACGGCCGCAGGCGCGCGGCGTCCTTGGCGGCGATCAACTTGTTGGTCAGCTTGCGCCGAGCGGCGATGGCGTCGGTAGGGCTCGTCATGGTCTTCCCTCATGGGCAGGCCCGTGTAGCTTGCCCGGCGTCTCTGTCGCAAACCCGAACGCCGATGCCCGTCCCGACCCTGACCACCGCCCGCCTCACCCTCAGCGCGCCGACACTTTCGGACTTCGAGGACAGCCGAGCCATGTGGGCCGATCCCGTGGTGGTCCGCCACGTCGGCGGCCGCGCCTTCACCGAGGAGGAGACCTGGGGCCGCCTGCTGCGCGACCGGGGCCTGTGGGAGCTGCTGGGTTATGGCTATTGGTCTGTGCGCGAGACCTCGACGGGCCGCTATGTGGGGGTGGTCGGCTTCGCCGACCTGCACCGCGACGTGCAGCCCAGCCTGATCGGACTGCCCGAGATGGGCTGGGTGTTGGCGGCGTGGGCGCACGGCCAGGGTTTCGGGACCGAAGCGGTCCGCGCGGGCCTCGCCTGGATCGACCAGGCCCAGGCGCCCGAGGTCGTCCCCTGCATCATCGACGCCGACAACGCCGCCTCCCTGGCCCTGGCGGCCAAGGTCGGGTTCACGATCGCGGCGCACACCGCCTACAAGGGCTCGCTGATCGTGGTGATGGAACGGCGGCGGTAGGAGGCGCGAGCGCCGCCCTTCCTGTGGCCACGCGCCGCAGCGGTTGAACGCGACACACGCGTCACCATATGGTAGTCAGGAAAGCGTTGACCGCTTCGAGCCCGAGGGCTTGGCGCACCCAGCTTTCCATCGCCCGTCATGCGCCGTCTCAGACGGTTTCAGGGCGTTATGCTTCACCTCTTAAGCTCTTGGGGTCCGGCGACATGCTCGACCTCTGTCTGGAATCCTATGAAAACCACCGTCACTCGCGAGGCCGCCGTTCGTCGGCATGAGCCGCGCGCCCTCTCCCCTTCGCGCAACCCGGTTCCGCCGACGCCGCGCGCCGCGTCCGATTGGGTCTGGCCGGGTCTCACCCGCGCCCAACTGCGCGACATCGTCATCGATCAGATCGGCTGAAGAAACGCGGTCCCTCTTCCTCGACGGAAGAGGCGGCCGCCGGGGCGGCGGGTCAGGCGTTGTCCAATCCCAGCTGCTCCATCACGCGCGCCACGGGGGTCGCGCGCGGCGCCACCGCCCAGTCTCCTGGGCGCGAGGCCCTCAAGACGACCACCGCGTCCTTCGGACAGACGTCCAGGCAGCCGACCTCGATCACCGCCGCCTTGGCCTTGCGCCCCTTGCCCTTGACGCCGATGGCCCTGCGCAGCGCCTTGGCCAGCTTCTGGTCGCCGTTTTCACCGAAGCCGCCGCCCTTGAGCTTCCTCGAGCACTTGCGGCACACCAGCACCACCTCGCGCCAGTCGGCCTTCACGCGCTTGATCGGGTTGCTCATGTCTCGAACATGGGAATTCGCGCCGGGCGGTGCTAGGACGCGGCCATGGTTCGCAAAGTCACCGCCAAGATCGTCCCCGTGAAGGATCCCACCGCCGAGGCCGACCGCGCCTGGTTCGAGGCGAACCCCGAGCGCCTGTTCCGTCTTCGCGATCCGGCCCCGGTCGAGTTCAAGGATCCGCTGGGCGATCCCGGCGAGGGCTTTTCCTGGCGCGTGCTGATCGCCCGCCTGCCCGACGGCGGCCGCCTGCGCCTGCCCGTCTCGCTGTCGTGGGAGCTGCACAACGACCACGCCAAGGACCAGCACCTGCGGATTCTGTTCGACCAGGTCGCCCCGCCGGAAGCCAAGGCCCGGCTCTCCTGAAATCTAGTCCTCGCGCACCCACAGCAGGGCCAGTATTCGCCAGCCCTGGGCCGTGCGCAGCAGCACGGCGCGATCGGCATAGGTCGCACCCGACGCGCTTCTGAACGTCCAGGTCGCCGCGCCCAGAGCGCCCCGTCCCTGCTCGGCGCGCGAGAGCACCGTCTGCTTCGACGGATAGTGTGTCCTTGCTCTTGCCGCATAGCGGGCCTGCCACTCGGCCACGGAAGCCGCGACGAGCTGCTCGTCCTCCAACGTCATGACCAGCGCGCGGGGTTCGACCGCCTGGGCCAGCGCCGCCGGATCCCAGCCGACGTCGGCCTGGAGCTTTAGGTCCACCGCAATCCGCACGCTCTCGGCCGCCGAAGCGTCCGGCGGGCTGTCGGGACCGACCACCCGGCCGACGATGCGCCAGCGGCATGCCAGGCGGGCCCAGAGGGCGTAGTCGCGCCGGGCTTGCCCGTCTTGCGTCCACCGCGCCGTGACGAGCGCCGTACGCGCGCCCGCGCTGACAATCTCCGTTTCTAGGTCCGGCGTGGGCTGGGCGGGCGCGGCCTTCCAGGCGGCGCGGGTCTGGCCGGCGATCTCCGCCCCTTCCATCGCGTAGACCACGGTCGAGGGCTGGACGCGGGCCACGACCTGGCCGACGTCGCCGGTGCGGAGAGCCTGGGCGTAGTCGGCGACCGCGGTCGGGAGGGCTTCGCAGGGGGCGGTGGAGGTGTCGAACATGGCCCGAGCCTACCGGCCCCGCCCTATTCGGGAATTTCGAAGATAAAGGCCGATTGTTTCGCCAGACGAACTAGACGCGAACCACCCGCACCGCCATCCACGGCCGGCCCGGCAGCGCCACGGTCGGCCGCTCGGGATCGTGCAGGTAGTAGGCGTCCTTCTTGGTCATGACGAACTCGCCCTCGATCGGGCTCACCGTCATGTTCCAGGTGTCCAGCACATCGACCCGGAAGCGCTCGCCGCCCATCAGCTCGTCCTTGGGCAGGTCGAGCGCCCACAGTGTCGGCGCGGCCTCGCCAAAATAGCGCAGGTAGTAGGAGCCGGCCCTGCCGCCGAGGTGCTGATCCCAGGTGCGGTCGATCGGGTCGAGGCCCGGCGTGGGCCCGGCCTCCATCACCGCCTTCAGGAAAGCCAGGCGCGGAACGCTGCGGCCGGCGAACCGGCCGCCCTTGGCCGTCCAGCGCACGCCGTCCTTGAAGACCTCGCCGTGGCCGACATAGGTCCCGGCGACCAGCCCGTGCCAGAAGCGCTGGACCAGGTTCTCGGCGCTGAGATCGCCCCAGCGCTGGCTCAGGTCTCCCTCGTAGCGGACCTCGTCGAAGATCACCGGCTTCTTCCAGACATCGCGGAAGATCTGGGCGCGGCTGTCGTCCATCACCGCCGAGCCGTTCTGGATGCTGGCGTGGCTGATCCACGGCCGGCCGTTGTCATAGAGGTCGCGCCAGTTGTGGATCGAGCAGAGCCGGCCGTACGGATCCTCAGCCTGGATCAACCGGCCGATGCGCTCGAAGTCGGCGGTGGACTTGGCCTTGACCAGGTCCCACTCGTTGGCCAACGACCACCACACGTTCGGGAAGCTGGCGAAGCGGGCGACCATGTAACGAACGTAGCGGTCGTCTTGCGCCGGCGTCATGGCGTGCCAGCCGGTCTTGTCGTCATAGGGGTGGAACAGGATCAGGTCGGCCTGGATCCCGATCTCGGCGAGCCGCCGGACGCGGTCCTCCAGGCGTTGGAAATAGGCGGGGTTCGGGCGGTCGTAGTCCCAGCCCCGACCGGCGCTCTCGAACGGGAAGATCGGCTCGCCCGCCACGTTCGGGAAGACGCACATGCGGATCTTATTGAACGGCGAGGCCTTCAACGTGGCCAGGGTCTGGTCGCACAGGGCGTCGCTCTGCTGGGCCCAGGAATAGGCCGTGGTGCCGACCTGGCGGAACGGCGTCCCGTCGGCGTGGGCGAAGTGGTAGCCGGCGACAACCGTGAGCGGGCCATGGTCGCCGGGACGCGGCGCGACCGCCGTGACGGCGCCCGCCTGCCCGCTCAGCGCCCTGACCGGGCTGGTCGTCCGCCAGCGCCAGATTCCTTCCGTCGGCGGGCTGAAACGGATGCGCCAAGTTCCGTCGCCGTCATGGAAACCCCGAACCTTCAGCGAGGTCGCGCCGTCGGTGAAGATGGCGGTCAAGGCGACGTCGGACGGATCGACGGGGGCCTTGGCCCTCAGCACGATCTCATGGACGCCCCAGCGCGGGACCGTCGGGCCGGCGGCCAGGGACGGCGCGGCGACGAACGCCAGGCCCAGGCCCGTGGCGGCGCGCCGGGTCAGCACCGTTTAGGCCGCCTGCAGCTGCTGCTTGACGCGCTCGGCCAGGGTCTTGATGTCGATCGGCTTGGGCAGGAAGGTCACGCCCGTCTCGCCTTCCAGCAAGTCGCTGAACTCGGCCTCGGCATAGCCGGAGATGAACATGACCGGCGCGGTCCCCAGATAGCCGCGCGCCTTCTTCAGCAAGGTGGGGCCATCGATGCCGGGCATGATCACGTCGGAGATCAGCAGATCGATAGTGCCAGCGTTCTCCTCGGCGATGACCAGCGCCTCCTCGCCGTCGGCCGCCTCCAGCACCTCATAGCCGCGGGCGCGCAGCAGGCGGGCCGCGACGCTGCGCACGGCGTCCTCGTCCTCGACGAACAGGATGCGGCCGGCGCCCGACAGGTCGCGGGCGGCGCGCGGCTTGACCGGCTCGGCGGCGGCGGCCTGCTGGGCGGCGATGACGCCCGCCGGCGCCTCGTAGATCGGCAGGAAGATGCGGAAGGCCGCGCCCTCCCCCGGACGGCTGTGGACGTGGATCCAGCCGTCGCTCTGCTTGACGATGCCGTAGACCGTGGCCAGGCCCAGGCCCGTGCCCTCGCCGACCGGCTTGGTGGTGAAGAACGGGTCGAAGATCTTGCCCATGACGTCGGGCGGGATGCCAGGACCGTCGTCGCTGACCTCGATGAAGGCGCAGTCGCTCTCGGCGGCCGGGAAGCCCAGGCCGATGGCCTCGTCACGGGTCAGGCGAGCGGTGCGGATGCGCACGATGCCGCCGCCCTTGGCCGCGCGCACGGCGTCGCGGGCGTTGACGGCCAGGTTCATCACCGCCGTCTCCAGCTGGCTCTTGTCGGCCCGCACCTGCGGCAGGTCGCGGCCATAGTCGGTGATCAGCTTGACGTCTTCCCTCAGCAGGCGACGCAGCAGGACCTCGAACTCGCTGATCAGCTCGCCCAGGTCCAGCACTTCGCGCTGGACCGTCTGCTTGCGCGAGAAGGCCAGCAGCTTGCGCACCAGGTCGGCGGCGCGCACGCCCGTCTGGCGGATCTCGTTCAGGCCCTCGTAGGACGGGTCCCCGACCGGGTGACGGTGCAGCAGTTCGTCCAGGCGCAGCTGGATGGCGGTCAGCAGGTTGTTGAAGTCGTGGGCCACGCCGCCGGCCAGCTGGCCGATCGCCTGCATCTTCTGGGCCTGGGCCAGTTGCAGCTCGATCTGCTTCTGCTCCGAGACGTCGATCATGTAGGCCACGACGCGGCCGTCGGCGCGATAGAGATAGAGGTGGGCGATACGGCTGGGATCGCGAGCCAGGCGCACCTCGAACGGACCGGCGCGCCCCTCGTTCAGGCGCGTCTCGGCCTCGGCGCGCGAGGCCGGATCGATCAGGTCGCCGAACACGCCGCCCGCCCGGGCGCCCGTCATGGTCGTCAGGGCCGGATTGGCCTCCAGGATCCGCGACTTGAACGGCTCCAGCCCTTCCAGCAGGGCCGCGCCGAACGGCGAGGCGCCGGCAAAGGCGTCCAGCGAGGTCTGCGGCGCGGCGGTGCGCTCGGCCACGGGCGCGGGGGCCGCGATCTCGGTGACGGGCGTCGGCGCGGCGATCGGGGTCAGGCGGATGAGCAGGCGACCGCCGGCCAGCCGCGAGACCTTGGCCATGTGGTCGACGCCGCCGGCGCTGAGGGTTCCCTCGGCCATCTCGCCCCTGCGGGCCTGGACCAGGGCCGCGAACAGACTGGAGCCGGCCACGCCCTTGGGCAGGCGGCGCTGCTCGCCCATCATCCCGCGCCAGGCGGGGTTGGCGGCCAGGACGCGGCCGTCGGCGGCGACCAGGGCGGCCGGCTCGCTCAGCGCCTCGATGAAGCCCTCGGCTTGGTCAGCGTCGCTGACGACTGCGCCCGAGCCCCTGATGGCCACCAGGCCCAGCACCGACACCCCCGCCACGCCCAGCAGCAGCAGGAGGCCCGCCAGCGTCGTCGGCCCGGCCTTCAGCGCTGGAGCGGCCGAGAAAGCCGCCGCGGCCACGAAAAACACCGCCGCGCCCCACAGCCACGGATCGAAGCGCCGACGCGGGGCGTCGGTCGAAGCTTTGTCCTGGAGCTGGAAATCGGCCATGGGCGGCATTGTTACCTTTGTTACGGCAAGGCTGCGACTCACCGGCACTCGCGGAAACAATAGCCTTTCCCGAGCGATAGGTCAGTTGCTTGCGATTTGTGTCAGAACGGACGCGCGCGCTGCCCGCCGCGAGCCTGCGGCTTCTTGCCGTTCATGATGAAGCTGATGACCTTGGCGACCGCCTCGAAGTGCTCGACGGGAATCTCTTCGTCGACCTCGACGCTGGCGTGCAGGGCGCGGGCCAGAGGCGGATCCTCCAGGACCGGAACGCCATGCTCCTCGGCGATCGCGCGGATCTTCAGGGCCAGTTCGTCGACACCCTTGGCCACGCACAGCGGCGCGGGCGTCTCGCCGGGCTCGTACTTCAGCGCGACGGCGTAGTGGGTCGGGTTCATGACGACCACGGTCGCCTTCGGGACCGCCTGCATCATCCGCTGGCGGGAGCGCTGCATCTGGATCTGGCGGCGCTTGCCCTTGATGTGCGGATCGCCGTCCGACTGCTTGAACTCTTCCTTGACCTCCTGGAGGGTCATGCGCATGCGGTTCATGAACCGCTGGCGCTGGACGAACCAGTCGAAGGCGGCCGTGGCGACCAGGAAGATGATCACCATGATCAGCAGCTTCTTGGACAGCTTCAGCGCCTCGGGGATCATCAGGCCCACGTCCATGCCGACCAGGTTGCGCACCTCGCCGACATTGGGCTTCAGCACCATCCAGGCGATCAGGCCCGTGACGCCGATCTTCACGACCGACTTGGCGAACTGGATGAAGCCGTCCATGCCGAAGATGCGGGTCAGGCCCTTCAGCAAGTCCAGCTTGTTGAAGTCGGGCTTCAGCTTGTCCGGCGTCAGCATGAAGCCGGTCTGGGCGACATTGGCGACCACGCCCAGCACGGCGGTGACGATCATCACCAGCACCAGAGGCGGCAGGGCGGCCAGGGTCGCCTGCTTCATCACCACCATAGCGCCGCCGCTGGACAGGTCGATCGTGCCGGCGTGGGCGATGAACGGATACAGCGCGGCCATCAGGTCGCGGGTCAGCCAGCCGCCGGCGATCAGGATGACCGACACCGCGCCGGCCAGGGAGGCCAGCTGCGGGATGTCCGCCGACTTGACGACGTCGCCCTTGGCGCGGGCGTCCGACAGCTTCTTGGCTGACGGTTCTTCTGTTTTCGACTCGGGATCCGTATCGTCCGCCATGCCCCGCCCCTAGCTGAAGATCCGCAGGAGTTCGGCGTAGCGGTCGGTCCAGACCATGGCGATGCCGCCCAGCGACAAGGCCAGAAGAGACAGGCCCAGGATCACGCTGAGCGGCGAGGCCACCATGAAGATCTGGAAGGCGGGCATGACCCGGCCGACCAGGCCCGTGGCCAGGTTGAAGACCAGAGAGAACACGATCACCGGCGCGGCCAGTTGGACGCCCAGGGTGAACGACTGCGCCACCGTCCGCACCGCCAGGGTGACGGCGTCGTTGACGGGCACGGGGCGGGTGAACGGGAACAGGGCGTAGGACTTGACGATCGCGCCGATGAACAGGTGATGCAGGCCCGTGGCCATGATCAGGGTCAGGCCCAGCATCGACAGGAACGTGGCCACCGCCGTGCTCGAACCCTGCATCGAGGGGTTCACGGACTGGGCGAAGGACAGGGTGGTCTGCATCGAGATGATTTCGCCGGCCGTGGTCAGCGACGACATGAACAGCCGCAGCACCGAGCCGACCATCAGACCGATCAGGATCTCGTGGATCACCGCGCCGACAAGACCGCCCAGGGTGCTCGGGATCGGCGGCACGGTGTCGGCCACCAGGGGCCCCAGGATCAGGGCCATCAGCAGGGCGAACGACAGGCGGATGCGCGGCGGCACCGACTGCTCGCCGATGCCCGGCATGGTCATGACCATGGCCCCCACCCGTGAGAACACGAGGGCGGCGACATAGACCTGGAATGCCGTGGCGAAGGCGTTCACCCGCGTGGTCCCCCGCCCTTCCCTAAAGGCCCGCGATCCGGGCGGCGATCTGGCGCATGAAACCGCTCATCAGCGCGCCCATCATCGGCAGGAAGATCAGCAGCGACACGAAGATGGCGACGATCTTGGGCGCATAGACCAGGGTCTGTTCCTGGATCTGGGTCAGGGCCTGGAACAGGCCGATGGCCACGCCGATCACCAGGCCAACGAGCAGGCACGGCGCGCAAAGCTTAAGCGTCAGCCAGATCGCGTCCCGGCCGACATCAAGAACCTCGGCGCCCGTCATGCAAAGCCTCGTCGGAATCGGCCGTACTGGCCGCTTGTTTCGTGGCCGGAAGATGGGGCGAATATGGTTAACGAGGCGTTAGGAGTTGTTACCCGGAGGGTCAGAAACGTGGGGCGCGACGGTGGGTCGCGGGGGCGGGTCTCGCCTCAGAATCCCATCATATCCTGGCCGAGCCACGCCAAGGCGGCCGGGTCGTCATAGGCGCAGCCGACCAGCACCTTATCCGTCAGCGGGGCCTGATGAAGCTGGTAGGCGATGAGCGTGCGCCCGCCACCCAACCGACGCGCGTCCGGCCCGTAGGACTCGGGCGTCAGTTCGAGCCTGGCGGACACGGCGGTCTTCGTCTGTCCCGAAACGGCCATCAGGATCCGGCCCGGAGCAACATAGATGTCCGAGGCTGAATAGCCGAGGGCGCTTACGGGCGCAGCCAAGCGATAGAGGTCGCCCGACGGCGCCGCCAGAGATTGGACTGGCGCCTTCATTCCGGGGTGAGCGATCGCGGCGGCGCTCATCAAGGTCGCGACCTCGCCCTCGGAGAGCCGGCACGACAGCGCGCGAGCCAGAAGCGTTTCCGGCTCCCGCGCGGCCGCGGGAGCGACCACGGCGAGCGATGCCAACGCGGCCAACAGGCCAGTGGATTTCGCCACCGTCAGCTCGCCTCAGCGGATGCGGATGCGCACCGGGACCTGGATGTACGAGCCGGCGCGGCTCTTGCCGTCGGGGCCCAACAGATCGACCTGGACTTGCGAGGCCATGCTCAGAGCGGCCTGACCGACGCCGAGGTCGTTGGGGCTCTCGTCCTGGACGGTGCAGGCGGTCAGGTGGCCGTCTTGCTTGACCAGGCAGTTCAGAAGGGCGACGGCGACGCGCGGCTCGGAAACGGGGGTCAGCAGGTCCGACTGGGCCTTGGCCGGCGCGGCGTTGGCGACGACGGCGGCGAGAGCGAGCGAAACGATCACGAGTTCATCCCTTACTTTATCTTTTTCGGCGGCCCTCGAGCCGCCTCTCTTTCTTGGAACGAAGTGTTCCGTTTCGGATCAGGCGGCCTGGGCCTGCTTCAGACGTTGCAGGCCCTGTGCCGCCAACTCGGTCAGCGAGCGCAGGCCCAGCTCCGAAAAGACGTCGAAGGCGCAGGACAGCGCCGCCCCGGCCCGAGCCAGGCGGCCATCGTCGCGACCGGTGATCTCGACCCGCGCCTCGTAGAGACGGGCCAGATTCATCTGGGCCACGGCCCAGGCGGCCGGATCGCGCGCGCCGGGCGCGGCCGAAAGCTCGGCCTTGAACGCCAGCTCGGCCGCGTCCAGCACAGCCAGATCGGCGGTCAGTTCGGCGCAGCGCGCCAGGCACAGGGCGCGGTTATTGGCGACCACGGCGCGCAAGGCGAGCGCTGGCTGGACCTTCAGCACTTGGGTGGCGCGGTCATAGGCCGAGACGGCCTGCTCGAACGCGCGCTCACTGGTCGAGGCCTCGCCCAGGACCTGCAGGGCCGCGCCCAGGGCGGCGCCGGCGCGCGCCCAGTCCATCGGGCTGTGCTCGGCCGACAGGACCTCGACGGCGGCGAAATGGGCCTCGACCCCGTCGCTGATCCGCGACAGCTCGCCATCCAGGTCGCCCAGCAGCACCAGGGCCTGGCCGCGCAGGCCTTCCAGCCGCGCCCAGGCCAGAGGCTCGAAATCGGGATCGAGCACGCCGGCGGCGGCCTTGGCCTCCGACACGGCCAGTTCGGCCAGGGTCCGGTCCTTGAGACGTTCGCCGCAAGCCAAGATCAGTTCGATACGCGCGGCGCGCTGGTCGGCCAGCTGCAAGCGGGCCGAACCGCCCTTCACGCGCTTGACGGCGGCCAGGGCGCGCAGCGGCGCCTCATAGGCCTGAACCGCGGCCAGGGCCCGGTCGACATTGTTCTCGGACAGCGCCGCGCGGCCTTCGAGACCCGCGGCCAGCGCGCCGCACAGGGCCGTGCGCTGATTGGCGGGCGTGCGGCCCAAGGTCGCCGAGGCGGCGGCCACCAAGCCTTCGTCGCCGAACAGATCCGCGCCCAGCACGGCCAGGATCGCCTGCTCGCAGCGGGCGGCGGCCAGAGCGTCTTGACGACGCTCGGCCTCGAAGATCTTCACGGCGGCCTCGGCCTGGGCCGCGCCCTTTCTCAATGCGGTGGCGTCGCCGCTGCGGCGAGCCAGCTCGCGCCAGACGACGGCGGCCTCCAGCAGCCGCGCCCCGCGGTCCTTGGCCCCGATCCGGCCGGCGACCACGTCGGCCGACCGGGCCTCGTTGGTCAGAAGACGAACGTCCAGCAGCTCCAGCAGCGACGTGTCGCCGCCCGTCAGCCCTTCGCGCCACGCCCCCTTGAAACCGCCCTCGGCGTCGACACCGAACAACCGCTTCAGATCCCGTCCGAACTCGAACATCGCTTCGCGCACTCCGCTTGCGGATCGTCCCACGTCGGGACAGCCCGCCGCAGGTTCAACGCGTAATCAGCAAAACCGGAGCCAACGCCCTTAACAAGTGGTTAACAGGTGTTTAGCGCGCGTTAACCATAAATATTTTCCATATTTTTATACCTCACTCCCAATTCCACCCATAATGGGCGAATATGTAGTGAATTGGCACACTTCTTGCTTTGACGAATACAAGCGGGACCGCGCAACGCTCGAAAATCTTAGAACTTTGTTCATTGAACTAAAAATGACGTTAACCATAAGTTTTAAGCGCCAGTTTACCTTTCGTTCACGGACGACTTCCCCCCGCGCTGGAAAAGCGGTCTAGAAAGATGCGACCTCTCGCCGATTCCGGAGCTTGCCCATGGCCGCCGTCACCGTCTGGATCGCCAGCCTCTGCCGTCCCGATCCGGGCTATGGCGGCTGGGCTTGGGTGCGCCGGCTGGACGGCGAGACCGGCGCGGCGGCGATCAAGGGCGCGGCTGGCGGAGAACGTCGGGCCAGCGGCGCGAGGATGAGCCTCGCGGCCCTGGCCGAGGCGCTGGATGGACTCGCCGACCTGCCAGCGGACACGCCGGTGACGCTGAAGTTCCTCGACCCCGATCTGGCCGGCCAGTTGGTGACTTCCGACGGCGACTACGCCACCGCCGAGCCCGAGGCCTGGGCCGCCGCCCGCGCCGCCGTCGCGGCGCGTCCCGTTCTGGAACTGGTTCCGGCCTCGGCCGCCGACGGCGCGACGGGCTTCCTGAACGCCTGGGCCGAGTTCGGGCTGGACACCAGCAAGTCGCGCGGCAGCTTCAAGGCCGCGATCCCCAAACCCAACCTGATGAAGTTCCCAGGCTAGCCTTCCCGGCAGGCCACGATCAGGTCGGCCGTCGCCGGATTGCAGGCGAACGGGATGTCGGCCAGCGTGGCCAGGCGGATCAGCGCCTTGACGTCCACATCGTGCGGCTGGGGCGACAGCGGATCGACGAAGAAGATCAGCACGTCCAGCCGCCCCTCGGCGATCATCGCGCCCAGTTGCTGGTCGCCGCCCAGCGGCCCGCTCTTCAGCCGCACAAGGTTCAGCGACGGCAGCGCCTCCAGGATCCGCCCGCCAGTGGTGCCAGTGGCGAACAGCGCCTTGCCCTTCAGGAACGCCTCGTGAGCGACGGCCCATTCGACCAGGGCGGCCTTCTTGTCGTCGTGCGCCACGAGGCCGATGGCGAGGGGGCGAGCGGTCATGCGGAGAGTCCTGGAGAAGCTTGGGGCTGGGGTATAGCGAGTCGCCGGAAGAGGCCCAAGATGGCTGTCGACGCCGCGCCGCCGGGGCGCTATCGCAGCGCCATGAGCGAAGTCGAGATCGATGGCCGCCTGTTGCAGCGCTGGCTCAAGACCGATGCGGTCGACCCCGCCCTGCTGGCCGGCTGCGCCCTGGACGACGGCGAGTGCGACGAACCCTTGCCGATCGTCGAGCTCGACATGGCTCGCCAGGCGATCGTCTGCATGGGCGGCAAGGCGCGCGTGCGGATCGCGTTCGCCCGGCTGATCGACTGCCTGCTGGTCGCGCCCGACGGGCATCCGGCGGTCCCCGCGATCAGGGCCTGCGTCTCACCGCACGAACAGCGGCATCTACGGATGAAGGCCGAGCTTGGCGACGAGTACCCTCCCCCCTTCGCCTCGGTGGAGGATCTGGAGGCTGTCCACGCGGCCGAGATGGCCAGACGGGAGGGCAAGCTGCCCGAGCGCGCCCTGCGCGGTCCTTGGGTGCGCGCCCTCAAGCGCAACGAGTTCTATCGGCAAGGCGCCCAACTGGCGCTGTCGTGGCGGCAATTGGCCAATGGCATGGGCGCGCCGTGGTCGGACATCGCCCTGCACCTGGCCTGGTTCCAGCGCCACGCCGGGCATCCGAACCGGGCGATCGAGACCGCCCGCGACTTCTGGGCTTCGAAGGCCGTCGCGTCCCAGACCGAGATCGCCATGCTGGCCACGGTCGAGGCGGCCTCCTGGATCGACCGCTTCGAGCGCAAGGGCGGGGCGCCGCCGGACCTGGTCGAAGCCCGCCGCGCAGCCGCCAAGGCCTACGCGATCAATCCGACCGATCCCGAGATCAAGGCCGTCTACCAGCGCCTGCAGGCGATCGCGGACGGCCCGGACGACGGGCCGCGCCGCCGATAGGCTCTAGGCGCGCTCCTTGGTCCGCTCGAAGCGGACCTTCGGGTAGCGTTCGGCGACATAGCCGATTTCCCACGCCGACTTGCCCAGGAACACCGGCTGTTCGTCGATGTCCTGGCCCATGGCCGACTTGTGCTTGTTGATGAAGTCCTCGACGTCGGCCTTGTCGCCGCCCAGCCAGCGGGCCTCGGCATAGGGGCTGTTCTCGAAGATCACTTCCAGCTGGTACTCGTTGGCCAGCCGATCGGCCATGACCTCGAACTGCAGCTGACCGACGGCGCCGACAATGAAGTCGCTACCGATCATCGGCCGGAACAGCTGGGTCACGCCCTCCTCGGCCAGGCCTTCCAGCGCCTTCTTCAGGTGCTTGGCCTTCAGCGGATCCTTGACGCGCACCCGGCGCAGGATTTCCGGGGCGAAGTTGGGCAGGCCCGCGAAGCGCAGGGTCCCGGTCTCGGACAGGCTGTCGCCCACCCGCAGGACGCCGTGGTTGGGGATGCCGATCACGTCGCCGGCAAAGGCGTCCTCGGCCAGTTCGCGGTCGCTGGCGAAGAACATGATCGGCGCGTTGACGCTCATGGCCTTGCCGGTGTTCTGGGCCTTCAGCTTCATGCCACGCGTGAAGCGGCCGCTGGTCAGGCGCAGGAAGGCGATCCGGTCGCGGTGGTTGGGGTCCATGTTCGCCTGGACCTTGAAGACGAAGCCCGACACCTCGGCGTCGCCCGGGGCGACATGGGTCTCGGCCCCGGCCTTGGTCGCGGCCGCCGGCTTGGGCGGCGGGGCGTAGGCGCCGATGCCGCCCAAGAGCTCCGAGACGCCGAAATGGCGCAAGGCCGAGCCGAAGAACACCGGCGTCATGTGACCTTCCAGGAACGACTGGACGTCGAACGGCTTGCCCGCCTCGGTGACCAGCATGGCGTTGTCTTCCAGCTCGGCCTTCTCTTCCGGCTCCAGGTACTGGACCACCGCATTGCCTTTGAAGGCGACCGGATCGGGATGCCCTTCCTCGTCGGTCGAGCTCTTCTTGGCGTAGGGGATGAACTGGTCCTTGCGCAGGTCCAACATGCCCTTGAAACGCCCGCCCGAACCGGCCGGCCAGTACAGCGGAGCCGGGTCCAGAGCCAGCTTGGACGAGACCTCGTCCAGCAGCTCGAACGGGTCCTGGGCCTCGCGGTCCATCTTGTTGATGAAGGTGATGATCGGGATGTCGCGCAGGCGGCAGACTTCGAACAGCTTCAAGGTCTGAGGCTCGATGCCCTTGGCGGCGTCCAGCACCATGATCGCCGCGTCGGCGGCCGTCAGGGTGCGGTAGGTGTCTTCCGAGAAGTCCTCGTGGCCCGGCGTGTCCAGCAGGTTGAACATCAAGCCGTCGTGGTCGAAGGTCATGACCGAGGCGCTGACCGAGATGCCGCGCTCGCGCTCGATCTTCATCCAGTCCGACTGGGTCCGGCGCGTCTGGCCGCGCGCCCGCACGGCGCCGGCGGCTCGGATCGCCCCGCCGGCCAGCAGCAGGTTTTCCGTCAAGGTCGTCTTGCCGGCGTCGGGGTGGCTGATGATGGCGAAGGTGCGCCGACGGGCGGCTTCAGCGGCGGGGGAAGTGCTCATGGCGCGGGACTAGCCCCATCAGCTCTTTTTGTCACGCGTGCGCCCCCGACACAAAACCCGCAAAGGTTGCCAAGACCGAGAAAACACGCCCAATCTGCGGTCCGGGGCGTGGTTTCGGGGGATTCGCATGGCCAACTGGGAAGACTATGCTTCGCTCGTACAGTTGGGCGCGGGCCTGAACTTCGCCTATGCGGGCTTGGAAGCGCTTCTGGAAAAGCCGCTCCTGCAGATCGTGGGCAAGAACGCCGCCATGATCGGAGAGATCAAGAAGGCCATCAAGTCGGGCGATCGCCCCGCCACCGCTCTGCCCTTCTCGACCTACAAGCAAGCCCGCGAACTCGTCGACACGACCTCCGCGGTCATGACGTGGGTCAGCGCCTTGAACCCATACGTCGCGACCGTATCGGGCTTTCTCGCCACGTTCGCCCTTGTCTACATCGCCGAGCATGGCGCGAGCAGGGCCGAGCCGCCCCTGCTCGGCGCCGTGCTGCTGGCCTCGTTTGGCTGGTTCTGCCTCACCGTGGTCGCGATGGGGATTTTCAGGCTCCTGCTGGCGCTCGGCGTGCCCAAAGCTCTCAAGCCCAACTGACAAGAAGACCCGACCCAACTGGCAGAACAAACTACATGGCAAAGATAAGACTTAGTACACAGATGCTCAAAACTCTTCTGAAGCGTCATCCGGACTGTGCGGAAGATATAAATGAGTTTTTAACCATACTGCAGGATGCTTCTAGCCTGGAACCGGACCCTTTCGTCGAGGTCGGGATAGTTCGCGTCCACAGTCACATCCAGTCCGCCCCAGGCGGGCTGTGGAAACGCCACAGGCGGTATCAGCTGCGCTTTTGCGGGGGCCACATCGGCTTCTACTGGAAAAAGGCGAACGTTGAGCACATCTCGGTCGACTGTTAGGATTCTGGAATCATGAACGTCTACCTAGAAGCGGAGGGCGGCCCTCGCCTGGAAGACACGGACTTCCAGCCGATGCCGGTTGGGCGGGTCATTCAGCGATCGTTGGAGCGCAAAGCGCTCACGGTCGAGCAAGCCGCCAAGAAGGCGCACATCAGTCCGGTGGAGCTCACCGAGGTTATCGCGGGACGGCGCGCGTTGGAGCGGACGACCTCGCGGAAACTTCAGAGCGTCTTCCCACACACCATGCGGCTGTTTCTGAACATCCAGCGCTCCTACCAGTTCTTCCAGAAATATGGCCAGGTGCGGCCAAGCTCTCCAGTCAAGCGCGCCCTGATCATGGCGGGCTTCCGCCAGGCCCAAGCCCAAGCCCGATAGGCTTCACCAGGAAGCTCGAGCCCCGATGCCTGGCACCGGGGCCGCCTCAGCCTCAGAACTTGGCCGATACGCGGGCGTACCAGAGGCCGCCATCGGTGTCGTACGGGGCGTTGCGCGAGTAGATCAGGCCGCGCGAGGCCTGGAACGTCGCCTCATCCGGATAGGTGTCGAACAGGTTCTCAGCCCCGACCGTCAGCTTGATCGCGTCGGTCACCTGGGCGCTGACCGACAGATCGACCAGGGTCTTGCCGGAGAAGGTCTGGATCAGGTCGGCGGTTCCGTTGGCCTGGGCGTCGGTCCATTCGCCCGACCAGCGGGCGCGGACCATGCCGCTGAGGACGCCGCGCGCGTAGTCGAACGAGACGTTGGCGGCGTTCTGCGGCAGGCCATCCTCCAGATTGATGCGGGCCAGCTTCGAGACCTCGGTCAGCTTGGAGCGGGTGACCTTGGTGTCGTTCCAGTTCCAGGCCGCCGTCACCCCGGCCTTGCCGCCCCACAGTTGGCCGCGCCACGAGGCGACGGCGTCGACGCCCTGGGTGCGGGTGTCGAACGAATTGGTGAAGTAGCTCACCGTCGTCAGGCTGTCGGCGCCAGGAACGCCGGCCGCCACCAGCTGGGCGCGCAGGGCCGGAGTCACCGTGAAGTTCGGCGACACGGCGAAGCGGTTGTCGACCTCGATGCGGTAGTAGTCGACAGAGGCGGTGAAGCCGCCCTGGCGGAAGACGGCGCCCAGAGACAGGTTCTTGGACTCCTCCGGCTCGAGCGGCTTGCCGCCCAGCGCCATCGAGATCGGGTTGATCGGCGACAGGCGGCCCGAGGTGAACAGCAGCAGCGTCGTGGTGTTGAGCCCCTGCGAGGTGCGGGTGTTGTTGATCTGGCCGGCGGTCGGGGCGCGGAAGCCGGTCGAGACCGCGCCGCGGAGGGCGAAATTCGGCGTGAACTCGTAGCGCGCGGCGATCTTGCCGTCGGTGGTCTGGCCGAACGCCGAGAAGTCCTCGTGGCGCAGGGCGACGTCGGCGCCGAACTTCTCTGTGATCGGCAGGTCGAGGTCCACATAGGCCGCGTAGCTGGTCTGGTCCCACGACCCGGCCTGGCTGGGCGCGTAGCCCGGAAAGCCGTTCGAGCCGCTGGGCAGGCCGGCCGGCGCGCCGGGGCCAACGTCCCACGAATAGCGGTCACCCGCCTGGATCTCGTAGGTCTCCTTGCGGGCCTCCAGGCCCAGGGCCAGATTGGCCGGCTTGGCCAGGAACGACCAGGCCAGGGGCCGCGAGGCGTCTAGATTCAAGGTTCCCTCCTTCTGGATCAGCGCACCGGCGTCGAAGCTGGTCGGCGACTGCGGGCCGAACGAGGCGTTGATGCTGTTGTTCAGGAAGTAGTCGACCTTGTCCCGGCCCCAGCCGGCCGAGGCGTCCCACGACCAGCCCATGGCCTCGCCGCGTACGCCGCCATTGACCGAGGCGTTGCTCTCGTCCTGGCCGAACTTCGGCGAAAAGCCGGCTGGATACAGCTGGTTCAGCGACCAGCCGGGGAACGCCGGGCTGGTGCGGTAGGAGGTGTCGGTGGAGGGATTGCGCCAGTTGAAGTCGGTGACCCCGTGCATGTCGCTGTAGGTGGCGAAGGCATAGGCCTCGACCACGTCGCTGATCGGCAGGACCAGGTTCAGCGAGCCGCGCCAGACCTCGCGATCCGGCTGGCCCCAGCGCTGCACGGGGTTGGGGACCTTGATCCCCGGATTGGCGGCCTGGAAGGCGATGGCGTCCGGGCGCTGGCGGGTGCGCGAGGTGGCCTCGGCGTTGGTGTAGTCGACCGCGCCGACCAGGCTGCCGCCCTCGCCGATCGCCAAGCCGTAGCGCGCGCCCGCCTCGGTCTTGTCGCCGTCGCCGGCATAGTAGCGGCCGAACTGGCCATAGCCCTCGAAACCGGTCCTGTCAGACAGGATGATGTTGATGACGCCGGCGATGGCGTCCGAGCCGTACTGGGCCGAGGCGCCGTCGCGCAACACCTCGATGCGCTCGATGCCGCTGGTCCCGAGAGCGGCGAGGTCCACCCCCTGCTGGCCGCGTCCGCCCAGCACCGCCGAACGGTGGCGGCGCTTACCGTTGACCAGCACCAGGGTCTGGTCGGGCGACAGGCCGCGCAGGGTGGCCGGACGTACGAAGGCCTGGCCGTCGGCGGCCGGCAGGCGCTGGACGTTGAACGACGGCGTCGTCGCCGCCAGCTTGTCCATGATCTCGTCCGAGACGGTGTTCTTCAGCGCCTCGGCGCTGACCACGTCGACGGGCGCGGCGGACTCAAACGCCGTGCGATCGACGCGCCGGGTGCCGGTGACGACGACCGTTTCGACCTCGGTGGCCGCCGCCTGGGCCGCGACGGCCGCGACCTGCTGGGCCTGCGCTTGGCTGGAAAGGGCCAGGGCGAGCGCGCCCCAAGCGACCGTGGACATGAACTTCATAGTCAACCTGCACCTTTGGATCTCGGCGCGGGGTAACGGCAGGTCTTGTCGGGTTGGCGACGGCTTGACGTCGGTTCGATGAAGTCTCGAACACCCATGTTCTCCCGGACGCGACTCAGCGCCCGAAAATGCGTCAAAAAGCCCCTATTCGAAGAATGGGTTTGGAGTCATGCTTCCATCATACCGTACTGGCGACATCAGATCGCCGGATGGATGGAGGAAATCGAACGATGGCCCTGCTTGACCATCACCGCGCCCACGGCCGCCAACATCCCGCTGGCAGCGCGCTGTGTTTTGGCGTCACCCTGGCCGGACTTGTCGTCCTGGCCGTGGTGATCAGCTGGCTGTTCACGCTGGTAAGGTTCTGAAGCTCTGACTGGCGCTTCTATGGCCTGTTTATCTCGTTCATATGATTCCATCTGAACGAGACAGGCTCTAGGCCGCCAGGCGGCGCCACACCTGACGGTCGGCTTCCAGATTGGTCAGAGCGCCGGCATTCTGGCGCTGCAGCAACGCGGCCATGACCTCGATGCTCAACTGCGCATAGCGGACCTGGACGTCCTCCTTGCGGCAACCGCGCCCCGGGGCGATGAACAGCGCCGCGTTCACGTCCGGCGCCTTGGCCACGATCAAGGCCGCCAGGCGCTCGGCCCGTTCGCGATCCTTGTGGTGCAACAGCGGCTCTTCGGCGAACAGCTCCTTGCCCAACTCCCCGACATAGTTCAGCGACAGCGCCGCGAAGCGCTCGCGCGTCATCGGCGGGGCCAGTTCGGCCGCGTCGAAGCTGAGGACGATGTCGTTCATCAGGAAAAGCATGGCGGTTACTGCGCGTTGAACTCTGGGGGACGGGGGTTCGAAGGCCCGCGCATAGTGCCCGAAACACGCTTTAGGTCCGGTTTAGGAGCACGGTTAACGGCGCCCCTAGAGTCGAGTTGTCCACACCCACTCGCCCCGGCTGTTCATGATTCCACGGGCTCGGTCAGGAAGTGGCGGCCCTCGCGATCCTCGATCTCGACCACCCAGACGTCAGGATCGATGCGGGCCGCGCGCTCTGCATAGGCGTCGAGGTCGGGCTCGAACTCGGACCGGACCGGCTGCATCCAGAACCGCTCGCCATCACCGCGCGTGGCCTCGCTGTACAGCCGCGCCGTCCCGGCCCGGCGGTCGACCACCTTGACCAGCACCGCTCCCGCCCGCTGGTCGCCCTTGCGCGCGACCATGGCGAAGGCGCCGCCCAGCTCGGCGCGGCGGATCAGCGCGCCCACCCAGATATCCGTCGAAAGAAGCATCCGCTAACCGAACCGCAACCACGGGGCTCTATAGCTCACCCCTCAAGTCTCGAAGCATACGAGAAAATGACGCCAGGTACCGACCAGAAAGGTCGCGTGGCGCGATGGATCGGGGTGTCGATTGGGCTCGCGGCCATGGCCGCGCCTAGCGCGCTGCTTGCCGCCAACGCCGCCGACCAACTCTATGAACGCACGCTGATGACGGCGGCCGACGGCCGCTGCCGGCTGTTCACGCCCACCATCTCAGCCGCCCTCGACGCCTCGCGGGCGCAGGCGCGCGGCGCGACCCTCCGCTCGGGCGCCAGCGAGCTGCAGGTCACGGCCCTGGAACAGCGCGCCCGCGCCAAGGCCGCCGGCGCGGCCTGCAATTCCAAGGATCTGACCCTGGCCGCCAGCCGCGTGAAGGCCGCCTTCGACGGCTATTCGCAGATGCTGAGCATGACCTATCCTGGCGATGTCGCCGCCTGGAAGGCCGAGCGCCCGGTCTCGGCGACCATCCCCGTCTGGCGGCTGTCGCAGCCTACGAGCTTCGGCGGCGATCGCCTGATCTTCGGCCTCGCCGGTCAAGCCAAGGCGGTGACGGCGGTGGCCACCTTCGACAACGGCCAACGCCCCTACGCCGCGCGGATCATCGTCCGCGACACGAGCCGGACCCTGGGCCCCTATATCGCGCCCGGCGCGGGCCGGAACCTGGCGGCCAAGGTCGCGCCGCGCAACGCCAGCGTGGTGTTCACCGCCGAGACCCGGGGAGAAGCGCCGCTGACCCTGCTGCCCACGGGCGCCAAGACCGGCCTGGCCTTCCGCTTTCCCGCGACGGCCGCCGACGCCATGGCCCAGCTGGATCCGCGCGAGGCGGTGACGGTGGAGTTCGCCTTCTCGAGCCGCAACGGCGAGACCACCCGCAGGGCCTATGTCGAGGTCGGCGACTTCGCGGCCGGCCGGGCGTTTCTGCGCTAGCTAGCGCGGCGCGAAGGCGATGACATTGTCGCCCAGGCTGGCGGGCGACGACGGCTCATCCCCGGCGGGCGGCGCTTCCGGCGCTTCGGGCTGCGGCTCGGGCGCCAGGAGGGTGGCCGAGCGCAGCGGGGCCAGCAGCACCGGCAAGCGCACGACCACGCTGGTGCCCGCGCCCAGGCGGCTCTCGATGGTCATCTCGCCGCCATGCAGCTTGGCGAAGGCGCGGACCAGCGACAGGCCAAGGCCGGTGCCGCGCGCCCGCTGCTCGGCGCCGCCGGCTTGCTCATAAGGACGGCCCAGGCGCTCCAGGTCTTCAGGACTGATGCCGACGCCGGTGTCGGCCACAATGATCTCCAGCACGCCGTCATAGCCGTGGGCCGTGACCGTCACCTGGCCGCCGCGCGGGGTGAACTTCAGGGCGTTGGAGACCAGGTTCAGCACGATCTGCTTCAGGGCCCGGCGGTCGGCGTCGACCTCCAGCTCGCCCGGCGGCAGCACGCCGCGCAGTTGGACGTTGGCCGTGTCGGCCTGGACGCGCAGCAGGCGCATGGCCGCCTGCACCGCCTCGCGGGCGTCGAACACGCCGCGTTGCAACTCGAAGCGCTCGGCCTCGATCTTGGACATGTCCAGCACGTCGTTGATCAGGTCCAGCAGGTGGCCGCCGCTCTCGTGAATCAGCTCGGCGTATTCGGCGTAGCGGTCGCTCAAGGGGCCGAACATGCGGCCGCGCATGATGTCGGAAAAGCCCATGATGGCGTTCAGCGGGGTGCGCAGCTCGTGGCTCATGTTGGCCAGGAAGCGGGCGCGGCCGGCGGCCAGGGCCTCGGCGTCGGCGCGGGCCTGGTCCAGGGCGCTCTCGCGGTTGCGCTCGATGGTCACGTCGCGCAGCACGCCGACCAGCTGGTTCGGGGCGACGCGGACCAGGTCGATGGCGACGATGCGGTCGACGCCCAGGGCCGGATTGAAGGTCAGGCTGGCCGCGCCCTCGCGATGGGCCAGGGCGATGGCCGCCGTCAGGCGCTGGCGGTCGCCCGGCGCGGCCGCGCCGGTCAGGCCGCGATTGACCAGGTCGACGGTGGTGACGCCCGGCGGCGGCGCGCCACGCACGGCGGTCACCTGGCCCTGGCCCTTGATGGCGACCGCCAGGTGCGGCAGGCCGTCCAGCAGGGTTTCCAGGCCGATGATCTCTGAGGCGTAGCGATCGTCTCGCGCGCCTTGGCGACGGCGACCGATCAACAGGCCGGCGGCGAGGCCTAGGCCGGTGGTGACCAGGGCGAGGAAGCCCAGCACGAAGGCCAGCGGCCCCGTCGGCTCGGGCGGGGCCAGCCCCGATAGCTGGGTCAGGGCCGCGACGCAGCCACCGATCAGCGAGAGCGCCGCGCCCTCGGCCAGGCGGCGCGGCTGGTCCATGATCGAGGCCGCCGCGACCGGCGCCAGGCACCAGGCGGCCATGGCTCCGGAGACGCCGCCGGCCAGCACCGCCGCCAGGGCGCCGCCCACGGCCCACAGCACCAGCATCAGCGACTGGGTGCGCTCGTCCTCGCGCGTGAACAGCAGAGAGGCCAGGGCGGGAATCGCGCCCGAGGCCAGGGCGGCCCAGATCGGCCAGCCGCCGGCGTCCGTGAACAGGGTCGCGGCCGCCGCCAGACATATGGCCGCCAGCCAACCCAGGCGCCACCCGTGCGCGGGATCGAACCCCGCCGCGCGCGCGGCCGGGCGTTTGATCGGGTCTGGCGACGTCTCGAATTCCAAGGCGGGTCGACTTCAAGCACGGCGGACAGGTTCGCCGTCGTCAAACCTTAACGCGGAGCGGCCGTTCCCTCCAAGCGCGCACAATCGTTAAGCGACCTTTCCTCGTGGACTCGTTGTGGACGGAAACGGATTCGTAAGCGCCGTGCCCCATAGTCCCGGGCTCAAGTCGTCACGGACAGAAGGTCCGGGAGCCTACCATGCCAGAACCGGCGTCCCTGGACGCATCGAACGTCTCCGCCTTCGCGGATTCCGCCCCGGCCGAACGCCGGGCGGCCGCGATCGAGCGCCGACGCCTGGCCCTGGACGACCGCAAGCGCTCGTTCCTGCGCATGGTCAGCCACGAACTGCGCACCCCGCTGAACGCCGTGATCGGCTTTTCCGAGATCCTGTCCCAGGAGCTGTACGGCCCGCTGGGAAGCCCGCAGTACAAGGAATACGCGACGATCGTCCACGACAGCGGCCTCAAGCTGCTGAAGCTGGTCAACCAGATCGTCGAGATCGCCCGCCTCGAGGGTCACGTCACCGACATCGAGATGACGCCCGAAAACCTGGACGAGGCGATCGAGGACGTCATCGACAGCCTGCGCGGACCGATCGCGCGTCGCGACGTCATCGTCCACGTCGTCGGCGAGGGCGCCCTGCCCGTCGTCCGGGCGGACAGCCGCGGCCTGCGCACCATGCTCACCAACCTGATCCAGAACGCCGTCACGCACTCGCCCGCCGGGGGAGTCGTGCATGTCGCCGCGGCGAGGATCGGCCGCGAGGTCGAGATCACCATCCGCGACCAGGGCCCCGGCGTGGAGAGCGCCGAACTGCCCCGCCTGTTGCAACCGTTCGAGCAGGGCGGCTCGACCCTGACGCGGACCAGCGAGGGTGTCGGCCTGGGCCTGCCGATCGTCGACCTGCTGTCGCGCGCCATGGGCGGCCAGCTGAAGCTGTCCTCCAGCCTGGGCGCAGGCTTCCTGGCGCGGCTGATCCTGCCTGCCGCATAAGGCTGAAGCTTGCCTTCCAGGGGCCCGCCGCCTAATTGGCCCGCCATGAGCAGCCCCATCGACACCGCCCTCAACGACCTCGCCGACGAGTTCGAGCTGCTAGGCGATTGGGAAGAGCGCTACCGCTACGTGATCGAGCTGGGCAAGGAACTCGAGCCGTTGACCGACGCCGAGCGCTCGGAAGAGAATAAGGTGCGCGGCTGCGCCAGCCAGGTGTGGCTGGTCACCGAGCCCCAGCCCGACGGGACGCTGAAGTTCCGCGGCGACAGCGACGCCCATATCGTCAGCGGCCTGGTGGCCATCATGCTGCGTCTCTATTCGGGCCGCGCCCCGGCCGACATCGTCGCCTTCGACGCCAAACAGGCGATGGACAAGCTCGGCCTGTCCGGCGCCCTGTCCTCGCAGCGCTCCAACGGCCTGAAGTCGATGGTCGCCCGCATCCAGCATGACGCCCAGGTTCGCCTTGCCTAGCTATCGCGTGGCCGCGCTCTATCGCTTCACACGGTTCGAGGATCCGGCGACGATCCAGGGACCGCTGGCCGCCCTGTGCTGCGGCCTGGGGGTCAAGGGCACCCTGCTGCTGGCCCGCGAAGGGATCAACGGCACCATCGCCGGCGAGGACGCCGCCATCGAGACGGTGCTGGCCCACATCCGCGCCCTGCCCGGCTGCGCGGACCTCCAGCCGAAGACCGCCCGGGCCGAGCGAATGCCCTTCTACCGGATGAAGGTCCGGCTGAAGAAGGAGATCGTCACCCTGGGCCAGCCCGACCTGGATCCGACCGATTCGGGGACCTATGTCGCGCCCGCCGACTGGAACGCCCTGATCCGCGACCCCGACGTGGTGGTGATCGACACCCGCAACGACTACGAGGTCGCCGTCGGCCGGTTCGAAGGCGCGGTGGATCCCAAGACGGCCAGCTTCTCGGACTTTCCGGCCTGGTTTCGCGACTGGCGGGCGAGCCTGCCGGCTCCGCCGAAGAAGATCGCCATGTACTGCACCGGCGGCATCCGCTGCGAGAAGTCGACCGCCTTCCTGAAAGCCGAGGGCGTCGAGCAGGTCTTCCACCTGCAAGGTGGCGTCCTCGACTATCTGGAACAGGTCCCCGAACCGGAAAGCCTGTGGCGCGGCGAGTGCTTTGTGTTCGACGAGCGGGTCGCGGTCGGCCATGGCCTGGCGCCGGGAACCCACGTGCTGTGCCGAGGCTGCCGCATGCCGGTCGGCCCGGAGGACCAGGCCTCGCCGCTGTACATTGAGGGCGTTTCCTGCCCCGCCTGCCATGACCACCGCTCGGACGACCAGAAGGCCCGCGCCGCCGAGCGTCACCGTCAGGCCCTGCACTGCGAGGCCCTGGGCATCGAGCACGTCGGCGCGAGTTTCCCTGCAAAGCCAAGCTGAACCCTTCCCGCGCGCCCCGCGTTGACCCGGCTCCCCTTCCCCATCGAGGAGCCGCCCGATGCATACGAACGAAGACCACATCAAGCTCGTCAACGGCCTGGTCGAGACCACCATCGACAGCGCCGACGGCTATGCCGAAGCTGCCAAGGACGCCGAGGGCGCGCGCTACAAGGACCTGTTCGAACGCCGCGCCCAGGAGCGCCGCTCGATTGCCTCCGAGCTTCAGGACGAGGTCCGCCGCCTGGGTGGCGAGCCGAAGGACGACGGCACCATCCTGGCCGCCGCCCACCGCGCCTTCCTGAACCTGAAGGACGCCGTGACGAAGGGCGACGAGGCCGTGATCAACGAGGTCGAGGCCGGCGAGGACCACATCAAGGCCAAGTACGAAAAGGCCCTGCAGGACACCGACGTCGACGCACGGACCCGCGCCGTGATCGAAAAGGCCTGGACCTCGGTCAAGTCCGGCCATGACCAGATGCGCGACATCAAGCACATGCTGAAGCACTAGTCGCTGCAGCCATCACCGGAGCGGGCGGGATCGCGAGGTCCCGCCCGTTTGCGTTGCGGCCCGCCACGCCGCATATGAAGACCATGGAAGACGCGCCGCGCCCCCTTCTTGATAAGGTCGTTCTGGACGAACGACAGGTGAACCTGATCGCCAAGGCCCTGGCCGACCCGCGCCGCCGGCAGATCCTCAAGGAGATCGGCGCCGAGAGCGAGCCCACGGCCTGCGGCGCCGTCGCCCAGACCCTGCCGGTCAGCGCCGCCACGTTCTCGCACCATATGAAGGAATTGGAGACCGCCGGCCTGATCCATATCTGCCGCCAGGGCAAGTTCGCCTTTCTGGCGTTGCGACGGGACGTGTTGAACGCCTATCTCGCGCAATTGGCGGAAATCTGAGACTGAAGCGCGAGCGCGGCGACGGGCGCGCAAGTCCGCCCTTCAGGGGGCGGGAGCGTGGTCGATGCTGAAGGTCCTGGCCATGCGCCACTGGCCGTCGGCGCCCAACTTCCAAAGGATCGAGAACCGCGCCTTGCCGGCAAGATGTTCAGGACCCTCGCCCCGCCTCTCGTAGAAGAGGTGGCTCCCTTCCTCGACGGCGCCGAAGCCTGGAATGGCGTAGACCTTCAGCGTTTCGGCGGCCAGCTCGCGACGCGATCGCCAGGCGTCCGGGGCGCGCTTGGCCGCGCAGGACTTGGCATAGTCGGCGATGAAGGCTTCACGGCCCATCGCGCCGCCCTTGTCGTGGTAGAATTCCATGTCGTCCGTGACCAGGCCGCCCAGGGCGGCGGGGTCGCATCGATCGAACATGACGTTGAACAAGGCCGCGTCACGAGCCGCGATGGCCTCCGTTAAAGCAGGCTGCGCCGGGACCTGGATAGAACTCAGGGCCATGGCGGCGGCGAGAAGGACAAGCATCGGCGGCTCCGAAGGCGTCGCCGACCTGAATCCCGCATCCGCCGATCGCTGTCGCGTGAATTCGCGGTCATCATGGGCGGCGAGATCAACTGTCGCCGAAAAATCTCTTCCCGCTCCGCATTGAAACGATTCGATGGTTATCTAAATGTCGAATCGATCGCCGATGGGCGACCGGTCAGGAGGCCGAACGGAGAGAGATCATGAGCAAGCTTGCAGGCAAGACCGCCATCGTGACCGGCGCGTCGAAGGGCATCGGGGCCGCCATCGCCAAGGCCCTGGCGGCGGAAGGCGCGGCGGTGGCGGTCAATTATGCGTCCAGTCGCGAAGGCGCCGACAAGGTGGTGGCCGAGATAATCGGCGGCCGCGGCAAGGCTCTCGCCGTCCAGGGGTCGGTAAGCCGGGACGCCGACGTCGTCCGCCTGTTCGACGAAACCCAGGAGGCGTTCGGCGGCGTCGACATCCTGGTCAACAACGCCGGCGTCTACGCCTTTTCGCCCATCGAGGAGACGACCGAGGCCGAGTATCGCCGCCAGTTCGACACCAACGTGCTGGGCGTGCTGCTCGCCTCGCGCGAGGCCGTCAGGCGCTTCGGTCCGGACGGCGGCAGCATCATCAACATCAGTTCGGCGGCGACTACGGTCGATATCCCGACCGCCTCGATCTACACCGCCACCAAGGCCGCCGTGGACTCGATCACCCGCGTGCTGGCCAAGGAGCTGGGGCCGCGCAAGATCCGGGTGAACAGCCTCTCGCCCGGCGCGGTCGAGACCGAAGGCACCCACACCGCGGGGATCATAGGCTCGGAGCTCGAGGCCCAGATGGTGGCGCAGACTCCCCTGGGCCGCATGGGCCAGCCGTCGGACATCGCGCCGGTGGCGACCTTCCTGGCCTCGCCCGAGAGCTACTGGATCACCGGGGAGATCATCGCCGTGGCCGGCGGCAATCGCTAGCCCCGCCTCAGCCGGCTAGACCATCCGATAATGCCGCGCCAAGCGTTGCAGGGCGAGTTTCAGGACCGTCTTGCCCGCCCGGCGCGGCAGCTTCAGCGACCGCTCGGCCGCCTCCAGGGCCGAGCCCATCAGGCAGACCCGCTCCAGGATCTCGCGCAGGCCCGGCCCCACCGCGGCCAAGGCCCCGGCGATCCGCTCGCGGATCGCGTGATCGCGCTCGGCCGGCGCCAGGCCGGGACGTCCGCCGGACACGCGCGGCGTCAGGTCCCAGCGCATGGTGGTGCGGCCCTGGGTTCCCAGGCTTTCGAACTCCTCACGCAGCCGCTCGCCGGCGGCCGCCTCGAGCGGCGACAGCCACGGCCGTCCCTCGCCGTCGCGGCGACGCGCCAGCCAGGCGATCGGCGACTCTCCCAGATTGCGCCGTGCGCCGTTCGCCATCTCGACCTCGATCAGGCCCGGACGGCCGGGTGGCGGCGGAGGCGCGGCAGGCTCGGGGCGCTCTGCCATGGTCCAGCCGCCCTGCGGACGCGGCTTCAAGGTCGCCTCCCGCGCCAGCGCCTGGAAAGCGGCCTCGTCCAGCACCAGCATCACGCTGCGCCGACGGCTGGGGCCCAACCGCACCCCGTAACCCAGGCCCTGCGCCTCGACCACCGCCCCCGGCCGCGCCAGCAGGCGCATGGCGCGCTCGGCCAGGCGCCGAGCTTCCAGCTCGGCCTGGAAGATCTCGCCGACGCCCATCACGGCATCCCCTCGGCATGGGCCGGCGCCTGGCGCAGGCAGGCTTCCAACTCGGCCAGGCAACGGTCGAACGCGGCGTCCTCGCGCAGGTCTTCGATCTTGCGGCAGGCGTGACCGCAAGTCGTGCGGTCGCGGCCGAAAGCGAAGGCCACCCGCGCCAGAGGCCAATGAAAGGTGATGTGGGTCAGATAGATGGCCAGCTGCCGCGCGCGGACGGCGGCGTGCGATGCCCGCTTGGGCGTCGAAATCTCTGCCGCCGGAACGCCGGTGGCCAGGGAAACGAGATGGGTGACGAAGCCGACCGTCAGGCGGTCGCGACGGGGATCGGGCGTGATAGCCCAGATGTCCTCAAGGGCTTGAACCAGCATGGCGTCCTCTCCTCCCGGCCGCGAGAACGACCGGCAGGCGCCACTATAGGTTTATTTTCCCAGAGAGAGGAAGATATTCCTATACCCCTCAGGCCCCACAAGGCTATCCCGTTGATTTTCCTATGCCGAAGCCCCTTCAATTCCCATCGATGGACGAGCGTTCGTCAGCCGCCTATCCAGTATGGCGGCGCGAGGAACGACAGGCGTGGAGGCAGCGATTCGCGCCGCAGGCGCCCGCCCGCCTCGCCTTTCAGCACACGGTCGGCGTCGGCGCGCAAGGCCAGGAACGTCGCTTCGAGGGCCGCGAGCGCGGGGTCAGAAAGCGTCGGGTCAGCGCAGACTGCAGACGGCCTGCGTCGAGATCGAACTCACGGACCATACGCCCGGTGGATTAGACGTCTTCGAGAGCGACGCCTCGCGGCACGATGGCGCCCCGATGCGAAACCACAAGCGCGGCCAGGGCGTGCGCCCGCGCGATCGCTTCGGGAATAGGCGATCCCGCCAGGCGCGACGACAGATAGGCGGCGTTGAAGCTGTCGCCCGCGCCCGTGGTGTCGACGGCCTTCACACGGCTCGGCGGCGGCGTCGCGGTGCGGCCGTCGGGGCGATGGACATTGACGGCGTGGCTCTCGTCGCGGGCCACCACCTCGGCGCCAGCTGCGGCCCATTCGCCAGCTAGGTCCTCGGCCTCACGGCCGTACAAAGGGCGGCTGTCTTCGCTGCTCAGCGAGATGTAGCGGCAGGCCGGCACGACGCCATCCAGCGCGGCGCGGGCCGCCTCGGGACCGGGCCACAGGGCCGGGCGATAGTTGAAGTCCAGGGCGACGGCGACACCGTGCGAGTGGACGTAGGTGAGCACGTCCTTCAGGCGTGCGCGGCCGATGTCGCCGATCACCGCCAGGGTCACGCCGGACAGATAGACGAGATCGCTGGCCCTGGCCGCCTCGATCAGCTGGTCGGCCGTGTGGGCCGAGAACAGGTCGCGGATCGGCGCCCGCTCGCGCCAGTAGTGGAATTTCCGCTCGCCGTGGTCGTCCAGCACGATGGCGTAGAGGCCGGGCAGGCGGTTCTCGATCTGGCGCACCAGACGAGTGTCCATGGTCTCGCTTCGCATGGCGGCGAGCACGCCCTCGCTGAAGGGATCCCCCCGCCCCAGCGCCGTGCAGTAAGCGACCTCGTCGCCCAGCCGCGCCATGTAGATCGCCGTGTTGAAGGTGTCGCCGGCATAGCCCATCCGGTACAGCGGCGGGCCGCCGTCTTGAGCCTCCGGCGACAGCTCGACCATGCATTCGCCGAGGACGGTGATCTTGGCCATGTCAGCCCCTCTTCTTCTGCTGGGCGATCCAGGCGTCGATGCGGGTCTCAAGCACCGAAAGCGGCAGCGAGCCGTGCAGCAGCACCGCGTCGTGGAAGGCTCGCTCGTCGAATTTGTCACCCAGCCTGGTTTCGGCGCGACGGCGCAGCTCAAGCAGCTTCAGCTCGCCGACCTTGTAGGCCAGGGCCTGACCCGGCCAGGAGACATAGCGCTTCAGTTCCACCTCGATGTTCACCGGCGACAGGGCAGTGTTGTCTGTGAAGCAGGCGCGGGCCTGATCCAGGCTCCAGCCCTTCCAGTGCAGGCCGGTGTCGGCCACCAGGCGGCAGGCGCGCCACATCTCGTAAGACAGCCGACCGAACAGTTCGTAGGGATCGCGATAGATCCCCATCTCCTCGCCCAGCCACTCCGAGTAGAGGCCCCAGCCCTCGCCATAGGCGGTGAAGTAGAGGTTGCGGCGGAACTCCGGGACGTCGGTCTGCTCCTGGGCCAGGGAGGTCTGGATGTGATGTCCCGGCGCGCCCTCGTGCAGCACCAGGGCCGGCAGCTCGTACAGCGGTCGCTGGTCCAGCTCGGAGCTGTTGATCATCAGCCCCCCGGCCCGGCCGACCTTGGGATCGCCCCCGAAATAGCGGCCGGTGGTGTAGCCCTTCTCGATGCTGGACGGCACGGGCCTCACGCCATAGGTCAGGCGCGGCAGGACGCCGAAATGGGCGGGCAGCTGATCGTCGGCGCGCTTGGCGATCTCGCTGGACTTTTCCAGGAGTTGCTGGCGGCTGGTCGCATAGAAGCGCGGATCCTTGCGTAGCATGGCGATGAAGGCCGGCAGGTCGCCCTGGAAGCCGGCGGCCTTCATGGTCTCCTGCATGCGCGTGCGAATGCGGACGACTTCGGCCTGCCCAATGTCGTGGATCTGGTCCGGCGTCAGGTTGGTCGTCGTGTGCCGACGCGCCAGGAAGGCGTAGTAGCGCCTGCCATTCGGCAGGTCCGAGGCCGCCAGGCTCGTGGCCGCGTGCGGGACGTAGTCCTCGGCCATGAACTTGACGAACGCCGCGCGGGCCGGAACGACCTTGTCGGCGACCGCCTTCTCGCCTTCGGCGACCAGGGCCGCGCGGGTCGCCGCCGGTATGCTGTCGGGCAGCGCGCGCAGCGGGGCCAGGAGCGGGTCGTCTGACAAGGGCGTGGCGGCCGCGCGCTGGGCGCGCTCCAGCACCGTCCGGGCGGTCGGGACAGCCTGGACGAAGCCCGTGGAAACGCCCCGGCGAGCGTTGTCGATATTGGCCGCGTACCAGCCGGGCATGCCGTTCAGCAGGGCGATCCAGCGGCGCGCCTCGGCCTCGCTCTTCAAGGTCGTTCCGCTGGCCCGGTACAGCATCATCACGTCGAAGCCGCCGTCGCTGCTGAACGGCATGCGGGCCTCGTCGTAGCCGGCGGCCTCGATGCGGTCGCGCAGACTGAACAGCAACAGCTCGCGCGTCAGGCGCTCGTCCTCGGAAAGGCCCCTGTCGCCCAGAGCCTTCAATTCGACCTGGATCTGCTTGAGCTTGGCCGCTCGGTCGGCGTCGCCAGCCGGAGAGACGTCCGGAAGCTTCCAGCGCGCTTCGGTCGAACCGCCCGAGTCGGGATCCTCGCCCGGATCGCCTAGGGCCTCGTAGCGGATCACCAGCTTGGTCAGGTTGACGGACGCGGGTCCGGCCCAGGCGGCCGAGGCTGTCAGCGCGGCGACAGCGACCCCAGCGAGACAGGAAGCGATGCGAGTCATGCGGCGCAGCTTAGGCCAAGGCCCGGCGCGGATCGACGCGAATCGGTCACCGGCGGCTCACCGGCTCGATGCGTCCAATATTCGGAGAAAATCCGAGAATGGAGCGGGCGAAGAGATTCGAACTCTCGACATCCACCTTGGCAAGGTGGCGCTCTACCACTGAGCTACGCCCGCGCTATTCGCGAGATATGGTCTCATCCAGTCTTCCCGGAAACCGGGAGATTGGAGCGGGCGAAGAGATTCGAACTCTCGACATCCACCTTGGCAAGGTGGCGCTCTACCACTGAGCTACGCCCGCATCGGCGAGGCTCAAAGGAGCGCCCCGCGACGAGGAGGCGGCTTATGGCAGAGCGCTTCGCGGTTTGCAAGCGCCCTTTGAGGGGTTGCGAAGAGGGTTTTTTCGGAGGCTTGATCCAGACAGGTTTAAGCTGGGTTTTTCTGGGGGCGGAGTTCTAGGCGTTGCGTCTGTTTGTGTTCGGTCTGGGCTATGTCGGCGAAGCTTTCGCCAGCGCCTTGAAGGCGCGTGGATGGGAGATCGCCGCCTCCGCGCGCGACGCCGCCCAGGCCGAGGCGCTGCGCGTCAGGGGAATCGCCCCCGCCGATCCGGCCGACCGTGACGCCATGGCCGCGGCTCTGACCGGCGTGAATGCGATTCTCGTCACCGCGCCGCCCGGACCAGACGGCTGCCCGGCGCTGGAAGCGATCATCCCCGCCCTCGCCCAGGCCGAGGCTTTTCCCGACTGGATCGGCTATCTGTCGACCACGGGGGTCTATGGCGACTTCGACGGCCGCTGGGTGTTCGAAACCTCGCCCCTGAAGGCCCAGTCGGTCGAGGGGGCCCGCCGCGTGGGCGCCGAGCGCGACTGGCGCCAGGTCGGACGCGGCATGGGCCTGACGGTCACCACCTTCCGCCTGCCCGGCATCTACGGCCCCGGCCGCAGCGCGCTGGACCGACTCCGGGCCGGAGAGGGCCGACGCATCGTCAAGACCGGTCAGGTGTTCAGCCGCATTCACGTCGACGATATCGTCACGGGCCTGCTGGCGTCCTTGGACCGACCACGCGCCGGCGGAATCTACAACCTGGTCGACGACGCCCCCGCCCCGCCGCAGGATGTCATGGAACACGCCGCCCACCTGCTGGGCGTCCCGGTCCCGCCGGACCTGCCCTTCAACGAGCTGGGCATGTCGCCCGCCACCCGCCGCTTCTACGCTGAGAACAAGCGCGTCTCGAACGCACGGGCCAAGGCGGAGCTGGGCTGGCGGCCGGCCTATCCGACCTATCGCGAGGGCTTGGCGGGGATCTTGAAAGCGGGCGGCTAGAGCCCGCTAATCTTCGTCGATCGCCGGCGCCCTCGGCGTGATCCCGACCGCGTCCAAACCCGCCGCGTTGCGCAGGCGCGCCGCCCGCGCCAGGCGACGACTCACCAGGTCCCCCACTTCCGGCTCGGCCAGGCCCTTGGCCTCCGAGACCGCCGCGACCAGGCGTTCCAGGTCCTGCGGACGCGAAAGGCGGTGGTCGCCGTCCTTGATCAGGCTGAAGACGACGTTGTCGCTGGTCAGCGCGTTGGCCAGTTCCAGGGCATGGGTCCACGGCACGTCCGGGTCGGCCCCGCCCTGCAGGACGCGGACCGGGACATCGATCGGCACGGGTCCGGGCAGGATCGACCAACGCGCCCCGTCCTCCAGGAGCTCGCGGGTGATGGCGTAGCCGCCGTCGTCATACGCCGAGGGTCGGATCCAGAAGCCGTCGCGGGCGATGGCCGCCCTTGCCTCTTCCGAAAGCTCCGGCGCCATCAGCTTCTCGGTGAAGTCCGGCGCGGGAGCGATCAGCACCATGGCCTTCACGCGGTCGGGCCGGGCGATCGCCGCCAGGCACGACAGCCAGCCGCCCATGGACGAGCCGACCAGCACCAGCGGCCCTTCGGTAAGCTCGTCGATCACCGCCAGGGCGTCGGCGCGCCAGCGGCTGATCGTGCCGTCCTTAAACTGGCCTTCCGACTCGCCGTGGCCGAAATAGTCGAAGCGGACGTAGTCGCCGCCGGTCGCCTTGGCCTGCTCGGCCAGCACCTCGGCCTTGGTCCCGGTCATGTCCGAATGGAAGCCGCCCAGCCACAGAACCGTTGGTCCCTCGCCGTCGACACGCCGAAACGCCAATTTCGCGCCGTCTTCACGCGTCAGAACACCCTTGGAATCGGTCATGGCGCCGGCTCGATCCTTTCGCTAACTAAAAACTCGCAGTTTCGCCGAGAGTCGCGTGCCCGACCTACCCGCCGATTTCACCCTGCTGCAAGTCACGCCGGAGCTGGAAACCGGCGGCGCGGAGCAGACGACGATTGATGTCGCCCACGCCGTGGTCGCGCAAGGCGGCAAGGCCCTGGTCGCGACCAAGGGCGGACGCATGGCCGCTCGCCTGGAGGCCGACGGCGGCCGCCTGGCCCAGATGCCGGCCCAATCCAAGAACCCGCTGGTCATGCTGGGCAACGCCGCCCGCCTGATCGACCTGATCAAGCGCGAGAAGGTCAGCCTGGTCCACGCCCGCTCGCGAGCGCCCGCCTTCAGCGCCCTGTGGGCCGCCCACGCCACCCAGACCCCGTTCGTGGCCACCTACCACGGCGTCTACAACGCCAAGTCGGACCTGAAGCGCTGGTACAATGCGGTGATGACCAAGGGCGACCTGGTCATCGCCAATTCCGAATACACCCGCCAGCACGTGATCCGGGAGCACGGCGTCGCGCCGGAAAAGGTCGTGGCCATCCCGCGCGGCGTCGACCTGTCCCGCTTCGAGCCGGGCGTCGTCGCCGCCGAGCGGATCGACGCCTTGCGCAAGGCGTGGGGCGTGGAGCCCGGCGAGCGCCGGCTGAAGGTGCTGCTGGCCGGTCGCCTGACGCGCTGGAAGGGCCAGGGCCTGATGATCGAGGCCATGAGATTGCTGAAGGATCGCGGCGAGAACCGCATCCTGCTGCTGCTGGCCGGCGACGACCAGGGCCGCAAGGGCTACCGCGCCGAGCTGGAGGCCGCCATCGCCGCCGCCGGCCTGGAGGAGGCGGTCAGGCTGGTCGGCCATTGCGACGACATGCCGGCCGCCTATCTGCTGGCGGACTTGGCGATCGCGCCTTCGTTGGAACCGGAGGCCTTCGGACGCACCGCGGTCGAGCCGCAGGTGATGGGCCGTCCAGTCCTGGCGTCCGATCACGGGGCCACCCGCGAGACCGTGACCCCCGGCGAAACCGGCTGGCTGGTCGCGCCGGGCGACGCCCAGGCCTGGGCCGACGCCCTGCTGCTGGCCTGCGAGGTCGGGGCCGCGGGACGCCAGACCATGGGCCTGGCCGCGCGGACACGTGCGCGACGGTTGTATTCTGTGGACGCGATGTGCGAAGCGACCCTCAAGGTCTATGCACGGGTGTTGGGGTTGGAGCGTTCGGCTTGAGCAAGGAGATCAAGAAAGTCCTGGTGATCAAGCTGGGCGCCCTGGGCGACTTCGTCCTGGCGCTGGCCGCGATGAAGAAGATCCGCGAAGCGCACCCCAAGGCCAAGATCACGCTGCTGACCACGCCCCCCTTCGAGGGCCTGGCCAAGCTCAGCCCCTATTTCAACCATGTCGAGACCGACGGGCGCCCCGGCGACATCGGCGAGACGATGGCCATGATCGGCCGCATCCGCAAGGCGCGCTACGACCGGATCTACGACCTGCAGACCAACAGCCGCACCAATTGGTACTTCCAGCTGCTGCGCCCCTTCCCGCCGCAGTGGAACGGCATAGCGGTCGGATGCGCGCTGCCGCAGAAGGGCAAGGCCCGCCTGCGCATGCACACGCTGGAGCGTCAGGCCGATCAGCTGCGCGCCGCCGGGATCTGGCCCGACGCCCCGACCGAGCCGGGCAGCGCCCCGCCGCCGGACCTGTCGTGGATCCTGCGCAAGCACAAGGAGCCGCGCCCCGTCGCCGGCGCCGCCGCGCCCAAGCCCTATGTCCTGTTCGTGCCCGGCGGCTCGGCCCACCGGCCCGAGAAGCGCTGGCCGGTCGAGTACTACGCCCAGCTTGGCTCGTTGCTGAAGGCGCGGGGCCTGGACATCGTGATCATCGGCGGTCCGCAGGAGAGCGCCATGGCCCGCCACATCCAGAAGGCCGTCGGCGGCGCTCGCGACCTGACCGGGCGCACCGACTTCGCGCAACTGGCCGTGCTGGGCGCCAAGGCGGCCCTGGCCGTCGGCAACGACACAGGTCCGACCCACCTGCTGGCCGCCGCCGGCGCGCCGACGATCGTGCTGTTCTCAGACGCCTCGGACCCCGATCTGTGCGGCCCGCGCGGCCACGTCGCGGTGATCCGCTCGCCGGACCTGCAGGCCCTGCCCGTCAGCACCGTGGCCAGCGCGGCCATGGCCCTGCTGCCGCACTAGTCCTACTTGGCCAGCGCCGCGCCCAGGTCGCGCATGATCCGCTGGGTGGCCGACTGCATGCGGCCAGCCAGATCCTTGATTTCGTTGGCGATCACCGCGAAGCCCGCCCCCGCCTCGCCAGCGCGGGTAGCCTGGATCAGGGCGTTGATCGAGATCATCCGCACCCGCGCGCCGATCTCCTGGATCTCCTCCAGCAGCTGGGCGGCGGTCTGACCGGCTGAGACGGCCTGCTGGCGCTCACGCTTGGCGATGGCGGCCAGCTCGCCGTTCAGCAGGGCCACGACCTCGTTCAAGACCTTCAGCAGGTCCTCGGCGACAAAGTCGGCCAGGCGCTGCAGATCTCGCGCGTCCAGCGTCCCGCCCTGGCCGTCGAAGCCACGCATGAACCGCCCGACGGCGGGCGCGTAGCCGGGCGCGCGGGCCTCGATCAGCCGAGCCAGCCAATCGGCCGTGGCGTCCGGCAGGTCGCCCGCTCCGCCGCGGCCCAGGAAGCGCTCTGCGATGGCGGCGAAGGCCTGGGCCGCCGCGCGCGCCGAGCCACGCGCCATCTCGGCTTCAGGGCCGTGCGCCAGGGCCAGGAACATCACCGCCCGATGCGACAGCATCCGCTGGCGACCAGCCTGGTCGATCAGGACCCCCAGATGATCCTTCAGCGCCGGCGGCGGCTCGGTCGGTGCGGAAACCACCGGCTGGGCGACGGAGAGATGGGCCTGGAACGGGACATTATAGGCGGACATGGCGCTCTCGACGACCTGGCGGACGGGTCCGCACTGTCGGAGCGCCCTTGCTCCCCCGGATGCCGCAAACGCCTTTGCCCGCTGGCGTCTCACTAGACCGCAGGTTTCGCGGTCGAGGCTTCGCGGATCGAGGTTGCGCGGGCGAAAAGCCGCCTAGGCGCCCAAGGCGCGCGCAGACGAACCGTCAGTAGCCCGCATAACGTCCAGGCTTGTGGTTGGCGATGATCACCGCGCTGAGCGCCACAGCGCTGGCGATCGACAGCAGCAGCTTGTCGAACGGAATGGCGAAGAAGGCCGCGCCGACGATCAGGCAGTCGGCCGCCATCTGCACCTTGCCCGCGCTGATCCCGCGCTGCTCCTGCAGATAGAGGGCCAGCACGCCAATCCCGCCAACGCTGGAGCGGTGCCGCGCCAGGGCCAGGATGCCCATGCCGATGATCGTGCCGCCGAACACCGCCGAGAAGATCGGGTCGACGCGCTCGATCCTCAGCCAATGCGGCATGGCCCAGGCCAGGCCAGCCAGCAGCAGGTTGGTCGCCAGGGTCTTGAGCGTGAAGGTCCAGCCCAGGGTCCGTTGGGCCAGCACGTAGAACGGCAGGTTCAGCACGAAGAACACCACCCCCACCGGCCAGCCGCCGCTGAGATACGAGATGATCAGCGCCACGCCCGCCATGCCGCCGGTGACCAGGCCGGCGGCCTTCAGCAGGGTCAGGCCCACGGCGATGAAACTGGAGCCGATCAGGAGGGCATGGACGTCCTCCAGGGCGCTGTGGCGATGCTGGGTCATGATTGGTGGCAGGCGTCTTGGAACAGGGAAACAGATCCCCCACCCGCCGTTTCCACCCCGTCGCGCGCTGGATCGGAAAAAACTGGACCCGCGCGGCGTCTCTTTGGCCGCCGTCGCTTGATACGCGGCGGCGGGCGCGTCATATATCAGTTTCTCGCGGCGCGCCCAGCGCGGCGCGCATACGTTCAGCTATACCCTTATCAACTACTCTTCTATCAACAGCCTCGGAGCCGTCCCTATTCGCCGTCCTATGCAAACGCCGCCCGTTAAAGACGGACCGCGTATCAACGAAGACATCCGCGTCCCCCGCGTCCTGCTGATCGACCAGAACGGCGAGAAGCAAGGCGAAATGCCGACGTCCGCCGCCCTGGAAGCGGCCGAGGAAGCCGGCCTGGACCTGGTGGAAATCGTTCCGAACGCCAATCCTCCCGTCTGCAAGATCCTGGACTACGGCAAGTTCAAGTTCCAGGAGCAGAAGAAGAAGAACGAGGCGCGCAAGCGGCAGAAGGTCGTCGAGCTCAAGGAAATCAAGCTCCGGCCGAACATCGACATTCACGACTACGACGTGAAGGCCAAGGCCATGACGCGCTTCTTCGAGGAAGGCGACAAGGTCAAGGTCACCCTGCGCTTCCGCGGTCGCGAAATGGCTCACCCGGAACTGGGCATGAAGCTGCTGCTCAAGGTCAAGGCCGACTTCGACGAAGTCGCCAAGGTCGAATACGAGCCGCGCATGGAAGGCCGGCAGATGATCATGATCCTGGCCCCGCGCTAGGATCCGTCACGGGTAGACAACAGAACGCCCCGGCCTCGCGGCTGGGGCGTTTTGCTTTGCGCTCCCTCTTATCGACGCCTCGACACAGCCGCACCCTCTGGTAGAGTTTCGCCATATTTGGGGGTGCTTCGCGTGTTGAAATCTATCCTGTCCGCTGGCGCGGCCTGGCTCGCCGTGCTGTCGGCGTCGGCCTGGGCGGCCGACAAGCCGAACCTGGCCATCTACGGCCAGTTGCCGAACATCGAAGAGGTCGAGATCTCGCCCGACGGCTCGAAGCTGGCGGTGATCCAGACGGATGGCGAACAGCGCGTCCTGGCGGTCCGCGAAGTCGGCGGCGGCATGCTCGCCGGCGTCCGAGTCGGCCCGACCAAGCTGCGCGGCGTCATCTGGGCCGGGGAAGACCACCTGGTGCTGGTGTCCTCCCAGACCGCCGACGTGATGGGCGTCTCCGGGCCGGCGCGCGAATACTACATGGCCAGCGACTTCAATTGGCGGACCAGGAAGCAGGTGCTGCTGCTGCGCAACCAGGAAGCCGCCATGAACGTGATCATCGGACCGCCGATGGTGCGGACGATCGACGGCGATCCGGTCGTGTTTCTGGAAGGCATCCATTTCCTGGCGGAGCAAGGCGTCGACACTCTCTACCGCGTCAATCTGCGGACGGGCGCGACGCGGATGCTGGACAACGGGGTGCAGCTCGACACCGACGGCTGGCTGGTGGACGCCCAGGGCCAGCCCGTGGCCCAGTCGCTGTACAACAGCAAACGCGGCCGCTGGTCGCTGCGGATGAAGCTCGACGGAGGCTGGCGCACGGTCGCGGAGGCCGACACGCCCATGGGCTCATACGGCATCAGCGGCTTCGGGCGGGATGGCAAGTCCGTCCTGGTCTGGCGCACCGACGACAAGGACCGGGACGTGCTGCGCGAATACAGCGGCGTGAGCCAATACGCCGACCTGCCCAGCGATCTCGATCTCAGCGGCCTGATCCACGATCCGGCCAACCTGAACCTGCTGGGCGGCTACACGCTGAAGGGCGACACCCTGAGCTACACCTTCTTCGACACGCCCAGTCAGAAGACCTGGAATTCAGTGGTCAAGGCTTTTGACGGCGACCGCGTGAGCTTGGCGTCATGGTCCAAGGACCGCAGGCGCGTCGTGGTGCAGGTCGACTCCGTCGAGACCGGCCCGGCCTACGCCCTGGTCGACCTGAACGCTAAACAGGCCTCGTGGCTGGGCGACGTCTATGGCGGCGTCACCCCGGCGGCGATCTCGCCCGTCCGCCCGATCAAGTACAAGGCCGCGGACGGCCTGGAGATCACCGGCTATCTCACCCTGCCCAAGGGTCGCGAGCCCAAGAACCTGCCGCTGATCGTGCTGCCGCATGGCGGCCCCGAAGGTCGCGACGAGCCCGGCTTCGATTGGTGGAGCCAGGCCATGGCCTCGCGGGGCTATGCGGTGCTGCGGCCCAACTTCCGTGGTTCGGAAGGCTTCGGCTGGGACTTCGTCAAGGCCGGCTTCGGCCAATGGGGCCGGAAGATGCAGACCGACCTGTCGGACGGCGTCCGCGATCTGGCCAAGCAGGGTCTGATCGACCCCAAGCGCGTGTGCATCGTGGGCGCCAGCTACGGCGGTTATGCGGCCCTGGCCGGCGCGACGCTGGACGCCGGCGTCTACCGCTGCGCCGTCTCGGTGGCGGGGCCGGCCGACCTCAAGAAGATGCTGGTGTCGGTCCGCGACGCCCACAACGGCGAGATGTCCGCGGCCCAGCGCTACTGGCTGCGGTTCATGGGCGCAGACGGGATCAAGGATCCCGACCTCGCCGCCATCTCGCCCGCCAGGCTGGCCGACAAGGTCGACATCCCGATCCTGCTGATCCATGGCAAGGACGACACCGTGGTCCGCTATGACCAGAGCCAGGCCATGGCCGACGCCCTCAGGAAGGCCGGCAAGCCGGTCAATTTCGTCACGCTGGAGAGTGAGGACCATTGGCTGTCGCGCGGCGCCACGCGCTTGAAGATGCTCACCGAGACGGTGGCCTTCGTCGAAAAGCACAACCCGCCTGACTAGGTCTTTGCGTCGCACAGGTCGCGGAACGGTCGCCAAGTCGACGCTTCGGGCGTAAACCCCGCCGCCTGATGTCCGATCCCGCTCACAGCGTCCGCGCCCTGGCCGTCCTGCTCCTGGTTGTCTTCATCAACTTGGTGGGCTTCGGCGTGGTCATTCCGCTGCTGCCCTTCTACGCCAAGGCGATGAACGCCGCCCCGTGGCAGGTGACGACCATGTTCGCCGCCTACAGCCTGGGCCAGTTCTTCGGAGAGCCGTTCTGGGGCCGGCTGTCGGACCGCATCGGCCGGCGACCGGTGCTGATGGCCACTATCCTGGCCAACGCCATCGCCTATGTCGCCCTGGCCTTCGCCCCGAACATCTGGATCGCCATGCTGGTGCGCCTGGCGGGCGGTTTCGGCAGCGGCAACATCTCGACGATCCAGGGCTACATGGCCGACGTCACCCCGCCTGAGAAGCGGGCCGGCCGCATGGGCCTACTGGGCTCGGCCTTCGGGGCCGGCTTCGTGATCGGCCCATCGCTGGGCGGCCTCCTGGCGCATCCCAGCGCGGGCCAGATCGGCTTTCAGATCCCATTGTTCGTCGCCGCCGGCATGGCCGCCTTGGCGGCGCTGGGGGTCATCCTGTTCGTGGCCGAGAGCCGCGCCCCCTCCGGGCCGGGCCTCAAGCAACCGGGCCGCCGCGAAGCCCTGGGCCAGGCGGCCGCCCACCCGATCCTCTCGCGCGTGCTGCTGGTCACCCTGGTGTCGACCGGCGCCTTCGCGGGCATGGAGTCGATCTTCGGCCTGTGGGCCAACGTCCGCTTCGCCTGGGGACCGCGCGAGGTCGGACTGTGCTTCGCCGTGATCGGCGTCATCGCCTCGCTGGGCCAGGGCGTGCTGACCGGCCGTCTGGCCCGCCGCTTCGGCGAAGGCCGCGTCCTGACCACGGGCCTGTCGATCATCGCCGTGAGCCTGCTGGCGACACCGTTCGCGCCCTATCCGGGCCTGGCGATCGTCGCGGTCGGCTGCACGGCCTTCGGTCAGTCCCTGGTCTTCCCCTGCGTAGCGGCGCTGATCTCGCGCGCCAGTCCGCCCGACCGGCAGGGCCAGATGCTGGGCCTGAACATGGCGGCCGGCTCACTGGCGCGCATCGGCGGCCCGTTGCTGGCCGGCCCACTGTTCGGCCTGGCCGCCGGCGGCCCGTACTGGTTCGGCGCGGCCCTGATGATCCCGGCCGTGGCTTTCGCCGTGACGATCGTGCATCGGACCAAGGTCGCCGCCTAAACCCTTGCGCTGAGCGAGTCTTTCCTGTAGCAACGCCGCCTTTCCGGAACCGCCTGGCCATTAGGCATGCCATGGCGGTTCGTCATGCTTCCAGAGGACGGGGCGCAAGCTCCGACGCGAAATGCCGAAGTTGAAGACCAAGTCGGGCGCTAAAAAGCGCTTCAAACTGACCGCCACGGGCAAGCTCAAGGCCGGCGTCGCTGGTAAGCGCCACCGCCTGATCGGCCACAATGGCAAGTACATCCGCCAACAGCGCGGCACGAAGGTGATGAGCGAGGCCGACGCCAAGATCATCAAGACCTACCTGCCCTACGGCCTGTAAGAGGAGCGCTGACACATGGCTCGCGTTAAACGGGGCGTCGTCGCCCACGCCAAGCACAAGAAGGTTCTCGAGCAAGCCAAGGGCTTCTACGGGCGCCGCAAGAACACCATCCGTACGGCGAAGGCCGCGGTCGACAAGGCCGGCCAGTACGCCTACCGCGACCGCAAGGTGCGCAAGCGCGCCTTCCGTTCGCTGTGGATCCAGCGCATCAACGCTGGCGCTCGTCTGGAAGGTTTCACCTACTCGCAGTTTATCCACGGCCTGGACGTGGCGGGTGTCGTGATCGACCGTAAGGTCCTCGCCGACATCGCGGGCAACGACCCGGCTGCGTTCAAGGCTATCGCTGACAAGGTCCGCGCCGCCTTGGCCTAAGGATATCTGGGCTTCTGCGAAGTCCTATCGATCCTGAAAAGCCCTCCGGTGCGAACCGGAGGGCTTTTTGCTGCGCGCTCCCCTACTCCCCCGCGATCAAATCCTCTAGACGGATGCCCGTCATGACCGATCTCAACACCCTCGAATCCGACGTCCTGGCCCAGGTGGCCGGCGCTGCGGACCTCCAAGCGCTCGACGCCGTCCGCGTGGCCGCTGTGGGCAAAACCGGCTCGATCTCGGGCCTGCTCAAGACCCTGGGCGCCATGAGCCCCGAGGCGCGCAAGACCCAAGGCGCGGCCATCAACGCCCTGCGCGACAAGGTCGCGGAGGCCATTGCGCAGAAGAAGGCCGGCCTGGAGGCCGCCGAGCTCGACGCGCGCCTGGCCAGCGAGACCCTGGATCTCTCCCTGCCCGCCCCGCATCGCCGCAAGGGCAGCGTCCACCCGACCATGCAGACCATGGACGAGATCGTCGCGGTGTTCGCCGAGATGGGCTTCGCCGTCGCCGAAGGCCCGGACATCGAGGACGATTTCCACAACTTCACGGCCCTGAACTTCCCCGAGAAGCACCCGGCCCGCGAGATGCACGACACCTTCTTCTTCAACACGAAGGAGAACGGCGAACGCATGCTGCTGCGCACCCACACCAGCCCCGTGCAGGTGCGCACCATGGTGTCGCAAAAGCCGCCGATCCGCATCATCGCGCCGGGCCGCACCTATCGCGTGGACAACGACGCCACCCACACGCCGGTGTTCCACCAGGTCGAGGGCCTGGTGATCGACAAGGGCGTCCACATGGGCCACCTGAAGTGGACCCTCGAGACCTTCCTAGCCCGGTTCTTCGAGACCGACGCGGTCACCACCCAGTTCCGCCCGCACCACTTCCCGTTCACCGAGCCATCGGCCGAGATGGACGTGCAGTGCGACCGCTCGGGCGGCGAGATCAAGATCGGGCAAGGGACGAGCTGGCTCGAGATCCTGGGCTGCGGGATGGTTCATCCGAACGTCCTGCGCGCCTGCGGCATCGACCCGGACGAGTACCAGGGCTTCGCCTTCGGCATGGGCGTCGATCGCCTGGGCATGCTGAAGTACGGCATGCCGGACCTGCGCGACATGTGGTCGTCGGACGTCCGCTGGCTGTCGCACTACGGCTTCAGCGCCTTTGCCGCGCCAAACCCGGCTTCGGGGTTGAGCTGATGGCCCAGCAGAGCTTCCAACCCGGCGGTCGTCTCGGCCGCATTCCGACCGATGCGATGGCCAAGACCTTCGAGAACCTCGACATCTCGCTGTTCGACCTCTATCGCGCCAGTCTCCTGAGCGGCGGCGATCAGGCTTTGAACGGCCGCACCTTCATCGGCTGCCGGATCGAGGGTCCGGCGGTGATGACGGTCCTGCCAGGCACCCAGTTCGACCGTACGGATTTCGGCCTGACGGACGGCGATATCCGCAACCTCGTCCTGCGTCCCGCCGGCCCGCGAAAGGTCATCGGCACAATCCCCGTTCAGGACTGCAAGTTCATCGATTGCGTCTTCCACGGCGTGGGCTTTACCGGCCCCGAGGCCTTCCTGCAGCAAATCCTGAGCCTGGAAATCGCGAAATGAAATTCACCCTCTCCTGGCTCAAGGACCACCTTGAGACCACCGCCACCGTTCCCGAGATCGTCGCGGCCATGACCATGGCCGGGCTCGAGGTCGAACACGTCACCGATCCGGCGACCAAGCTGGCTCCGTTCACGGTCTGCAAGATCGTGGAGGCCGCGCGCCATCCGAACGCCGACCGCCTCCAGGTCTGCCAGGTCGACACCGTCGACGGCCGCAAGGAGATCGTCTGCGGCGCGCCGAACGCCCGCCCGGGCCTGACCACCATCTACGCCCCGATCGGCGCCTATGTGCCCGGCCTGGACGTGACCCTGGTCGAGAAGCCCGTGCGCGGCGTCGTCTCGAACGGCATGCTCTGCTCAGCCGCCGAGCTGGAATACGCCAGCGAGAGCGACGGCATCATGGAGCTGCCCGACGCCCTGCCCGTCGGCACGCCAGCCGTGGATGCCCTGGGCCTGGAAGCCGTGATCGACTTCGAAGTGACCCCCAACCGCCCCGACTGGCTGGGCGTCGTGGGCATCGCCCGCGACCTGGCCGCCGCCGGCGTGGGCAAGCTGAAGGACGTCTCGATCGCGTCGATCCCGGGCGCCTTCGCCAGCCCGATCACCGTGAAGGTCGACGGCGACGCCTGCCCGGTGTTCGCCGGCCGCTACATCCGCGGCGTCAAGAACGGCCCCTCGCCCAAGTGGCTGCAGGACCGCCTGACCGCCATCGGCCTGCGTCCGATCAACGCCCTGGTCGACGTCACCAACCTGATCTCCTACGACCGTGCCCGGCCGTTGCACGTCTATGACGCCCACAAGCTGGTCGGGACCGAGATCTCGACACGCCTGGGCCGCCATGGCGTGAACGGCGACGAGCACCTGATCGCCCTGGACGGCAAGACCTACGAACTCACGCCCGAAATGTCGGTGATCGCCGACGCCAGCGGGGAACGTCCGATCGGCCTGGGCGGCGTGATGGGCGGCGAGAGCACCGGCTGCTCGGACGAGACCACCGACGTCTTCGTCGAGAGCGCTTGGTTCGACCCGATCCGCACGGCCCAGACGGGCCGCGCCACCGGCATCGCCAGCGACGCCCAGTACCGCTTCGCGCGCACCGTGGACACGCACTCGCTGGTTCCCGGCATCGAGTTGGCCACCAAGCTGATCCTGGAGCTGTGCGGCGGCGAGCCGTCGGAGGTGCTGCTGGTCGGCGAGACCCCGGCCGCGCCAGGGCCCATCCTGTTCGATCCGGCCTATGTCGGCCAGCTGTCGGGCCTGGAGATCGAGCCGCAGAAGTCGCTGAAGATCCTCGCCGACCTCGGCTTCAAGATCGAAGCGCCCAAGGACGTCTCGCCCACCGCATTCGCCACCCACGCCGAGAGCGCGGTCTGCGTGACCCCGCCGACCTTCCGCCGCGACGTGGAAGGCAAGGCCGACCTGGTGGAAGAAGTCGCCCGCATCGCCGGCTACGGCGCCCTGCCGTCGACGGCGCTGCCCGAGGTTCCGCGCGCGGTCGGCGGCGTCCTGACCGCCAAGCAGGCCCGCGCCCGCACGGCCCGACGCGCTCTGGCGGCCGCCGGCTACGCGGAAGCCGTGACCTTCAGCTTCACCAGCCGCAAGACGGCCGAGCTGTTCGGCGGCGGCCAAGCCGAACTCGTGCTGGCCAATCCGATCGCCTCGGAGCTGGACTGCATGCGCCCGTCGCTGCTGCCCAACCTGATCGAGGCGGCCGGCCGCAACGCGCGTCAGGGCTTCCACGACGCCGCCCTGTTCGAGATCGGCCCGACCTTCCACGGCGAGCGTCCGAACGACCAGCGCACCGTCGTGGCGGCCATCCTGGTCCCCAAGGCGCCGCGCGACTGGGACAAGGCTCCGCAAGGCGACGTCTTCACGGTGAAGGCCGACCTCCTGGCCCTGCTGGAAGAGCTGGGCGCGCCCGTCGCTTCCCTGCAGACGGCGCAGGGCTCGGCCTCGTCCTGGTGGCATCCTGGCCGCTCGGCCCGACTGCAGCTAGGTCCCAAGGCGGTTATGGCCGAGTTCGGCGAGATCCACCCGGCGGTTCTGAAGACCCTCGACGTAACCGGCCCGGTCTACGGATTCGAGATCACCCTGGAGGCGATCCCCGAGCCGAAGAAGAAATCGATCAAGACCCGCCCGGCCTTCTCGCCCTCGGCCCTGATGCCGCTGACCCGCGACTTCGCCTTCCTGGTCGACAAGGCCAAGGCCGCCGGCGACCTGGTCAAGGCCGCGGCCGGCGCCGACAAGGCGCTGATCACCACCGCGCGCGTGTTCGATGTCTACGAAGGTCCCGGCGTGCCGGAGGGCTTCAAGTCGGTTGCGATCGAGGTCGTGGTGCAGCCGCGCGAGGCGACGCTGACGGACGCCGAGATCGAGGCTCTGTCGGCCAAGGTCGTGGCGGCCGCCGAGAAGGCTGGCGGCAAGCTGCGAGGCTAATCTCCTCTCCCTTGCGGGAGAAGGCAGCCGCCGCGAGGCTGACGGATGAGGGGTCGCGCAGGCGGCCCCTTTTTCGTAGGCGGACGGGCCGCGCCCCCTCATCCGGATCTTCGAGCCGCCATCTCCCACAGGGGGAGAGGGAACCCTTTTTGCTCAAGCTTTGATCTTTCCGCCTCAATCCAGGCAAAACCCGCCTTCCCCGCGACCGATCGCCTCTCACGCAGTCGTGACCTTGCGCAAGCCCGACCGTCGCGCTACCTGTATTGGGCGCTAACTGGATTCATCTCTTCCACATGCAATCGACCTTCGCCTTCGCCGCTTTCGTGACCACCGGCCTCGCCGCCGTGGCTGCGACGTCGTGCGCGGTGTCGATGTGGAACATGATTAACAACCAGATTAAAACCGTTCCCATTCGGACGGGGCAAAATCGGCGCAAGCAGCGGTAGGACACCTACCCAAACCAAGCCGAAGGATCGCAAGATCTCCAAAAGCCCCGCTCCCACGAGCGGGGTTTTTTGTTGCGCGGTTCCTCGGTCCCAAAAGCTCTCATGCAAAGGACCAACCCCAATGAGCTACCTGCCCTCTCCACCTGCATTCCATAGCGACCACGACGGCGTCACCGTTCACCAACTGCTGCTGGCCGCCCAGGACGCGCCGAGCGCCCTAGACGCGGTCCGCGCCAGCCTCGCCGACAGCGGCGCCGAACTGTGCGGCCTGACACTGAAGCCGGTCGGCCAGATCGTCGAAGCCTCGCTGAAGGTCCGCCACCTGGGCGATCAGGCCGCCCGCCTGCTGGCCCGTGACCTGGCCGCCTGGCCCGGCGTCAATTCGGCTTCGGTCGAACATCAATGGTTCCGTCCGTGAGTGGGCTCGTAGACGACGCCAAACCCGAGGACGGCGCGCTGGCGTCTCTTAGGCGTCGCCTCTTCCTGGTCACCGCCGAGGACACGCCCGATGCGCTGATGCGCGTGCTGGGCGTGGCCTCGGTGCAGCAGACCCGCCTGCGCGCCCTGTCCGCCGCTCCCGAGGGCCAGCACCTGGCCATTAGGCTCGAGATCGACGACCAGGGCGACGCCCGGGCCGAAGTCCTGGCCTCGCGCCTGGCGTCGTGTCCGTCGGTGCGCGGCGTCGGTTTCGGCTGGCGGCTGTAACCTTATCCCCGCATCGTGCGTATCCAGGGATGACGTTCCCCTGGAGAGTTCCCGATGCGCCGCCTGCTCGCCCTTCTGGCCACACTGTTCGCCCTGACCGGCGTCAGCGCCTCGGCCGCCGCCACGCTGAAGACCGAGACGGCCGTGTTCGCCGGCGGCTGCTTCTGGTGCATGGAGCACGACATGGGCGGCATCCCCGGCGTGCTGAAGGTCGAGAGCGGCTACACCGGCGGCCACGTCAAGAACCCGACCTATCGGGACGTCACCAGCGAGAAGAGCGGCCACTACGAGTCGGTGCGTGTCACCTATGACCGCGCCAAGCTGGACTACGGCTTCCTGCTGTATCGCTACTGGAAGCTGGTCGATCCGACCGACGACGGCGGCCAGTTCTGCGACCGCGGTCCTTCGTACCGCCCGGCGCTGTTCGTCACGCCCGCCCAGCGCCCGATCGCCGAGAAGTCCCGCGCCGAAGCCGCCAAGCGCCTGAAGACCGGTACGATGAAGGCGCAGATCCTGCCCCTGCAGACCTTCTACCCGGCCGAGGAATACCACCGCGACTACGCCAAGCGGCATACGCTCGACTACACGCTCTATCGCACTGGCTGCGGGCGGGACGCCCGGCTCAAGCAGGTTTGGGGCGGCTAGGTTCCAGCTCAACCCAGCCTAGACTTCGCCATACTCCCGTGTAGCTTACCCCTGTAAATACACGGGAGGACGTCGATGAACCGTCGCGCGCTGCTGGCCACGGCCGGCCTGGTGCTGATCCCTTTCAGCGCGCACGCCCAGGGGCGCGAGGTCTCGGTCACCATCTACAATTCCGATCTCGCCCTGGTCGAGGACGCCCGGCCGCTGGACCTGAAGGCCGGCCGCCAGCGCCTGGAATTCAAGGATGTCTCGGCCGCCATCCGCCCTGAGACGGTCAGCCTGTCGGCCCCCGGCGTGACCATTCTGGAGCAGAACTTCGACTACGACCTGCTGACCCCCGACAAGCTGATGGAGAAGGCGGTCGGCCAGCAGGTCAGGATCGTCCGCACCAATCCCGGCGACGGCAAGGAGACCACCGAGGTCGCCACCGTCCTGGCCGCCAACGAAGGCGTCGTCCTCAAGATCGGCGATCGCATCGAGGTGCTGCGCGACGACGGCGTCCCGACCCGGGTGATCTTCGACAAGGTGCCCGAAACCCTGCGCGCCCGCCCGACCCTGTCGGTCAGCGTCGACGCCGCCAGCGCCGGTTCGCGCCAGGCCAAGCTCAGCTACCTGACCTCAGGCCTGTCGTGGAAGGCCGACTATGTCGCCCTGTTCGACGAGGCCAGGAACGCGCTGGATCTGCAGGGCTGGATCACCCTGTCCAACACCTCCGGCACGCCGTTCGAGAACGCCAGGACCCAGCTTGTGGCCGGCGACGTCAACCAGCTGAACCAGAACAACGGCTATCGCCCGCCGCGGCGTGGGTCGCCTGGCCTGGTCAATGCCGGAACCGAGAACGGGACCGGAGAGCGGGTCGCCGACTACTACGTCTATCCGCTGCCCGAGCGGACCACGATCGCCTCAAACCAGAACAAGCAGGTCGGCTTCCTGTCGGCCCAGGGCGTCGCGGCCAAGAAGGTCTACGAGGTCCGCCGGGACTGGTTCCAGAGCCAGTCGGAGCCGGAGAAGGCCGTCGTCGCCATCCAGTTCGGCAACGGCAAGCTGGCGGGCCTCGGCAGCCAGCTGCCGGCCGGGACTATGCGCGTCTACATGCGCGACACGGCGGGCGACCCCAAGTTCGTCGGCGAGAACGCCATCGGTCACACACCGGCCGGTTCGGAGCTGTCGATCAAGACCGGCGAAGCCTTCGACGTCTCCAGCCAGGCGACGCTGGTGGCCGAGGCCAAGGTCAGCAAGACCCGCTCGCGCTACGAGATGCGCTACCTGCTGCGCAACGCCAAGGACCAGCCGGTGATGGTGGAACTGCGCCAGGGCGGCCTGTGGCGCGACGGCGAGGTCAAGGCCGAAAGCCTGAAGAGCCGCCGCATCGACGCGCGCACCCTGGGCTGGAGCGTGCCGGTGCCGGCGAACGGCGAGACGACTCTGACCTTCACGGTCGAGACGGGGTGGTGAGCATGCGCGCCTTGATCGGCGCGCTCGCCCTGGCCGCCGCCCTCCCCGCTCATGCCGCCACCATCGCCTCGCCGGCGCCCGACAGAGTCGCCATCACGCTCTATCGCGACGGCGACGGGCCGTTCCAGGCGCTGGCTCCCTGGCAGCGCGCCCAGGCGGCCGAGAAGGGGCTGATCCTGGTCAGCGAGACCCGCACCGTCGATCTGCCGGCCGGCCGCCACGTGATCCGCTTCGACGGCGTGGCCGAGGGCCTGATCCCCCAGAGCGCGGCGGTCGAGGGCCTGCCGGGCAGGGCGATCGAGCGCAACTACGACTACGCCCTGCTCAGCCCCGGAACGTTGGTCGAGCGGTCGCTGGGCCAGCCGATCAAGGTCGTCCGCACCAACCGCAAGACCGGTCGCCAGCAGATGGTGGACGCCACGCTGCTGCAGGGGCCCGACGGCCTGATGGTCCGCACCGCCGAAGGTGTCGAGGCGCTGGGCTGCTCGGGCGGTCCCGAGCGGCTGGTGCTGGACCGCGTTCCCGACGGCCTGACCGACAAGCCCAGCCTGTCGACCATGGTCGAAGTCCCGTCGCCGACGCGGGCGAAGTTGACGGTCTCATACCTGGCCCTGGGCGTGAACTGGCAGGCCGACTACGTCGCCGCCATCCATCCCGACGGCAAGCATCTGGACCTGACCGGCTGGCTGACCCTGGTCAACAGCGGCGGCAGTCGGTTCGTCGACGCGCCGACCCAGGCCGTCGCCGGCAAGCTGTCGCGCCAGTACGTCCGTGTCGACCGAGGCCAGGCCAAGCCGGTCAGCCGCGCCTGCTGGCCGATGGACACCACGCACGTCGGCAAGCCCCGCCAGGACCAGACGCCGCCTCCGCCCTTGGCCCTGTCCGCGCCGGTTCCCGTGATGGCCGCCCGGGGCGCGCTGGACGAAATGATCGTCGTCACAGCCCAGCGCGCCAAGCTGGCCGAACAGTCCAACCTGGGCGACTACAAGCTCTACACCCTGCCCGAGCCGGTCACCCTAAACGCTCGCCAGACCAAGCAGGTGGCCTTCCTCGACCAGAAGGATGTCGCCTTCCAGCGACTCTACGCGGTCGCGATGGACAGCTACGACGACTACGACGACGAGAATGAAACCCTGATCGTCCCCGATGTCGTTCTGCGGCTGGAGAACAAGACCGCGAACGGTCTGGGCAAGCCCCTGCCGTCGGGCGCGCTATCGGCGATCGAGACCGCCGATGGCCGTCCTGCCTTCGCCGGCGAACAGGCCCTGCGCGACGTCGCCGTCGGCGAGCCGATAGACTTGGTGATCGGCGGAGCCATGGACGTCCGCGCTCGCCCGCGCCTGGTCGAGGACCGCGCTGTCGCCAAGGATCGCGTGCGCCGCGCCTACGAGGTCGACCTGAGCAACGCCAAGACCGCGCCCGTGACGATCGAGCTTCGCCAGAACCCCGACGCCCCGCGCTTCAAGGTCGTGTCCGAGCCGGCCCGCCACGAGCTGCGCAACGGCAAGGTCGCCTGGCGCATCACCCTGGCCCCGGGCGAATCCACGACCTTCCGGTATGCCATCGAGCGCGGCGACTGACAGTGGCGCTTGTCACCGACGCCCTCTAGGGTCCGGCGCGAAGGAGTCCCCGATGAAGAAACCCCTGTTGGAGACCTGGCTGGAGCGTGGCCTGTTCGCTTCGCGCTGGCTGATGGCGCCGTTCTACGTCGGTTTGGTCATCGCCCTGGCGGCGCTGATCGTTGTCTTCTTCCAGGAGCTGTTCCACGAGCTGCCGCACCTGCTGGAGATGAAACCGGAAAACGCCATCATGCTGGCGCTGTCGCTGATCGATCTGTCGCTGGCGGCCAACCTGTTGGTGATCGTCATCCTGTCCGGCTACGAGAACTTCGTCTCCAAGATCGACACGGCCAGCCACGAGGATCGACCCGACTGGATGGGCACGGTCGACTTCTCGGGCCTGAAGATGAAGCTGATCGCCTCCATCGTGGCGATCTCGGCGATCGCGCTCCTGAAGGCCTTCCTGAAACTGACCGAGCCAAACGTGGCCCTGGATCAGCCGCGCCTGCTTTGGCTGGTAGTCGTGCACCTTTCGTTTGTCGTGTCCGGCGTGCTGCTTGCCGTGATGGACTGGCTCAACGGCAAGGTCGAGAAGCACTGACCTTCAGCTAGAACGGCATCCAGCGCCGCTTGCGGCTGTAGCCCAGGTAGCCGACGTTGGCGCCCAGGCGCAGGCCGACGCCGGCGCGGATCGGGGCCAGGGTGATCTCGTCGGCCTTCTGATAATTCACGCCCAGGCCGCCCACTAGGTAGGCGCTGCCTTCCACGCCGGGGAAGCGGCGATAGATGGCGTCCGGGTACTGCAGGTTATAGCAAAGGGTGAAGACGCGGCTGGCGTTGCCGCCCCAGTCCCAGCCCACCGTCGGACCCTGCCAGAAGACCTCTATGGTCGGCCGGCCCTTCATATACAGCAGGCCCCGGCCGTAGCGCAGGCCGGCCACGAAAGCGCCCGAGCCCTCCTCGCCGGCGATGTAGGCGGTGGGTTGGCCCTTGTCCTTGAAGATTCGTTCGACCGCCGAACCGGCGCTCTCGGCCGTGACGCCCAGGAAGTCGGACGTGGCGCGGATCATCTCGTCGGCCGAATAGGTCTGGGCGCGGCCGGTGTCGTAAGCTGGCGTATTGCCGGTCGAGCCCGGAGTCGGCGACGGCGGCGGCGGCGCGTAGGACCCCTGCGCCACCGGCTGTTGCGACGAGGACGCGTACGGATCGGCCGCGGCGGGCCGCGCGGGCTCGATCGGCTGCGGCGGCGGCAGTTGTTCGCTGTAATTGCTCTGGCGGGCCAGGGCCTCGCTGGCCACGGTCGAAAGGCCGACGGCGGCGCCCGAAAGGATCAGCTTGCGACGGTCCATGCAGGGCCTCCGGATCGAATTGATTGCAACACTGTTGCAAGCCATTGAGACCGGTTTGCGGCTCCAAACTTAACGAGCGGTTAAGCATGCGCGGCGCGGTGACGCAGGCTGCATGAGTAACGCCCCTCGCGAAGCGGGCCAAATGTGGTATGCGCACGCCCATGAGCTCTACGCCTTTGGACAAGATCCGCAATTTCTCGATCGTGGCCCACATCGACCACGGCAAGTCCACCCTCTCCGACCGTCTGATCCAGACGACCGGCGGCCTGACCGCGCGCGAGATGAGCGCGCAGGTCCTGGATAACATGGACATCGAGAAGGAGCGCGGCATCACCATCAAGGCGCAGACCGTGCGCCTGAGCTACAAGGCCGCCGACGGCGAGACCTACATCCTGAACCTGATGGACACCCCTGGGCACGTCGACTTCGCCTACGAGGTCAGTCGCTCGCTGGCCGCCTGCGAGGGCTCGATCCTGGTTGTCGACGCCTCGCAGGGCGTGGAAGCTCAGACCCTGGCCAATGTCTACCAGGCCATCGACAACAACCACGAGATCGTCCCGGTCCTGAACAAGGTCGACCTCCCGGCTGCCGACGTCGATCGCGTCAAGGCGCAGATCGAGGACGTGATCGGCCTGGACGCCTCGGACGCGGTCGAGTGCTCGGCCAAGACGGGCCTTGGCATCCCCGACGTGCTGGAAGCCATCGTCACTCGCCTGCCCCCGCCCAAGGGCGACCCGAACGCGCCGCTGAAGGCGCTGCTGGTCGACGCCTGGTACGACGCCTATCTGGGCGTGGTGGTGCTGGTGCGCATCTTCGACGGCTCGCTGAAGGCCGGCCAGCAGGTCCGCATGATGCAGACCGGCGCCACCCACCGCATCGACAAGGTCGGCGTATTCACGCCCAAGGCCACCGACGTCGAATATCTGGGTCCGGGCGAGGTCGGCTTCTTCACCGCCTCGATCAAGGAAGTGGCCGACGCCGCCGTCGGCGACACCATCACGGATGAAAAGAAGCCCACCGCCGAACCGCTGAAGGGCTTCAAGGAAGTCGTGCCGGTCGTGTTCTGCGGCCTGTTCCCCGTCGACGCCGCCGACTTCGAGGACCTGCGCGCCGCCGTCGGCAAGCTGCGCCTGAACGACGCCAGCTTCACCTACGAGATGGAATCGAGCGCCGCCCTCGGCTTTGGCTTCCGCTGCGGCTTCCTCGGCCTGTTGCACCTGGAGATCATCCAGGAGCGCCTGTCCCGCGAGTTCGACCTCGACCTGATCGCGACCGCCCCGTCGGTGGTCTACAAGATCAAGCTGCGTAACGGCGACGAGATCGAGCTGCACAACCCGGCCGACCTGCCCGACGTCATGCAGATCGAGGAGATCGCCGAGCCCTGGATCAAGGCCACGATCTTCACCCCCGACGACTATCTGGGCGGCGTCATCAAGCTGTGTCAGGACCGTCGCGGCATGCAACGCGAGCTCTCCTACGTCGGCAGCCGCGCCATGGTCGTCTACGACCTGCCGCTGAACGAGGTGGTGTTCGACTTCTACGACCGCCTGAAATCGATCTCGAAAGGCTATGCCAGCTTCGACTACCAGCTCGAGGACTACCGCGCCGGCGACCTGGTGAAGATGTCGATCCTGGTCAACAGCGAGCCGGTCGACGCCCTCTCCATGCTGGTCCACCGCAGCCGGGCCGAAAGCCGCGGCCGCGGCATGTGCGAGAAGATGAAGGAGCTCATCCCTCAGCACATGTTCGTCATCCCGATCCAGGCGGCCATCGGCGGCCGGATCATCGCCCGCGAGACCGTCCGCGCCCTGCGCAAGGACGTGACGGCCAAGTGCTATGGCGGCGACGCCTCGCGCAAGCGCAAGCTTCTGGACAAGCAGAAGGAAGGCAAGAAGCGCATGCGCCAGTTCGGCAAGGTCGAAATCCCGCAGGAAGCCTTCATCGCCGCCCTCAAGATGGACGAGGATTGATCGTCTTAGCGCAGGCTCGAGCCTTTGGACGCCCTCGTCAGCGAAAGCCGGCGAGGGCGTTTTCGTTCACCGCGCCCGTCAGAGACCCGCCCCTCTTTGCGCCAGCACAACGATCGCGCCGGCCTCGTCCTTCACACTGCGCCGCAGGAGGCAGTCCATGGAGCAGGAACTGGCCATCGTCCGCGCGCTCCACGTGCTGGGCGTGGTGATCTGGATCGGCGGCGTCGCGTTCGTGACCACGGTGCTGCTGCCGGGGCTGGCGAGCGACTACGCGCCGGCGCGGCGGCTGCAGGCCTTTCACCGACTGGAGGGGCGGTTCACCTGGGTCGCGCGAGCCTGCGTCGTGGTGGTGGGCGTCACCGGATTCTGGATGACGCGACGGCTGGAGCTGTGGTCCCGCTTTGCCGATCCCACCGCCTGGCATCTGCACGCCATGGTCGGAGTCTGGACGATCTTCGCCGTGATCCTGTTCGTGGCCGAGCCGCTGGTCCTGCACCGCCGCATGGCCCATAGCCGCGACCCGGCCCGCACCTTCCGCCGGCTGATGCTGATGCACTGGATCCTGCTGGCGGCCAGTCTGGTTGCGGTGTTCGGCGCCGTGGCCGCCGCGCACGGGATGTAGGTTCCGGCATGCTGATCCTGACCGAGCCGACGCCCAATCCCGACGCGCTGAAGTTCCTGGTGCGGCTGGACGGCGCGCGCGGGACCCGCTCGCTGGACAACGACGCGGCGACCCTGGCCCGCTCGCCCCTGGCCGCGCGCCTGTTCGTCATTCCGGGCGTCAGGCGCTGCCTGCTGGCCGAGGACTTCCTGACGGTGCAACGCGAGGCCAACGGGCCGGCCTGGGGCACGCTGAAAGCCGAGGTGCTGCTGGCCCTGGCCGAGCACCTGGCCAGCGGCGAGCCGGCCCTCGCCGTCGACGACGTCATCTCCGACGCGGTGTCGGACGACGAGATCGTCGGCGAGATCCAGCAGGTGCTGGGCCTCTATATCCGCCCCGGCGTCGCCCAGGACGGCGGCGACATCGTCCTGGAGCGCTTCGACGCAGCCACCGGCGTCCTGTGGATCCGCATGCTGGGCGCGTGCGGCGGCTGCCCCTCGTCGCGGCTGACGCTGAAGGCTCGCGTCGAACAGGTGGTGAAGCGCTACGTGCCCGAGGTGACGCGCGTCGAGGAAGAGCCCTCCTCCGCGACGGCGGCGCCCAGCCTGGGCAAGCGGTTCAAGCGCATGCTGGAGGAACTGGGCGACGCCCCGGCCCGCGCACCGCGCACCCTGTTCACCCGCAACGGCAAGCGCGTGCGCTGATCCTGGAAGCTTGTCGACCGGCAACGACCGGGGCCGCCCGACGGTCCATCCAAGGCTTTTTCGAAGGAGAAGCTTTCATGAGCCAGACCCAGTCCCCCGAAGCCAGCGTTCCCGTGCTGGCGATCTATCCCTTCGACGCCCGCGCCATCGCCAAGCGCTTCCGCCACGCGGCCATCTTCGGCGCGCTGGAGGTCCTGGAGCCGGGCGAGGCCATGCGCTTCGTCAACGACCATGACCCCCTGCCGCTGCTGCGCCAGATGCAGATCCACTTCGGTGACACGGTCGCCATCGCCTATCAGGACAAGAGCGAAGCCGGCGTGATCATCGACTTCATCAAGCAAGCCTGAGCGCCGAACCTGGACGTCGGCGGCGCGCCACGGCGCCGACCGGCGCCCTACGATCCACTGGAACGGTCAGGGATCTGCCCCTGACCAACCCTCGGTGGACCTGCTCCCAGGATGCGGGAGCTCATGTTGCAAATCCGCAATAACCTCACCGTCATCGTAAAATTGCTCTGGCCTAAGCCCACGACAGGCGTATCTTGACTACAAGTTGGGATGCACTCTCATTATGTGAGAATAAGGGCGTCAGAGACGATCGCTTTCCCAACGGAGAGTCGCCGGCCAAGGCGGCCCCACGCACCAACAAAGGCCGTCGATAGGCGGCCAAGGGAGAGGAAACGATGGGCTTGCAGTCCAAGAACCATGGCGCCCTGCGCGCCGGATGCTCGATCCTGGCGCTATCGCTGGGCGCTTCGCTGCTGACCGCCGCCGCAGCGTCGGCCCAGACTGCTTCGGCGACAGCCCCTGCCCCGCGGGACGACACGGCTGTCGAGGAGGTGGTGGTCACCGGCTTTCGGGCCAGCCTGACCAGCGCGATCAACACCAAGCGGATCTCGAACAACATCGTCGACGTCATCAAGGCGGACGACATGGCCAGCTTCCCCGACGCCAATCTGGCGGAGTCGATCCAGCGCATTCCGGGCGTGTCGATCACCCGCGACGGCGGCGAGGGCCGCAACATCACCGTGCGCGGCCTGGGCGGCGATTTTGTACGCACAACCCTCAACGGCATCGAGGCCTATTCGGCCACCACCGGCTCGACCCTGGGCGTGGTCGCCGGCATCAACCGCTCGCGCGGCTTCGACTTCTCGACCTTCGCCTCCGAGCTGTTCAACAGCGTCACCGTCAACAAGTCGCAATCGGCCGAGATGGACGAGGGCTCGCTGGCCGCGACCGTGGACCTGCAGACCGGTCGTCCGTTCGACAAGAAGGGCTTCCGCGCCGCCGCCTCGGCCCAGGCCGCCTACTACGACAACAACAAGACCAAGGCCCCGCGCTTCGCCGGCCTGATCAGCGACACCTGGGGCAATTTCGGCGCCCTGTTCTCGCTGGCCTACAACGAGCGCAAGCAGCAGGAGGAAGGCTACAGCGACACCTCGCAGTCGGACTATTCCGACGCCAACAACGGCTTCTGCGGCACGGCGGTCGACATCGCCAGCCAGCCGGGCAGCCAGGTGGTCAACACCGCCATCCCCTACGTGAATCCGCTGTCGGGTTCGGGCAACCGCCCGGCCGGTCAATGCTTCTCGGGCCTGCCATCGGACCCCACCGCCTATGCGGCGATCAACCAGCCGAACGTCTTCCTGCCGCGCAACCCGGGGCTGGGCCGCTTCGAGCTGGATCAGAAGCGCCTGGGCATGACCGGCGCGCTGCAATGGCGTCCGACCGACAAGACCGACATCACCCTGGACATGGTCTATTCGAAGTTCGACCAGGACCGCACCGACTACGCCCTGTCGAACGCCTCGCTGAACCGCAACGTCAACGGCGCCAGCGCGGCCTTCCCGCTGTTCGCCGGCCGGGTCGACGCCCAGATCATGGACGTCCACGTGCTGCCCACGGGCCAGGTCGACTACATGAAGATCAACAATGTCGACATCAAGCACATCGAGGAACGCAGCCAGACCACGACCAAGACCCACCAGATCGGCCTGACTCTGGACCACCGCTTCAATGACCGCCTGAGCGGCGACGTGAAGGTCGGCCACTCGGGATCCGACTTCAAGCAGCCGTGGGACGTCCTGATGTCCTATGACGGCTTCAACAAGCCCGGCTACGTCTGGGACGCGCGCAGCGACGCCCGGCGGCCGTTCATCAACTATGGCTACGACGTCGCCAATCCGGCCAACGTCACCTTCACCAACGCCGGCACCGGCCTGACGCCCGACATCCGGGTCGTGAAGGCGGCCGTGTTCAACACCCTGACCACCGCCGAGGCCAACGCCAAGTACCGGCTGAACGACGTCTTCACGATCAAGGCCGGCGTGGCGCTGAAGTCGTTCGACTTCCAGACCAAGCAGGTCCAGCGCCTGTACGCCAACAACAGCTCCACGGCCGTGACCGCGACGGGCACCATCCCGTTCAACTTCGCGCAGTTCGCCGCCGACTTCCCCGGCTCGGCGCCGCTGAGCGAGACGATCACGGGCTTCGGCAAACAGCTGGGCCTGCCGGCCGGTTCGGTGACCAGCTGGGTGGTGCCGGACGTCGACGCCTACATCAGCAAGCTGGGTCTGCTGTGCAACTGCTCCAACAAGTACGGCGATTTCACTCTGGCCATCAACTCGGCTCTCGGCAACAACCGCCAGGTCCAGGAGAAGGACACCGCCGGCTACGTGCAGGTCGACTTCGACACCGAGATCCTCAACGGCCGTCGCCTGCGTGGCAACGCCGGTGTCCGCTACGTCAAGACCGACCTGGACGCCACCGGTTACACCTCGCTGACCTCCCAGATCACGGTCAACAACAAGTACAGCGACTGGCTGCCGTCGCTGAACCTGGCCCTGGACGTGCGTGAGAACCTGGTCGCCCGCTTCGCCGCTGCCCGGGTCATGGCTCGTCCCAGCTTCGGCAACCTGACGCCGGGCGGCTCGGTCAACACCACCTTCGGGGCGCAGACGGCCTCGATCGGCAACCCGTTCCTGGATCCCTACCGCGCCAAGAACTACGACTTCAGCCTGGAATGGTACCCCAGCGAAGGCGTGATCCTGTCGGCGACGGTCTTCGACAAGGAGATCGAAAGCTCGATCCAGACGATCGCCACGACCGAGGCCTACGGCAATACCGGTCTGCCGCTGGCCCTGCTTCCGGCCGGCCAGGACGCCTCGACGCCCTATCTGGTGACCCGCTCGCGCAACACTCAGGGCGGTTACATCCGCGGCCTGGAAATCAACTACCAGCAGCCGTTCCACTTCCTGCCCGGTCTGCTGAAGAACACGGGCACGATGCTGAACTACACCTATGTTGACAGCTCGGTGCTCTACTACTTGTCCACCGGCACGGCCACGACGCCGGCGACGCAGATCCACGACCAGTTCCTGAACGTCTCCCCGCACTCGGTGAACGCCACCCTGTACTACGAGGACCAGAAGCTGTCGGCCCGCGTCTCGGTGGCCTATCGCGACGAGTACCTGACCGCCCTGCCCTTCAAGTCGGAGGTGCCAGACGCCAACGGCAGCTATGCGACGACCAATGTCGACGCCTCGCTGTCGTACAAGCTGACCGACAAGCTGAAACTGACCTTCGACGCGCTGAACATCACCAATCAGGAAGCCGACCAGTGGAGCGGCAAGCAGCGCCGCGCCCAGCGGGTGTTCAGCACCACGGGCCGTCAGTTCTTCCTGGGCGCCTCGTACACGTTCTAGGCCGCGAGCTTGCCAAGGCTGCCTGGGCGCCGGTCGAAAGGCCGGCGCCCTTTCTTTTGACCAGACGTTGTCTCACCCGAACGGCGGCTTCATCCTGTAGAAGCGGGCCTCGCCCAGCAGGTCGTAGACGCGGCGTATGCGGAAGGCGTGCGGCTGGGCCTTGGACAAGGCGTACTCTGCGTGGCTCAGGCCGAACGGAGCCAATTCGCCGGCCAGTGTGGTCTTGACGACCAGCAGGCGCGGGATCTCGTCCAGGCCGAAGCTGATTACATCGCAGCCGTCGGGATCGCCGTCGCGCGCCGGGCGGATACGGCCGGCCAGGTCCGGACGGCCGCGATCCGACAGGCGGCGGGCCTCGTGGGCCACGACGCTGGCCACGCCCAGGCCCTTGAGGAAGCGGTCGTCGGCCTCGCGGCTGGACATGTCGAAGCGCTGGATGGCCTTGATCAGCCGCTCGTCCATCGGCATCGCCTTGGGCGGCGCGGCCTCGATCAGGGGAACCGCCGAGGGCGCGGTGAACAGGGCGGCGGGGCGGACCGCGACGCCGAGCAAGGTCGGCTTGGCGGCCAACTGCTCCTCGACCGCCTCAAGCAAGGCCGCATCATAGGACCAGCGCGGCGGCATGTCCTTCAGGATGGGAAAGCCCAGCAGCGACAGCACCGCCGAGATCTCGCCCTGCTTCCAGGTGATCGGCATGTCCGACTTGCCGGTGACGAAGCGCACCGTGCGGTCGTGGGTGGCGCGGTCCACCGGCTTGCCGGCGAGCGTCTTCTCCAGCTGGGCGACATAGTCGCCCACCACCACGGCGAGGTCAGCCCCCGTCCACTCGCGCCCCGATTCCCCCGTCATCGGAGGATGATGGGCGAAGAGCGTCGCGCACGCCACTCGCTTCGGTTAGGACGCTAGCGGGCAGTCGCGCCAGAAGCGACCGAAGGCTGAGGCGCAGTCATCGGCGCGTCCTGCACCGGCATCTGGTCGGGCAGCAGCTTGGCCGCCTCCATGGCCCGCTTGACCGTGGTGACCGGCGCCTCGGAGTCGACCTTGAAGGTCACGGCGGCCGTCAGCGCCGGATTGTCGCCCAGATTGGCGAAGCCGCCGTCGCGTTGAGCGTTCAGCGTCACGCCGTAGGTCTTGTTGGCCAGCACCCGGCACAGCAGGACGAAGGTCTTCTGATCCGGCAACAGCCTGGGCGTCTTCACGCAATCCATCGGCTCGGCGCCGTCCGCGGGAGCGTAGTTCCAGCGACCGGGTGACATCTGCTGGTCGAAGGCGACCTTCAGGATCAGCACGCCAGGGGCCACCGTCTGGTCCTGGGCCGGGTAGGTCGAGACCAGTTTGGGCGGCTGGGTCGGCGGCAGGATCAGCACCGGCGAGACCTCGTTGGGCTCGGCCTTCGGCGGCTGCTGGGCCATGACCGGTCCGGCCGCCGGCGCGACAGCGAGAGCGAGCAGCAAGGGAACCGAACGGCGCAGCGACATCTTTCCAGACTGACCTTCAAGCGCGGCCTTCTCAAGGCGCCATTCCAGGCCTACATCGCCCTCATGACCGACAAGACCGATATCCCGCCCGCGGATGAAACGCCGATGCAGCGCGCCCTGCGCCTGAAGAAGGCCGCCCAGGGCAAGCACGGCCACGGGCCGAAGGCTTCCAGCGGCAAGGTCGAGCGGGCCAGCGCCGCCGCCCCGACCGGCAAGTCCAAGCCCTGGATGACCCGATGACGATCCCCAAGGTCCTCGGCCGCACTTCGTCGATCAATGTCCGCAAGGTGCTGTGGACCCTGGACGAACTGCACATCGCCTATGAGCGCGAGGACTGGGGTCAGGGCTTTTCGCCGACCAGCGATCCCAAGTTCCTGAAATTGAATCCCAACGCCCTGGTGCCGGTGCTGGTCGACCCGCACGGCCCGGTCTGGGAAAGTAACGCCATCTGCCGATACGTGGCGGCCGACACCCCGCTCTTTCCGCAGGAGCGCCGCCAGCGCGCCCTGGTCGATCAGTGGATGGACTGGCAGTGCACCGAGCTGAACACCGCCTGGCGCTATGCGTTCGCGGGCTTGGTGCGCAAGACGCCGGGCTTCGACGACCCCAAGCAGATCCAGACCAGCATCACCGCCTGGAACACCGCCATGGGCCTGCTCAGCGCGCGCCTGGTGGATACGGGCTGCTATGTCGCCGGCGATCAGTTCACCCTGGCCGACATCGTGCTGGGCCTTTCGGTGCACCGCTGGTTGTTCTCGCCGATCGAGCGCGAGAGCTGGCCGACAATCAGCGCCTATTACGAGCGCCTGAAGCTGCGGCCGGCTTTCCAGCGCTGGAGCCTACCGGAGGTTCCGTGAGCGGCTCCGAGCCCTCCTGCGGCAAGCTGGCGATTGGCACGCCGGGCAGGAGCGGCTCGCCCGTCCACTCCCAGTGCCAGGGCTCGTAGGCGTAGTTGACGAAGCCGAAGCGGCCGGCGTTGACCACCATCCAGCGATAGAGCGGGGCGCGGGCCATGGCCAGGCGATTGGCGTCGGCCGAGCTGTCCGGCCCGAAGCCTGGCGCGGTGTCGATGACGACGTCCATGGCCAGGCCCGTGCGGTGGGCCGAGCAGATGGTGCGGATCAGACCCTGGCAGTTCCTGTCTCGCGCGCAGCGCTGGGCGTCGGCGTCGGGCGCACGGAAGCCGGAGAAGATCCGCAGGGCGTCAGGCTTGGTCAGCGCGCCGTCCGCCCGCGCCGCCTCGACCATCCGGCGATAGGCTTCCAGGGCGCCCGGTCGCAGCCGGATGGCCTTGCCGCCGTAACTCTCCTCGGGCTTGGCGAGGGCCAGGTTGGCCTCGGGCGGCGCGCCGGGGCAGGTCCCCTCGCGGTTCACCCGCACGAACGGCCGCGCCAGATGCCAGCGCGTCAGCATGGCGGCGAACACGGCGGGATCGACGACGCCGGTCTTGGACCTGCCATGCGCCCCCTGCCAGCGCGCCAGGGCCGAGGCGAAGCCGTTCGAGCCTGGGCCACAGGTCGTGCCAATCTCGGCGGCGATGCGCGGAGCGTAGATCTCCCAGCCGGTCTCGGGCTTGCCAAACGGCGACCAGGCCAGGGTCGACAGCGAGGCGGCGTTGACGGCGGCGGCGGTCTCCGGCGCGTCGGTCCCGTCGCAACGCTCGGGCGCGCCGACGAGCGGAGGCGGCGTCCCGGGCGGGTCGATCGACGGCACATGCTGCGGTGGCGGATAAGCCGCCTGATCGCCCGGCGGCTCCGGCTTCGGCGAGGGTCGTCCCGGCGGCCAGTACACCCACAGCCAGAACCCGCCGACGGCCAGCAGCAACAGGCCCAGGCCCCAGAGCAGACGACGCAGCGCCTTCAAGTCGATCCTCGCATCGGGTGGAACTTCGCCATGGCTCAAGGCTTGAGACGGAGGAGTCGTTCCGTCTCGGCCCGCCTGGAGTATGCATGACCGGCCTGGTTTCCCGTTTCGCCCTGATCGCCGTCCTGGCCCTGTCGGCCTGCGACGACAAGCCGCCGGCCAAGCCCGCGCCCGCCAACACCGCCCAGAAATCGGCGCCGCCCGTCGTCGCCGCCCCGCCAGCTCCGGCGGCAGCCAACTCGCCGCTGGCCCAGGCGATCAACGCCGCGACCTTTGATCCCGCCGTCACCGATCCCGACGCCCATCGCAACCTGCTGGTCCGCATCCAGACGCTGCTGGACCGCGCCCACTTCTCTCCAGGCGTCATCGACGGCCGCGACGGGACCAACCTGACCCTGGCCATCAAGGCCTTCCAGGGCTCGCGCAACCTAACGGCCGATGGCCAGATCACCAAGGACCTCATCGATACGCTGGTCGCCGGCGACGGCGGCCAGGTGCTGGTCGACTACCAGATCACGCCCAAGGACGTGGCCGGACCCTTCTCGCCGCCGATCCCCAAGGACGACTACGAGGCCATGGCCAAGCTGCCGGCCATGGACTACCAGAGCCCGCTCGAAATGCTGGCCGAGCGCTTCCACATGGACGAGGCCCTGCTGCAGGCGCTGAACCCCGGCGTCGACTTCGGCGTGGCGGGAACCACCATCGTGGTGACGGCCGCCGGCGCAGACACCCTGGACCGGAAGGTCGACCGCATCGAGATCGACAAAGCCCTGGGCCAGGTCCGCGCGTTCGACAAGGAAGGTGTCGAGCTGGCGGTCTATCCCGCCACGGTCGGCAGCACCGAACGCCCCGCCCCGTCGGGCGAGTGGGCCGTGCGCACACTGGCGCCCCGGCCGACCTACACCTACGATCCCTCGCGCCTGACTTTCGGCAAGCCCAAGGCCAAGCTGACCATCAAGGCCGGGCCGAACAATCCGGTCGGCTCGACCTGGATCGACCTGACCAAGGACACCTACGGCATCCACGGCACGCCCGATCCCAAGCTGGTCAACAAGCGCGCCTCGCACGGCTGCGTGCGCCTGACCAACTGGGACGCGGCCGAGCTGGGCTCGGCCGTGAACAAGGGGGCCAAGGTGATCTTCATGGGCGCGGAGGCGAGAGCCTCCTAACCCGCCTCATTTGGGCTTGCGGAACTTCAGGATGAACTGATCGGTCTTGCCCCGGATCGACGGGTCGAAGACGCTGGCCGTGTGCGGATCGGCGCTGCTGGCCAGCAGCGGGCTCTCGGCCTCCAGCTTGAAGCCGGCGGCCTCGACCTCGGACTTCACCTGGGCGACGTCGATGCGGTGCAGGGCGTCCGGCGCGGTCGTCGCGCCCGGCAGGGCGGCGTGATCGACGACCACGAACACCCCGCCCGGCTTCAGCGACTTGAAGATCTCGGCATTGGCCTTGGCCGCCGTGTCGACCGGGAACGGTTTCAGGTGCATGTCGTGATAGTTCTGCACCGTGATGACCAGGTCGACATTGTCGGGCAGGTCCAGCGCCGTCCACGGACCGCTGATCGCCTTGCTGTTGGGCAAGGCCGCGGTGACGGTCTTCAGATCCTCGCCGTACTGGGCCTTGTACGAGATGAACTCGGCGGGCTGGAACGCATAGACGGTCCCCTGCGGACCGACCGCCGCCGACAGGATGCGGGTGAAGTAGCCGCCGCCCATGGCGTAGTCGACGACCGTGTCGCCCGGCCTGACCCCGGCGAAGGCCAGGATCTCGCCCGGATGCCGGGCCGCATCGCGGGCAGTGTCGGCCGCCGGCCGCGACGGGTCGGCCACCGCCTTGGCGATGTTGGCGGGAACTTCTGCGAACGCGACGCCGCCGACGCCCAGCGCCAGGACGGCGAGAACGGAAACCAGATGCTTGCGAGCCATGGGCGCGCCTCCTCCCTGTTGTGGCGCTTGTGGTAGCAGCTCGCCTCGCTTCGGCGAACGGCGTTCTCATGAACTTTCGGCAAGGATTCGTCGAAACCGGCTCTTTCCTCGACCAAACCCGGCCCGCATGATCGCCGGCAATCAAAAGACGGCCGGGGGAGGCTCGAATGAAGTGGATCCTGCGCGGGGTCGGTGCGCTGCTGGCGTTCGTCGTCCTGGCGGCCTCGGCGCTGATCCTGATCGACCAGGCCAGCCTTCCCCGCGCCCCTGACCGTCAAGCCCTGCTCGACAAGGCGCGCGCCTACGACGTCCGCATCCGTCGCGACGACTGGGGCGTGCCGCATGTGTTGGGCAAGTCCGACGCCGACGCGGCCTTTGGCCTGGGCTTCGCCCAGAGCGAGGACGATTTCGACACCCTGCAGGACGTGGTGCTGGCCACGCGCGGCGTCCTGGCCCGCGACAAAGGCCTGAAGGCTGCGCCAACCGACTACGTGGCGGCCCTGCTGGACGTCTGGCCGACGACAGGCGCCCACTACGCCGAGCTGCCGGCCGACCTGCGCAAGGTGATGGAGGCCTATGCAGACGGGGTCAGCGTCTACGCCGCCCAGCATCCGGAGAAGGTCAAGCCGGGTCTGCTGCCCCTCACCGGCCGCGACATCGAGGCGGGCTTCGTCTTCAAGCAGCCGTTCTTCTACGGACTGGACGGCGAGCTGAAACGCCTCACCTCGCCGGGTTCCCCGCCACCGCCGGCCAAGGGCTCGAACGGCCTGGCGACCGCGCCTTCCCGAAGCGCGGACGGCGCCACGCGCCTGCTCGTGAACTCGCATCAGCCGTATACCGGCCCGGTCGCCTGGTACGAGGCGGTGGTCCAGAGCGGCCAGGGCTGGCACGTCGCCGGCGGCTTCTTCCCCGGCTCGCCGTTCATGCTGCACGGCCACAACGCCACCTTGGGCTGGGCCAATACCGTGTCCAAGCCGGACCTCGTGGACATCTACCGCCTGACGATCAATCCGGCGAACAGGAACCAGTACCGCCTGGACGGCCAGTGGAAGGACTTCGACAAGCGCTCCGTGACCCTGCGCGTGAAGCTTTTGGGTCCTATCGTGCTGCCAGTGAGGAAGGCCGTGCTGCGCTCGGTCCACGGCCCGGTGCTGGCGACCAAGAAGGGCGTCTTCGCGATCCGCTACGCGGGCATAGGCGAATGGCGCCAGCCCCTGCAGTACTGGCGGCTGAACCGGGCCACGACCCTGGAGGAATGGCGCGCAGCGATCGCCACCCACGCCATTCCCAGCCTGAACTACGTCTATGCCGACGCGGCCGGAAACATCGGCTTCGTCCACAACGGGCAGTATCCGAACCGCACCGTCCAGGCGGACTGGGCCGGCATCCTGCCGGGCGATCGCTCGGACCTGATCTGGCAGGACTACCGTCCGGTCGAGCAGAGCCCGCAGCTGTGGAATCCCAAGTCAGGCCTGGTCTTCAATTCCAACAACACCCCGTTCCAGGCCAGCGAGACGGCCGATAACCTCAAGCCCGCCGACTTCTCCGCCTCGATGGGCCTGCAGACCAACATGACCAACCGCGCCTGGCGGGCGCTGGAAACCTTTGGCGCGGACCACGCGATCACCGACGCCAGCTTCCGAGCCCACAAGTTCGACGTGACTTTCAGCGACCGCTCCAGCGTGATGGCCATGGTCCGCGAGGTGACGGCGATCGATCCCGAGGGCGACGCCGATCTGGCCCGGGCCCAGGCGATCCTGCGCGCCTGGGACAAGAGGGCCGACATCCACGATCGCGGCGCAGCCCTGGCGGCGCTGATGAGCCAGCCGATCCTGTTCGCCCGTTCGAACGGCGATCCGGCCCCTGCCCCGATCGACAGTCTCCGCGTGGCGATCCACCAGCTGAAGACCCATTTCGGCCGCCTGGATCCCGAATGGGGCGAGGTCAACCGCATCCGGCGCGGAACCGTGGACCTGCCGATCGACGGCGCCGCTGACACCTACCGGTCTGTATGGGGCAAGCCCGAGAAGGACGGCACGACAACCGCCGACGGCGGCGACACCTTCGTCATGTTCGTCACCTGGGATCGCGCCGGCCAGTTGCGCTCCGAGAGCATCCACCAGTTCGGCTCCGCGACCCTGGACGCCGGCTCGCCTCACTATGCCGACCAGACGCCGTTGTTCGTGGCGATGAAGACCAAGCCAGTGTGGTTCACCGAGGATCAACTGAAGGGACACGTCAGGGTGGACTATCGCCCCGGCGCTCGCGCGCGCTAAAAACCTTGGCCGTTCAGCCGCCGTTCAGTTGGGGGACGGCTAGCTGGCTTCAACGACGAAGCTTTTGGTGGGGAAACCAACATGCGCAAGACCTTCGCCTTCGCGGCGCTTTCCATGGTGACGATCGCGGGCGCGGCCTCGGCCCAGGCGCCCAGCTGGAACGGCCGCTACGACGATCCGCCGCGCGGCTCCTACACCCAGTCGTGCCGCGACATCACCGCCTTCAACGGCCAGGTGTGGGCGCGATGCCAGACCGGGCGCGGGAACTTCGAATGGACCAGCGCCCGCGCCCGCGACTGCGGAAACCAGGGCCTGGAGAACCGCGACGGCCGCCTGGAATGCGCCGGCTGGAACAATGGCGGCGGCAATGGCGGCTGGAACGGCGGCGGCGGCTGGAACAACGGCGGCAATGGCGGCGGCTGGAACAACGGCGGCGGCGGTCGCCCGGGCGGCGCCCGAGACGGCGTCGTGATGTTCGAGGACCCGCACTACCAGGGCCGCGCCTTCGAGGTGAACGGCGACATGCCCGACCTGGGCGCCGTAAAGTTCAACGACAAGGCCTCGTCGATCCAGATCGGTCGCACCGGTGGCCGCTGGGAAATCTGCGAGCACGCCAACTATCAGGGCCGCTGCAGCCGCCTGGACGCCGACCAGCCCATCCTGCCCCGCGAGTGGAACGACGCCATCAGCTCGATCCGCCGCGTCCGCTAAGGAGCCGAAACCATGCGCAAGATTGCTTTCCTGATCACCTGCGGTCTCGTCGCCGCCCTGACCACCGGCGCCGTCGCCCAGGACCGAGACTGGGATCGCCGCGACGACCGCTATGACCGCCGCGACGATCGTCGCGATGACCGCTGGGACGATCGGCGCGGCGGCGGCCGCTGGGGCGGCGGGGTCGTGCTGTTCGAACACGACGGCTTCCGCGGCGAGGCCCGCCCGATCCGAGGCGACGAGCCGGACTTGGCCCGTCTCGGCTTCAACGACCGCGTCTCGTCGATGCGCATCTCGAGCGGGTCATGGGAGTTCTGCGAGCACGCCTACTACCAAGGCAAGTGCTGGCGGTACGACTACGACATGGCCAGCCTGCCCAAGAAGCAGAACGACCGCTACAGCTCGGTCCGCCGGGTTCGCTGAGTACAAGCCGCGCCGGCCCCCTTGAAGCCTGGCGCGCGCCACGGTTAAGGTCCCGCGCCTTTTTTCTGGTGGAGTTTCCCATGCGCAAGATCGTCGTCCTCGCCGCCGCCGCGGCCGCCCTGCTGGTCTCGGCCTGCAACACCATCGAAGGCGCCGGTCGCGACGTCTCGGCCGCCGGCAAGGCTGTCAGCGGCGCCGCCCGCGACGCCAAGCACTAGGCATCCTCTTCCCGCGAGGTTTCCGCACCGATCGCCTGCTTCTCATGTGGGGCGACGGCGCTCTCGGGGGCGTGGCGAGCCGCGTGCTCGGCCTTAGAGGCCGCCTCGCCCGCGCGGGGCGGCTGAACGGGCCTATCGGTGGACTTTTCGGCGTCCTCGATCATGTCTCGCCTCGCGTCCTTAGACCAGGCGATCAACACCGAACGACTTCAATAGTTCCAAGAACCCCGGATTGAGGACTCCAACTCCCGGAATATCGATCCAAGAGACAGTTTTCATTAACCACGCGTCGTTTCGAGAGCTGTCGAGATATCGTTTGCAGCGGGATTTCGTGACGAACATCATCCGTTAGTTCAGCTTTACTTACCGATGCCTTGGACAAAACGTCGCCGTGCGACGGCAGGTCGCCCTTTTCTCGCCGCGCCCTAAGGCGCATATGAGCGCCATGTCAGAGCCCCAGCCCGCGTCTCCGCTGCTCACCGGCCTCAAACGAGGCCTGCTGCACCGCTGCCCCAACTGCGGCGACGGCCGGCTGTACATGCGCTATCTGAAGGTCGACCCGGAATGCGAGGCCTGCGGTCACGAGCTGGCCGGCTATCCGGCCGACGACGGCCCGGCCTATTTCACCATCCTGCTGATCGGCCACCTGGTCGTCGCGCCGCTGCTGTTCTTTCCCTGGGTGTGGGAAGGCCCGCCGCTGATCGTCGTGCCCCTGTGCGTCTCCGCGCTGGCGCTCCTGACCCTGCTGACCCTGCCGCGCGTGAAGGGCGGCGTGATCGGCGCGCTGTGGGCCATCCGCTTGAGAAAAGCCGAAGACACCCCTGCCTGAAACCGGAAGCGCCGAGCAGAGCGTGAAATTCTTTGCTAATGTCGGGAACAAAACCGCGCGGAACCGCAAAGCGCCGCCGCGAATTCCGAAGTCCTGAACCAAGCGTCGCCACGGTGGCGGACGCCGGATTGGAGGGAAACTTCGGACCATGCTCGGCACGATCCTCATCATCATCCTGATCCTGGCCCTCATCGGCGCGCTGCCGACCTGGGGTCATAGCCGGTCGTGGGGCTATTTCCCGTCCGGCGGCCTGGGCCTGATCCTGGTCATCATCATCATCCTGGTCCTGCTCGGCAGGATCTAGCGGTTGCCCTAGAACGGCGTTCGCCTAAGCTCCCCCTCCGAACCGGGAGGGGGAGTTTTTCATGACGGCGACCGCCGAAGCGGAGTCCGGAGCGGGTCCGCGCCTCTCGCCGCTGGACCGCGCAAAAGCCATACTGGGAGGCTCGGCCGGCAACTTGGTCGAATGGTACGACTGGTTCGCCTACGCCGCCTTCACCCTCTATTTCGCGCCCGCCTTCTTCCCCAAGGGCGACCAGACCGTACAGCTGCTGCAGGCGGCGGCTGTTTTCTTCCTGGGTTTCGTGGCGCGTCCGATCGGCGCCTGGCTGATGGGGATGTACGCCGACCACGCCGGACGCCGCGCGGCCCTGTCGATCTCGGTCGCCCTGATGTGCGGCGGCGCTTTGATCATCGCCGTGACCCCCGGCTTTACGACCATCGGCCTGTGGGCCCCGGCCATTCTCCTCCTCGCGCGTGTGCTGCAGGGCCTGTCGGTCGGCGGCGAATACGGCGCCAGCGCCACCTATATGAGCGAGATGGCCGGCAAGGCCCGCCGCGGCTTCTGGTCCAGCTTCCACTACGTGACCCTGATCGCCGGCCAGCTGCTGGCTCTGGGCGTGCTGATCATCCTGCAACGGATCCTGCCCGAGCCCGAGCTGAAGGCCTGGGGCTGGCGCGTACCGTTCGTGATCGGGGCGCTGCTGGCGGTGGTGGTGTTCTGGATCCGCCGGGGCCTGGACGAGAGCATCGCCTTCAAACGTCCCGCCCAGCGCGAGACCCTGTCGCGCGGCCAGGCGACCAGCGCCGCCCTCTTCCTGGCCCTGACCGTCGTGGCGGGCGTGCTGGGCGTCACCACCGGGCCGCTGGCCAAGCCCGGCCAATATCTGGGCGCGCTGTTCCTGGCGCTGTTCTTCGCCTCGCTCATCGTGCCGCTGATCCGGCGCCATCCGCGCGAGAGCCTGCTGATCATGGGCCTGACGGCCGGCGGCTCGCTGACCTTCTACGTCTACACGACCTACATGCAGAAGTTCCTGGTCAACACGGCAGGCTTCAGCAAGGGCCAGGCTTCCGAGATCAGCGCCCTAAGCATGATCGGGTTCATGCTGATGCAGCCGCTAGCCGGCTGGCTGTCGGACCGGTTCGGGCGCAAGCCGATGCTGATCCTGGCCTTCGCCGGCGGCGCCCTGACCATCTGGCCCATCATGACGGGCGTCAGCCACGCGACGTCGGTGACGACGGCACTAGCCCTGATCCTGGCAGGCATGGCGTTCCAATCCTGCTACACCGCGATCAGCGCCGTGGTGAAGGCCGAGATGTTCCCGGCAGAGGTTCGCGCCCTGGGCGTCGCCCTGCCCTACGCCCTGGCCAACGTGCTGTTCGGAGGCACCGCCGAGATGGTCGCCCTGGCGTTCAAGCACGCCAAGCTGGAGAGCACCTTCTACCTCTATGTCGCCGCGGTCATGACCCTGGGCCTGGTCTGCTCGATCATTCTGAAGGACACGGGACGCCATAGCCTGATCACCGAGGACTGAACCCCGTTTTCCGACTCCAATTGTCCGTCTAGATATTTCGCATGTCGACGCTTCAGATTCTCGATCTCGTGTCCGTCGCGGTCTTCGCGTTCTGCTGGCTGCTGTATGAGCCCATGCTCAAGCGCCTGGGCGAAGGCGGCGGCGTGCTGAACACCGACATGACAGTGATCCGCCGCCGCTGGATGCAGGAAATGGCGGTGCGCGAGATCGCCCTTCTGGATGGCCAGCTGCTGGGCCACGCGATCAATTCGGCCAGCTTCTTCGCTTCATCGAACCTGATCCTGATCGCCGCTGCGGCCGGGGTGCTGTTCGGCGGTGACAGCGCCTGGAAGAGTGTCGAAGGCCTGGCCGTGCTGGCTAAGACCACGCCGCTGATGTTCCAGGTCAAGCTGGGGTTGGTGCTGGTCGCCCTGGCCCGGGGCCTGCTCGACTTCATCTGGTCGATCCGGCAGATGAACTATTGCCTGGCCGCGATCGGCGCCGCGCCGATGTGGGCGCCGCCGGCCGTGTTGGCCGAGTACGCCGAGGCGGCGGGGGGCATTCTCAATCCGGCCCTGTCGGCGTTCAACGCCGGCGTCCGGGCCTACTACTTCGCCCTGGCGGCGGCCGTCTGGCTACTCGGCCCGATGCCGTTCCTGGCCGCAACCCTCGGCGCCATGACCCTGCTGCTCTGGCGCCAGCGCCGCAGCCGGGCCTCGACCGCCGTTCGCAAGGTGCGCCAGATCCTGGAACGCCAGCCGGTCGTCTACGGCCCGCACCTGACGCGCCTGAACCCGCCCCCACCTGAGGACCGGATCTAAAACCGGATTTAGGGATCAGGAAGCTCGGCCGGAGGAACGCCGCCCCTTGCGCCGCGTTCATTCCGCCGCGAACGCCAGGACCCCAGATGCAATAAGCCCCGCCGGTGACTCGGTCTCCGGCGGGGCTAATGGGAAGTCTTGTGGGTAGACAAGTTCTTCATACCTTAACCGGCGGCGTTCCGCAACCGCTTTGCTACGGGAATTCGACATTTCGTCGTGAATTCGCCCTGCAACTTACGATATTGCAGCGCTCCTGCGAGATTCCCGCCACGCCACCGGAAATATCGAGAATGGATCCGAAGCGACCAAGGAAGGCGTCGGGCGCAATTCAATTCATAGAGTTCTGCCAGGCAGGATTACTCCGCAATCCTCTTGCCCTTTGATGGCCGTTAAACACTACGATCTGGATCTCCCTGTACGGGACAGCTCGAACTACATTTGCACGAGACCCCGATTACGAGGGAAAGCGTGCGAAGATTTAACAATCACTCTCCAGCCACGCGAAGTTGGCGCGGGAGCCAAGCGCATCGCCTTCATATCGACGCGCCCTTCATGGCTTCAAACTATCGCAAAACGAGAAGGCTCAGATCCCCAGGGCGGTCCAGACGGGCAGGACCTTGGCGCCCCATTGCGCGGCCTGCGACTTCAGCTCGACGAGGTTGTCATCGCCTTGCAACGTCGCCCCGTCCTTGATCAGCGCCTGCCCCTGCGCCTGCAGCAGGGACCAGGCGAACTGGGCCCAATCCTCAGAGGTCTTGCCGCCATTCTGCTTGCCCAGCCAGAAGAGCTGGGAGAAGCGCGGCGCGGAAACCCCTCCGCCCGTCACCGGAGAGGCGAAGTAAGCGACATCGCCGACCGATAGCGACCGCCGGGAAATGGCCTTGTTCAGCGCCTGGGTGCGCGCCTTGGCCTTGTTGACGTCCTGGCCCGGGGCGGCCGGCTGGACGACGCCCAACCCCAGCAGAATGGTCAGGGCCGAGGTCAGCTGGGCGAAGTTGACGGCCTTGCCGCCGACGTGGGTTTCCAGCTCCAGGATCGTGTGCGGCTTGTAATCCAGCAGCAGCTCGTAGATCGGCTGATAGATCGTATCGAGCAGGCCGGCTTCACCGATCACCCCGCGCACCTTGGTGGGCAGTTCCTCCTTGGCCATGGTCAGCACCACGCGCTCGTCGCGCATCGCCGCCACCTGCTCGTGACCGACCAGGGCGCGGACGCCGCGCACCCAGTAGTCGCGCCGGAACTGCTGGTTCACGCAGTAGTCGCGGATTGTCTCGCGCAGGGAGACGTCGGGAATGCCGCGCATGAACTCCGCCTGCTGTGGCGTCATGTTCAGTTCGTACAGATTGTCCAGCGTATGGGCCGAGCTGGCGAACCCGACCTTGGCGTCGCCGAGCCAATTCTCGATGTCGGCGAAGTACATCGGATGCCAGTCGCGGTTCATGTACTCGTGGGCTAGATACTTGCGATCCTGCCCCTTGACCTGCTTGAGGCGCTCGGCCGCGCCAGGGTTGGCCTTGGCGTATAGAGGTTCCAGGCTCAGGAACTGGTCGATGAAGTTCAGAGCCGCATCGGTCTGGCCGATAATCCCTTGTCCCGGCGCGCCCATGACGTCGGCGTGGCGCTTCATCAGATGCCGGATCGGCGCGGAGGCCGACCACCCCGGCAGGGTGTTGTAGGAGATATACAGCACGCCGCCCGGCCGCAGCTTGCGGCGAACGAAGTCCACCAGCACCCCGCGATTGGCGTCCGAGATCCAGGTCCAAATGCCGTGCAGGCCGATGAAGTCGAACTCCGGCAGGTCCTGCCGATTGCAGAACTCGGCGAAGGCCTCGTCGTAGAGCTTGGCGTCCGCCCCGGCCAATCGCACCATTTCCGAGGCGAAGGCGGCCTGGGAGGGATTGAAGTCCGTGCCGTACCAGTTGATACCCGGCTGAGCCGCCGCGTGGATCGACACCGACAGCCCCTGGCCGAAGCCCAGTTCGCAAGCGTTCTCGATCTTGGGCGCATGTCGCCCGACCATCAGGAGAGGAAGCCGACAACGGAGAGGGTTCAACTCTCCATAGTAACCGAAGGTGTAGTTCACGTCCGTGACGTAGCCAGCGTTCCATTCCGTCGACACGATTTCCCCGCTATCTACCGCTGCTTCGAGCTCAATTTTCGGTAGTCACCCCCACACGAGCCAGCTGGCCTTCGCCAAACGCGGCTCTTCCCGATATTCTTCAACGCGAAGCTTGGCTCTGGGTTCCCGCTCCAGCTGAGTCCCTTTTTGGCCTCAATGATGAAATCCCGTCTTCTCGCGCTCTGGCGCGGCCTGCCCGTTCCCATCCGCCGCGCCGCGCACCTGACGGCGGGCGCGCCGGCGGCGGCGTTTCAAGCGGCGTCTCGGGCCATCGACGAGGCGGCCGTGGCGCAGGCCGAGCGCGTCGCGCGGTCGCGCGCGCGCCGCCGCGCGCGTCGGCGGAACCTGCCGGCCACTTCGCCCGTGACCATCGTCGGCTTCCACAGCGCGGTGCATGGCCTGGGCGAAGGAGCGAGGATGCTGGCGCGGGGCTTCGCCGACGCGGGCCTGCCCGTGCGCGCCGTGGATCTCTCGGCGTATGTCGGCTTTCCGATCGACCTGCCCATGGCCTATCCCCCGCCCGCCGCGGACGAGCGGGGCGTGGTGATCTCGCACATCAATCCCCCCGAGCTTCTGCGCTGGGCGCGCGACACCGAGGGGCGTCCGCTAGAGGGGCGACGGCATATAGGCTACTGGGCGTGGGAGCTCGAAGACGCGCCGGACGATTGGAAACCGGCTTTCGATTTCGTCGACGAGGTCTGGACGCCCTCGGCCTTCGCCGCCGAGGCCATCCGCAAGATCGCCCCGGCCCGGGTGAAGGTGACGCCTGCCCCCTACCCTCTGTACCTGAACCCGCGCCCGACGCCGGATCGCGCCCGTTTCGGCCTGCCCCGGGACGCGGTCGTCGTACTGATGGCGTTCGATCTGCGCTCTACCGCCCAGCGCAAGAACCCTTACGCCGCCCTCGCCGCCTTCCAGAAAGCCAGAGCCGCGACCGGCCGGTCAGCGTTGCTGGTCTGCAAGGTGGTCGGTGCCGACCTCTATCCCGAGACCTTCCAAGCCCTTCGGACCCTGGTGGCCGACGATCCGGCGATCCGGCTGATGACCGAGAACCTTTCAGCCGACGACATGGCCGCGCTGACCGCCAGCAGTGACATCATCCTGTCGCTGCACCGGTCGGAGGGCTACGGCCTGCTGCTGGCCGAGGGCATCTGGCTGGGCAAGCCGACCCTGGCGACCGGATGGTCGTCGACCGTCGAGTTCATGGATCCGGCGTCGAGCCAGCTGGTGGACTTCACCCTGATCCCCGTCGAGGGGGACGGCGCGATCTATCGCGCGGGGCGCTGGGCCGACGCCGACGTCGAGGACGCCGCCGCCAAGTTGGCGCGCATGCTCGTGGACGAGGGCTGGCGCAAGGACATGGCCGCCGCGACCGCTCGCAACGGCCATGTCTCGTTCAATCGCGAGGCCTGGCTGCAGATGGCCCGCAGCCTGCTGCCGCTTTAGCTCTTGGGCGAAGTCTTGACCGGCGCGTCGTCGTTGAGCGTCGGCAGGTCGTTGATCGACGGCGGCGGCGTGACCTTGTCGGCCGAAATGGGCCTGGCCGGCAGCTCGCTGGACGGCGGGCGGATCGGCGTGGTGTCGCCGGCCTGGGGCTTCTTGGCTTCCATCGGCAGGGCGATCTTGTCGAAAGTCTGGACGATCAGGTCCGTCGGCAGCATGCCCTTATAGCGAACCTTCTTGAAGTTCCGGGTCGGGTCGTAAGGCTGCACGCCCGGCGCCAGGTTGCCGACTTCGAGGGTTCCGACCTGGGCCAGCAGCTGCATGCGACCAACATATTCGTTGGTGCGACCACGGACGAAGTTGATCTGGGCGTTCTGCAGTTCGGCCTGAGCGTTCAGCACCTCGATCGTGCTCCGCAGGGCGAAGCGCTCTTCCTCGCGCACCCCGTAGAAGGCGATCGTGTTCGCCTTCATTTCTTCTTCCTGGCTCACCAGCGACTTCCGCGCGGCCACCAGCTGGTCCCAGTATTGCGAGACGCCGAGCACCATGTTGCGGCGGGCGTCGTCGATCAGCAGCTTGTCGCGGTTGTTCTCCTCGATCGACTGGCGAACCTGGGAGTTCAGCTGGCCCGAGGAAAACAAAGGCTGGCTCAGGGTGATGCCAGCGTTGACGGTGTCGGTGCGATTCTGGTGCTTGGCGCTGTAGGGAATATACGGCCCGTTGCGGTAATCCGCGCGCGCCGAGACCGAGAAGAGACGCTGGGCTCGCGCCTCCGCGACGCCTAGGCGGGAGGCCTTTTCGGTGAAGATGGCCGCGTTCAGGGACGGGTTGGCCTGTTCGGCCTGGTTGAACGCTTCATCCAGCGTAGCGGGCAGGCCGTCGATATCCGGTTCCGGCTCCAGGGTATCGGGCAGATGGCCGATCAGCGAGGCGTAATAGGCCACGCTGACACTGAGCTGCGCCTGGGCGTTCGCCAACTGGGTGCTGGCCGACGCCAGACGCGCCTTGGCCTGCTGAACGTCGGTCAGGGTGACCTGGCGAACGCTGTACTTGTCCTCGGTGTCCTGCAGTTGCTTGCGCAGGAAGGTCTCGCCGCCCTGGCTGATGCGCAGCACCTCGCGATCACGACGCACCGACACATAGGCGTTGGTGACGCGGACCAGCAGATCCATCTCGATGCGACGGAGGTTCTCGCGCGCGGCCTTGATCTGGGCCTCGACGCCGCCAAGACGGGCGGCGTAACGGCCGTTGGTGTAGAGCGCCTGGCTGATCGACAGGTCGCTGGAAGGACCAATCGCGTCTTGGTAAGGCGTGCTCGTCTGCCCGAACGCCCGCGTCTGCGGCCCCTTGGCGTAGCCGTAGCCTTCCGAGAACTGAGCGCTGGCCTGCAGACCATAAGCCGCGCGGGCCTGGGTATAGTTCTCGTCCAATGCGCGCATGGCCGCGCGCTGGGCCTGGATGTTGGGGTTGCTCTGGTAGGCGGCGGTGATCGCGTCGGCCAGGGTCTCGGCATGCGCGAGTTCAGCACCGGACACCGCCATGGCGACGGCCACCGCGATCGCGGACGTCCGAACGGACAGGACTTTCGACAACACTCGCATCTTCCAGACTTCCACGGCCCCCGCCGAACCCGGCGATCAACCCAATGTTTGTGGCTTAATCAAGAAGGCGACGCACCGTCGCCTCCCAAGTGACATTCTTGTCGCGCCAGAGATCGCGCGCCGCCGCGCCCAGCGATATCGCCCGCGCTTTATCGGACGTCAAACCGTCCAACGCCTGGGCCAACGCCTGCGGCGTGGGCTCGGCGACCGCGCCCGTGTCGGAACTGACGATCTCCAGCAGGCCCCCGCTGTCCGTGACCGTCAGCACAGCCTTCCCGGCCGCGAAGGCCTCCATGGTCACATAGCCGACGCTGTCCTCGTCGAACGGCAGATAGGCGCAGACCAGAGCGTTGTTGGCCCAGCGCGCGATGTCTTCGCGCGGATGGAAACCGAAGCGCAGGTCGACCCGGTCTTTCAGGTCCAGGTCCTCGACCAGCTTGGTCAATCGGTCGGCATAGGCCTGGTTCTCGGGCGGACCGGCGATGACCAGGCGCAGGCTGCCCGGCAGCAGGGCCAGGGCCTCGATCAGCAGGTGCTGGCGCTTCCCCGCCGCCACTCGGCCGCCAGCGAAGACGTAGTCGCCGTACTCGCCGCCGGTGAACAGCTCGCCATCGTTCAACGGCGGATACAGCACGTCGCTGGCCACGCCGTTGAACTTCATCAAGCGGTGCTGGGTGACCGGCGAGTTGCACCAGATCTTGCGACACTGCGCGAAGCATTCGTTGTCGGCCGCCTTGATCGCCGCCTTCACCGTCCGCCCCGCCTCGTCGAAGTCCAAATGGCTCTGGCCGGCCTCGGACAGGTCGTAGGCCTGGCGGAACTGATGCAGCAACCACAGAACCTTCTCGTGGTGGGGGATCAGATAGGCCGGGAACTTCAGGCCGATCACCCGGTCGACGTTGTACAGCCGCATGCCCTTGGAGATCAGCATCTCCTCGATCAATCGCTCGGCCGGCTCCCAGGTGAAGGGCACGCGCACCAGCTCGGACTGGATGCCGGGCGTGGCGTTCAGGCGGCGGACCAGGTGGTCGGCCAGTTCCTCTGCCCCGCCGCGTTGGAACGGAGCGGCGTTGTTGACGACCAGAACCTTCATGCCGTGAGCCGCTCCACCACGGTGCTCCAGTCGATCTTCATCTCGGCCAGACGGTTCAGCGAAGCAGTCCCCATCTCGGCGACGCACTGCTTGTCGGCGTGCAGTCGGTCGAACTGCTCGGCCAGGGCCCGCGGATCAGGCTCGCTGATCAGACCGTTGCGGCCGTGCTCGACCAGTTCCAGCACCCCGCCGCTGTCGGTGGTGGTGACGATCGCCTTGCGAGCGTGGGCGCCTTCCAGCGATGGGTAGCCGTAGCTGTCCTCATCCTTGGGGAGATACGCGACGGCCAACGCCTCCTTCAGCATCTGGGCCTTCTCGTCCTCGCTGATCCAGCGGTCCTCGAGGATGACGCGATCGGCGACGCCCAGATCGCGGGTCATCTGGACCAGCTGGCGGCCGTATTCCGCGCTGGACGCCGTGCCGGCCAAGCGCAGCTTCACGCCGGTCTTCACGTGCTGCATGGCTTCGATCATCAGAGCCTGGCGCTTGTGAGGCTCCAGGCGAGAGATGGCGACGATCTCGTCGCCATAGCCGGTGTGGGTGAAACGCTCGGGCTTGTAGACGGGCGGATAGAGCGGCGTCGCGTCCAGGCCGTTGAACGTCTTCAGGCGGTCGGCCACCACCCGCGAATTGGTGAACACGGCCCGGCTCTCGGCGATGGCGCGCGTGTCGAGGGCTCGCAAGTTGTCGCGGATCGCCCGGTGGTGCGCATCGTCCGGCATGCCGCGATAGGGGGTGTCCCACAGGTCGTAGAACGTGCGGATGTGGTGGATGAACCACAGCACCTTGTTCGGATGCTCCACCACATAGGCCGGCGGCCGGAAGCAGATGACCCGGTCGCACCATTGGGTCAGGTCCATCAGTCGCCAGGCGGCGATCTGGTGCAGGATCTCGTTCGGATCATCGGTGAACGGCAGGTAGAAGCGCTCGACCTGATGACCGGCCTCGACCAGCTTCTCCTCGAGCCACTCGACGATGAAGCGCGCGCCGCCGTTGATGAACGGCACGATCGAGGACAGGAGGACGATGCGCATCGGCTAGACCAGCACCTGGTCGAGGGCCGCCACGACGCGGTCGATGTCGGCCTCGGTCAGGCCGGCATGCGTCGGCAAGTTCAGGCCGTCTGCGCCACAAGCCTCGGCCTGCTTGAGGTCGCCGGTCGCCAGGTGCGCATAAGGCGGCATGACGTGCATCGGATAAAATACAGGCCGGCTCTCGATGCCCAGGGCGTCCAGGTCCTTGATCACCTGGTCGCGCGAGGTTGCCAGGCCTTCACCGAGGCGCACGGTATACATCCAGAACACGTGCCGACCCGTGTCGGCGACATACGGCTTGATGACCCGATTGCCCAGGCGCGACAGCTTTTCCTCGTACCAGCCGACGACCTTCTCGCGCGCGTCCAGATGGGCGTCGACGCGCTCCAGCTGGGCCAGGCCTATCGCGGCCTGGATGTTGGTCATGCGGTAGTTGTAGCCGACGACGGGGAACCAATAGCGACGGTTCAGATCCATCCCCTGGCCGCGCAGCAGGCGCATCCTGGCCGCCAATTCGTCGTCATTGGTGGTGATCATCCCGCCTTCGCCAGTGGTGATGATCTTGTTGCCGAAGAAGCTGAACGTCGCGCAGTCGCCCATCGCGCCGGACATCTTGCCCTTGTAGGTCGCGCCCACGGCCTCGGCGGCGTCCTCGACGACCTTCAGGCCATGTTTGCGGGCGATCTCCAGGACCGGGTCCATGTCGCAGATCTGGCCGTACAGGTGCACCGGCATGATCGCCTTGGTGCGCGGCGTGATCAGCGCCTCCAGCTTGGCCGGATCCAGGTTGAAGGTGCGGGGGTCGTTGTCGATCAGCACCGGCGTCGCGCCGCAATAGGTCACCGCGTTCGCCGAGGCGATGTAGGTGAGACTGGGCACGATCACCTCGTCGCCCGGACCGATGTCCAGAGCGACCAGGGCCAAGTGCAAGGCCGTCGTGCCGTTGTTGCAGGCGATGGCGTGCTTGACCCCGCAGTACGCGGCAAAGGCTTTTTCGAACTCGGAGATGAAGCGGCCGACCGATGAGATCCAGGTCGTGTCCATGCACTCCAGAACATAGTCGCGCTCGTTGCCGTCCAGGCGCGGGGCGGCGACGGAAATCCTGGGCAGGGCGTTCGCCGGGCTGGTCATGGCCGGTCTCCTTTGATTTTGGCCCGTTTGATCTGGGCGGGCACGCCGACCGCGAGGACGCCGTTCGGAAGATCGCGGACGACGACGCCGCCGGCGCCGACCACGGCGTCCGCGCCGATGGTCACCCCCGGGATCGCCCGCGCGCCAACGCCGAGAAAGGCCCGGTCGCCCAGCTTCACCCCGCCTGCCAAGGCCCCAGCGGGCCCAAGATGGCAGGCCAGGCCGAGAACGCAGTCATGGTCGACAACGGCGCCGGTGTTGACGATAGAAAGGTCGCCGATCCGGCTGTCGGCGTTGATCGCGACGCCGGCCATCACCGCCACGCCCTGGCCGATCCGAACCGTCGGTGAAATCACCGCCGAGGGATGGATGGCATTGACGAGGGAAAAGCCCAGCTCACGCCCCCTGCCCCCTAGCTTCTGGCGCAGGTCGTTGACGCCCAGCGCTACGAAAAGCTCGGAAAGCCCCTGCTGGCGCAGCGCCGCCAGGGCCAAGTCGTCACCGACCACGGGTACGCCCAACACCTGCCGCGGCGTCGGATCGGCGTCGACGATCACGGCCACGGTCTTGCCCGAGGCGCGCAGGCTCTCGATGACCACCTTGGCGTGGCCGCCGCCGCCGATGATGACGA
>CBIHOB010000002.1:0-173237 GCA_966211605.1 uncultured Caulobacter sp.
CCCTCTGGGGGAGGTGGCCCAAAGGGCCGGAGGGGGCAGCTCGGCATAAGCCCGGGCGCCCCTCAGTCGGCCTAGCCGACAGCCCCAGAAGGAGAGCAGAATCCCTACCCGTCCCCCGGCGTCCGGACCGCGATCCCCTTGGCCCGCAGCTTGTCCAGCACGCCGTCCTCGGCGACCAGGCCGCGGATCGGGAAGGTGGCCACCGCGTGGCCGGGCGTCTTGAGCAGGTCTGTCAGGGCCGCAACCTCGTCGTCGACCGACTGGCGCATGGCATCAGGCACACCGGGCAACAGCAGTTGGCAGCGCTCGGCTCCGCGCGGACCGGCCAGCGCCGCCTTCACGCGCCCCTCGGCCCAGGCCTGGGCGGCCGCGCGGCGGGGCTCGGGACCGGCCTCGACGGAATCCAGCACCTCGGACAGGCAGGCCAGGCCCGCCGCCTCGCTGTGCTCGCGAACCAGGAACTTCAGCATCGGCATGGCCTTGCGCACCTGGGCCGGGCGGACCTTGACCTTGTGCTTGCGGGCCAGGGCTTCAATCGCCTTGTCCGGCTGCATCGCCTGGAGCTCGGCGTTCCTGTCGACCTTGCCGCTGAGGCGCAGGGCGATGAACAGCGGCTTCCAGTCCTTCCAGCCGTCACGATCCTTGGGATCGGCGGCCGCCCAGGCGCGCTGCATCCGCGCCGCCAAGGCCGGGGAGCGCGACGTCCAGTCACCGTCGTCCTTGAGGTTCTTGCGCAGCTTCAGGAGGGCCGGCAGATCGCCCAGGCCCGCCCGCCATTGCGACGGCGTCACCACCGCGAAAGCGCCGTCCAGCCGGCGGTCCAGCACCGACTTGTCCCACGCCATGCCCTTGGGCAGGGCCGCCGGCGTTCCGAGAATGTAGATCGTCGTGTCGGCGTCGGACACGCGCCACCAGGCGGGGCCAGGCAGCTTGGCGCTGACGACCAGCGCCTCGACCACATTGGCCTGCGGGTCGTCGACCTCCTGAGCGGTCGCGCCGCCGGCGAGGGTCAGGGCCAAGGCCAGGCCGGCCAGCATCGAACGCATCTCAATCCCCCTTTGAAGCGGCCCGACCCTGGCGGGAGGACATGGCGGAAGCTTGGCCTTATTCGGGCGCGACGACGGTGAAACCCTTGGCGCGCAGGCGATCCAGCACCCCGCCCTGGGTCAGCAACGAGCGCAGCTCGATCACCGCCACGGCCTTGCCGGGCTTCTTCAGCGCCGAGGTGATCGCGCCGACGGCGTCGTCCTGGCCGTCCTTGAACTGGCGGGCGATCCAGGGCGTGGAGGCCAGGCACCGCTGGTAGCCGCGCTCGGCCGAGACGACCTCGCGCACCTGCCCCTCGGCCCACTGCTCGGCGGTCTCCCGGACGGTGGCCAGGCCGTTCTCGGCCTGCTTGAGGCCAGCGTCCAGGCACAGCTCCTGCAGCGGCTGGGGCGCGTCGGCCAGCGACTTGACCATGCCGATCAGGTCGTAGTCGTCGAGCTTCTTGACCCGGGGCTGGACGGCGATCTCCTTGCTCTTGGCCAGGTCTCGGAAGCGGTCGACGGACTTGCCCAGGGTGATTGAAACGCCACCGCCCCGGTCGCTGGCGACGATGAAGCCCGCCAGGGCCGGCTTGAGCTTGTCGTACTCGTCCGCCTTCTTGCCCCGGGCCTTCAGCTGCTTCTCCAGCCGCGTGCGCAGGTCGGGCGGCAGGGTGTCGCGCATGGGCCGGTCCATCATGAATTGCTTGCCGCGCCCGGGGATCAGGCCCAGCAGGCTCAGGATCTTGACGTCCGGCTGCTGGCCGATGATCAGCACAGTGGCCCCGTCCAGCCGGCGGCGCAGCACCGAGTCGTCGAAGTCCAGCTTGTCCGGCATGAAGGCCGGCACGCCCATCACATAGACCGTGGTGTCGGCGTCGGTCACCTTCCACCAGGCCGGGCCGGGCAGGCGGGCGTTGACGATCAGCTCCTCGACCAGGTTGGCCTGGCTGTCGACCGGCGTAAGGTCCACGGGCCTGGTCTGGTGGATCGAGACCTCGTTCTTGCCCCCCGCCTGGCCCTGTTGCCGGGCCAGGGCGGAACCGCCGCACAGAAGAGAAAGCGCCAGGCCGGCGGCGGCGAAACGGGTCAGAGTCACTATCTTCAGTTCCTCGAAGGCGCGCGGAATCGCACTAAGATCGTCCCTAACCTCCTCGTTGGCCGATCAGCGTTCGGCCGGTCAACTTAAGGAGTTGCAATGTACGGTCCCGCTTCGACGCCGACCGGACGGCTTCGCTGAAAGTCCGCTTGATGCCCATCCGCCGCCTGCCCCCCGAAACCGTCAACCGCATCGCCGCCGGCGAGGTGGTCGAACGCCCAGCCAGCGCCATCAAGGAGCTGGTCGACAACGCCATCGACGCCGGGGCCACGCGCATCGAGGTCGAGGCCCACGGCGGCGGCCTGACCCGCATCCTGGTGGCCGACGACGGCTGCGGACTGACGGCCGAGGAGCTGCCGGTCGCCATCGAGCGCCACGCCACCTCCAAGCTGGCCCCGGACGAGGACGGCCTGTGGGACCTGCTGCGCATCCACACCATGGGCTTCCGGGGCGAGGCCCTGCCGTCGATCGGCTCGGTGGCCCGCCTGCAGATCAGCTCGCGCGCCAAGGGGGCCAAAGACGCCCATTCGATCCTGGTCGAGGGCGGTCAGGTCGGCGACGTGGCCCCCGCCGCCTTCCCCGGCCCGCACGGGGCGCGGATCGAGGTGCGGGACCTTTTCTACGCCACGCCCGCGCGGCTGAAGTTCATGAAGTCCGAGCGCGCGGAGGCGCTGGCGATCACCGAGGAGATCAAGCGCCAGGCCATGGCCAACGAGAGCGTCGGCTTCTCGCTGGACATCGACGGCCGCCGGGTGCTGCGCCTGCCGCCGGAGCATCCGGGCCCGCAAGGCCGGCTGGCCCGGCTGGCCGCCGTGCTGGGCAGAGACTTCCAGGACAACGCCCTGGAGATCGACCAGACCCGCGACGGCGTGCGGCTGTCGGGCTTCGCGGGCCTGCCGACCTACAATCGCGGCAACGCCGCCCATCAGTATCTGTTCGTCAACGGCCGCCCCGTGCGCGACCGCCTGCTGCAGGGCGCCTTGCGCGCGGCCTATGCCGACTTTCTGGCGCGGGACCGACATCCGACGGCGGCGCTGTACGTCACGCTCGAACCGACCGAGGTCGACGTCAACGTCCACCCGGCCAAGGCCGAGGTGCGCTTCCGCGATCCGGCCCTGGTGCGCGGCCTGATCGTCGGGGCTCTGCGCCACGCCCTGGCCGGGGCCGGCCACCGCGCCTCGACCACCGTCGCCGCCCAGGCCCTGGACAGCATCCGCGCCCAGCAAACCCCGTTCCCGGGCTACCAGCCGCAATACCAGCCCAATGCTTTCCAAGGGGGGCCCTCCCCCGCCGGCTTCTCGGCCTGGCGCGAGGGCGGCTGGACGCCGCCGACACAGCGGCCCCTGGGCATGCAAAGCATGGACCTGCCGGGACTGAACGAGGTGTCCGCCCGCGTGGAGCCGGCCTTCGGCGGCGAACTGGCCGAGGTGGTGCGCGAGGCCTACGCGTCGGTCGCCTTCGAAGATCGTCCGACCCCGGACTATCCGCCCGCCGCCGCGCCGTTCGACCCGGTCGACTTCCCGCTGGGCGCGGCCCGGGCCCAGGTGCACGAGACCTACATCGTCTCCCAGACCCGCGATGGCATGGTTATCGTCGACCAGCACGCCGCCCACGAGCGCCTGGTCTACGAGCGCATGAAGGGCGAGATGGCCGCCGGCGGCGTGGCCCGCCAGACCCTGCTGCTGCCCGAGGTGGTCGATCTGGATCCGGCCGAGGCCGAGCGCGTCGTCGCCCGGTCCGAGGAGCTGGCCAGCCTGGGCTTGGTCATCGAGAGCTTCGGCCCCGGCGCGGTGCTGGTGCGCGAGACGCCGGCCCTGCTGGGCAAGACCGACGCCGCCGCCCTGGTCCGCGACATCGCCGACGACCTGGCCGAGAACGGCGCGGCCCTGGCCCTCAAGGAGCGCCTGGAGGAGGTCTGCTCGACCATGGCCTGCCACGGCAGCGTCCGCGCCGGCCGCCGCCTGAACGGCGCCGAGATGAACGCCCTGCTGCGCGAGATGGAAGCCACGCCCCACTCGGGACAATGCAACCACGGCCGTCCGACCTATGTGGAGCTGAAACTGGCGGATATCGAAAAGCTGTTCGGGCGGCGCTAGAACCGACCGCCCTCCCTGCGCGTTCGCCTCCGAAACCCGGAGGTCCCCATGCAAGTCCAGCGCGGCCGACTGATCGACCACATCCATCTGCGCGCCAAGGATCTGGCGGCGACCCAGCGTTTCTACCGCGCGGTGCTCGGGGTCCTGAACGTTCCGTTCAACGAGGACGAGCGGCATCTGGACTGCGACGAGCTGTGGATCGACGCGGGCGAACCGGCGACGCACGTGCATCTGGCGTTCCAGGCCAAGGATCAGGAGACGGTGCGGCGGTTCCACCAGGCCGGCCTCGCCGCCGGCGGCCGCGACAACGGCGGGCCGGGCGAGCGCCCCTATCATCCAGGCTACTACGCCGCCTTCCTGTGGGATCCGGACGGCAACAATATAGAGGCGGTGTTCCACGGGCCGAGCGAACGCTCGGCCGACAGCGTGACGATCACCGCGAAGGGGCTCTAGGCCGCGTTCTGGGCCACGGCCAGCGGCGCGCCCTCGGGGGCGGCGACGGGCTTGTCCATCAGCTCGGTGACGGCCGGCCCCTGGACGCGGGCGATGCCGCCGGCCTTGCAGGCCTCCAGCTCGACCGCCGAAGTCACGTTGGCTACCGCCTGGACCACGCCCTTGGCGACGTACTGCGCCTTGCGCTCGACGAACTTGAGGATCTGCTTCAGCCGGTCGTGGTCGGTCTCGCCGTCCAGGACCAGGGTGATGGTGTCGATCAGTTCGGGAGGCAGGCCCGAGATCGGGAAGGTCGGATCGGCGATCCGCACGTCCATCCGGGCGAAGCTGCCCTGCAGGAACGCGCGCATCTGCTGCAGCATGCCGATCGAAGCCTCGCGCGGCGTGGCGTAGATGGTGGCGACCAGGCGCGGCTGCTGATCCAGCGGGTAGCGCGACAGCCGGCTCTTGTAGGCGTCCTGCGAAGCTGGTGTCGTAAGGTTCCAGAAGCCGAACGGCACGTGCATCTCGCCGAAGCCGGCGGTCTTCAGCGCCGCTTGCGCGTCGGTCAGGGCGATCAGGTCGCGCTTGAGCAGCTTGGCGTCGTCTTCCGGCGGCGGCCCGACCAGGTCGGCGCGCATGCCGATCGCCGAGCCCACGAAGGCGCCGTCGGCGAGGTCGTAGATCCCCCACCAGCCGGTCTCGGGCGGCGGCGGCGGGGCGGCGACCTTGGCCGGAGCCTTGGCGACGGGCGCCGGAGCTTCCTTGGCCTTGGCCGGCGCGGGCGCGATGATTGGCGGCGCTTCCGGCGCGGCGGCGACCGAGGGCGGGGCCTCGGCCAGCGGAACGGTCGAGATCGACGCGGCGGCCTTGGCCGCGGGCTCCTTGACGACCGTCGTCGCGGCGGCCAGGCCCGGCTTCTTCTCCGCGACCTTCTCGGCGGCGGCGATCTTGGCTTCCTCGCGCGTGCTGGGCAGCGGGCCGTCGATGGAGTCGGCGGTGATCACGTGGACGCGGCCGGGCTCGCCTTCATAGCCCTCGCCGTTCATCAGGCCGCGCAGTTCCTTCTGGGTCAGGGCGGCGAACTTCAGCACCGCCTGCTCGTCGCCCTCGAAGGTCATCAGCGCGATCTGGCCAATGGGACGCCCGGGGAACAGGACCTTCTCGAGTTCGGCCGCCAGGCCCTGGACCTCGGTCGGATCCAGGTGCTCGACATTGTGGTCGGCGATGACGAAGGCCAGGGGCGCCACGGCGCCGCACTTGCGCGGCTTGCGCCAGCGAGCCTTCAGAAAGGCGTCGGCGACCCCTTGCGCCTTGTGCTTGGGGATATCGCCCGGCTGGCTCTCGCCATCGGCGGTGAACAGGATGCGCAGGCAGGCGATGGCCGTCATGAGGCGCGACGCTACCGCCCCATCATTTGTGAATCCTTACAACCGGCGGCATAACGCCGTTTTATTTCCCGCGACAAACTGTCCCGCGACGGCCCTAGACGAAGGTCTCGCTGAGGCGGAATTCCAGGCGCTCGCGGATCGCCGGCCAATCGTAGTCGGTGATCGAGAAGACGGCGGTGTCGCGGATGTGGCCGGTCCAGGTGACCTTGTGATTGCGCAGCACGCCTTCCTTGCTGGCGCCCAGCTTCTGGACCGCCGCCTGGCTGCGGGCGTTGCGTACGTCGACATTGAACTCGACGCGGATGGCCCCGGCCTTCTCGAAGGCGTGGGCCAGCAGCAGCCGCTTGCTCTCGGGATTGACCGGGCCCGAGCGCGCCTCGGGGTTCAGGAAGGTCGAGCCGATCTCCAGCCCGCCATGCAGGCGGCGGATGTTCATGTAGCTGGAGGTGCCGACGACCTTGCCGTCCGACAGGCGACGAATGACGAAGCCGATGCGCTCGCCCCGGTCGGTCTCGCCCTGCAGCGCGCCCCAGAAGTCCTCGAAGCCTTCGCCACAGCCGTTGACGGACATGATCTCCCAGCTCTCGGGATCGCAGTCGATGGCGGCCTTCAGCTCGTCGCGGTGATCGACGGTGATCGGTTCGAGCCGGACGTAGCGGCCCTGCAGGGTGTCGGCGGTCAAGGTCAGCATGGCGGTGTTGTCGACCAGGACGAGCGGCCTGACAACCCGCCGCGGCGCCAATTGGCGCCCCTTAAGCGCGTCTGCCCGCTTGCCCCGCGCGTCAAGGCGATGCTACAAGAACTTCAAACAACTGTTTGAGACAAGAAAGCGGGCAGAGGGAACGGCCATGGACTTCGACATCTCCCCCAAGCAACGCGCCTTCCTGGATCGCGTCACGGCCTTCATGGAAGAGCACGTCTATCCGGCGATCCCGGCCTACGAGGCCGAGATGAATGTCCTGGGCGCCGAGCGCTGGAAGGTCGTCCAGGTCGTGGAGGATCTGAAGGTCAAGGCCAAGGCCGCGGGCCTGTGGAACTTCTTCATGCCGCCCCACAGCGGCCAGACCCATGTCGACGACACCTTCGAGTTCGAAGGCGAGCAGCTGACCAACCTGGAATACAGCCTGATCGCCGAGCAGATGGGCAAGGTCGGCTTCGGCTCCGAGGTCTTCAACTGCTCGGCGCCCGACACCGGCAACATGGAAGTGCTGATGCGCTACGGCACGCTGGCGCAGAAGGAGCGCTGGCTGCGCCCGCTGATGAACGGCGAGATCCGCTCGGCCTTCCTGATGACCGAGCCGGCGGTGGCCAGCTCGGACGCGACGAACATCGAGACCCGCATCGAGCGCGACGGCGACCACTATGTGATCAACGGCCGCAAGTGGTGGAGCTCGGGCGTGGGCGACCCGCGCTGCAAGGTGGCCATCGTGATGGGCAAGACCGATCCGACCGCCGCCACCCACAGCCAGCAGAGCCAGGTCCTGGTGCCGCTGGACGCGCCGGGCATCGAGATCGTCCGCATGCTGCCGGTGTTCGGCTATGATGACGCCCCGCACGGCCATGCCGAGGTGATCCTGAAGGACGTGCGGGTGCCGATCGAGGACGCCCTGCTGCTGGGCGAGGGGCGCGGCTTCGAGATCGCCCAGGGGCGCCTGGGCCCCGGCCGCATCCACCACTGCATGCGCACCATCGGCACGGCCGAGGTGGCCCTGGAAAAGATGGTCAAGCGCCTGATGAGCCGAAAGGCTTTCGGCAAGTACATCTCGGACCATTCGGTCTGGGAGCAGCGCATCGCCGAGGCCCGCATCGACATCGAGATGTGCCGCCTGCTGTGCCTGAAGGCGGCCGACATGATGGACAAGGCCGGCAACAAGTCGGCGCGCCTGGAGATCGCGATGATCAAGGTGGCCGCCCCGCGCCTGGCCCTGAAGATCATCGACGACGCCATCCAGGCCCACGGCGGCGGCGGCGTGACCACCGACTTCGGCCTGGCCAAGGCCTATGCCGGCATTCGCACCCTGCGCCTGGCCGACGGCCCGGACGAGGTCCACTGCCGCACCATCGCCCGCATGGAGATGTCGAAGTACGGCGACCTGGCCTACCAGCAGAAGGTCGAGCGCGAAGCCGCCCGGCAGGTGCCGGGGATTCGGTAGTTCGGAAGCCTCACTTGCCCCCACCTGGCCGCTTCGCGGTCGTCCGCCCCCGGGAGGGGGCGGAAGGTGCAGGCGCCGCCTTCTTCCCCCTCCGGGGGAGGATCGCGAAGCGCGGAGGGGGCAAGTCGGGCGGCCATCGCAAAATCCGGGCGGACACGCTCGCCATCCCCGGCGACAATCGCCCGGATGACTCGTCCCGCCCGCCTGCTCCTGGACCGCGCGCCCTCGCCGATCGGCGAGCTCCTGATCGTCACCGACGAGGCCGGCCTGCTGCGGGCCGTCGACTTCCACGATCACGAGGCGCGGCTGGATCGCCTGCTAAGGACGCACTACGGCCCGCTGCGCCCCGAAGCCGGGGCGGCGCCGACGGCGATCCGCACGGCCATGGCGGCCTATTTCGAAGGTCGGTTCGACGCGCTGAACGCCATCCCCTGGATGACCAACGGCACCGCCTTCCAGCAGGCGGTGTGGACGGCGCTGACGCGGATCCCCGCCGGCCAGACCATCACCTATTCCGAACTGGCCCGCCGCGCTGGCCGTCCCGCCGCCATTCGCGCTGCCGGTCACGCCAATGGCGGCAATCCGCTCAGCATCGTCGCCCCCTGCCACCGGGTGATCGGCATGGACGGGTCGCTGACCGGCTATGGCGGCGGCGTCGCGCGCAAGCGCTGGCTGCTGGCCCATGAAGGGGTCAGGCGAGCGTGGTGACCCCGCGCAGCACCACCCGGCCGATGTTGAAGAACGGCAGGCTGAGCGTGACGCCGATCAGGGCGTTGAACACCATCGAGCCGGTGTTGAAGCGGCCCTGCCGGCCGTCCAGCGCCGCTGACAGGGCCCGGCCCGCCGCCGCCCCTAGCCAGGCCACGGCCAGAGCCAGGGCCATGGCCGCCCCGATCCGGGGCTGATAGCCCAGATACAGCGCCGCCACCCCGTGCGAGGCGATCAGCACCCCGCCCAGGGCGCGGCCTTCGGCGAACAGGTTCGGCTTGGGCGTGTCGTCGTCGGCGAGACCCGCCAGCTCCAGCATCACCTGCGGCCGCGCCAGGATCATGCCGCCCAGGGTCCCGCCGATGACGCAGGCCAGGACCGCCAGGAACAGCGACAGGACATAGCTCGACATGGGCTTCCTCAGGCGGACTGGTGACAGACGGCCTCGACGTTCCGGCCGTCGGGGTCGAGCACGAAGGCGGCATAGTAATTGGGATGATAATGAGGCCGCACGCCCGGCGCCCCGTTATCGGTTCCGCCCGCCGCCAGGGCCGCGGCGTGGAAGGCGTCGACCTGGGCGCGGTCGGCGGCGACGAAGGCCACGTGCATCGGGCCGGTCGGGGCGGGGCCCTGACCGACCCAGAAACTGGGCTTGCCGGCCTGGATGTCGCGCCGGTCGGCGGTCGCGCCATAGCCGATGAACGCCGACCCGCCGGTCTCCTCGGCGCTGACGCTCATCACCACGCCGATCCCCAGCGGCGCGAACGCCGCGTCATAAAACGCCTTGGCCGCCTGGAGATCGCGGACCGTCACGCCCATATGGTCGATCATCGAAAACTCTCCCGCGTTAACCGCGCCGCAAAAAACTTCGCCGGCGCCGTTCTTGACTCCCCAGAAGGCGGCGCCTAACTGACGACCGTCGTTGGCACTCGAAGGGAGCGACTGCTAACAGCACCGCTCCCTCGACCGACGAAGTCATTATCTGAAACCGTTCCGACGGAGAACACCATGAAGTTTCGTCCCCTGGGCGACCGCGTCCTCGTGAAGCGCGTCGAAGAAGAAACCAAGACCAAGGGCGGGATCATCATCCCCGACACCGCCAAGGAAAAGCCGCAGGAAGGCGAAGTCGTCGCCGTCGGCCCCGGCGCGCGCAACGACAAGGGCGACATCGTCGCTCTGGACGTCAAGGCTGGCGACCGCATCCTGTTCGGCAAGTGGTCGGGCACCGAGGTGAAGGTCGACGGTCAGGACCTGCTGATCATGAAGGAAAGCGACGTCCTGGGCGTGGTCGAGGCCTAAGGCCTCCCTGTTCCCTGTCGTTTTCAAACTCAACTCTCTATTTAGAAGGGCTCTCCAATGGCCGCTAAAGACGTCTATTTCTCCTCCGACGCGCGCGACAAGATGCTGCGCGGCGTCAACGTCCTCGCCAACGCGGTGAAGGTCACCCTGGGTCCCAAGGGCCGCAACGTCGTCATCGAAAAGTCGTTCGGCGCGCCGCGCACGACCAAGGACGGCGTCTCGGTCGCCAAGGAAATCGAACTGGCTGACAAGTTCGAGAACCTCGGCGCCCAGATGATCCGCGAAGTCGCGTCGAAGACCAACGACAAGGCCGGCGACGGCACCACGACCGCCACGGTCCTGGCCCAGGCCATCGTCCAGGAAGGCCTCAAGTCGGTCGCCGCCGGCATGAACCCGATGGACCTGAAGCGCGGCATCGACAAGGCCGTCGCCATCGCCGTCGAGGACATCAAGAAGTCCTCGAAGAAGGTCACCACCAACGGCGAGATCGCCCAGGTCGGCACCATCTCGGCCAACGGTGACAAGGAAGTCGGCGAGATGATCGCCAAGGCCATGGACAAGGTCGGCAACGAAGGCGTCATCACCGTCGAAGAAGCCAAGACCGCCGAGACCGAACTCGACGTCGTCGAAGGCATGCAGTTCGACCGCGGCTACCTGTCGCCGTACTTCATCACCAACGCCGACAAGATGGAAGTTCAGCTGGAAGAGCCGCTGATCCTCCTGTTCGAAAAGAAGCTGTCGTCGCTGCAGCCGCTGCTGCCGGTGCTGGAAGCCGTCGTCCAATCGGGCCGCCCGCTGGTCATCATCGCCGAGGACGTCGAAGGCGAGGCCCTGGCCACGCTGGTCGTCAACAAGCTGCGGGGCGGCCTGCGCGTCGCCGCCGTCAAGGCTCCGGGCTTCGGCGACCGCCGCAAGGCCATGCTGGAAGACATCGCGATCCTGACCGGCGCTCAAGTCGTGTCGGAAGACCTGGGCATCAAGCTCGAGAACGTGTCGCTCGACATGCTGGGCCGCGCCAAGAAGGTCTCGATCACCAAGGACGACACCACGATCGTGGACGGCGTTGGTGAGAAGGCCGACATCGAAGCCCGCATCGCCCAGATCAAGCGCCAGATCGAAGACACCACGTCGGACTACGACAAGGAAAAGCTGCAAGAGCGTCTGGCCAAGCTGGCCGGCGGCGTCGCGGTGATCCGCGTCGGCGGCTCGACCGAAGTCGAAGTGAAGGAAAAGAAGGACCGCGTCGACGACGCCCTGAACGCGACCCGCGCGGCCGCCGATGAAGGCATCGTCCCCGGCGGCGGCACCGCCCTGCTGAAGGCCTCCAAGGCCCTGGCTGGCGTGACCGGCGACAACGACGACCAGACGGCCGGCATCGCCATCGTCCGTCGCGCCCTGCAGGCTCCGATCCGCCAGATCGCCGAGAACGCCGGCGTCGAAGGCTCGATCGTGGTCGGCAAGATCCTGGAAAACGACAGCAGCTCGTTCGGCTTCAACGCCCAGAGCGAACAGTATGTCGACCTGGTCGTCGACGGCGTCATCGACCCGGCCAAGGTTGTCCGCACCGCTCTGCAGAACGCCGCCTCGGTGGCCGGTCTGCTGATCACGACGGAAGCCGCGATCGTCGAAGCTCCGAAGAAGGCGGCTCCGGCCGCTCCGGGCGGCATGCCCGGCGGCATGGGCGACATGGATTTCTAAGAGAAATCCATAAAGTCGCCCATTCTTCAAAGAGATCTGGGTCGGCCTAGTCGATCCAGAGCGGCGACATGGATTTCTAAGAGAAATCCACGTCAGCTCACGAGCTGAAAAGGATGAGGGCGGAGCCGCGAGGCTCCGCCCTTTTTCTTGGCCGCTAATACGCCTGGAAGCGCCATTTCTGATTGTCGCCGCCATTCCAGGGGAAGGTGATGACGTAGCGCCCCGGGGCCATCATGCTTTCGCTGATGTCGGCGACGAAGCTCTTGTCGAAACTGTTCAGCGCGAACCAGGGGCTGGGGTCCAGATCGTCGATCGTGAAGAGAGTCATGGGGCCGTGCGCGTACTCCTCGGAGGTTATGCCGAGGGAGTCCCCTTCGAGGCCCCACATCAAATAGAGATACGGCGCCTCCACCCATCGCAGGCGGAACTGCGTCTCGTTGATGTAGTAGGGCGACCACAGCGAGGTGTTGTCGTTGCACCCCCTGAGCGGGAAAATCCCCGCCTGCCCTATGCCGTTGTACGTTTCGCGGACACGCCCGATGACCCACTCGTTGCCGGGATCGAGATAGGCGTGGAAGCGGACTTTTCCGTCGTGGGGCAATCTGGTCATCGCAACCTCCCTCAAGCGATTGTTTTCGCAAGGAAAGGCTCTTTCGATCGTCCTGGTCCGACTGTGACGAAACGCACGCCGTCGCTAGTTCAGATGACAGCGTTCTCACCTTCCCGTGAGGGCCGGAAAGCCCGCGCATCCAAATTTCGACACAGGCGTTAACAGCCCCGGTCAAGGTTCTTGGCCAAGGTTCAGGCCAAGGTTCAGGCATGGAGGCGGTTGATGGCGTTCGTGCGCATGTTCCCCACGCATCGTCGGCGTCGCGCGGTTTCGCGGACGACGCTGGTCGTGGCCGGGCTCTCGGCCTGGCTGGTGCTGGGCCTGCTCAGCCAGGTCGGCTTCCAGCTGATCGGCTGAGCCCCTTTCCGCGAGGCCGCGCGGAGGCTACATGCGGCCCATGTTCCGCCAGCGCCCCGACGCCGATCTGATCGTCCAAGGCTGGGTCATCGGCGTTATGGTCGAGGTCCCGGGCGAGCGCGCGCCTGTCCGGCACTATTTCGCCGTCGGCAAGGCCGACCGCGCCCAGGCCGAGTGGGCCGCCGTGGACCTGGCGATGAACGCCGGCGCGGTCGCCTCCAGCCCGGTGGGCGGCAAGGAGCCCGTCGAGGCCCTGCGCGAGATCGTCGCCTACCGCATGCGCGAACTGGGTCTGAAGCCGGGCGAGGCGCGGTCCTTGGGCGACAAGAACCCGCGCCGCTGGCTGTCTCTCTGATCTAGTGGTGTTTGCCGCCGCCGCAGTTGCAGCCGCCGCCCCGCCCGCCGCCACCCACGCGGACCGAGACCGAGGACGACGCCGAGGCCGAGACCCGCGCCGAGGATGAGGCCGAGCCGCCGGCGTAGCCGCCGCTCCATCCGCCGCCGCCGATCAGGCCGCCGCCGCCGACATAACCTCCGCCGCCACCGCCCGTGTTGCGGCCGACATAGCCCATCGGCAGCGGCGGGGGCTCCACATAGGTCCCCCAGGCCGAGGCGGGCGCCGCCCCGGCGTTCCAGCCGCCGCCCGCGCCATAGCGCGAGCCGGAATAACCGCTCGAATAGCCGCCACCGGAGTAGCTGCCCCCTGAGTAGCTGCCCCCCGAGTAGCTGGAAGACGATGCGCTTTCCTCATAGCGCTCGGTCTCGTGGGACTCCTCATAGCGCTCGACGGCGCGCTCCTGGTAGCGGGCGGCCGGCCGGTCGACATAGACGGTGCGGTCCACATAGACCGGGCGGTCGATATAGACCGGCTTTTCGACCACGCGGTCGACCGGAACCTTCACGATCCGCTCGACCGGAACCTCGACGCGCTTTTCGACCACCACGGGCCGTTCCACCACGCGATCGACCGGCACCTCGACCCGCTTCTCGACCACGACCGGCCGCTCGACGATGCGGTCCACCGGGCGGTCGACATAGATCTTCTTCTCGACGATCCGCTCCACTGGAACCTCGACCCGCTTTTCGACGATCACCGGCTTTTCGATGATCTTCTCGACGGGGACCTCGACGCGCTTCTCGACGACGACCGGCTTCTCGATCACCTTCTCGACGATCTGGGGGGTGGGCCGATCGACATAGACCGGCACGCGCTTTTCCACGACCACGGGGCGATCGACATAGACGATCCTGGTCCTGGGCTTGGGGGCGGCCCGTTTCGGCACACGCTCGCCGCGCACGGGCGCGCCGGGAAAGCCGTCGGCCAGGGCGGGCGAAATCGCCGTCGCGCCGGCGAAAGCCGCCGCGGCGCCGACGAGGAGAAGGGTCCGGAGGGTCATGGGGTCGACCTCTTACGCAAAGCTTGGCCGTCCCGTGGTGGGACGGTTCGTCCCTGTCCCCGCAACCCTCGGGCCAAAGTCGCCCTAAGGATGTGCGCGAGACCTCTTGGCGCGCGCCTGGCTTTGTGGCCATGCTCCACCCAAACGGGCGTTTGAGCGCAGACGGGGGATGGAACGATGGCGAAGGTTTGGACCGCGAAAGTTTGGGCCGCCCTGGGCCTGACGGCAGGCTTGGCCCTGGCGAGCGCGGCCTGCGCCCAGGCTCCGGCCGCCTCGATCGCGCCGAACGACTATGGCGACAAGGCCAACTGGTTGTGCCTGCCCGGCCGCGCCGACGCCTGCGCGGTCGACCAGACCACGACCATCGTCCAGGCCGACGGCAAGACCTCGACCGAGGCGTTCAAGGCGGCGGCCAATCCCGCCTACGACTGCTTCTATATCTATCCGACCGTGTCGACCGATCCCGGCGGCAACAGCGACATGACCATCGACGACGCCGAGCGGCGGGTGGTCGAGCAGCAGCTGGCCCGCTTCGCCAGCACGTGCCGTGTCTTCGCCCCGATGTACCGCCAGGTCACCCTGGCGGCCTTGCGCGCGGTGATGATGGGCCAGCCTTCGCCAGGCAATGGCGTCCTGGCCTATGGCGACGTCCGCGACGCCTGGCGCTGGTACCTGGCCAACGAGAACCAGGGCCGGGGCGTCGTCCTGATCGGCCACAGCCAGGGTTCGCGCATGCTGCTGGACCTGCTGAAGAACGAGGTCGACGGCAAGCTGCCCCAGGCCAAGCTGATCTCGGCCTATGTTCTGGGCATGAACACGCCGGTCGACGCAGCCGGCAAGTTCGGCTCGATCCCCCTATGCGTGAAGTCCGACCAGGCCGGGTGCCTGGTCACCTATGTCTCTTTCCGCGAAACGTCGCCGCCGCCGGCCAACAGCCGCTTCGGCAAGACCGACGCCGAGGGGCGCCGCGCCGGCTGCGTGAATCCGGCCGCCCTGCTGGCCGGCAAGGCCTCGACCGACGAAGCCGTGCTGCATTCGTACCTGAGCAGCAAGGGCTTCGGCGCGGTGTCGGGCCAGCCGCCCAAGCCGTTCGCCAAGGACCTGACGGTGTCGACCCCGTTCGTGGCCCTGCCGGGCCTGATCTCGGCCCGCTGCGTCAGCGCGGGCGACTTCACCTATCTGTCGGTCAAGGTGAACGCTGACCCGGCCGATCCGCGCACCGACGAGATCACCGGCGACGTCGTGGTGGCCGGAACGGTCCTGAAGGACTGGGGCCTGCACCTGATCGATGTGAACCTGGAGATGGGCGACCTGATCGCCCTGGTCGACCGCCAGGCCAAGGCCTACGCGGGACGCTAGGACCCTCCCACGGATCCTAGCGCCATCGAATGCCGGCGGCGGGGTCGACGTCCGCTCCGGCCCGCGCAAGACGGCGGCGGCCTACTTCGGACCGCCGGCCGCCTTGAACACGGTCACGCCCAGCAGCATCACGATCACGAAACCGAGCAGGAACAGGAAGAACAGGATCTTGGCGACGCCCGCCGCCGCGCCGGCGACGCCCGTGAAACCGAGCGCCCCGGCGATCAGGGCGACAATGGCGAGGATGATGGCCCATTTGAGCATTTTCGTTTCCTTGCGAAGGCGCGCGAGCGGCGCTGTCGCGAAATCAACGTGCGCTCGAGGCGCGCCGTTCCTTGTTTTCGCCTGCCAGGGCCGCTAACTCGGACGTCATGGCCTCCAAGCCCGAAAGCCCGACCGAACCCTTCAAGCGCGCCCTGGCGCACGCCGCGCGCTCGCTCGCCGAGACCCCGGATCTGGAGGTCGTGTTCTCGGGCGACGGTCCCCAGTTGCTGGGCAAGCGGGCGGTGCTGCCGCATCCGCCGCGCGACCTGTCCTCGAAGGAAGCCGCGCGCATCCGGGGCCTGGCCGACCAGATGGCCCTGCGCCTGGCCCATCACGACCCGCTGGCCCACGCCCGGGCGCGTCCCGCCTCGCCCGATGGCCAGGCGGCGTTCGAGTCGATCGAGCAGGCGCGGCTGGAAGCCATCGGCTCCAACGCTCTGGGCGGCGTACGCGCCAACCTGACCGCCGCCCTCGAGGCGCGGCTGGAGAAACAGGGCCTGACCCGCGCCGTCGCCACCGACCGCCAGTCCGCGCCGATGGCCGAGATCCTGGGCCTGATGGTGCGCGAACGCCTGACCGGGGATCCGCCGCCGGACGGGGCCAGGGCCCTGGTCGACATCCTGCGCAACGACATCGAGATGAAGGCCGGCAAGGACCTAGACCGCCTGGCCGCCGCCATCGACGACCAGGCCGCCTTCGCCCGGGTGACGCGCGAGATCCTGCGCGACCTCGACCTGGGCGAGGAGATGTCCGAGGCCACCGAGAGCGCCGACGAGGACGAGGGCGAGGACGACGCGCCCACCGAGAATTCCGATGAGGATCAGGGCGAGGGCGAAGGCGAACAGCCGGAGGGCTCCTCGCCCCAGGAAAGCGAGGCTTCGGACCGCGAGACCGAGGCCGGCGACGAGGAGATGGTCCAGTCGGACCAGGACGGCGAGCCGGAAGAGTCCGACGAGCAGCCGGAGATGGGCGACGGCGCCAAGCCGGCCCGGCCGGACGCTGGCCAGTCCCAGGGCGGCGAGCCCCTGTACAAGGTCTTCACCACGGCCCACGACGAGATCGTCCAGGCCGAGGACCTGTGCGACGCCGACGAGTTGACCCGCCTGCGGGCCTATCTGGACCAGCAGCTGAGCGCGCTCTCCAGCGTGGTCTCGCGCCTGGCCAACAAGCTGCAGCGCCGCCTGCTGGCCCAGCAGAACCGCGCCTGGACCTTCGATCTTGAGGAAGGGATGCTGGACGTCGCCCGCCTGACGCGGGTGATCATCGACCCGACTGCGCCGCTGTCGTTCAAGCAGGAAGAGGACCAGGAGTTCCGCGACACGGTCGTGACGCTGCTGATCGACAATTCCGGCTCGATGCGCGGACGGCCGATCATGGTGGCGGCGATCTGCGCCGACATCCTGGCCCGCACCCTGGAGCGCTGCGGGGTCAAGACCGAGGTGCTGGGCTTCACCACCCGCGCCTGGAAGGGCGGAACCAGCCGGGACGAGTGGATCAAGCAGGGCAAGCCCGCCGCGCCGGGCCGCCTGAACGACCTGCGCCACATCATCTACAAGGCCGCCGATTCTCCGTGGCGCCGGGCTCGCAAGAACCTGGGCCTGATGATGCGCGAGGGCCTGCTCAAGGAAAACATCGACGGCGAGGCCCTGATGTGGGCGCACCAGCGCCTGATCGGCCGGCCCGAAGCCCGCCGCATTCTGATGGTGATCTCCGACGGCGCGCCGGTGGACGACAGCACCCTGAGCGTCAATTCGGGTCACTATCTGGAGCGCCACTTGCGCCAGGTCATCGCCGAGATCGAGGGCAAGAGCCCCGTGGAGCTGATTGCCATCGGCATCGGCCACGACGTCACCCGCTACTATCGCCGCGCCGTCACCATCGTCGACGTCGAACAGCTGGGCGGGGTTCTGGTCGAGCAGCTCGCCGCGCTCTTCGAGGAAGAGCCACGCCAGATCGCCCGCACGCGCGGCCTCCTCGCCCCGCCCCCGGTGGTCACGCCCCAGGCGCCGAAAGCCGCCAAGGTCCCGGCGTGATCGGTCTTCGCGCGGCGCTGGTCCTCGGTCTGGTCGGCAGTCTGGGCGGGTTCGCCACCCAGTGCACGCCGCGCCGCCCCCCGCCCGTGGTCGCCACGCCGCCCGCGCCGGTCAAGGCCGGCCCCCAGATCGCCGTCACGACGACGCCCGTGCCGCTGGACGCCGCCAACCCGGCCAAGATCGACGCTGGCGGCGGCTTCACCTATGCCGGCGGCCTGGCGCTGACCAGCGTGGACACCTCGCGCCTCCATGGCCTGTCGGACCTGGCGGTGACCGCCGACGGCCATCTGACCGCGATCACCGACGAGGGCGATGTCTTCGAGGCCAAGATCCAGCTGGACGCCGCCGGCCGCCTGGTCGGCCTGGCCGAGACCAAGCTCAGCCCGCTGAAGGGCCTGGACGGCCAGCCCCTGCAGAACAAGCAGCATACCGACGCCGAGGGCCTGGCCGTGCTGCCCAGCGGGGATCGACTGGTCAGCTTCGAGCGCGACCATCGCATCTGGCTCTATCCCGCCCAGGCCGACGGCGGCTGGGGAACGCCCCGTCCCGCGCCGAAGCCCGCCACCATCTTCTCGGACAACGAGGGCATGGAGGCGATCTCGGCCTATCCCGCCGCCGGGACCGACGCCTACATCGTGGGCGGCGAGGAGGGCGAGGTGTGGCTGTGCCGCCTGTCGGCCGACTGCAAGTCGCTGCCGCCGCAGTCGGGTCCCGACTTCACCTGGGGCCTGACCGCCTTCGCGCCGTTCCAGGGGACGGCCGTGGCCACGCTGCATCGCGGTTATGACCCGGTCCGGGGCTGGCGCGCCGTCGTGCGCTTCATCTCGGATCCGACCCTGCCCGCCGCCCGGCAGCGCACGGCCGCGGCCCTGCATATCGACGGCGCCATGCCGCGCGACAACTTCGAAGGCCTGGCCCTGACCGGCGCTCCCGCGGGCGCGCCCGCCGGCGCCACGCGGCTCTATGTGGTCTCCGACGACGGCGCCGTCAGCAACAGCCAGCGCACCCTGCTGCTGGCCTTCGACTGGGTCGCGCCCCCCGCGCCGCCGCCGCTTCCGGCCAAGCCGCCCCGAAAGCCCGTTCGCAAGCGCTAAGCCGTTTCGTTGCGAACGAGACGGTTTCATTGCCAACTATATGATTAGATTGAACTTTTTCTGGAGAAATTGGTTTTCGCACTTGCAATAGGTACCGGTACCATATACGCATGTTCTCGACGGACGACGAGGCGAGATCCTGGGGGCCGTCAGAGGAACGCACCTGGAGGCGGTTGCATCCAACCTCCTTTCCGGGACTATCAAAATGATCCGTCTGCTCGTTGTCGCCATCGCGGCTCTGATGGCCACCACCGCCGCCACCTCGGCCAGCGCCGAAGGCATCACCATCAAGGTCGCCGGCCGCGCCTCGGCCGAAGTCCACGCCGACATCATCAACGCCGCCAAGCAACTGTGCCAGGAAGACCTGGCGGGCAATCCGAACGCTTCGGACCTGGCCCCCTACTGCGTTCGCGAAGTGACCCGCGACGCCGTCGTCCGCACCAAGAGCCGCGAGCTGGTCGCCTACGACAAGGCCCAGGGCCGCAGCGTCTATTTCATGCGCGTCGCCGCCCGCTAATCGCGGAAGCCGCAGGCTGAAAAAGAAGCCCTCGGGATGTCGGTCCCGAGGGCTTTTTCGTGCGCGCCGCCGGGCTCGCGCGCATTGTTCGCACGCGAAACACCCGGCGGCGCAGCTTAAGGGTGCGTTGCAATATAATCGTTGATAACCCAACAGAACGTTGCTATATGCAACCCGACGGCGCGACAGGCGAAGAGACCGAGCAGGGCCGTCAGGGGAACGCGTCTGGAGGTGGTTGCTCACAACCCCTTTAGGACATTCGAGAAATGATCCGCTCCATCGTTCTGGCCGCTTCGGCCATCGCTCTGGCTGTCGCTGCTCCGGCCTCGGCCGCCGAGATGCGCGTGAAGGTCGCCGGCAAGTCGGCCGCCGAAGTCCGCGCCGAGATCGTCAAGGCCGCCTCGACCGTGTGCTGGCAAGACGTCCGCGGCGAAGCGCTGGCCGGCTATCTGTACCCGGCCTGCATCCGCGCCTCGGTCAACGACGCCGTCGCCAAGATCAACAACCCGGCCCTGACCGCCTACAACACGGCCAACCCGTCGTCGGGCGCCGTCGTCGCGCGCTAAGCGACGTCCTTTCAGCACCGCGTACCAGTACCAAGCGTTCAAAACCCGCCGCGGCCCGAGCCGCGGCGGGTTTTGCTTGTCTAGGCCACGCTGTTGGCGCGCACCTGGGCCAGGGTCTGGTCGACCAGCAGCACCCCGTCCTCCCAGACCGTGACCATGGCGTCGCGCCAGCCCGGCTCGGGGGTGAAGCCCTCTGGGGCCGCCACGGTGCGATAGCCGCCCGCGCCGTCGGTCAGCAGCATCAGCCGGCCCGCCTTGCTGCGCTTGCCGGGATCGGTCACCGGATCCTTGCTGACATCGATCCAGCGCCCGTCGACCTTGGCGGCCGAGCACTTCAGGGCGAACTTCTGGGTGTCGCGGTCCAGCTGTTGCAGCAGGCCGCCGCCCATGCCGAAGGCCAGGTTCTCGGCGCTGAAGCCGTCGGCGACGATCCGCTCCAGGATGGCGGCGATGCTGACCGGATTGACCCCGTCGCCCTGGATGACGCGGACATGGTTCAGCACCTTGTAGCCCTTGCCGTTCAACGTCGAACCGAAGGTCTGGTCCAGCAGCCGCAGGGTCTCGGCGACGATCGTCACCGGGTCGCCGGAATCGGGCCGCACGACCAGGGTCGCGCCGCTGTCGATCACCGCCTGGCGCAGCGTCCCGCCCCACAGGTCGCGCACCGCATGGAACAGGTCGTAGCTGTCGGACACCACCGCGAACAGCGCGCCCGGCTTGCCGAAGCGGGTCAGCATGTTGCGATAGGCCTCGACCTCGCTCTCGCGGCCCCAGCTGGTCACCGTGCTGTGCTCGGCGGCCGGGATGGAGAAGGCGGCCATCGGCTCGTGGTACCAGGCGCGTCCGGCCAGGACCGCGCTCAGCGTGTCGCTGCCCTGGAAGTTCACCAGGTGCGCCAGCCCGCCCAGGGCCGCCGATTCCCGGCTCGAGACGCCCCGCGCCCCGAAGTCGTGCAGCTTGAACGGCAGCTCGGCGGCGGCGTTGTCGCAGGTCTTCTCCAGCGCCACGCGGATCGTCTGCTTCACCTGCCAGCTGATCGTGGCGACGGTCACCGGGTACCAGACCCGCAGAAGCAGGGTCTCCAGATAGGACGGCAGCCAGAAGCATTCCGGATCGGTGTTCTCGATCGTCATCAGCGCCTGGTGGGTCGGAACGACGGTCCCTTCCGGCACGGCGCGGATCCGCACCGGCAGGCGGCCGCCATGGACGTCGACGATCCGCCGCCAGCCGGCCTCGTTGAAGGGTTCGCCGTGGGCGGCCAGGAGCTCGGCGGCCTCGTCCACCATGGCGTGGGTGACAGGCGCCCCCAGCTGGCTCTTCAGGATCGCCTGCAGCCCGAAGAAGACGGTGCGGTCATAGCGTCCGCCCCGGCTCTCGACATACGAGAACGCGCCGGTCGTTCCGGGCGGATACTGCAGCCAGTGGCTGGCCTTGTAGCTGTCGGTGTTGAGGACAAGGTTGTCGAACATCGCGGAAGCTCCTTCGCGCGGAGAACTCGCCGTCCCGTCTATCGAGGCGGCATGACAAGGGGTGGTGACGGGCTCAGGCGCCGCCGACGAAGTGCTCGAGGATGTGGAAGTGGTCCTCGAAGAACTGCTCCTCCATCAGCATCGCCTCGCTGAGCGGGACCCAGCGGACCCGATCGGCGTCATCGGCGGCGCGGACCTTGGGCAGGTCGCCGGTCGGGAAGTCGAAGTGGAAGGCGTGGGTGATCGTGCGCCCCCGCAGCGAGCGGCCGGGGTGGTCGAACACCTGGCGGGCCTTGATCGAGCCGCGCAGCACGGCCGGCGGAACCTTCAGGCGGGTCTCCTCGTGCAGCTCGCGGATCGCCGCCTCCTGCACGGTCTCCTCCTGGTTCACGAAGCCGCCCGGCAGCGCCCACAGGCCCTTGCCCGGCTCGGCCCGGCGACGGACCAGCAGCACGTGGCCCGAGTGGACGACCACCGCGTCGGCGGTCACGAAGGTCGGGGCGTAGGGCGCGACGGCCCAGCTCTGGCGGTAGGCGCGGATGAAGGCGTCCTCGCGGGCCAGCTGGGCGTAGGCGGGGGAGCCGGCGCGGAAGGCCTGCAGCATCTCGAACACCGCCGGTGGAGTATTGGCCTCGACCAGGCGCAGAGCCCCGGCCTCGCCGGAGAACAGCCAGGCGCGCAGTTCGGTGGCCGACAGCACGTCGGTGTGTTGCACGTCGACCAGCGGCCATTGCGGGAAGGCGGCCAGATAGGCGCCGGTGGCCCCGTCCTTGTCGCGACCGATCAGCCCGACCTTGGCCTCCGGCCCCGCGCCGTCGGCCTCCAGGGCCTCAGTCACCAGGCGCTGGACGTCGGCGACCCAGACAGTCTCGTTGTAGAGCCGATCACGCAGCGGCTTGACGATCAGCCGCCCAGCCTCGTCGCCCGCCGCGGCGCGGATCATGACGGCGCGCTCGCCGGCGTTGAAGGGATTGCGGGTGGTGCGCGGCTGGCCGGCGCTGCCGACCAGGACGATGACCTTGCCGGCCAGGCGCAGGGCGTGTTGCAGCACCGCCAGATGGCCGTTGTGGAACGGCTGGAAGCGTCCGATCAGGACGAGATAGTCGTAGCGCATGAGGCTCCCTCACGCTGGTTGACGCCGCCGGTCTATCCAGCGACGAACTTATGCTAACTTTGAGCATAAGCTGCTGTCAAGCGTGTTTTGGAACCTGGGGCGGAGACGACGAAAAGCCCGCCGAGCGAACCCGGCGGGCTTTCGTTTAATCAGCCTTGAGAGCCGTGGCCTTACGCGGCCAGAAGCCTTAGGCGGCTTGCGCGGCGGCCTTGGCCTTGGCCTTGACCTGGGCCTTGATCTTCAGGGCGCGCGGCGACAGCTGCTCATCCTTGGCGCCCAGCAGGAACACGTCCAGGCCGCCCTTGAAGTCCAGGGTGCGCAGGGCCGCGTTGCTGATGCGCAGCTTGAAGCTCTGGCCCAGCGACTCCGACTGGAGCGTGGCGGGCGACAGGGCCGGCAGGAAGCGGCGCTTGGTCTTGATGTTCGAGTGGCTCACATTGTGGCCGACCATCGGACCGATACCGGTAAGTTCGCAACGGCGCGACATGGTGGTTACCTTGGCTTGGGCGAAGCCCCGCCCCTTGGAAAGAGCCTGGCCCGCTAAGATATGAATTCGGCAGCACGGTCGGACAGGTCCGCCGCGCGAGAGCGGGCGATATAGGCGAAGGCCCACCCCCGAGTCAAGGCCGCTCAGGCCCGCGCCGCCAAAGCGCTTTCGCACGCGCGAAGGAACCCGACGCCTCACCCTCGCCTTCAAGCACGGTTCATCTGCCACTCTATATATGGGCCGCATGAAGGAGACCCGCCGTATGCGTTCGACCGCCCTCGCCGCTTCCGTTCTGGCCCTCGCCATCGGGGGCGTCGCCCTGGCCCAGCCCGTGGTCCGCGCGGCCGCCGCGCGCGCCCCGGCCCATTCGACGATTCTCCCCGGCCAATGGGAGTACGACTACAAGATCGGCGTGATCCCGGTCAGCAACGAGACCAAGTGCCTCAAGCCCGCCGACGCCGAGCAGTTCTCGCGCGGCATCTGCACCAAGCGCTATCGCTGCGATTACACGACCAATGTCGTCCGGGACGGCAAGATCCAGCTGAAGGGCACCTGGACCGACAAGAAGGACCGCGTTTCGCCGGTCACCGCCGAGGGAACCTACTCGCCCGAGGCCTTCAAGATGAACATCCACATCAAGACCATCAACGGCATGCCCCTGGCCGGCAGCCTGACGGCCAAGCGCCTGTCGGCCGAGTGCCCGGCCGAGGAAACGGCCTCGAAGTAACGGCCGCCGCGAAACCGATTTGTGGTTAATCCGCTTTAAGCTACAATAGCTTGTAGGGAACAAAGCCTGAATCGGGGAACGTCGCCGATTCGGTCCTGATTCGTTTCGCCCCTGTTCGAGGAAGCGTTACCGCGCGTTAAGAAGCGTGGGCGGATCGATCTCGGATATCCTGACATTCACGCCCCATTCCTCTCACGTTGCGGGAGAGGGCAGGCGCAAAGCGGGTGGGTGAGCCACCATGTTGTCATCCGTCAGCTCCGCCGACGCCTTCTCCCGCCAGGGGAGAAGAGATTAGGACCCGCGTGGCGGCGCGACCGAGAATTCCAGATCGAACAAGGTCGGCACGTCGCTGGTCTTGGCCTTTTCGAGGGTCAGCAGCCTGGCCTTGGTCTCGGCGCCGCCGGGGGCCGAAAAGCCGCCCATGCTTCCGGACGAGCCCAGCACACGGTGGCAAGGCACCACGATCGGCCACGGGTTCTCGCCCAGAGCCTTGCCGACCGCACGGGCCGCGCCCGGCTCGCCCATGGCCTTGGCCACCTCGCCATAGGTCGAGGTCTCGCCCGGCGTGATGGCCCGGGCGATCTCGTAGACCCGCAAATTGAAGGCCGGCTGCTGGCCAAGATCCAGCGGGATGTCCGACAGGTCGTCGCGCCCGCCGCCCAGCAGATCGCGGATGCGATCGACGATCGACTCGATCTCGGGCGGCGGTTCGGCCTCGACCGCCTCGGGGAAACGCTTGCGCAGTCGCGCCCAGGCCGCGCCCGGCGAGCTTTCCGGCAATTGCACGCCGATCAGGCCGCGTTCGCCCCAGGCGAGGCCGCAGCGCCCGATCACCGTGTCGAAAAGGGTGAAACCCTGGGCGGTCATGGGGAGAAAAATAGCAGGCCTGTTGCGACTTGGGAGGGGCGGCCCTTACGATTTCCGGATCTTGCTTCGGGAGGCCGCCTTGCGCCGCATCTTTCTCGCCGTCCTGCTGGCTTCGGCGTCCCTGACGACCGCGCGCGCCGCCGACCTGCTGATCCACGGCGGTCCCATCCATACCGGCGTCGACGCCGCCCCGACCGCCGAAGCGGTGCTGATCCGCGGCGACAGGATCCTGTTCGTCGGCGACCTTCGCGCCGCGAAGGCCAAGGCCGCCAAGGACGTTCGCGATTTCGACCTGCGGGGCGCGGCGGCCTATCCAGGCTTCGTCGACGCCCACGCGCACCTGACCGGCGTCGGCCTGCGCGAGCTGACCCTGAACCTGGACAAGGTCGGCTCGGTCGCCGAGCTGATCGAAGCTGTGAAGGCCTATGCCGCCGCCCATCCCGAGGGCCCGATCTATGGCCGGGGCTGGATCGAGACCCACTGGCCCGAGAAGCGCTTCCCGACCAAGGCCGACCTGGACGCCGCCGCGCCCGGGCGGATCGTGGTGCTGGGCCGCTCGGACGGCCACGCCAGCGTCGCCTCCAGCGCCGCCCTGGCGAAGGCCGGGGTCACCGCGGCCACCGCTCCCCCCACCGGCGGCCAGATCCTGAAAGGCGCCGACGGCCAGCCCGACGGCATGCTGATCGACCATGCCCAGAGCCTGGTCGAGGGCGTGATCCCGCCGCCCGGCGAGGCCCTGAGGCGCGAGGCGATCCGCAAGGTCGGCCAGCTGTATGCCTCGCGCGGCTGGACGGGTCTCGACAACATGAGCGTCGCGGCCGAGGATCTGGCCCTGCTGCGCGACGAAGCGGCCAAGGGAAGCTTCCACATCCGCGTGGACAACTACATGGACCCCAGCGGCGCGGCCGAGGTGCTGGCCAAGGGTCCGTCGACCGACGCGACCGGTCTGATCCGGGTGCGCGGGATCAAGCTCTACATGGACGGCGCCCTGGGCTCGCGCGGCGCGGCCCTGCTCGAACCCTACAGCGACGCCGAGGGGCTGGGCCTGCAGCTGACCCCACGCGACCAGGGCCTGGCGCTGATGAAGCGGGCCAAGGCGGTCGGGGCCCAGGTCGCCATGCACGCCATCGGCGATCGCGGCAACCGCATGGCGCTGGACTGGTTCCAGGAAAGCCTCGCCGGCGACGCCAAGGCCCGCTGGCGCATCGAGCACGCCCAGATTGTCGCGGACGCCGACGTCCCCCGCTTCGCCAAGCTGGGGGTCATCGCCTCGATGCAGCCCAGCCACGCGATCGGCGATCTCTATTTCGCGCCCGCCCGCTTGGGCAAGGCCCGCCTACATGAGGGCTATCGCTGGAAGGACTTCCTGAACGCCGGCGTCGTCGTCGCCGCCGGCTCGGACGCCCCGGTCGAGGTCGGCGATCCGCGCATCGAATTCTATGCCGCCGTCTATCGCCACAGCCTGGACGGCTTCGCCAACGCGGACTGGAGCCCCGAGGAAGCCGTCACCCGCGCCGAGGCGCTGCGCATGCTGACCCTGGCCCCGGCCTACGCAGTGTTCCGCGAAAAGGAGCTGGGCACGCTGGAGGCCGGCAAGAAGGCCGACGTCACGGCCTTCGACCAGGACCTGATGACGATCGAACCCAAGGCCATCCTCACCGCCCGGCCGGTGCTGACCGTGGTGGACGGCAAGATCGCATTCGAGCGCTAGCTACAGCGGCGCCAGCTCGTCCTGGGTCACCACGCCATCGCGGTTGGCGTCCAGGCGCTTGAACCGGATCGCCGCGTTCTTGCGCGCCATCGACACGAACGACCGAACCGGGACGTAGGGGCGCCTGGCCTTGATCTGGTCAACGATCGCGTCGGGAAGGGTGACGCCGGCCACGTATTCGTCGCGGGTCAGGCGACGGTCGGCGTCGCGGTCGCCGCGCATGACGATGGCCATGGCCGCGCCCAGGCGCATGGTTCGGTACTCGGCGTAGTCGAGCCTGTTGTCGCCGTTCGCATCCAGCTTGGCGAAGGTCTCGGCCAAGCCGCCCCTGGTGATCCGGGTCCGGGGCTGCCCGGCCGGCGCAGGCGTATGCGACACCGAATAGGTCACGCCATCGGCGGGCCGCTTGAACTCCCAGACCGTCAGGGCGCCGTCGCCATCGACGTCCATGGCGGCGAAGTCCTCGCGCACGCCGGTGGCGCGGCTGGTCCCGGGGGCCAGAACAACGACGGCGCCGATCAGGGCGGCGGCGGCCAGGGCGGGATAGATGAAGGTCCTGCGGATCATCACGGCTTTCTCCGATGTGAGGATTTCCACCGGACGCGCCAGATAGCTCTCCATGAAGCCGCGGATCACGTCGCTGGCCGCCCGGTTCTCCTGTTCGCAACGCGCCATGAAATCGCGTTTCATGCCGTGCGGCAGGCGAACCTGCAGAGTTTCGGATTTCTTGGTCTTGCGAGTCATCGAGGGCGGGTCATCGAGGGGTTTGGCGTTCCGGTCTCACAGGCAAAGCGGTGATCGCGGCCGACCGGAACAAAGATGCCGTCCGGACGCCAGGGAAAAGTTGTACGTACAGGCCCGCGCCCACCAAATGAGGCGACCGGCAACGCGGCGCAGCGGTCAGGTCTTCCGGTCTCATGCGAAGGAGACCTCGATGCGACGCATTCTGCTGATCTCGGCCGCCGCCCTGCTGGCGACCGCCTGTTCCCGCCAGACCACGCCCGGCCCGACGGCGGAGAGCCAGAGCGACAACGCTGCGGCCTCGGCCCCCAACGGCATAGGCTCGACCCGCGAGGCCAACGGCCGGACGCCCGACGCCACGACCAGCCAGGCTCAAGGCCAGGGCCAGACCACGCCGCCCTCGGCGACCGGCGCGCAGCAGACTCAGAACGACGCTCAGAGCGCCACCAGCCGCTCCAGCGCCGACCAGCAGGGCGTCACGGCCAGTCCGCCGCAATAGGGCGTCCTGAATGAGGCCTCCTGTCCGCTTGCCTCGCCCCGATTCCGGCCCCACCTTGAATCCATGAGCGACCGTTCGACTGGCCTGGCCCCCTCGAAGCTGACCGCGGTCCTGGGGCCCACCAACACCGGCAAGACCCACCTGGCCGTCGAACGCATGCTGGGTCACGCCTCGGGGATGATCGGCCTGCCGCTGCGCCTGCTGGCGCGCGAGATCTACGACCGCATCGTGAAGCTGCGCGGCAAGGCCAGCGTCGCCCTGATCACCGGCGAGGAGAAGATCGTCCCGCCGCGCGCGGCCTATTTCGTCTGCACCGTCGAAGCCATGCCGCTGGCGCGCGAGGTCGACTTCCTGGCGGTGGACGAAATCCAGCTGTGCGCCGATCCCGAGCGCGGCCACATCTTCACTCACCGCCTGCTGCACGCGCGCGGCAAGTTCGAGACCATGTTCCTGGGCGCCGGGACCATGGCGCATCTGGTCCGCCGCCTGCTGCCGGACGCCGAGATCGTCGGGCGCGAGCGGTTCAGCAACCTGTCCTACGCCGGCTCCAAGAAGCTGACCCGCCTGCCCCGGAGGACGGCGATCGTCGCCTTCTCCACCGACGCGGTCTACGCGATCGCCGAACTGATCCGTCGCCAGCGCGGCGGGGCGGCGGTCGTGATGGGCTCGCTCAGTCCCCGCACCCGCAACGCCCAGGTCGCGCTCTACCAATCCGGCGAGGTCGACTTCCTGGTGGCGACCGACGCCATCGGCATGGGCCTGAACATGGACGTCGACCACGTGGCCTTCGCGGGCCTGCGCAAGTTCGACGGCAAGCGCACCCGCTGGCTGCACCCGCAGGAGGTGGGCCAGATCGCCGGGCGGGCGGGCCGCTACACCCGTGACGGCACCTTCGGCGTCACCGGCGACTGCGAGGAGATCGACGAGGACCTGGTCGAGGCGGTCGAAAGCCACACCTTCGAGCCGATCGTCGCCGCCGAGTGGCGCAACGCGCGCCTGGACTTCGGCTCGCTGCCGGGTCTGCTGCGCTCGCTGGCCGAGACGCCGCAGCGCAATGGTCTGTCGCTGTCGCAGGAAGCCCTGGATGAGCGCACCCTGCGGGCCCTGGCCCAGCAGGAGGACGTGATCAAGCGCTGCAAGGCCGACCGCTCGGCCCTGATCCGGCTGTGGGACGTCTGCCAGACGCCGGACTTCCGCAAGACGACCGACGACGACCACCAGCGCATGGCGCGCACCTTGTTCGACGACCTCACGACCGGCCGCAAGCGCCTGCCCGAAGACTGGATCAACGCCCAGTACAAGGCGCTGGACCGGGTCGACGGCGAGATCGACAGCCTGGCCGCGCGGCTGTCTGGCGTGCGCACGCTCAGCTACATCGCCAACCGCCCCGACTGGGTGGCCAATCCCGCCCACTGGCAAGGCCTGACCCGCCAGCTGGAGGACCGGATCAGCGACACCTTGCACGAGAAGCTGATGGCCCGGTTCATCGACCGCCGGACCAGCGTGCTGATGAAGCAGCTGGGTGAGCGCGAGACCCTGTACGCCGGCGTCGGCCAGGACGGCCAGGTGACCGTCGAGGGCCATGTGGTGGGTCACCTGTCGGGCGTGGCCTTCACCCCGGCCAAGGGCGACTCGCCGCTGGAGGAAAAAGCCTTGCGCAACGCCGCCCAGCGCGCGGTCGGGCCCGAGATCGCCCGCCGCCTCGGCGTGCTGGCCAGCGAGGCCGACGACGCGTTCTCCCTGACGCCGGACGGGACCATCCTGTGGCGCGGCGAGGCGGCCGGGGCCGTGCGCCGCGACCTGCCCCTGCTGTCGCCCCGCGCCCGCCTGCTGGGCGAGCTGGGGCCCGTCGCCGCCCGCGAGCGGGCCGAGCGTCGCCTGGACGCCTTCCTGGCCGGCGAGGTCGACCGCCATCTGGCCCCGCTGCGCAAGCTGGAGCGCGCCCTGGCCGGCGGCGAGCTGCGCGGCTTGCCCCGCGGCGTCGCCCACCGCTTGCTGGAGGCCGGCGGGGTGCTGGACAAGCGGCCCGTCGATCCCGAGCTGAAAGCCCTCAGCCAGGGCGAGCGCCGCACGCTGAAGGGCCTGGGCGTGCGGATCGGGGCCTTCAGCCTCTACTGTCCCGGCGTCATCCGGGCCGAAGCCATCGCCTGCGCCCGCGCCCTGAACCCGAGCGGCTGGCGCGGGGCGCTGACCACGCTGGAGCTCCTGCCCTCGCCCCCGCCCTCGGCGCGTGAACTGTCGGCCAGCGGCCTGCGCGCCGTGGCCGGTTTCAGCCTTCCGGTCGAGGCGTTGGAAGAGCTGGACGCGCTGCTGCGCGCCGAGCAGCAGCATGGCGGCGTGGTGCTCACCGACAAGGCGCTGGAGAAACTGGGCTGGACCGCCAAGCAGGCCTCCAGCGTGCTACGGGCCCTGGACTATACCCCAGCCATCCGCGCCAGGCCCGATCAGCCGATCGTCTGGAAGCGCCGCGGCGCAGCCAAGCTGGAACAGAAGCCGGTCAAGGCGCGGCCGGATTCGCCGTTCGCGGCCCTGGCCAAGCTGACAGAGCCGCCGCCCGCCCCCGCGCGCCGCAGGCGCCCGCGGCGACGCAAGCCGGCCGCGCAGAAAGCCGCGTCATGAGCCACGACGACGCAATCCCGAACACCCACGGGGACGCCGTCCGCGCCGATGTCTGGCTGTGGCGTGCGCGGTTCTTCAAGACCCGCTCACTGGCGGCCAAGTTCGTCGACGAAGGCCGCATCCGCCTGACCCGCGCCGGAACCGAGAGTCGCATCGACAAGCCTTCGCGCACGGTCAAGCCCGGCGACGTCGTGGTGTTCGGCCTCGGCGGCCGGCTGGTCGCCGTGCGGGTTCTGGACTGCGGCGAAAGGCGCGGGCCCGCCAGCGAGGCGCGCGGGTTATATGAGGCGGTAGAGGGCTAACCTCCCGTATCGATCCGCTCCCGGATCGCCACAGCGTGCGGAGCTTCACCATGGCGCGTATTCTGCCTCGTTTCGTCGGGCTGGCTCTGGTCGGCCTGGCCCTCGCCGCCCCCGCCCATGCTGAAACCCAGACGCCGATCCGGGCCTTCGACCTGCCGCAGCTGCAGCGCATGGGCGTGGCGCTGTACCGGCAGGACCTGTCGGCCTGGCGCGCCACCGACGCCGTGGCCGCCAAGATTCCCGACCTGGCGGCGGCCGGGCTCAAGGGATGGCTGGTCGAGGACGACGGCGACACCGCCAAGGTCCGTTTCCTGCGCGACATCGGCAAGGGTCTCGAGGTCGGCTACGACGTCGAGGTCAGCGCCAGGGGCGTCGGTCCGGTCGTCGAGCCGAAGAACCGCGCCCTGACCGGCGAGGAACTGGCGATGTACGCCGCGCGCGAGACCGCCGCGTCGTACCTGCCCAGCACCTGCCGCCCCGGCTACAACAGCGCGGTGCTCAAGGATCCCGACGGCGACGGCTGGCTGGTCTGGATGCTGGCCCCCAGCCCCGCCCAGGACGTCATTCCCCTGGGCGGCCACTACCGCTTCACGATCAGCGCCGACGGCTCGACGGTCGAGGAACGCGATGCGCTGTCCGGGGGCTGCCTGACCGTCGCCAAGCCCAAGCTTGCGCCCGGCGCCAAGGCCGAGAGCGTGATGGTCTCCCACCTGGCGTCGCCGACCCCGCTCGAGACCCACGTGTTCCTGAGCCTGCTCTATCGGCAGCCGATGTTCGTCACCACGGCCCAGCACCAGCTGTGGGTCGTCGGCAGCGGCCAGATCGCTCCGGTGCTGGTCAAGCCCTAGGATCAGCTGCGGCGTCCTGGAGCCCTTTCCGATCTGATTGCATCAGGCAGATCGGACAAAAAGGGACTCTAGCCCCCGAACCCTTTCAGGAACCCCGCCACCGCGTCGGCCGGCATCGGCCGGCCGAAGTGGTAGCCCTGCACCTGGTCGCAGCCGTAGTGCGCCAGGGCGGCCAGCTGTTCGGCGTCCTCGACGCCTTCGGCCACCACCTTCATGCCCATGGACGAGCCCAGGGTGATCACCGCCTTGACGATGGCCTCGTCCTCGGCGTTCTGGACGAAGGACTTGTCGATCTTCAGGCGGTCGATCGGGAACTGCCGCAGATTGGCCAGGCTGGCATAGCCGGTGCCGAAGTCGTCCAGGGCGATCATCACGCCGGCCTGGTGCAGGCGGCGGACGGTGTCGCTGACCAGGTCCGAGCCCCAGCCCATGTAGACGTTCTCGGTGACCTCGATGGTCAACCGCTCGCACGGCACGTTCCAGCGGGCCAGGCGCTCCTGGATTTCCTCGGCCAGGCGGCCCGAGCGGAACTGGGCCGAGCTGATATTGACCGCCACGCGACCGAACTCGACGCCCTGGTCCAGCCATTCGCGCATCTGGCGCAGGGCCGCCTCGAACGCCACGTCGCCCAGCTTCAGCGACAGGTCCTGGTCCTCGAAGGCCGCCATGAAGGTCGCCGGGGTCAGCACGCCCTGCTCGGGGTGGACCCAGCGCATCAGGGCCTCGAACCCGGCCACCCAGCCTTCGCGGATGTCGACGACCGGCTGGTAGAACAGGGTGAACTCGTTCTCGGCCAGGGCCATGCGGACATCGCGCAGCAGCTCCAGCCGCTGCTCGACCTCGGACCGCATCGACGGCTCGAACACGATGCTGCGGTTCCGGCCGGCCTCCTTGGCGCGATACAGCGCAATGTCGGCGTTCTTGATCATGTGGGCCGGATCGGCGTCCGGGTCGCCATGCAGGGCCGCCCCGATGCTGGCGCTGGCCGTGAAGCTGCGGCCGCCATGCTCGATCGGCTGGCGCAGCAGGTCCTGCAGCTTGGCGATCGGCCGGGTCATGTCGGCCTCGCCGTGCAGGCCGCGCAGGATCACCGCAAACTCGTCGCCGCCCAGCCGCGCCACGGTGTCGTTGCTGCGGAAGGCGTGCTGCAGCATGCCCGCCAGGCGCTTGAGCAAGGCGTCGCCGGCGTCATGGCCCAGGCTGTCGTTGATGTCCTTGAAGTGATCGACGTCGATCATGATCAGGCCGAACATCTCGCCCAGCGTCTCGGACGCGGTGACCGCCTCCTGGAAGCGATGCTGGAACAGCGCCCGGTTGGGCAGTCCCGTCAGCGGATCCTTGAAGGCCAGGGTCTCGATCGCCTCGGTCTGGCGGCGGCGATCGGTGATGTCCTTGAACAGGTTGACCAGCTTCTCGGGCTTGCCGTCGGCGCCGACGAAGACCTTGCCCACCGAGCGGACCCAGGTCTCGACGCCGTCGTCGCGATCCAGCTTGAACTCGAAGACCCGCGCCTCGCCCAGCTTGCGGGTGGCCACGGCGTCGGCGCAGCGCTGGCGGTCGTCGGGATGGACGATCTCCAATGGATCGTCCTTGAACACGCACCACTTCTGCAGCTCGGGCGCGGTGCCCGAGAAGTAGATCTCGCGCGTGCGCAGGTCGTATTCGCGGACCAGCAGGTCATCCAGCTCCAACGCCATCTTCAGACGCTGCTGATCGCGCTCGGCGCGCAGCACGCTCTCGGCGTAGCCGGTGACGTCGCGGGCGGTGATCATCACCGCATAGATCTCTCCGGCGTCCTCGCAGGCGCTGAATTCGGTGCGCCAGATGCGCTGGACGCCGTCGCGATCCAGATTGGGCAGATAGCGCGAGAAGGCCACGCCTTCCTCGGCGCAGGCCATCAGCACGCCGGCGTCCTCGGGCGCCACCAGCCCGCCCGCCCCGGCGTCGTCGCCGAGCGCGAGGCCGGCGGCGATGCCCTGGGCCGCCCACTCGCGGCTGACGGCGACCAGGGTCAGGTCCCGGTCCAGAAGGGCGGCGGCGAACGGAATCTCGCGGACGAACTCGCCAAACGCGCGCGCGCGCGCCCTGGCCAAGGCGCGCGTGGCGGTGTCGGCTTCCATGCTGGTCTGGATAGCCAAGGCCTCAATCTTCATAATGTCGGCTTTCCGACTTTGTTTTTATTGGACGTTTCCAGGTCGGCATAATCACGTTCGTTCAATAAGAAATGGTTTGCGTCCAGACGGCGCGATGTCGCGCGGCGGGACGGCGCATTCCTCCGAACGATTGCAGAAACCGGCGGCTCCCAGGCCTCGCCTTGAGATTTCCTGAGCGCGTAGGGGGTTAAGTCGCATTGACAAGCGCGGCCTGGGCTCCGAAAACGCGCCCCGCCGATACCCGTCCGACCATTCGAGTTTTCGATGACCTACATCGTCACCGACGCCTGCGTCCGCTGCAAGTTCATGGACTGCGTGGAGGTGTGCCCGGTCGATTGCTTCTACGAAGGCGAGAACTTCCTCGTCATCAATCCCGACGAATGCATCGACTGCGGCGTTTGCGAACCGGAATGCCCGGTCGACGCCATCAAGCCCGACACCGAGGACGAGGCCGACGGCAAGTGGCTGAAGATCAACGCCGACTACGCCAAGGTCTGGCCGAACATCACGGTCAAGGGCGAGCCGCCCGCCGATCGTGAAGAGTTCGAGCGCGAGACCGGCAAGTACGAGAAGTACTTCAGCGAAAAGCCGGGCAAGGGCTCTTAACCCCCGCATCGATTTCCGGACGCCGACTCCCCGCCCAGCACCGAAAGCTTGGCGGGCGCTCCCGCATGCCGGGACGCAACCCTTTCATTGGGCTGAATTTTATGCTATCGTCACTGCCGACGTGACGGTTGCGGCTCCTCGCGACGGTCCGTCTTGTCGAAGAAGCCGGTTCGAGAAGCCAATTTCAACCGGCTCGCCCGATCGAAGGCGAAGGGTGTCTTAGAGATCTATTCCAAATCCTGACAGGCTTGGCCCCGCATCCAGTATTTCGCGGAGCGGGAAGCTGTCGCTTTTGGTTTGGCGTGGAACTTGGCGTTCGGACCTGGCGGGTCCGTATTGATGAGGACGAACATGAGCAAGACTGGTCTGGAATTCTCGGTCAACGATCACGTCGTTTACCCCGCTCACGGCGTGGGCACCATTCAGGCGATCGAGACCCAGGAAGTGGCCGGCATGTCGCTCGAAGTCTACGTCATCACCTTCGACCATGAAAAAATGACGCTGCGCGTCCCGACCAAGAAGGCCAAGACGGCCGGCCTGCGCCCGCTGGCGGAAGGCAATGTCGTCAACCAGGCCCTCACCACCCTGAAGGGCCGCGCCCGCGTGAAGCGCACCATGTGGTCGCGTCGCGCCCAGGAATACGAAGCCAAGATCAACTCGGGCGACCTGATCTCGATCGCCGAGGTGGTTCGCGACCTGCACCGCGCCGAGAACCAGCCGGAACAGTCCTATTCGGAACGCCAGCTGTATGAATCGGCCCTGGACCGCATGGCCCGCGAAGTCGCCGCCATCGAGCGCATCGACCGTGAGGCCGCCATCGGCATCCTGACCAAGTCGCTGGTCAAGGCCGCCTAGAGCCTCCGGAACACGAAGACGCCCCTCGTTCGCGACGGGCGTTTTTGTTTGGGCCTCGCCCTAAGCCGTCGCGGTGAGCAGCCGGCGGGTCACGCGCACGCCCGGGCTCAGGCGCTCGAGACCCGCAACCAGCTGCTCGCCGGCCTCCGCCAGCGCGTCCAGCGGCATGGGTTCCAGGCGCTCGAGCACGAACCACATGGCGGTCGTCTCGAGCTTGATGCGGGTCCGCGCGCCTTGCCGCCAGTTCCAGCGGCGGCAGGTGACGCCACGCCGGTCTCGCCAGACGACCTCGCCAGCGTCGACCGGCTCGATACGGGGCCGACCGTCCTGGACGGTGTCGAACGGCTCGCCGCCCGTGGCCCGAACCAAGGCGGGCAAGCCGTCATAGGCCGCCAAGTCCTCGCCCCCGACCGGGATGGCGTAGCGCAGGCTGACGGCGTTGTAGAGATCCACCACCGCATTGACCGGCGGCAGGTCCCCGTCGCGCAGGGCCCGGCGACGCAGGGCTTCCGCCGAGCAAGGGGTGCGCTGGGGCTTGGCGCCGAAGCCGCGATAGGCGTCGCGCCACGCCTGCAGATGCGCCTCCGCCCATGGCGCGGCCTCCAGCCGCCCGCAGGCCTCGCGCAAAAGCGCGACGCTGGCCGCGTCGCTGGGCCCGTTGCGGACGCTCTCGGCCCGGAGGCTCAGCGCGGCGAAGTCGGAGCGCAGGGCGAAGATCTCCGGCGCGATCGTGGGAGCGAAGGTCATCCATGAACTCCGGATCAGGACATGAGCGCGCCGCGCGCGAGGTTGGCGGCCAGGGCCAGCATCATGACGCCGATCCCCAGGTCCAGCGCGCGCCAAGCCGCCGGGCGCACGAACAGCGGGACCAGGAACCGCGCGCCGAAGCCCAGGGCCGAGAACCAGGTCAGGCTGGCCAGCGCGGCGCCGGCCATGAACAACGGGCGCTCAATGGCCGGCTGGCTGGCCCCGACTGCGCCCATCAGCATCACGGTGTCGATGTAGACGTGCGGGTTGAGGAAGGTGAAGGCGGCGCTGCCGGCCAGGGCCGCGCCCAGGCTCAGGCCGGCCCGCTGCTCGACGAGCAGCGCTCCCGGCTGGGCCGCACGTCGCAGGGCCGAGATCCCGTACCAGGCCAGAAAGACCGCGCCGCCCAGGCCCATGGCGCGCGACAGGCCCGGGACCAGCGCCAGCAAGGCCCCCAGCCCGTTCACCCCGGCCACGATCAGGATCGCGTCGGCCCCCGCGCAGAACAGTACGATCGGCAGGACGTGCTCCCGCTTCAACCCCTGGCGCAGGACGAACATGTTCTGGGCGCCGATCGCGATGATTAGGCCGGCGGACAGGGCGAAGCCTTGAGTGAAGGCGGGGACGGACACGTTGTGCATACGCGCTTGATGCCGGCGGCGCCCGATGTAGTCTAACTAAAGATGCTTATTTCGACTAAGGAATTCTAATGCTGGACTATGCGGCTCTGGCCGCCGTGGCCGCGGTTGCGCGCGAGGGCAGCTTCGAGAAGGCCGCCGCCACCCTGGGCGTCACGCCGTCCGCGGTGTCCCAGCGGGTGAAGGCGCTTGAGGAGCGGGTCGGCGCCGTTCTGCTGACCCGCGGCGCGCCATGCCGCCCGACGGAGATCGGCGCCAAGCTCTGCGCCCATGTCGAGCAGGTGCGGCTTCTGGAGGGCGAGATCGTCGGCGATCTGCCCGGTCTGGGCGCGCGCGAGCCCGGCCCCGCCACGGTGCGGATCGCGGTCAACGCCGACAGCGTCAGCACCTGGTTTCCCGAGGCCGCCGCCCTGTTCGCGCGAACGACCGGCGCCCTGCTGGACCTGGTGCTGGAGGACGAGGGCCACACCGCCGAGCGCCTGCGCGGCGGCGAGGTGCTGGCGGCCGTCACGGCCGATCCCGCGCCGGTCACCGGCTGCAAGACCTATTCGCTGGGCGACATCGACTACCTGGCCGTGGCCAGCCCGGACTTCATGGCGCGCTTCTTCCCGGACGGCGTGAACGCCGTGGCCCTGCAGCGGGCCCCGATCCTGCGCTTCGACCGCCGCGACGAGTTGCAGGCGCGATGGGCGCGGGAGGCCTGGGGCGTCTCGATCGCGCCGCCCACCCACTGGACGCCCTCGACGCCCGGCATGCTGGACCTGACCCTGGCCGGCCTGGGCTGGGCCACGACGCCCAGGGTCCTGGCCGCGCCGCACCTGGCCGCGGGTCGGCTGGTCGAGCTGGCGCCGCGCCGCCCGATCGCGGTGACCCTGTACTGGCAGCGCACGCGGCTGGCCGCCCGGCTGCTGGACCAGCTGACCCGGGCCGTCCGCGCCACCGCCGCCCAGGCGCTGACGGCGGGCCAGGCTTAACGAATCCGCCTATCGGGGCCGCGACGTATGGTCGCTTGGCCCCCGCGACAATCCGCCGTCATTATGACGCTTGGCCGCACGGACCGACCTCCGGGGGGAGGCGTCGAGGGCGGCCCGAACGTACGGAGTTCCCGTGCAGCTCGGCCCCCTCAAACGTCTTCACAGCGCCACCACCCTGGCCCAGCGCCTAAGCCTGCTGACGGTCCTGTTCCTGGCCCCGCTGGCCGTGCTGCTGTCGACCCTGACCGCCTACGCCCTGCGCGACATCACCTTCACCGAGCGCGAGGTGCGCGGCGCGGCCCTGCTGGAGCGCGCCTGGCCGGTGGTGACACGTCCGCGAGGCGACGCCGCCGCCCTGTCCGCGCCCGCCCGCGCCCTGGGTGTCGAGGGCGAACTACGCGCCTTCGATCACGCTCAGCCCGACAATCGCGCCGAGGCCGGCGCGGTGCTGGTCGCCGCCATCGCCGACGCGTCCAACCTGACCCTGGACCGCGACCTGACCCGCTTCTACCTGGGCGACGCCGCCACGGTGAGCCTGCCGTCGCTGTGGACCGCCATCAGCCGCCTCGAGCAGGCCAGCGCCCTGCCCACGCCCCTGCCCGGCCGCCGCGAGCGCATCCTGGCGGCCTATGAGCGCCTGAACAGCCAGGCCGAGGCGCTGGACCAGGCCCTGCTCAAAGCGTCGTACAATCACCAGGACCCCGGCGGCCGTGCGATCCTGGAAGACCGCCGCGCCGACCTCAACGCGGCCCGCGTCGTCGCCCTGGCCCAGCGCCAGGCCCTGGCGGCCGGTGGTCGCGCCGATCTGACCGCGCTGCGCCAGGCGACCACCGCGGCCTGGGGCGCGGCCGCCGGACAGCTGCGCGCGCTGGTCAAGCAGGAGCTGGACCTGCTGCTGATCCGCTTTGGCCTCAGCCTGCTGGTCACCGCGCTCTCGGTCGCCGCCGCCCTCGCCCTGGCGGTCGCCATCCACCGCGGCATCACCCGCCGCCTGGACGGACTGATCGGCGCCATGTCGCGCCTGATCGCCGGCGACCTGGACGTCGAGGTGCCTCACCTGGACCAGCGCAATGAGCTGGGCCGCATCGCCGAGACCGTGCTGGCCTTCCGCGAGAGCGAGCGACGACGCGCCCAGCTGGAGGACGACGCCGTCGCCGCCGAACGCGCCAAATCGGTGTTCCTGGCCAATGTCAGCCATGAGATCCGCACGCCGCTGAACGGCGTCGTCGGCGCCGGCAGCGCCCTGGCCGCCACGCCGCTCAGTCCGGAGCAGCGGCGCATGGTCGATCTGATCCGCGCCTCGGGCCGCGACGTCGAGCGGCTGATGTCCGACATTCTCGATGTCGCCAGCCTGGACGCCGGCGACCTGAAGCTGGAGCTGGCCGTCTTCGATCTGGTCGAGACGATGGAAGCGGCGATCGCTCCGCAGCGCGCCCGGGCCGCCGAGAAAGGCCTGTCCCTGCGCCTGGACCTCAACGCCCAGACCGACGGCCGCTTCGAAGGCGATCCCACCCGCCTGGCCCAGGTGGTCGGCAACCTGACGGCCAATGCGGTGAAATTCACCGAACGCGGCGAGGTCGTGGTCTCGATCGCCACCCTGCCGACCGAAGTCCCCTCCACGCGCCGTTTGACCGTCGAGGTGCGCGACACCGGCGTCGGCTTCGATGAAGTCCTGCTGCCCAAGCTGCTGCAGCCCTTCACCCAGGCCGACGGCTCGCTGTCGCGGCGGCACGGCGGAAGCGGGCTGGGCCTGCCGATCTGCAGGGCGATCGTCGAGCTGTTGGGCGGGACGTTGGAGGCGCGGTCCAAGCGCGGCGCCGGCAGCTGCTTCCGCTTCACCGTGCCGCTGCGCGTGGCCAGCCAGGTCGCGCCCGTTCCGGCCAACGAGCCCGTGGAACGCCCGGCTCGCGTGCTGTTGGTCGAGGACCACGAGGTCAACCGCGCCGTGGTCGAGCTGCTTCTGGCCCCTCTGGGTGTCGAGCTGGTGATGGCCCGCGACGGTCAGGAGGGCATCGAGGCCTTCGAGGACGACCACTTCGACCTCGTGCTGATGGACATGCAGATGCCGCGCGTCGACGGCCTGGCCGCCACTCGGCGCCTGCGCGACATCGAGGCCCGCCGCGGCGAAGGCCGCACCCCGATCGTCATGCTGACCGCCAATGTCGGGCCCGAGCATCAGCTGGCGGCCCTGGCCGCCGGGGCCGACGCCCATCTGGCCAAGCCGATCGATCGCGAGCGGCTCTGGAACGTGATCATGAGCGGCGCGGTCGCGGCCTAGCGGCCGACTTTCGTTGCCCCCGCCAGACGAAGCGGGCTAGCTGAAGGCCTCAAGAGGGGACGACAGCATGGCCGAAGCGCTCGACGCGACTGTTCCGAAGGGCGCGGTGACCCGGTTCCTGGCCTCGGCCCCGCCCTGGCTGTTCGCCCTGTACGGCGGGCTGTCCTCGTTCGGCGTCTATTTCGCGATGTTCGGCTATCGCAAGCCGTTCACCGCCGCGGCCTTCAGCCATCCCGACGGCTGGCCTTTCGCCTTCGACTTCAAGATCGCCCTCGTCATCGCCCAGGTGGCCGGCTACGCCACGGCCAAGTTCATCGGGGTCAAGGTGATCTCCGAGATGCAGCCCGGCCGGCGGGCCATGGCCATCCTGACCCTGATCTTCGGGGCCGAGATGGCGCTCCTGCTGTTCGGCGTGCTGCCCACGGTGATCGGGCCTATGGCCCTCTATCTGAACGGCCTGTGCCTGGGCATGATCTGGGGCCTGGTCTTCGGCTTCCTGGAAGGCCGCCGCCTGACCGAGGTGCTGGGGGCGATGCTGTGCGCCAGCTTCATCCTGTCGTCGGGCGTGGCCAAGTCGGTCGGCAAGATGCTGCTGCTGTCGAATGTCGACGAGCGCTGGATGCCGTTCGTCTCGGGCCTGGTCTTCGCGCCACTGATGCTGGTCGCCGTCCTGGCCCTGGCCCAGCTGCCGCCGCCCACCGCCGCCGACGAGGCCGAGCGCGTGCGCCGCGCGCCGATGAACCGCCGGGACCGCGTCGCCCTGTTCGGCGCCCACGCCCCGGCCCTGATCCTGCTGATCGCCGTCTATGTGATCCTGACCGCCCTGCGCGACTTCCGCGACAACTTCTCGGCCGAGATCTGGGCCGAGCTGGGCTTCAGGAACGCGGCCGGGATCTTCACCCTGTCCGAACTGCCGGTGGCGGCGATCGTCCTGCTGGGCCTGGCCGCCCTGATGGGAGTCAAGGACAACCGCCGGGCCGTCAGCTTCAACCTGGCCTTCGTGGCCCTGGGCTTCACCCTGCTGGGCGCCTCGACCCTGGCCTACCAGCTGGACGTGCTGCCGCCGGTCTGGTGGATGATCCTGGCGGGGGCCGGCCTCTACATGGGCTACACGCCGTTCAACGCCATGCTGTTCGACCGGATGATCGCCGCCACCGGCAAGGTCGGCACTGCGGGCTTCCTGATCTATGTGGCCGACTCGTTCGGCTATATCGGCAGCATCTCGCTGCTGCTGGTGAAGTCGTTCGCCCGGCTGGACATCGCTTGGGGCCAGTTCCTGGCCACCGGCGCCTATGTCGCCTGCGGCCTTGGCCTGGCGGGCCTGTTCTTCGCCAACCGATTCCTGAGGAGGCTCTGACATGGCCCTGCGCACGATCAGCCTGCGCGCCCGCCAAGCCCTCGCCGTCTTCCTGGAGAACGAGGCGGCCGGCGGCTACGTGCTGATGGCCGCCGCGGCCCTGGCGCTGGTCGTCGCCAACTCGCCGCTGGCCGAGACCTATTTCCACGTCCTGCACGCCCCCATCGGGCCGATGGGCGTGCAGCATTGGATCAATGACGGGCTGATGGCGCTGTTCTTCCTGCTGGTCGGGTTGGAGATCAAGCGCGAGGTCCTGGACGGGCAGCTGTCGCAGCCGGCCGACGTGCTCCTGCCCGGCGCGGCGGCCCTGGGCGGCGTCATGCTGCCGGCGGCGATCTACCTGGCCTTCAATGCCGGCCATGCCGACAGCGTCGCCGGTTGGGCCATTCCCTCGGCCACCGACATCGCCTTCGCCCTGGGCGTGCTGGCCCTGCTGGGTCCGCGCGTTCCTACCGGACTGAAGGTGTTCCTGACCGCCATCGCCATCATGGATGATCTGGCGGCGATCGTGATCATCGCCCTGTTCTACACCGCCCAGTTGAACCTGCCGGCGCTGGCCGGGGCGGGGGCGATCCTGCTGGCCCTGATCGCCCTCAACCGGATGAAGGTGCTCGCCCTGTGGCCTTACCTCCTGCTGGGCGCGGCGCTGTGGGTCCTCGTGCTGAAGTCGGGGATCCACGCCACCCTGGCGGGTGTCGCCCTGGCCATGACCATTCCTCTGCGCGCGGGCGACCGGTGTCCGCTGCACAGGCTGGAGCACGCCCTGCACAAGCCCGTCGCCTTCGGGGTGACGCCGCTGTTCGGCTTCGCCAACGCCGGCCTGTCCTTCGCCGGCGTCGGCTTGGCCGCCCTGCTGGATCCCGTGCCGCTGGGCGTGGCCCTCGGGCTGTTCCTGGGCAAGCAGCTGGGCGTGTTCGGCGTCGCCTTCGGGCTGATCAAGCTGGGCTGGGCGCGGCTGCCCGGCGGCGCGTCGTTCGCCCAGCTGTACGGCGTGGCGGTGCTGTGCGGCGTCGGCTTCACCATGAGCCTGTTCATCGGCGCCCTGGCGTTCCAGGACCCCCACCTGATCGACGAGACCAAGATCGGCGTGCTGGCCGGTTCCCTGGCCTCGGCCCTTGTCGGCCTGACGATCCTGCGGCTGGCCAAGGCGTCGCCCCCTGAAACAATCGAGCCTTGAGCCGGCCACGCTTCGGAGCGAGGATCCCCTTGGCGGGCGCCAAAAGGGAGTGAACGACATGCGTCTCCGGATCGGAACCGCCGCGCTGTGCGCGCTGCTCGCCGCCGGCCCCGCGCTGGCGGCCGAAACGCCTCAAACCAAGTCCAAGGCCGAGCGGTCGTGCTTCCGGCCCGACAGCATAAACGGCTTCACGGTCATCGACGACCAGACGGTCGACGTCACGATCACGCCGAAGACGGTCTACCGCCTGACCTTGTTCTCACCGTCGCCGGATATCGACTGGTCGCTGAGGATCGGAATCGACGCGCGCGGCCGGCCGTGGGTGTGCTCTGGGTATGACGCCGACATCATCGTGCCCGACGCCACCGGCCGCCGGCGCTATCCGGTCACCGACATCCGCAAGCTGACGCCCGACGAGATCGCGGCCGAAACGGCCAAGGGCAAGAAGAACAAGAAGGGCTAGACCGTCCCGGCCGCCGCGCCTTCGGCAAAGCCCCGCAGGCGCGCCGCGATCACGTCGCCCACCGCCCCGACCACCGGCATGCGCGGGAAATGCGCTCGCCAGGCGATGCGCACGGTGCGGCCCGCCCGCGCCGCCAGCGGTCGCAGCACGATGCCGGCGTCCTGCGCCGCCCCCGCCGCCAGACCGGGGATCAAGGTCGTGCCGTAGCCGGCCGCCACCATGTTCAGCAGGGTCGGCAGGCTGGCCGCGCGCAGGGCGCCGCTGACCGCCGCCTCCTGGCCGCACGCCTCGATCGTCTGGTCGCGCAGGCAATGACCGTCCGACAGGACCAGGATGTCGGAGGCCAGATCCGCCTCGGCGATCACCGGCCGCTGGGCCAGCGGATGCTCGGGCGGCAGGGCGGCCAGGAAGGGCTCGGCGAACAGCGGGCGGCTCAGGAGATCGCTCCCCGGAATCTCCGTCGCCAGCAGGATGGCGTCCAACTCGTGGGCGCGCAGGCGCTCCAGCAGTGGCTCGGTCTGGTCCTCCCACGGCTCCAGCTCCAGGGCGGGCAGGGCCTGACGCAGCGGGGCGAAGACCAGCGGCAGCAGGTAGGGCGCCAAGGTCGGAATGATGCCCAGCCGGAAACGGCCGGCCAGCGGATCCCGCAGGGCCCTGGCCGTCGACAGCAGGGTCTCGGCCGAGGCCACCGCCGCGCGGGCGTGGTCGATCAGCAGCAGGCAGGCGCTGGTCGGCGCGGCCGTCTTGCCGCCGCGCTCGAACAGCGCCACGCCCATCAGGTCCTCCAGCTTGCGGATCTGCACCGACAGGGTGGGCTGGCTGACGCCGCAGGCCTTGGCGGCGCGTCCGAAGTGCTCATGCTCGGCCAGAGCCAGCAGATAGCGGAGGTCTCGCAGGTTCATAGCTTCAGCCTATCACAGCCATTGAAGCTTGCCGCTTCTATTTATCGCCGAGTTGGGCGAACACTTCGCGCCAGGACCAGGATGCGGCGGCCAGCGACCGTCTCCGGTCTCCCGTTCTCACGGGGAGGACGTCTCGATGCCCCACACGGTCGACGCCGTGGTCCAGGAAGAGCTGCGCCGCGCCGGCCTCTCCGGCCGGGGCGCGCTGGCGCACCTGCTGGCGCTGTTGCGAGAGTCGCCCGAAACCCATCTCGGCCTGGCAGAGATCGCCGAACTGGCCGCCCAGGCCGGACTGGCGGTCACTGCCGGCGACCTGGCTCGGCATCTGGAGGCCCTGGCCGATCACGGCCTGATCGGCCGGCTGCCGACCACGACGGCCGAGCGGGTCTACGACACCGTACCCGAGCCGCACTCGCACATCGTCTACGAGGACAGCGCCCAGGTCGTGGATCTGCATGTCTCGGCCGAGACGCTGCTGCTGATGGTGCGCGAGGCCCTGGCGCACCACCCCGAGGGCGTCGACATCGTCCTGCGCTTCAGGCGACCGGCGTCCCTGTCGAGCTAGGTCTGGGGCCGGTGACGGCGGGCGGCTTCCAGCACGACGCGGGCGCGATCGTCGACCGTGCGCCCGCCGGACGCCAGCAGCCTCACGCCCAGCAGGAAGCCAGCCGCGACGGCGGCGAGCTTCAGGGTCACAGTGAAGACCGAACCGGCGAGGAAGGCTGTCAGGATGGCGTCCAGCATCGTCATCTCCCTCAGCCGACCAGATCGGTCGAGGCGTTGCGCGCCTCGGCCGCCAGGCGGCGCCAGCCGTCCAGGACATCCACCACCGAACCCGTCGCCGCAAACGGCTGGTCGCGTTCGGCGCAGCGCAGGATCTGACCGGCGCCCGCGCGCAGGTCGTCGGCGATGGCCATCCAGTCGTCCTGCAGCCGCCCCAGCCCGCCGACTTCCAGCCCGTGCGAGGCGGCCGGGGCGACGACGTCGTGAAAGATCAGCTCCTGGCGCGAGCGCAGCGGCGGCTCGAACGCCCAACGTTGGGCGGCGCCGCCGCGCTTGAGACGCGTCACCACCGGCGCGCCGTGACGCCAGCCGTCCTCGCCGGGGCATTCCAGGGCCAGGGTCTGGTAGCTGACGTTCTGCAGATAGAGGTCGGCGGTCAGCGAGACCAGGAACCGCGCGGCGTCGGCCGGCGCTTCGTCGCGACGCGCCACGCGCGGCCGGGGTCCGCGGTCGGCGAAGGTGAAGGGGGGCGGCGTGCGGGTCAGGGGGATCAGGTCGGGATCCTGGTCGACGATCAGCACGCGCTCGGGATCGGCGGCGCTGACCAGCACATAGGCCTCGCCGCTGGGCTCCAGCATCCACGACTGGCGCTTGTCGAACGTGGCCATGTCGCTGGCGCAGGCCAAGCCCTCGTCGTCATACGACAGGCACATGCCCGGCACGTGGGGCAGCACGATGCGGACGGCCGGATTACGCTCGCGGGCGACCAGCGCCGCGCCCAGTCGCGCGGCGGCGCGGGCCAGCGGCGCGATCGATCCGCCCAGGGCTCCGGCGCGGCGGGCGCGCGCTTCGGCGGCGCGGCTCAAGGTCTCGAGGATCGCCTGGCTGGCGCGCGCTTCTTCCAGCGACGGCGCGCGTCCCTTCAGCGGCGCCAGCAGCGCCGCCAGACGGCGATAGAGTTCCGGCGCCACGTCGCGGCCATAGCTGACGACGTCCTCGGCCAGGGTGCGGGCGTCGCCCCGCACGGAGGCGTCCCCGGGCGCGTCCCACGCCTTGGCGGCGGCGTCGAAGTCAGCCCAGGCGTTCAGCAGCGAGGGATCGGAAAACCAGGTGACGCGGGCGATGTCGGCGGCGGGCGCGGCGCGTCGGCGGCTCTCGGCCACCATCGGGCACAGACGCCGCCAGGCCTCGGTCTCCAACGCCGGCAACGGCTCGGTCGAGGCCACGGCCAGGCGAGGCAGCGGCTCGGCGCCGCTCCCATAGCTTCTGGCGAGGGCCTGACCGGCGCCGCGCTCGGCGAAGAGACGCAGGTTACGCACTGACGCGTCCGTAGCGACCGTCCAGGATCGTCGTGGTCGCATAATGGAAGACGCCATCGATGAAGAGCGGCACGTCCGCCTCGGCCACGCCCTGCTCGCGAGCCCAGACCTTGAGAACGTGGCGCAGCAGGCGAGCGGCGGCGTCATCCGCAGCCGGAGCGGCGTTGAGGACAGCGTTCGCGGCGGACGAGGACTTGTCGAGAAGCATGGCGCGGGGCTCCGGGGCGTGCGGATCGCGGCGCGATCCTGGGAATGACGTTTCGAAAAGAAGGACCCGACCGGCGGGTGGCCGGGTCCCCTAGTCGGTTCACGCGGCCGGCGACGGGCGTGGCCGAAAAGGACGGCGTCGGTCTCGTCCAGGCCTCCCAGCGATGAGGACCCCGCAAAGACGTTCAGCCGCCCCGACCCCACTCGTCGCGGTCGACAGCTAGACCATGGGGAAAAATTGCCGTTTTCGATGTGCGGATCTGCACACCGAACGCGGATCGCATACCGATGATCTGCAAAACTCGCTGGAAGGGCAGTCGATCCGCGCCTCATCCGGAGGCTGTGCGGCGACGCTTCGGGCGCGTTCGAGCGGTTTCACCGCCCGCACTGAAACCTTAGGCGCTCTAGGAAGCCCGCGTCAGGCTGAAGATCGGGGTGGCCGGGAAGCCCTTGCGCCCCTGGGTCCGGCCGACATAGCCGCAGGTGACGACGTCGCCGTGGAAGGTGGCCAGGGCTCCGGCCAGGGCCTCGCTGACGCCGGCCGAGCCGGGGGCGACATCGGGCTCCAGGCGAGCGGCGACGATGACATGAGCGCCGATCACCGCCGGCGCCAAGGTCATGGGATGGGTCCGCAGATGCACGGGCCCGTAGTGCCCGGCGACGCGCAGGCCCAGGCTCCTGGGCAGGCCCAGGGCTCGCAGGTCCATGGCCTTGTGCGCCTCCAGCAGGGCCAGGGCGGCTAGGGCGGCGTCGATGGGCCGGTCGAAGACCAGGAACAGGCCGTCGCCCCAGGTCTCGACGTGGGTCGGCGGCGCGGCCAGGCCGGCGACCGCCTTGGCCATCCGTCCCATGACGGTTTCGATGAAGGCCGGGATCTGGTCGTCGCGCAGCGCGCCGAAGCCCTGCACGTCGGCGAACAGCATGGCCTTCATGGCCCGCCGATCGGGCCGGTCCGGATCCGGAAGCGGACGGGGCGGCGGGGCGGGCCGCTCGATCGGAATCACCGCGCGCCGCCGGCCGCTCTTGGCCCAGTAGATCAGGTCGTAGGACACGCCGGCGGGACCGCTCGTCTCGTGGCCATCCCAGACCGCCAGCTGGATCGCCTCGGTGGACAGGGTCTGGGCGCGCAGCACCGCACAGCCCATAGCCACCTGGCTGGCGTAGGCGAACACTCGCTCGTCCCCCAGATAGGGATCCGGCGAGGCGTAGCGGATCGAGGCGGCCCCGGCCATGCAGCGCTCGAAGCGGGCGATCCATTCGACGCCGAACGGAGCGACCGAGATCTCGAGGAACGCAGCGCGGCCGACGGGCAGCACCACATGCAGCTCGGCGCCCGCCGCCAGCAGGGCCTCGGCGAAAACGATGTCGGCTCCGGCCGCCAGGCTGCCATAGCCAAAGCCGACCCGCTGGGCTTTCAGGCGCTGGTCGATCTGGCGGCGCAGGGCGCAGTCGGCGCGCGCGCCGTCGCTGGCCGGCCCCAGGATGTGCCCGGTGAAGTGGGCGCAGACCGGCGGGCGGAACGGCGCCAGCCAAGCCGGGTCGGCGCCGGTCTCGCGGCACAGCATGTCCAGCTGCCGCAGGGTCGAGGCGTGGGCGGCGTAGGCGTGGGGTGCGTGAACCTGGGCGGCGGCCAACGCGTCCTGCGCCCCGTCCCGGTCGCCGGTCAGGAACCGCGCCTCGGCCCGGCTGGCCAGATCGTAATAGGCCGCTTCGCCGGTAAGTCCGGGCGGCGGCGGGATATCGAGGGCGGCGGCGGCGCGAGCCCGAGCGCCCTCGCGGTCCCCGGCGACCAGCGTCATCGTCGCGGCGTTGATCGCGCCATACAGGCCGCCAAAGCGCTGGAACAAGGTCTCGTAGCGACGGATCGAGGCCCGGGCGAAGGCCGCGCGGCGGGTCCCGCGGGCGGCCAGGGCCACATCCTTCAGGAGCCGGGCGCCCAGGGCCACGGCGTCGGCGTTGTCTTCCGCCTGGTCCAGGCCAAGGCGGGCATATTCGGCGCGCGCGAAGTCGACGGCGCCGGACCGCGCCAGGCACAGCACGGCGGCATAGGCGACCTCTTGCGAAGTCTCGCCGGCCTCGAGGGCGGCGTGGGCGATATCGTAGGCGGCGAGGATTTCGCCGCGCTGGATCAGCGCGGCGACCCTGTCCTTGTCGAACAGCACGCCCTGGGTCAGGGAACGTGACCCGTGCCGTTCTCGACGTCGGGATCCAGGCAGATCTTCTGAGCGTGCGAGTCGACCATGTACAGGCTGTAGCTGTAGGTGCCCATGCGGGCGTCTTCATAGATGATCTTGAAGCGTGCGCGCGGCGACGGGTCGCCGCCGTCGATCGAATACGGCACCCAGACATAGCTCGAGAAGTTCACGCCGAAATCGCGGGCCACCTCGATCGGACGCGACTGGAAGGCCCAGCCGGCGCGGATCAGCTGGTCGCTCAGGGTGAAGACGAGCTCGCAGCGCTCGCTCAGATCCAGCAGCAGCCGGGTCGGACGCAGCGGATCCTTGAAATTCATGAAGTTATAGCGGTCGTCCAACCCGATGACGAGTTCGACAACCTTGCTCGGAACTGGTTCGGTCACGATTCAAATCCCCCTATTGAATGACCTTTCCACCTAAAGGAGAGCTTCTCCAGAAGGCAAGGAAAGCGGGATGTTGGTAACCGGCTTTGGTTAAGCTGTTCACAATGGTCGCGGCTTTTTCGCGCTCGCCCAACGCCAGATAGGCTCGCGCCAGGACGTCCAAACTGCCGGGCGTCAGAACCGGACGGTAGGGGGTCAGGAGCGAGACCACCTGCGCGGGTTCTCCCAGCGCCAGCTGGGCGTCGGCCCGCAGGCGCGCGCGATTGACCGCGGCGTCCCGCGGACCGGGCGTCGTGGGAATGGCGTCGGAAAGCCGCCGCGCCAGGCTTCTGGCCCTATCCACGTCGCCGGCCTGCTGGGCCAGGAGGATTGCCTGGCGGGCCAGCCGTCCTTCGAGATCATGACGCCAACCGGGAGTCTCGATCCGCAGCCTGGCCAGCGCGGCCATGGCCGCCGCGTGGGCGGCGGGCGCCGCCTTCGGGTTCGACCAGAGGGCGATATCGACCTCGTCCAGCAGACCCACGACCAGATATTCCTGCCATCGGGCGTTGGTCGGATCCAGCGCCGCCAGGGCCCGCAGGCGGCGCATGCCGGCCTCGGAATGGGCCCGGGCGTCGGCGATGCGTCCGACATCCAGCTCCAGGCGAGCCAGGGCCATCTGGCCGGCCACGCTCTTGGCCGCCAGGCGCTGGTCCTTCGGGGCCTCGGCGAGCGCGTCGGCCAGCAGCTTCGCCGCCGCCTCGCGCTGCGAGAGAGCCTCCAGCGGCCGCCCGGCGGTCAGCAGGGTGTCGGCCATCCAGGCGCGGGTGTTGGCCACGTCGCCCAGGCGCTTGATGTCGTTCGGCGTGCGGATGCGCTCGGCGTCGAAAATGGCCAGCGCCCGGCTGAACGCGGCCAGAGCCTCGTCCAGACGACCCTGCTCGAACAGCAGCAAACCGAGGTTGTTGTTGGCGTAGGCGACCTCGACGCGCCAATCCGGGCGCTTGGGATCCAGCTTCACCAGCGTCTGGGCCAGCTCGGCATAGTGCTTGAAGCCGCGCTCGGCCCCGACGGCGTCGCCGCGTCGCCACTCCATATAGGCCAGCCAGAAGACGTTCTGGGCCTCGTCGAAGATGCGTTCGCCATTGCCGGGGTCGCGCTCGACCAGGGCGTGGGTGGTAGCCGCCGCCTGGCCGAAGGCGTCCTGGGCCCCGGCCAGGTCGCCGCGCTGCTCGCGGATAGTGCCCAGCAGGGTCTGGGCCTTGGCGCGCTGGGCCAGGGCCTTGTCGTCCAGCCGATCGGTCCGGGCCTTGGCGTAGTAGGCCAGCACCTTGGCGCTGACGCCATCCAGCACGTCGAGACGCCCGACCGGCTCCAGCTGCTGGCGCAGGTCGCCCAGCATGAAGGCCACCAGGGCCTCGGTCTCGTCGCGCTGCTCGCGGGCGATCTGGCGAGACTTCAGGGTGGCGATGGTCATGGCGCCCATCCCCACGGTGACCACCGCCGCCAGGGCGGTGAAGGCCGCCATCACCCGCAGGCGGCGGCGGGCGTCCCGCTGGACAAGCTGGTCCAGGCTGACGTCCAGCAGGCGGGCGGCGATCTTCAGCCGCGCCAAGCGCTTGCCGTCGGCGTCGGGACGCAGATCGACGGCCAGGGGCTCGACATCCTGCGGCAGGGCCGCGCGCAAGGCGGGCGGCATGATCTCGATCAGCTGAGCGTTGGCCGGCGTCGCCGGCGTGATCACGCAGATCACCGCGCGCGAACCGTGTTCCTGCAGGAAGTAGGCGAGCTCCTGGTCGACCCAGCGCGATTCGGCGGCGGTCGGCGAACACAGCACGATCAGCGCGTCCGAACGATTCAGCGCGTCGCGGATGGTCTCGCCAAGGTCAGCGGCCGCGCTCAGCTCGTCGCGATCACGGAAAATCGGTCTCAGGCCACCCGCGATGCTAGCGCCGCTTTTCGCCGACAACCTGGAGGGCGCGCGATAGGTCTCCAGGGCGCGATGCAGCCATTCAGCGGCTTGGCGGTCATGGTGACTATAGCTGATAAAGGCCTTGTAGCGCTGTCGCTTATCCATTGTGTCGCCCCCGCTCGACAGCGCAGGACCGTAGTCGATGACCGTGATTCCTTCATCATCCCAGCGCGCGTCCAGGCCCGACTTTCCGCCCGAGGACTATCGGGCGAACAAGCTGTTCCGCCACATGACCCCGACGGAGGTCGAGGGGCTGGCGACGCAGGTCGAGCATCTGCGCTACGGCAAGGGCGAGATGATCGTGCAGCGGCGCGACGAGGACGGCGGCATCTACCTGCTGCTGGAAGGCGCGCTGCTGGCCAATCTCTATGCCCGATCGGGGCGCGAGGTCGGCTATCGCCGCATCCTGCCCGGCGGCTATTTCGGCGAGATCGCCGCCATCGACGGTCTGCCGCGCTCGGTCAACATCGTGGCCCTGGAGGACGCCCGGATGGTGCGCCTGCCCCAGCGCCTGGTGCTGCGGCTGTTCGAGGACTCGCCGCGCTTCATGCGCGCCCTCCTGGAGGACATGGCCAGCCTGACCCGCGCCCTGACCGACCGGCTGTTTGAGCTGACCGCCGTCTCCGTGGCCTGCCGGGTCGACATCGAGCTGCTGCGCATGGCCTCGGAGAAGGCCGGCGACGCCAACGAGGCGGTGATCCACCCCTGCCCCACCCACGCCGAGCTGGCCGTGCTGGTCGGCAGCCAGCGCGAGCCGGTCACCCGCGAGCTGAACCGCCTGGCCAGCCTGAACATCGTCCGCCAGAGCGGCCGCACCCTGAAGATCCTCGACATGGCCGCCCTGGCCGACGAGGTCGAGCGGATCGGCGGCGAGCTATAGGGCCTATTTGCCGAACCAGGCCGGCTTAACCTCGAACTTCAGGCCCAGCGGGTCCGGCGCGCCCGGATAATAGTCCGAGCTGATGATCTGGGCCCCGGAGCGCTCGGCCGACCGCAGGCGTCCGACATCGTGGCTACGCGCCTCGGTGGTGTCGGCGTCGCTGCGGGTGCGGACCAGGAAGCCTTGGGCGACCAGGGCCTGGATGCGGGCCTCTTCCGGGCGCGGATCCTGGATGTTGAACACCGCCGCCTCGGCCTCGCTTTCGGCATAGAGACCGAACATCACGCGTCCCTTCAGCGACGGATGGCCGGTGCGATAGGCGTCCTCGACGCGCGCATTGGCGTCCAGCACCAGCAGCACCTTGCCCTTGGCGGCCTCGACGGTCGGCCAGCCGCCCGAGGTCACGCCCTGGCGCAGGGTCGCCGCGACGCCGCGCACCTCGTCCGGGGTGATGATCCGCTCGCGGCCGAAGGCCTTGATCGCGTCGGCGTCGACGCTCGCGAAGTCGGCCTCGGTCCACAGGGGCGGGTTCGGAATGGCCGGCGTGTTGAAAGGCTCCTCCTTGGTGTTGACGAAGAGGACGATCGGCTGGTGGTCGGGGTGGGCGCGGGACCACGTCGCGACCTGCGCGAAGCAATCCGACAGACGCAGACACAGGGTTCGGCTGTCGACCACGGGCGCGTGCAGCACCTTGGCGCCAGGCGTCTTCATGATCGCCGCCTTGGCCGGGTCGTCCGCGTAGGGACCGGCGTACAGGCCGCCGACGGTGTCGGCATAGGGATCGAACTCCAGCTGGCGCAAGCCGAGGTCCAGCTGGGCCTGGATCGGCGGGTGGCCATATTCGACGCCGCGCGAGCGCTCGCCCATCACCTGGCGCTGACGGGCCAGGGCGGCAGGATCCAGCTCGGGCCGATAGCTGTTGTGCGAGCCCAGCCAATGCAGACCATTGATCTTGGGCGCCTCTGCGGCCTGGGTCGCAAGGGATGAGACAGACAGGGACAAGGCCGACAGGACGGCGACGATCAGCGGGCGCATGACGACCTCGTGGGAAAGCAGAAAAGGCGCGGGCCGATCTTCGTCGACCGGCCCGCGGAGTGGACGGCCCTCGTCGCGAGAGGGCCGTCGGGGATTGGGCTCAGAACTTGCCGCGGAGGGTCAGCGAGACCGTGCGGCCCCAGTGATAGATCTCCATCGGCTGGTCCTTGGTCTTGCCGTACAGGTAGCGGATCTCGTTGCTGAGGTTCGAGCCTTCCAGGGTCAGCGCGTACTGCGGCGTGATCTGGTACGAGAGCGAGCCGTCCAGCGAGCCGTAGGCGTCGACATAGGACTGGGCCGTCGTGGTGCTGCCGATCGAGCTGAGATAGCGCGAGCGCCAGAACCAGCCGAGCCGGGCGCTGATCGGGCCTTTCTCGTAGTAGCCCACCAGGTTCCAGCTGCGCTTGGACAGACCGACCAGGTCGTCCTTGATCTGACGATTGCCGGCGAAGTAGTTCGCCTTGCTGTCGACCAGGGTCACCGAGGCCTGCACGCCGAAGCCGTCGAAGGGCTGGGGCAGGAAGGCCAGCTGCTGGTTGTAGGCCGCCTCGAAGCCCTTGATCTCGGCGTCGCCGCCGTTGACGCTGGTCGACAGCAGGATGTCGCCGCGCCCCGGGACCTGGATCGTGGTGTTCTGGGCGGTGATGTAGTCGTCCATCTTCTTGACGAAGACAGCGCCGGTCACGGCCGTGGTCGGGGCCGGGTACCATTCCAGCGAGGCGTCGTACTGGTCGGCCACGAACGGGTCGAGGTCCGGGTTGCCGCCCGAGGCCGTCGGCGAGTCGCGGCTGACGCTGATGCGCGGGGCGCTGTCGGTGACGTTCGGACGGTTGACGACGCGCGAGGCGGCGAAGCGGGCGATGAGGTCGTCACGCAGCTCGACCTTGACGTTCAGGCTGGGCAGCCAGTTCTTGTACTCCTTGAGGTAGCCGACCGGCACCGGCGTCGAACCGCTGGTCAGCGTGCCCGAGGCCAGCTGCTTGGTCTCGGCGTAGCGGACGCCCAGATTGCCGCTGACGGGCAGCCCGCCGACGTCGAACTTGAAGTCGCCGCGCACATAGGCGCTGTGGATCTTCTGGTCGACGATGAACGAGTTGCGCAAGTCCGCCGCCGACCACGGCTGGGCCGCGACGGCCGCAGTGTAGAGGCGGTTGTAGTAGGCGTCGCGGGTGGGCGACACCCATGTGCGGGGCGTATTGCCCGAGAAGTCCGACAGGAAACCCGAATAGGGCATGGTCTGGTAGAAGCTGGAGCCCAGCGTCGTCAGCGGCACGTTCAGGATGTCGTTCAGCACCCAGTCGCGGCGCAGGTAGGTGCGGTTCAGATTGTGCTGCTCGGCGCCGAACGCGATCTTGGTGAACCAGCCCGAGAACACCCGCGAACCGTCCAGGCGGAAGGTCTCGTCGGTGTCGCGCGAGTCCTTCCAGGTGTAGTCGAACGCCTGGCCGACGAAGTTCGCCGGATTGGTGTAATCGACCGGCGTGGTCAGCTGCGGGATCGCGGTGTAGCCGCGCGAGAAGTCGTAGGTCAGCGGGGCGAAGAAGGCGATACGGTCGCGCGTGGTGGCTCGGCCGTCCGGATGATAGCTGCGGGCGCGCGAATAGCCGTACTCGGCGTTGAAGCTCCAGGCGCCGGGGGTCCAGGCCTGCTTGATCCCGAAGATCGTCAGGTCGTGGCGGTTCAGGCTGGTCTCGCGCGAGGCCATCCAGCGGACGTTGTTGATCGTCGCGCCAACCACGGTGTCGCCGACGATCTTCTGGCTGCCGGCCACGAACTGCGGCGTCGCAAAGGTGCTGTCGTCCGGATAGATGTCCAGGCCGAACTCGTCGTAGTCGACGTCCAGACGGGTCACCATCAGATCGACATCGGTCTGGAAGTCGCCGTTCGGCTTCCACTGGCCCGAGAGCGCGCCCGAATACAGCTTGCGATGCTCGGTCTCGATGGTCGGCCGGGTGCGCGAGGGCGTGTAAAAGCCGCTGCCCAGCACCGACTTGAACTTATCGAGGTTCCAGCCGACCTGGTACAGGCGGTCGTTTCGGACGTGGCGCTCGTCATACAGGCCCGAGGCCAGGACGCCGATCGTGCGGTCGGCGTTGGTCCAGCTGCCCAGGCCGGAAACCGACGGGTCGGCCTTCTTGCGGACGTCGTTATAGGTCTCGCGCACCGAGAAGGCGGCCTTCTTGCCCAGGTCGAACGGCTTGAAGGTCTTGATGTTGATGTTGCCGCCCAGGGCGCCCTCGTCCATGTCGACGGTCGGGGTCTTCACGACCTCGATCTGCGAGATCAGCTCGGCGGGCAGCACCTCGAAGCGGAACTGGCGGCCCTTGGCGCCGCCGTTCTCGATCAGGTCGTTGACGGCGATCGAGCGGCCGTTCAGCTCGGTGTACTGGAACTGCGGACCCAGGCCCCGGACACTGACATACAGGCCCGCGCCGCGCTGACGGTCGATGGTGACGCCGGTGACCAGCTGCAGCGCTTCGGCGGCGTTGCGGGTCGGGAATTTGCCGATGTCCTCGGCGTTGACGGCGTCCAGGCCGTACTCGGCGTTGCGCTTCAGCTGGGCGGCGGCCTGCAGGCTCTTGCCGTACGAGGTGACGACGATCTCATCGACCGCGGCGGCGGCGGCGGCCGGCGCGGCGGCGGCGACTTCAGCGGCATGGACCTGGCCAGCGCCGAGCGCGGCGAAGGCGAGGATGGCGACAGCGCCGGCGCAACGCGCTGGCGGGAACTTCGAGCTGGACATCTATCCCCCGATCTTTTGCGGAACCCGCAGGGAGGCGGGTCAGCGCAGAAGAACGGGGACCGGATGGCGGGACCTCAGTCCCGGCTCGGTGAATTATTTGCGACGACCCTGTTGAAAAGCCTGAACTTTATCCGCGTCCGGAGAATCTGGCGGCCGGCGAGACCACCAGGTCGCCCTCGGCCGTGGTCCGCGCCCGGACCGGCAGCAGGGCCTCCAGAGCCGCGCCGACATCGTCCATCCGCTCGATACGCAGCGCGCCGGACACCCGCAGTCGGCCCAAGCGAGGGTCGGTAAGTTCGACCCGCCGGCCGGACGCGCGCGACAGGCGCTCGGCGGCTTGCGCGAGGCTGGCGTCGGCCAGCACCACGCGACCGTCGGTCCAGGCCGCATCGCTCCTGACGTCTCCCGACTGGGCCGCCCCGCCGACCCCGGTCTCGCCGACATAGCGCTGGCCGGGGCGCAGCAGCACATTGGCCGCGCCGGCCTGGCTGACCCGCAGCGAGCCCTCGACAAGCGACACCGTCAGCCGATCTCCGCCGGCCACGTTGAAACGCGTGCCCAGCACCGTCAGCGTTCGCCCGGACGCCGCGACCGCGAACGGCCGGCTCCTGTCGTGGGTCACGTCGAAGAAGCCGTCGCCGGCCTCCAGCGTCACGTCGCGCGCCTGGTGGGTGAAGCGCGTGGTCAGGCGACCGCCGGGACTCAGCACTACGTGGCTGCCGTCCGCCAGGGTCAGGCGAGCCGGCGCGTGCTGCGGCGCGACGTAGGTTTCGACCTGGGGCCGGGGCTTCAGCACGACGCCCACGACCAGGGCTGCGGCAAGGGCCCCCGCCATGAGCATGGAAAGCACTTCCACCCGAGCGTATCCGGCTTGGCTGTCCCAACGCTCCCGCCGCGCCTCGCGGCGCACGTTGCGGCGCAGGACGCGCACGGCCGGGTCTTCGGCGGCCAGGCCCATGGCCAGCCACACCTCGCGAGTGCGGGCGATCTCCTCGCGCGCCTCGGCCGAGCCGACTTCCCAAGCGTCAAGCGCGGCCTGCTCGGCGGCGGTCAGCGGTCGCGTCAGACTGGCCGCCAGCAGGCGGCGGGGATCGATCTCGTCGCTAGGCGTCATGCGAAACCTCGATCGCTTCGCGCAGACGCGCCAGGGCGTTCATCATGTGCTTCTCGACGGCGCTGACCGACAGGTTCAGGCGCGCCGCCGCCTCGGCCTGGGTCAGGTTCTCGAACCGGCACAGCACGAAGACCGCCCGCGCGTTCGGATGCAGGTCGTCCAGGGCCGCGACCAGCCTGGCCAGGCGCTCGCGGCCGGCTAGGGCGGCCTCGGCCGTGGGCTCGTCGGCCGGGAGGGCCGGATCGACCTCGACATGACGTCCGCGCCGGCGGGCCCGCTGGTGGCGCTCATGGTCGACCAGGGCGTTGGCGGCGACCGTGAACACCAGCCCGTCCGGATTGCCCCAGTGCAGGCGCGCGAACCGTTGCGACAGGCGCATGAAGACCTCCTGCGTCAGGTCCTCGGCGTCCTCGACCCCGACCGACCGGCGCTGAAAGAAGGCCAGCAGCGGGCGACGATAGCGTGACACCAGCGCCTCGAAGCGCGGCGCCGCCATCGGCGGGCTGGCGGGCGCCGGCTCGCTGGGCCCGTCGGGCAGGTCGGCGCGGGTCGCCGCCGCGCCCCGGAAGGTCAGAACGCCCATCTCATCCTCGCGGATACGTACCGGCCCCAGTGATGGATCTCCATCGGCTGGTCCCGGCTCTCGCCATACACGTAGCGGCGGGCGTCGGTCAGGTTGACGCCCTCCAGGGAAAGGGTCGCGCGGTCGTTCAGCCGCCACGAGGCCGCGCCGTCCAGCGAGCCGAAGGCGGCCGTGGTCGCCGGCGCGGTGATCGAACTGCCGATCGAGGTCAGGTAGGATCCGCGCCAGGTGTAGGCCAGGCGCAGCGAGCCCCGGCCCTTCTCATAGAACGCCACGGCGCTATAGGCGCCGCGCGACAGACCCAGCAGGGCGTTGCGGATCACGCGGTCGCCGGCGAAATAGTTGGCCTGGCTGCGCACCAGGGTCGCCGAGCCTTGCACGCCCAGGCCGTCGAACGGCGCAGGCAGGTCGCGGAACACGTAGGCGTAGGTCAGCTCCAGCCCCTGGATCCGCGCTTCGCCGCCATTGACGTTGGTCGACAGCAGCACCTGGCCGCGCCCGGGGACCTCGATGAAGGTGTTCTGGGCGGTGATGTAGTCGTCCAGCCGCCGGTCGAAGACGGCGACGGTCGCCGCGCCGCCGGCCGGGAAGTACCACTCGACCGACGCGTCCAGCTGGGTGGCCAGGAAAGGATCCAGCTCGGGATTGCCGCCGTTGGCGGTCGGGGTGTCACGGGCGATGGTGATGCGCGGGGCGTTGTCGACGACGTTGGGGCGGCTGACCACTCGCGAGGCGGCCAGGCGCAGGTACAGGCGCCGGGCCAGCTCGATCTTGAGATTGGCGCTGGGCAGCCAGTCGCCATAGGCTTTGCGCCACTCCGCCGGCAGCGGGTCCGAACCGCTGGACAGCACGCCCTTGGAGACCTGGCGGGTGGCGGCGTGGCGCAGGCCCAGATTGCCGTCCATCGGCTTGCCGAACAGCACGGCCCGGAAATCCAGCCGGGCATAGGCCGAGCGGATCCTTTCCTCGACCACGAACGAATTGCGCAGGTCGGCGGCGGTCGGCGGCCGGGCGGCGACGGCCGGCGTGTAGAGCAGGCCGTAGAAGGTCTTCGCGTCGGGCGCCACCCAGCGCCGCGGCAGATCGGCGTCGACGCCCGACAGGAAGTTGGCGAACGGCGTCGATCCGTAGGCGGATGATCCCAGGCCGGTCAGCGGCTGACCGACCAGGGTGTCCAGCGTCCAGTCCCGCCGGCGATAGTCGCGCGCCCGGCGATGGCTCTCGACGCCGAGGGCCAGGTCGAAGCCGCCGATTGGTCGTTTCAGGTCGAGCTTGGCCGTCTCGTCGACGTCGCGGGAGTCCTTGAAGGTGTAGTCGAACGACTGACCCACGAAGTTGGCGGGATTGGCGTAGTCGACGGTGGTTCTCAGGTCCGGCCCGCCGGCCAGGCCATGACTGAAGTCGTAGGTCAGCGGCGCGAAGAAGGCCACGCGGGCCCGCACCGTGCCTCGGCCGTCCGGGTGATAGCTGCGGGCCCGCGAGTATCCCCAGTCGCCGTCCAGGGTCCAGGGCCCCAGGTTCCACCGCCCGTGCGCGCCCAGGGCGACCAGGTCGTGACGGTTCAGGCTGATCTCGCGCGAGGCCATCCAGCGAACGTTGTCGATGGTCCCGGCCTGGACCGTGTCGCCCCTGATCACCGGCGTCCCGGCCACGAAGCGCGGGCTCGAGACCGACGGATCGTCTGGATAGATGTCCAGGCCATACTCGTCGTAGTGGGCGTCCAGGCGCGTGGCCAGCAGGTCGACGTCCAGGCCGATCGCGTCGGTCGGCCGCCACTGCAGGGTGAAGTCGGCGGAGGCCATCCGGCGGTCCTCCAGCTCGACCGTCGGCCGCGTCCGGGTGGGTGTGTAGAGGCCGGGGCCCAGCACCGGCGTGAAGCGGTCCAGGTTCCAGCCGGTCTGATACAGGCGGTCGTTGCGGATCCGCCGCCGCTCGACCACACCGCCCGCCAGCAGGCCCAGGTTGCCGCTGGCGTCGACCCAGCTCCAGACGCCCGAGACCGACGGGTCGACCTCGCCCATCCGCCCGACCGAGGCGCGCGCCGACAGCACCGAGCGGCGGCCGCGATCCAGAGGCTTGAAGGTGCGAACGTCGATGTCGCCGCCCAGGGCGCCCTCGTCCATGTCGGCGGTCGTGGTCTTGACCACCTCGACCTGGTCGATGACATCGGCGGGCAGGACCTCGAAACGAAACTGGCGACCGCGAAAGCCACCATTCTCGACGAGGTCGTTTAGCGCGATCGGCCGGCCATTCAGCAACACGTTCTGGAACTGCGGCCCCAGGCCCCGCACGCTGACATAGAGGCCAACGCCGCGATGGCGCTCCAGGCTGACGCCCGGCGCCAGCTGCAGGGCCTCGGCGGCGTTGAAGGCCGGCAGGCGGGCGATGTCCTCGGCGCTGACCGCGTCCAGGCCGTAGGCCGCGCGGCGCTTGAGGGCCAGCGAGCGATCCAGGCTCCGCGCGTAGACGGCGTTGATCGTGACGGGGTCGACCTGGGCGGGGGCCTCCGGCGCCGGAGCGGGGGACGGCCGCGATGGCGCGGAGCGGGACGCGACCGCCGACAACACGAAGACCCCGCGCCGAACCTCGCGCACCGAGACGTCGGTTCCGGCCACCAGATTCTGGATCGCCTGGCGTGGCGCGAGGCCTGGGCGGACGCGCCGTCCCGGCAGACTGGCCAGAACCTCCGTCTCGAACAGCACCTGGACATTGTGTCGGGCCGCGAAGGCCATGACGCTGTCGGCCAAGGTTTGCGGCGGACGTTCGGCGGCGCGCGCCGCCGCAGGAACGGCGGCGAGCAGCAGGACAAGCGCGCGGATGGTGTCGGACGACGGCATGCTGGAACCCGCGCGCGACGCCCCGCGCGCCTGGATCCCCTAGCGTCCAAGCGTGACACTTCGGCGACGGCGCCCAGCCCGACCATCCCTCCGGGGACGGAACGACGTCCTCAGGTCTTCGGCAGGGCGAACCGTTTGGGCTTCAGCGCCCGGGGCGTGAACCGGGCCTCGCGCACCGCGCCCTTGAAGAAATCGATCCTGTTCATGCGCGCCCCGATCGAGGCGCGGCCCGGCCCCTGCGGCGCATAGGCGATCTCGGCCTCGCCCTGCAGCTGGCCGTTGACGAACGAGCGATAGGTCTTGCCGTCGTAGCTCTGGGCCACGTGGCGCCATTGGCCGACCGGAAAACGCTTCTCCGGGAAGATCAGGGTGTGCTTGTAGCCAGGACCGGTGACGAAGGCGTCCAGCCACCACTCGGTCCCGACGGTGCGGATCTCGAACAGGAAGCGGGTGGTCGAGGGCGGCGCGCCGTCCGGCGCGATCTCCTGCAGGTGGAACCAGCGCTGGGCCTCGTTGCCGCCATCCGGCCGAAACACCGCCTCGAAGGTCCAGGTCTGGGCCCCCGCCAGCGGGTGCTGCTCGACAAAGAGGACGTCCTGCACGCCGTCGAACTGGACCGCCTTGCCGTACGGGCTGTCGATGATCTGGGGCGCGCCCTCGGCATGGGCTTCGACGCCGCCGATCCGGGTCAGGTTGTCGAAGGTCCAGACGACCTGGTCGCGCGGCTTGGCGGCCTGGGCGAAGGTCGGAACCAAGGCGGCCAGCGGCAGGCCGGCGGCGGCGGTCAGCGTCTGTCGGCGGCTCCAAGCGAGCGTCATTTCAACCTCCCCATCACCTTTGCAGGCGTTCCACTTTGTGGCATAGGATTTCATATAATGACAATGACACCGGTCGCAGTGGCATTGTGCGGAGGAAATTACCTATGTTTCGTCGAACCGCCACCTCTCGCACCGTAATGGTCCTGGCGATGGCCGGAACGGCCCTGGCCACGGGCTTCGGCGCCGCCGCCGCACCGCTCCGCACCCCCAGGGCCGCCGTGACGAAGCAGGAGGCCCTCCCCTCGCCCGACGCCGTCCTGGCCGTTCTCAACCGCGCCAACACCGCCCAGACGAAGGCCATGCTGGCCGAACCGATCCCGCTGACCACGGGCGGGGCGGTGCGCGAAATCTCGTCCAACTGGGTGTCGGCCACCTACTATGTCGGCGCCACGCGCCTGGCCCGCCTGACCCAGGACAAGCAGACCCTGAAATTCTTGACCGACGCGGCCGAGCACTACAACTACGCCCTGCGCGGGGCGAAGTCGCCCAAGGCCATGCTGAACGCCGATGAGATGGCGATCGGCGAGCTCTATCAGGAGCTCTACGCTCGCAGGAAACAGGAAGGCGTGATCATGCCCCTGCGCCAGCGGCTGGACTGGGCCCTGCCGCACCTGACACGCCAGCCGATCCCCGAGCACCTGGTCTGGTGGTGGTGCGACGCTCTTTTCATGGCTCCGCCCGTGCTGGCGCGGATGAGCGTGCTGAGCGGCGACGCCAAGTACCTGAAGGCCATGGACACCCAGTGGTGGCGCACCTTCGCCCGCCTCTACGATCCGGACGAAGGCCTGTATTACCGCGACGAGCGCTTCGTCGAGCGCCGCGACGAGCAGGGTCGCAAGCTGTTCTGGTCGCGCGGCAACGGCTGGGTGATGGGCGGCATGGCCCGCGTGCTGGAGTCGATGCCGGCCGACTACATCCAGCGCCCGCGCTACGTCACCATCTTCCAGACCATGGCCAAGCGGATCGTCGGCCTGCAACGCGCCGATGGCCTGTGGCCTTCCAGCCTGCTGCAGCCCGATCGCTTCCCGGAAGCGGAGACCTCGGGTTCGGCCTTCTTCGTCTACGCCTTGGCCTGGGGGATCAACCACGGGATCCTGGACCGCGCGACCTATCAACCGGCCGTCGTGAAGGGCTGGAAGGCGCTGCAGGGCCAGGTGCTGCCCAGCGGCATGATCGGCGCGGTGCAGAAGACCGGCGACCAGCCCGTCACCACCGCCCCCGACGACATCGGCCCCTACGGCACGGGCGCCTTCCTGCTGGCGGGCCTGGAGGTGATGAATCTGGGCAAGCCGACCACCGCCCTGCCGCTGGCCGAGCCCGCGCCGGACGCCGCCGCCTTCGTCGCCGCCACCAGCCCCACCCCGGCCGTGCCGCGTACGGTGCGAGGCCCCGAGGAAGAGGCGCGCCACGCCACCGAGATGAAGGCCGTCGCCGCGCTGGCCTACGACCCGCTGATCGAAGGCCCCGGCCTGGCCCCCGCCCAGGTTCCACCGGCCGCGCCGGGCCAGCCGACACCGCCCAGGATGATCTACCGCATGGCCCCGCCGCCGGCCGGCCAGGACAAGCCCCGGGCCACGGTCCGCTACGCGCCCGAGCGCTATGACGACATCCTGTGGGAGAACGACCGCACGGCTCACCGCATCTACGGCCCGGCCCTGGAGCAGTACGAGCCGCCCTCGACCTCGGGCGTCGACGCCTGGGGCAAGAGCGTCCGCTACCCGTTCATGACCCGCCAGCTGAAGACGGGCGACCAGCACGCCTATCACGGCGAGGGCATCGACTATTACAACGTCAAGACCTACCGGGGCGCGGGCGGCCTGGGCGTCTGGGACGGCGGCAAGCTGTGGGTGTCGCGAAACTGGAAGGACTACAAGATCCTGAAGGACGGCCCGGACGTCGCGTCGTTCAAGGTCAGCTACGCGCCGTGGAAGGTGGGTGAAAAGCGCGAGGTCTGGGAAAGCCGGACCTTCACCCTGCCGATGGGTACAAACTTCACGCGGATGGTCTCGACCTTCGGCTCGAACGCCAAGGGCCCGCTCACCGTCGCCATCGGCATCACCAAGAAGCCGACCGCCGCCACGCCGGGCGACCTGCGCGCCGACAGGGCCAAGGGCGTGTTCTCGTTCTGGGATGTCACCGATCCCGACAAGGGCACGATGGGCGTGGCCCTGCTGATCGACCCGCGCCAGATCGTCGACGTGGTCGAGACCGACAGCGACTGGCTGGTGCTGGTCAAGGTCAATCCGGGCAAGCCGTTCGTCTACTACATGGGCGCGGCCTGGGACAAAGGCCTCGACTTCCATACGCGCGCCGATTGGGAGACCTACGTCTTCGCGCAGAAGCCCGACTTCAACCCGGCTCGCTGAGGTCCGCCATGCAAAGACGCGCCCTCCTCCAGCTCGGCCTCGTCGCCGCTTCCGCGCCTACGCTGGCCTTGGCCGCCGGCAAGGCGATCCTGGCCAACGCCCATGGCGCGGTCGGCGACGGCAAGACGCTGAACACCCAGGCCATCCAGGCCGCCATCGACGAGGCCGCCAAGACCGGCGCGACGGTGGCCTTCAGGCCCGGCGTCTATCGCACCGGCGCGCTCTTCCTGAAGTCCGGCGTCACCCTGCGGCTGGACAAGGGCGTGACGCTGCTAGGCTCGCAGAACCTCGCCGACTATCCGGAGCTGCCCACCCGGGTGGCCGGCATCGAGCTGATCTGGCCGGCCGCGCTGGTCAACGTCTACAAGCAGAAGAACGTCCGCATCGTCGGCGACGGGACGATCGACGGCGACGGCAAGGTGTTCTGGGACAGCTATTGGGCCCTGCGCCGAAAGTACGACGCCAAGGGCCTGCGCTGGGCCGCCGACTACGACTGCAAGCGTCCGCGCCTGATCCAGGTGTTCGACAGCCAGAAGATCGAGCTGGCCGGCCCGCGCCTGCGCCGCGCCGGCTTCTGGACCGTGCACGTCTGCTACTCGCACGACGTCCATGTCGCCGACCTCAACATCCGCAACAACGAGGGCGGGCGCGGTCCGTCGACCGACGGGGTCGACATCGACTCCTCGCACGACGTGCTGGTCGAGCGGATCGACGTGGCCTGCAACGACGACGCCCTGTGCCTGAAGGCCGGCCGCGACGCCGACGGCCTGCGGGTGAACCGGCCGACCTACAATGTCGTCATCCGCGACTGCGTGATCCGCGACGCCTCGGCCGGGATCACCTTCGGCAGCGAGACCTCGGGCGGCTTCCACGACATCAAGGTCTCGGGCCTGACCGTGCACCACCCGACCCCGGTCGGCATCCTGTTCAAGTCGGCCCACACACGCGGCGGCGGCGTCAAGGACATCGACATCGCCGGCATGGACCTGCGCGACGTGCCCACCGTCATGCGGGTGAACCTGAACTGGAACCCCAGCTACAGCTACGCCGAGATCCCGGCGGGCATGGCGAACGTGCCACCGTACTGGAAGGTGATGACCCAGCACGTGCCGCCGGAGCTGGGCCGCTGCCGCCTGAGCGACGTGCGCGTGAAGGACATCAAGGCCATCGGCGCCAAGACCGCCTTCGAGGTCGCCGCCTTCCCCGACCTGCCGCTGGAGCGCTTCGCCTTCGACAACCTGGACCTCGACGTCCAGGCCGGCGGCCGCATCGCCAACGCCAAGGACTGGACCTTCACCCGCAGCAAGATCGACACCCTGGACGGCAAGCGCCCCGAGGTCGTCGACTCCTCGGGCGTGACGGGCCTCTAGAACGCCAAAGGCCCCGGCGCTGGAGGTGCGCCGGGGCCTCGCGGAGCCGCCGAGAATGGGGGAACGGACAGCCCCGCGACGCGCGCGGTCAGCGCTTGGCGACTTCGACCGCGTACACGTGGTTGGCCCCGTGCATGTTCGAGGTGAACACGATCCACTTCTGGTCCGGGGTGAAGGTCAGGTTCGGCTCCAGGCGATAGTCGTGGGCCGACATGTCGACCAACCGCTCGCTGGCCATCTTTTCCACGGTGATCAGGTCGTCCGTATAGTACTGGGTCGCCGCGTCGCGAATGGTCTCGGGACGGAAGGCGTAGATCCATTTGCCGTCCGGCGCGTGGGCCACCATGTCGGCGTCGCCGCCGTCGCCGGCGAACAGCTTGCCGTCCGCGGCCACGTTGTAGTGCACCGACCACTCGTTCTGCTCGACCCGTCGGTACAGCTTCCTGCCGGTGGCCAGCTCGTGGCCGGCGATCCAGAACACCTGGCCGCGCGGGGTCTGCAGGTCGTACCAGATCCACTTGCCGTCGGCCGAGAAGAACTCGTGGCCGGCGATCTCGAAGTTCATGGTCCGGGTGTGGATCTTGGTCAGGGCCGAGCCGTCGGTGCGGATGGTCCAGATGCGGTCTACGCGGTGCCAGGGCCCCTCGTGGCAGAACATCACCAGGGTCGGATCGGTCGGCGAGAACTGGGCGTGGCCCAGCCATTTGTCCGAAGCGTGGATCACCTTGCGCTCGCCGGTCTTGAGGTCGAGCGTGAAGATCTCCATCGGCGTCGGCGTCTCGAAGCGCTCGGTCATCCGCACGCCCTTGGCCTTGGCGAAGGACAGCGGCTTGCCGTCGGGCCCCAGGGCGGCGTACTCGGCCTGGCCGAAGCGCTTGAGGTCGTCGGCGGTCTTGGGCTGCAGAGGCCTGCCGCCATAGGTGACGACGCCCAGCAGCAGGGTCTCGTCGGCATTGACCGAGGTGATGCCGCCTTGCGCCAGCTTGCCCACCACCTTGGCTTTGCCGCTGTCGATGTCCAGGGCGTAGATCGTCTTGGGACGGTCGGTCGGCTGGCCCTCGCCCGGCGCGGTGACGGAATAGTAGAGCCGCCGCGAGCCGCGCGGGAAGAAAAGGAGGTCCGCGCCCTTGGTCTTGGGGACCGGCGTCAGCTTGAAGGTCCCCAGGTCGACGAGGGCGATGCCCGACGGCGTGGTGATCGCCAGCTTGTCGCCCTGCGGCGTATAGCCGTGCTGGTGGAAATAGAGGTTCTTGCTGCCGCCCTCCTCCGACAGCCTCACGATGCGATGGCCGGTCTTGGGGTCGATCCAGTCCTTGGGCGCCGGCGCGGCGGGCGCGCCCGCCGCGACCTCCTGGGCCAGGGCCGGGGTCGCCAGGGCCGCCGCAGCCAGGCCCAGAACCGTTCTGCGAGCGATCATGTCTTTACTCTCCCAAGAAGAACTGGCCGAAAAAACGGGGCCTGGCGCGGGAAGGACCGACGCCAGGCCCCAGGGGAGGAGCTCTTTAAACGTCAGTACGTCCAGCGAACGCCCAGCAGGATCTCGCGACCCGTATGACGGTAGTCGCTGACCCGGTCGGCGGTGTCGACATAGGCGTCGGTGAACTTGTCGCCCAGGTTGATGCCTTCCAGGGTGACGACCAGGTTCGGCCGCAGCTTATAGCTGGACGAGAAGTCGTAGTACGTGCTGCCGTGGGTGCCGTGCTCGCTGTTGCCGTTCGAGCCGGGGAAGGCCGTCAGGAAGCCGGAGCGGCGAGCCAGCGAGGTGCGGGCGCTGAACTTGCCGCGCTCGAAATAGAGCGTGGCGTTAGCCGTGGTCTTCGATTGGCCGGTCAGCTTGTTGTACTTCGGCGCGGCCTTGGTGCCGTAGTTCACGTTCGAGTCGACATAGGTGAAGTTGCCGATGAAGCCGAAGCCGCGGAAGGCGTCGGGCAGGAAGTTGAACGGCTGCTGGTACTGGAACTCGACGCCCTTCAGCCAACCGCCTTCGCCGTTGTACGGATTGGTCACGTCGAAGATGTCGTTGACCGAGACGCCGGCGCTGGTGCTGAGCAGGCTGGCCGGCAGGCCCAGCGAGCTATAGACGGCGCGCGTGGTCTGGCTGGCGATGAAGCTGTCGATCTTCTTGTAGAAGACCGCCACGCCGATCAGCGATTCCGGCGCGAAATACCATTCGGCCGCCAGGTCGAAATTGGTCGCGCGGAACGGCTCCAGGTCCGGATTGCCGAAATTGACGGTCCGCGTCGTGGCGCCGACCGAACCGCCGGGCGTCAGGCTGCCCAGGGTGGGACGGGCCATGACCTTGGCGACGCCGCCGCGCAGGATGAAGTTGTCGCGCGGCTCCAGGGTGATGTTCATCGACGGCAGAACGTCGGTGTAGTCGTTCTTGGCCGTCAGATAGACGCCGCTGCCGATGAAGCCCTGCGACGTGACCTTGGTGTGGGCCACGCGGAAGCCGAAGTCCGAGCGCAGCGGCATGCCGCCGAAGATCGTCGCATCCACGACCGCCTGGCCGAAGCCCGACAGGTCCTTCTCCTCGACGTCGCGGGTGTCGCCCTGCTGCACGATCAGAGGGAAGTTCAGCAGCTTGGTGTAGGCCAGGGCCTTGTCGATATCAGCCACCACATACTTGCGGTCGCCGCCCGGGAACGGGAAGTCGCGGCCGAACTGGACCACTTTCGAGAAGGCCCCGACTCCGACGACCTGGTTCGAACCGGTCAGCACCTGGTTGCGGCTCGCGCCGCGGTACTTGACCACATACTGCTGGGCGTCCACGCCGCCGCGCAGCTTCAGGTGCTCGTCGACGTCGAACTCCAGATTGCCGCTGGCGGTGCGGGTGATGTTCAGCGAGGTCTGCACCGCCGAACGCATTTCGGTCAGGGTGTAGAGCGCCGGATTGGCGACGTCGAAGCCGTAGGTGATGACCGGCGTACGGTCGTTCTGGCGGCCGTCATAGGTGTAGCCGTTGACGTCGTTGCGATCGAGCTGGAACGAGATCTGCTCGGGCATGCGGTAGTCCGAATTGGCCACGCCAATGCGGGCCTGGCCGCGCAGGCGGTCGGTGAACTCGTACTTCCCGGCCAGGGTCACCTGGGTGAAGGTCGTGTGGTCGCGCTGGGTGCCGTTCTCCGACCGCACGTCGACCTTGTCGAACACGCCGTAGGTGAAGGTGTTGCGGTCGTTGATCGCGTAGTCGCGGACGATGGTCGAGCCGACCCCGGCCGCGTTCGAGCGGCTGAACGAGATGGCTTCCAGGTTCGGGCTCTCGGTGAACTGGTTCAGGTCCGAATACAGGACGTCCAACGACAGTTCCGACTTAGCGCTCGGACGCCACTGGGTCGAGAAGGTGATGCCCAGGCGCTCGGAGTCGATCTTCGAGGCGGTGTAGCGCGGGATGCGCGGATAGAAGGCGTTCTGGACCTTGGCAAGCTCTTCCGGAGTCGCGCACTTGGAGCAGCTGGCGAAATTGTCGCTGGTGTCGGCGCCCTGCCAACGGGTGGTGTTGAAGCCCTCGGCCACCGGCTGGCGTTTGGAATAGGCCACCGAGGCCAGGACGCCGAACGTCTTGTCGGGGTTCGACCAGCTGAGCAGGCCCGCCGCGCGCGGCAGAATCCGGTCGGTGATGCTGTTCAGGCTGCCTTCGGCCGAGGCCGCGGCCTTGAAGCCCGAGTAGTCGAACGGACGGCCGCTCTGCAGGTCGACCGTGGCGCCCAGCGAGCCTTCGGCGACGTCGGCCGACTGGGTCTTGCGCACCGTGATGCCGCTGAACAGCTCCGAGGCGAAGACGTTGAAGTCGAAGCCGCGGCTGCGGTTGCCGCCGCCCGTGGCGATGGCCTCGACGCCGTTGATGCGCACGCGGGTGAAGTCGGCGTTCAGGCCGCGCACCGAGATCTGGCGGCCCTCGCCGCCGACGCGGTCGATGGTCACGCCCGGCAGGCGCTGGATGGCCTCGGCCAGGTTCTGGTCGGGGAAGGCGGCGATGTCCTCGGCCAGGATCGCGTCGATCGCGCCGATGCTGGTGCGCTTGGCGCCCAGGGCCTTGCTGAGGCTGGAGCGGTAGCCGCTGACGATGACCTCTTCGACCTGGGTGTCTTCGGACGCGGCGGCGGCCGGCGCGGCGGCGGTCTGGGCGCCGGCGGCGCCAGCGCTGGCAAGCGCAGCCATGGCGAAGGTCGCGCAGGACACGAGCAGGCGCGCTTTGAAGGTGCTGAAAATCATCCTTGCGTCTCTCCCCAACCGGCTTGTGACACCGGTGTCTTCACTAGGCCCACATTTTCAAAATGTGGGATACATATCCATATCCTGTAACAGCTTGCGAAAAAACGCAACTCTGGTCTGACCAATTTGCCGCGCTTTCGCGGAAGGCGGATAACTAGGTAAACGGGCAGAACAGCCTCAGCGCCTCATTATGCAACTGTTCTTATTTGCATATTCTGTGGATTGACCAGTTTGGCTCCGACCCCGAAATTTATGCGGCTCGCACTTCCCTGCCGGGAAGCCGAGCTTGGACCCACCCGGGGCGAAACAGAGCTTTTCGACGTCATCCCAGGCGCGGCGCAGCTTGTCCGCCGCCAAGGCTTCGCGCCCGTGAGGGCGCCTAGGGCAGCGGCTTGAAACCCTCGGCCCGCACCGTCCACTTGCCATCCTTCGGGAAGCCTGGCGCCGGTCCCTTCGAGCCATCCCAGCCACCGGCCATCATCGCCACGGCCGCCAGCAGCGAACCGTTCGACGGGAAGTAGGTCTCGGCCGCGCGGCTGTAGCCTGGACCATCGGGGCCGACCTTTTCAGCCTCCCCCGTCGTGGGCACGAAGGCCTTGGCATGCTCGTCCAAGTGCACGCGCGGGGTCATGCCGGAAACGCCGAACCTGTTGTTCTTGGCGTCGAAGAACAACCAGTCGACGGCCTTGTCCGGCTCGCCCAGGCGCGCCGCGGTCATGGCCACCATCGGATAGTCCCAGCCCCAGGTCTGCCGCAGGTCCCAGTCGCTCTCCACCGCCCGCAGGGTGCGCCGCATGGTCTCCGGATCGACAGTCTTCCCCGCGATCAGACCATAGGCCATCAGGAACGAGGGGTGGTCGCGGTTCATGCATTGAGGCTCGATGGCGTGCTTGGAGCAGGCCTGGCTCCTGGCCACGTCCCAGAAGTCCGGCGTCGTCTCGGTCGGCAGATAGAGGCCGTCCTTGGTCGCCGGCGGCGCCAGGCCCTTGATCACCGCGTCCCACTCGGGCTTGCGCGCCAGGCCTTGCCGCGTCCGCCACGCTTGCGCAGTCTCCAGGCCCCAGTGGTAGTATTCCAGTTCGAAGGCCGGGTTCTGGGTGGTCAGCGGATCGTAGTTCTCCTGCACCGGAATGATCGGCGGACCCAGGACGTAGCGCCCCTGCTCGTCCTTGTGCGGAAAGCTGGCCAGCAGGTCGGCGGTCTCGGAAACCAATTGGCCGTACTTGGCCAGGGTCGCCTTGGTCGGCTTGTCGCGCCAGACCAGTTCGGACATCCAGATCGGGTGCGGCTGCTGCCACATGATGAAGGGCGAAACCTTCGAGGGACTGTCGACGCCGTCCGGGCCGACCATCTTGGGCCACCAGGCGCCCTTCAGCCCGTGGCTGGCGGCGCGGGCCTTGGCGTCCTTCAGGTGGCCCAGATACCAGGGCAGGCTGCGCTCCAGATATTCGGGCCTGTTCCAAAGGGCGAAGTGGCCAGCGTGCCAGGGGTGCATCTCGAGGTGGAACTTGCCGTTCCAGCTGTTGGAGAACAGCCCCTCCTCCTGCGGCGGGACCTCGCCCGCGCCATTCAGGGCCATCAGGTACTGCGACAGCACCACCCGGCGCTCCAGTTCGGCCGCGCGGGGGTCGGCGCTGCCCGAGAAGTCAACGGCCGCGCCTTGCGTCCAATAGCGCTTCCAATGCGCCCGCGTCGCCTGGTCGGCGACCGTCACGTTCGGCAACGCCTTGGGCAGGGCCGCGCGCGAGAAGGCGACCTCGAGGCCAAGCGTCCGCGCCTTGGCCTTGGGCGCGACGACGAAGGCGTGCGGCCCGGCGGCGGTGAAGTCGACGGCTCGGTCGGCCTGCAGGGCGGCGAAGTAGGTGGTGGCGTCGATCCGGCGCGAGACGTCCAGACGCGATGCGCCCTCGCCCGTCACCCTGGTCGTGTGCAGCTCGGCACGGGTCCAGTCGGAAGGGTCGGGATTGAGGGTCTTGGAGACGCCGGGAAATTTCACCGACAGCTTCAGCCGGCCCTGCTGCACCAGGGCGGACTCAACGTCGACCACGATCATGTCCAGGGTCGGATGGACCCGCGTGCGCACCGTCACCGCCTCGCCGTCATAGGTGAAGCGGCTGGTCAGCACGCCGCTCCACAGGTCCAGGGTCTGCTCGGTCCCGGTCAGGTCCTCGAACTTGGCCGGCTTGCCGGCCTTGTCGCGCAGGTCCATGGCCACGCGGCCCAGCGAGAAGCGGTGTGGGTTCTCGCGCAGATAGGCCAGGGCCGGACGGGTCTGCGTCTCGTTCCAGTCCTTCATGTAGGCGTAGGGCTGCTTGGTCCCGCGCACGTCGATCAGCGTCGTGCCATCCGCGTAGGTGTAGCCCTCGGGATTGGGAAAGGCGTGCCAGGCCCACTGGGCCTCGGTCAGCAGCGGCGCGATGTTGGAATAGGCCTCGGGGAAGGTCTGCAGGCCGGTGATGTCGGCGGTGAAGCCGATCTGGCCGTTGCCGACCATCAACGGCGCGGACGGGTCCACCTTGGTCAGCTTGACGTCATGGCGGCTGACCAAGGCGTGGCGGTCGATAGGCTGGGCCAGGGCGGGCGCGGCCATAACGAGGGTGGCCAGACCGGCCATGAGCGCGCGTCGCATCGTCTACTCCCTAACGCCATGCCGGACGTCGCCGGCTCACTTCGTTCCATTCTATAAGAAACAATCTCATATTGTGAAAGATCATCCTGCGCCGAGGCCCGCGTCGGAAGACGCCGCTCAAGTCGAGCGCCAAGCCCGGCCAATTCTCCGCGTGCGCCCTGATCGGCTGTCACAATTGGTCGTTAGGCAGGCCGCGAACGTGAGTGTCCAGCGAGTCCGGGATGAGCGGCGCCGACAGGGAAAGAACACGCTGGTTCCTGCGGAACATCCTTCCGCACGAGCCCGCGCTGAAAGGCTGGCTGTCGCGCGGCGCGCCGACCGGCGTCGATCCCGACGATGTCATCCAGGAGGCCTATACCATCCTGGCCGAGCTGGAGAGCGTCGACGACATCCGCCATCCTCGCGCCTATCTGTTCCAGGTGGCCCGCTCGGTGATCACCCGCCATGTCCGCCGGGCTCGCATCGTGGCCATCCACGCGGTCGACGACCTGGAACGGCTGGAGCATCCCGACGAGGCCGCCTCGCCCGAGCGATGGACCATCGACCGTGACGAATTGCGGCAGCTGGCCAAGGGGATCGCCGCCATGCCGCTGAAGACCCGTGAGGCCTTCGTGCTCAGGCGGGTGAAGGGGCTGCCGCAGCGGGAGATCGCCGCCAGGATGCGAATCTCGGAGAACACCGTCGAGACGCACGTCTCCCGAGGCATTCTCTTCCTGATTGATTGGTTCGGCCGTAGCGGAAACACCAGGTCTCAAACCTCTAGGAATACGGAAGCGGAGATCGCCCCGAGACATGGCCGAACGAGACACCAGTCGCGACATTGACCAAGCGGCGTCCGAATGGACGGCGCGGCTGGATCGTGGGCCGCTGTCGCCAGACCTGGAGGCGGCCTACCAGGCGTGGCTGGGCAGCGATCCGCGGTGCAAGGGCGCGATGCTGCGCGCCGCCGCCCTGTCGATGATGAGCGAGTCGGCCCAGGCCCTGGGTCCTGACTTCGACCCGGCCGGCTTCGCCGAGCCCAGGCGTCCCCGCCTGTCGCGTCGCCAGGCCCTGACCTGGACGGGCGCCGGACTGGCCGCCGCCTCGCTGGCCGCCCTGGGCGTCAGCACGGCCGCCGCCGGCACGGTGATCGCCACCGATCGGGGCGAGATCCGCCTGGCCCCGCTGAAGGACGGCTCAACCGTGCTGCTGAACACCGACAGCCGCATCCGGGTCCGCTACGAAAAAGACCAGCGCGTCGTCACCCTGCTGCGGGGCGAGGCCTATTTCTCGGTGGCCCGCGACGAGAAGCGGCCGTTCGTGGTGGAGGTGAACGGCCGCCGGCTGCGCACCGTCCAGGCTGGATTCCGGGTTCGGAAACTGGATCAGGCGCCGGTCGACCTCCTGGTCAATCTGGGCCGTGTCGAGGTGTCGCCCTCCGCCTTTACGGGCGCCCCGCTGGTCGGCTCGCCCCGCATCGTGGCGGTGACCGCCAACACCCGCCTGGCGCTGTCGGATCCCGCCCATTTCTCGGCCGAGCGCCCTCGCCCGATCGCCCCCGAGGCCGTGACCCGCGATCTGGCCTGGCGCGAAGGCAAGCTGGCCTTCGAGGGCGAGACCCTGGGCCAGGCCGCCCAGGCCTTCGCCCGCTACAGCGACACCCGCATCCAGATCGACGACCCGGCCCTGGCCCGCGAACCGGTCACCGGACTGTTCGCCGCCAACGATCCGGTCGGCTTCAGCCGGGCCATCGCCCGGGTGTTCGACGCCCGCCTGCGACAAGACGGCGACAGGGTCGTCCTGGCCCGGACCGCCCGGCCGTCCGCGGCCGCGCAATAAGAAGTTTTTGCAACATATAGCGGAAGGCCCCGGCCGACGGCTCTCAACCGGCAACGTCGCGAACGAAGCGACCTCTGGGGGCCTTGAAGCCAATGACTTCCCGTTCTTCTCTTCTCGCCTGCGGGGCGTCCGTCGTCGCCATGGCGATCGCCGCGCCGGCCTTCGCCCAGGATCGCGTGTTCGACGTGCCGGCCCAGCCGGCTGTCCGCGCCATTCCCGAACTGGCCCGCCAAGGCCAGGTCCAGATCGTCGCGCCCGCCCGACAGCTGGACGGCATCCAGACGCCGGCCGTGAAGGGCGTGATGGACGTCCGCACCGCGCTGAGCCGCCTGATCGCCGGCACGCCGCTGCGCATCGGCTCCGACGACGGCCAGGTCATCACCCTTCGCTCCACCAGCCAGGGCGCCGGACGCCCCCAGGCTAGCGCGGGCGCCGGCATGGTTCGTGGGCGCGTCTTCAACACCGCCACCAAGGAGTACGTGCGCAACGCCGAGGTCCGCGTCGAGGGCGCGCCGATCGCCGCCCTCTCCGAGGACGATGGCGACTTTCGCCTGACCGGCGTCCCGGCCGGCGACATCACCGTCGTGGTCAAATACGCCGGCCTGCAGGAATCGCGGCAGGTCGTGACTGTGGCGCCCGGCCAGACGGCGACCGTCGAGTTCGCCCTGCAGCCCTACGCTGTCGCCTCCGAGGGCGTCGAGGCCGTGACCATCACCGCCAAGCGCGAGGGCCAGGCCGCCGCCATCATGGAGCGCCGCGCCTCGACCAACGCCAAGACCGTCGTGGCCGCCGACAATTTCGGAGCCCTGACCATGGGTGACGTCGGCGAGTTCATGAAGAACATGCCCGGCCTGTCGCTGGACTATACCGAGGTCGACGCCACCGCGGTCCGCATCGGGGGCCTGGATCCCAAGTACTCGACCTTCACCACCGATGGCGCCCGCATGGCGACGGCGACTTCGAACAACAACAACGGCCGCCAGAATTCATTCGAGCAGATGTCGATCACCGGCGTCGACTCCATCGAGCTGAACAACACCCTGCAGGCCAGCATGGACGCCGACAGCCCCGGCGGCGCCATCAACCTGCGCAGCAAGTACGCCTTCCAGCGCACCAGCCGCCTGCTGCGCTTCCAGGTCGGCGGCGTGGGCACGTCCGACAGCAGCCTTTCGCGCAAGTACCTGCCCGACGACCAGAAGCACGCGACGATCTATCCCTCGGCTCAGGTCGGCTATGCCGACGTGTTCCTGGACGGCCGCCTGGGCGTCGCGTTCAACGCCAGCTACAACGCCAACTACGTCCAGCAGGACCGCATCCAGACCGACTGGTCCTACCTGGCCAGCGGCCGGGTCATTCCCTACCAGGTGATGTGGCGTCCGGGTCCCAAGCTGACCCACCGCAAGGCCGCCAACCTCAGTGTCGACTACAAGCTGACCGACCAGTGGGCCCTGTCGCTGCGCTCGACCTATTCGTTCTACGACGTCGAGTACTTCAACCAGTACACCTACCTGATCTTCGGGACGACGACGGCCTCGCAGACCACGGCGGACTCGACGCCGACCCACATCGTGGTCAATCCGAACGGGACCAACACCCGGCTGCACACCCAGTACTCGCACCGCTACGCCGGCACGCCGTCGTGGCTGGTGGCGCCCAAGCTGGAGTACCGGGGCGACACCTGGGAGGCCATGCTGCGCGGCAGCTATTCCAGCTCGCAGTTCAACTTCCGGGACAATTCCAAGGGCTTCTTTCAGCGTACGGACAGCTATCTGACCCGCATTGGCTTCACGCTGGATCGCGCGTCCGAAGACTCCAACGAATGGACCCTGCGGCAGACCGCCGGCCGCTCGTGGAGCGACCCGACCAGCTTCAACCGCGACGATGACATCGGCAACAACATCCGCACGTCGGAGTCCGACGCGCAGAACCAGATGTACGGCCTGAACCTCGACCTGAAGAAGACGCTCGACCTGGGCAAGGTGCAACTGAAGGTGCTGGCGGGCGGCGCGTACCGGACGAACGTATGGAAGACCAACGAGGGCTCGTACAGGCAGTTCCAGTACGCCGGCCCGACGGGCGACCTGACCCAGAAGGCGCCGGAAGCCGTCATCCCGTGGACCCAGAACTACCAGTTCCGGATCCTCGGCTTCGACGCCGGCAATCTGAACGCCCAGAACTGGCGCGCCGACAGCAACTACGCTGTCTACGACATCTACGAGGCCCACCCCGAGTACTTCGTGGCCGACGCCGTCGGCAATCTGAAGCGCCAGCTGGACAACAACAAGAAGGTCGGCGAGACGGTCACCGCCGCCTATTTCGAGGTCCAGCCGCGCGTCGGCAAGGCGCGGTTCGACCTGGGCCTGCGCTATGAGAAGACGCAGACTGACGCCCGCGTCGCCGACATCCGCTCGTCCGCCGAGCTGAAGGCCGCCGGTTTCGACCCCAAGACGCCGACGGTCGCCAGCCTGACCTACCAGTACCGCAACGGGACCTATTCGACCCGCCACGGCGAGTACGACGACTGGTTCCTGAGCGGCGGCGTCAAGTACGACTTCACCAGGAAGTTGGTCGGTCAGCTGGCCTTCAGCCAGTCGATCCTGCGTCCCGACTACGGCAATCTGGGCGGCGTGGTGGCCGTCGACGACACCAACCTGTTCGTCACCGTGCCCAACCCGCTGCTGAAGCCCGAGCACTCGACCAAGTACTTCGCCAGCCTGCAGTACTACCTGGAACCGTCGGGCGTCATCGGCGTGTCGGCCTACCGGCTGGACGTCAAGGACATGCAGGTGACGGGCGTCACGGTGAATCCGGAGGACGTCGGCTACAGCCCGGCCGACTACGCGGGCTACACCTTCCGCAGCGCCCAGAACCTGCCGGGGACCAGCACCAACAACGGCATCGTCCTGGAGTACGACCAGCAGCTGACCTTCCTGCCGGGCATGCTGCGGGGCCTCGGCCTGCGCGGTTCGATCACTCACGTCATGCCCGACGGCGTGCGCGTGAACACGCCGAAGGTCGCCGCCAACTGGGGCTTGCGCTACAGCTACGGCAAGCTCGACATCCAGCTGACCGGCAACGCCCAGGGCCGCTACCGCACCAGCGCGCTCAGCAACACGCCGACCACGGCCAACAACGGCACGCTCTATCACGCCGCCCGCGAACTCTGGAACGTCAGCGCCAGCTACAAGATCAACCGCCAGTTCGAAGTGATGCTGGCTGGCCGCAACATCTTCAACGCGCCGGACATCATCTACTCGAACGATCGCAACCGCGTGCAGCAGTACAGCATCTACGGCTCGATGTGGAACATCGGGATCAAGGGCTCCTTCTAGACTTCCCCTGACCAACTCGCCTCCCGCGGCCCGCCGGCCGCGGGAGTTTTCTTTTATGGAGAGACCTCCCGATGGTTCTGAACATCGATCGTCGCAGCCTGATCGCCGGCGGCCTGGGCCTGGCCGGCCTGATGCTGCCCGCCGGCCAAGCCGTGGCCCGGCAGCTGCTGGGCGCGACCGGCTTCACCCACAATGTGGCCAGCGGTGAGCCCGGTCCCGACGCCATGCTGCTGTGGACCCGCTATGTCCCCGCCACCGACGCAGGCGTCGTGCGGCTGGAGGCGCAGGTGGCGCTGGATCCGCAGTTCTCGAAGGTGGTCGGGGGCGGCGCTGCGCGCACCGGCGCCTATCGCGACTGGACGGTGAAGATCACGGTGGATGGACTGAAACCCGGGACCGTCTATTGGTACCGCTTCGTGGCCCCCGACGGGACGAAATCGCCGGTCGGCCGCACCAAGACCTTGCCGCAAGGGCCGGTGAACCGCTTCGGCCTGGCCGTCTTCTCGTGCTCGAACCTGCCGCAGGGCTGGTTCAACGCCTATGGCCACGCGGCCGCGCGGGCTGACCTGGATCTGTGGCTGCACACCGGCGACTACATCTATGAGTATGGCCCGGCCTCGACCCGCGAGATCGACTGGGCCCAGGGCCGCAAGGAGATGCTGCTGCCGGCCGGCGAGATTCTCGCCATCGCCGACTACCGCCTGCGCTACGCCAGCTACCGCGCCGATCCCGACCTGCAGCGCCTGCACCAGATGGCCCCGATGGTGGCCCTGTGGGACGACCACGAGTCGGCCAATGACAGCTGGGAGGGCGGGGCCCAAAACCACCAGCCGGACAAGGAAGGCGACTGGAACGTCCGCCGCGCCGCCGCCATGCAGGTCTATCGCGAGTGGATGCCGGTTTCGGACGAGCCCTGGAAGGCCTATCCGATCGGAACCCTGGGGACGCTGTATCGCACCGAGTCGCGCCTCTTGGCCCGCACCCGTCCGGCCGACATCGGCGCGGCGTTCAGGGCGGCCGATCCCGACGCGGCGCTCAAGGCGTTCCGCGACGGCGTCTGGCGCGATCCGGCCGCGACCATGATGGGCTCGACCCAGGAAAGCTGGCTGGCCCACCAGATGAAGGCCAATCCGGGCTGGCAGCTGGTCGGCATGGGCACCATCCTGGGCCGGACGGTCATGCCCAGGGAGGCCGTCGACTGGCTGAAGTCCGACATCACTGAGAAGAAGGCCAATAGCTACCGCGACGACATCCGGGCCGCCGCCCAAGGCCTGCCGATGTGGATGGACCGTTGGGACGGCTACCCCGCCGCCCGCGCGCGCCTGCTGAAGTCGGCCCAGGCCGCCGACGCCGACCTCGTCATGCTGTCGGGCGACAGCCACAACGCCTGGGCCTATGCCCTCGCGGAGGACGGCCGCCCCGCCGGGGTCGAGTTCGCCGGCCACGCCGTCACCTCCAACGGGATGGAGGGTGACATGGGCGCCGATCCCAAGGTGGTGGCCAAGGGCTTCATGGCCGCCAATCCCGAGCTGAAGTGGGCCGACACCAGCCAGCGCGGCTATATGATGCTGGACATCACCCCGGCCCGCGTGACCGGCGAATGGCTGTTCATGCAGACGATCAAGGCGCGCTCGCTGGCCCTGGCCGGCAGCCACGCGATGTCGGTCCAGCGCGGCCGCCGGGTGTTCGCGGCCTAGGCGTCAATGGCCAGGGGCTGGCCGGTCCGTCGCATCAGCCGCTCGTAGGTCGAGCGACGGATCGGCCGTTCGTCCCGCAGGCGCACCCAGGTGGTCTCGCTGATCCCCAGAGTGCCCTGCAGGTGCTCCTTGGTGATGGCCGGCAGCAGGGCGCGCAGGCGGCGCACCTGCTGGACATCGACGACGACCATGGTCATGGCGTCGTCGCCTCCACCAGATCCAGCCGCGGCTTCAGCGGATCGGCGACGGCCTTGGGACCTTGCAGCGAGAAGTCGAGGAGCTGATCCGACGCCGCCTGGTAGCGCGGCCAGGCCGGGCCGCCGGACGCCGTGGGAACGCCGGTCTTGGCGAAGCCGATCCAGTAGGCGTGGGCCGCCTTGGCCGCCGCCGCGTCGGCCGGGGTCAGGGCCGCGCCGTAGCGGGCGTCGACGGTGTCGAACACGAACGGGATCTCGGTGGCGTGCGGCGCCCCCCACCATTGGCCGCGCTGGCTCTCGGCCACGTACGAGAAGCGGAACTGGTAGACCGGCGCGCCCTGGGCCGACATCACCCGCGCCACCGCCCTGGCCGGCTCGATGAACATGCGGTCGCCCGCCGCCGCCCAGCCATAGACCTTGATGTCGCCGTCGCCCTTGGGATCGTACAGCGCTTCGGCTTCAGGGCGGCGCGCGCCGAACGGAGCGAAGACCTGGTCGCGCGTCCCGCCGAAGAAGAAGCCGTCGGCGCTGGTCGCGCCCACCATCACCGGCATCCTGCTCCATGCCCCGGCCTTGTAGGCCTGGAGCGGTTCGCGGGTCATGATCTTACCGTCCAGCATCGGACCGCCGCCCCAGGTCGGGGTGTTGGAGGTGGCCATGTTCAGGCCGTCCACCACCGTCTCGGCCGGCAGGGCGCGCAGGGCGTCCAGCGCCGCCGCGTCGGTTCCCGACACCCCCGCCTTGGCCGCGAAGGCCAGGCCGGCCGCTTCGGCCGAGCGCTGGCCGGCTGGGGCGGTCAGCGGCAGGGTCGGCAAAAGGCGCGGACGGCCGCCGCCGGACTGGATGATCGCCTTGTGGAACAGCCCCTTGGCCTGGGGCGCCGTCAGCAGGGCGTGGACCGACATGCCGCCGGCCGACTCGCCGAACAGGGTCACGTTGTCCGGATCGCCCCCGAAAGCGGCGATGTTGTCGCGCACCCATTTCAGCGCCGCGATCTGGTCCATCAGGCCGTAGTTGCCCAGCATGCCGCCGTCGGCGCCGGCCGCGGTGAGGGCCGGATGGGCGAAGAAGCCGAAGCGCCCGACCCGGTAGTTGAAGCTGACCAGCACCACGCCATCGCGAGCGAAGCGGTCGCCGGCATAGACCGCCGGCGAGCTGCCGCCATTGACGAAGCCGCCGCCGTAGATCCAGACCATGACGGGTCGCTTGGTCTTGTCCTTGAGCGCCGCCTCCGGCGTCCAGATGTTCATGTACAGACAGTCCTCCGCCGGCTTGACGCCCAGGGGAGCGGCGTCACCGGGGAATGGGTTCTGCATGCAGTCGGGCCCATAGCGCTTGGCGTCGCGCGGCGCGGTCCAGGCGGCAGGCGGCTGGGGCGCGCGCCAGCGCAGGGCGCCCAGCGGCGGAGCGGCGAACGGCACGCCCTTGAAGGCGGCGACGCCGCCCGCGCTCTCGCCGATCACCGGACCCGACGCCGTGGCGACGGTCGGATCGGCGGCCAGCGCCTGACCGGCGCCCAGCACGGCGGCGGCCGCGAGGCCGGCGATACGGATGCTCATGACTTTCCTCCCGCTCACGGCCGGATGGTCCGCGCCTTGACCTTGGCCGAGCCTTTCAGCGTCAGGTCGGCCGAGGAGGCGCCCACGGCGACCTGATAATCGCCCCCCGTCAAGGCCCAGCGATTGGCCTTGGCGTCGAAGCCGGCCAGCAGGCGCGGATCGGCGGCGAGCGTGACGCGCCGCGTCTCGCCCGGCTTGAGCTCGACCTTGTCGAAGCCGATCAGCCGCTGGGTGGCCTGGCCCGCCGCGCCGGTCAGATAGACCTGCGGCGCGTCCTTGCCCGGACGCTGGCCCGTGTTGGTGACGTCGAAGCTGACGCTCAGGGTCTCGCCGCCGGTCACCTTCAGGTTGGCGTAGGCGAAGGTCGTGTAGGACAGGCCGTAGCCGAACGGGAACAGCGGCTTGGCGCCGGTCTTGGCGAAGCGGCGATAGCCGACGTCCGAGCCTTCGGAATAGACCACGTCGAACTGGGTCTTTTCCGGCAGGCCCAGGCCCGGCAGCTGAGCGCGGGGGTACTGGTCGATCGCAGCGGGGAAGGTCAACGGCAGGCGCCCCGAGGCGTCGACGACGCCGAACAGCACGTCGGCGATCGCCTCGCCGCCCTTGGCGCCGGCGTACCAGGCTTCGACCACGGCGCCGGCCTGGTCCAGCCATGGCATCGACACCGGCCCGCCCGTCTGCAGCACCACGATCGCATTGGGGTTGGCGGCGGTGACGGCGGCGATCACGGCGTCCTGGCCGTTGGGCAGCGAGAGGTCATAGGCGTCCTCGCCCTCGCCCATCCATTGGTTGCCGAACACCACGACCACGTCGGCGGCCTTGGCCGCGGCGACGGCGGCGGCGATGTAGCGGCCGTCGTCGAAGGTCACCTTGGTGTCCGGCGCGACCTTGCGGATGGCGGCCAGGGGCGAGGAGCCGTTGAAGTACTGGCTGCGGAACGGGCCCATCATGCCCTCGCCGCCCAGGGGCACGACGCGCTTGGCGCCGCCCGGCGGAACCACCTGGGACGAGCCGCCGCCCGACAGCACACCGGCGTCGGCATGGCCGCCGATCACGGCGATGGTCTTGACGCTCCTGGCCAGCGGCAGCAGGCCCGGACGGTTCTTCAGCAGCACCACGCCTTCGCTCGCCGCCGCGCGGGCCGTCTCGGCGCCAGCGTCGTAGTCGATGGCCCCGCCCGGCGCGACCGGCTTGTCGAACAGGCCGGCGGCGAACATCGAGCGCAGGATGCGGCGGCTGGCGTCGGCCAGGCGCGCGGCCGGGACCTCGCCCTTTTCGACGGCCGCCTTCAGCGGCTCGCCGAACCAGACCTTGGCGTCCAGCTGTTCGCCCGACTGCTGGTCCAGGCCCTTGAGAATGTAGTCGGTGGCGTGGACCGCGCCCCAGTCCGACATGACCCAGCCCTTGAAGCCCCAGTCGCGCTTGAGCACCTGGTTCAGCAGGTGGTCGTTCCCGCAGCTGTAGGCCCCGTTGACCAGGTTGTAGGCGCACATCACCGAGCCCGGCTGGCCCTTCTCGATGGCGATCTGGAAGGCCAAGAGGTCGCTTTCGCGATGGGCCGCCTCGTCGATCACCGAATTGGCGAAATGGCGGCTGGTCTCCTGGCCGTTCAGCGAGAAGTGCTTGACCGTCGAGACGACGCCCTGGTCCTGTATGCCCTTGATCGACGCGCCGGCCAGGTTGCCGGCCAGCCATGGGTCCTCGCCCAGATATTCGAAGTTGCGGCCGTTGCGCGGGTCGCGGGCCAGGTTGACGCCGCCGGCCAGCTGGACGTTGAAGCCCTTGGCCCGCGCCTCGCGTCCGACCACCGCCCCGCCCTCATAGGCCAGCCGGGTGTTGAAGGTCGCGGCCAGCGACAGGCCGGACGGCAGGGCCGTGGCGCCGTCGCCCGGGCGGACGTTCAGCGGATTGGTCACGCCAAGGCTGGCGTCGCTCTCGTCGACGGCGGGAACGCCCAGGCGCGGGATGCCGGGAATGTAGCCGGCGGAGCCGATCGCCCCCTCCGGCTTCTTGATGCCGAAGATCGGCATCGACATCGGCCCGTGGACCAGGCCGATGCGCTCGTCCAACGTCAGCTCCTTCTCCAGCAGCGCCGCGCGCTCGTCCGGCGTCAGCTTGGTGTTCATCCAGGGACGCGCCGGCGCTTGCGCGTGACCGGCCGTGGCGGAGGCGAGGGCGGCGAGGCTCGCCGCGACGTTCAGGGTACGGATCAACACGAGAGTCCTCAGTAGGTCAGGCCGAAGTGGATCGGATACAGCGGGTCCTTGCTGTCGTGCGGCGCGTCCTCGGCCTGGGCCTCGACGGCGGCCATGGACGAAGGCAGCTCAAACGGCAGCTTGCCGCGCGGCGGGGCGACGCCGGTCAGAGCATCGAGGAAGGCGTCGTCGCCGGCCCCGAAATCGCCGATCAGGGCCGAGGCCTTGTCGCGGACATTGGTCAGGATGGCCGGTCGGTCCAGATAGACCGCGACGACGGTCGGGACCTTGGCCGAGGCGGCCTTGATCGCCTCGTAGTCGGCCGCGCCGTCCTTGAACGACAGGTCGCCCTCGTGCTGGAAGCTGCCGAAGGTGTAGTTCGGGTGCAGGGTCTGGAACGGCGTGGCGACGCGGATGACCGCCAGTTCGGCCTGGGCCATATCTTCCACCGGGACCAGGCCGTGGGCGCGGGCCACGTCGGGCGAGACGCCCTTCAGCCAGACCTTGCGACCGGCGGCTTTCAGCGGCAGCAGGCCGTTCCTGTTCTCCAGCAGGGTCAGGGCCGCGCTCTGGGCCGCGCGGCCCTCGGCGACGAAGGCCTTGGCGCCGACCACCGCCGCGGCGGCCTTGGCGTCGACATAGGGGTTCTCGAACAGGCCCTGCTCGAACTTGATCGCCAGGATGCGACGGGCGGCGTCGTCGACGCGAGCGGGCGCGATCTTGCCCGCCTTGACCGCCGCCACCAGCTCGGCCGTGTCCTCGACGCCGCCGAACTGATCCAGGCCCGCGTTCACGCCCTTGGCGTATCGGTCGACCTTGGCCAGACCCTCGACGCCCCAGGCGGTCGAGAGCCCCGCGAAGGTCGGCTTCACCCCGGCCGGGAAACCGTTCAGGCAGGTGTCGCCGCAATCGTTGGTGATCGCCCAGTCCGAGACCACGATCCCCTTGAAGCCGTGCTGGGTCCGCAGCAGATCGGTCAGCAATTGCTTGGAGAAGCCGGCTCCGACCTGCTCGGCCGGCCGCCCGCCCAGGGCGATGTCCTTGAGGATGGCGTAGGTCGGCATGACGCCCACCACGCCCGCCGCGAAGGCTTGGTCGAACGGCTTGACGTGCAGGTCGAACTGGCCGGCCGGGAAGACGGCGTAGCGGCCATAGCTGTTGTGGCCGTCAAGACCCTTGCTGGACGCGCCGTAGCCGACCCAATGCTTGACCACGGCGGAGACGCCGCCCCGCGCCAGGTTCGTATCGCCGCCCTGGAAGCCCTGGACATAAGCCTTGACCATGCGGCCGACCAGTTCGGGATCTTCGCCGAACGTGCCGTTGATCCGCGACCAGCGCGGTTCGGTGGCCAGGTCCGCCATCGGCGACAGGGCCTGGTGGATGCCGACGGCGCGGTACTCCTGGCGGGCGATGTCGCCGAAGCGCCGGACCAGAGCCGGGTCGCCGATCGCGGCCAGGCCCGTGGCCTCGGGCCACTGCGAGAACCCGCCCGCGGCGACGCTGGCGCCGGCGACGAACTGGAAGTGGTGGCGCGGATCGGTGCTGATGGTGACCGGAACGCCCAGGCGGCCTTGCTCGGCCAGGGCCTGGACGGCGTTGTTCTGCTCGGCCAGCCAGGCCGGATCACCGGCCAGGCGGGTGATGAAGGTGGTGACATGCCGCTCCAGGATCAGCGGCTTCAGCTTGTCGAGGTCGTAACCCTGGCCGTTTCCGGGGACCCTGCCGCCGAGGGCCGGCAGGGTGCCGTGCATCATCTCGCCGGCCTTCTCCTCCAGGGTCATGCGCGAGACCAGGTCGGCGGCGCGGACGTCGGGCGACAGGCGCCAGTCCTCGAACGGCGAAAGCTTGCCGTCGCGATCCAGGTCGCGGAAGCGCAGACCGTCGGCCGCGACGATCTTGCCGCCGCGCACGCCCAGCTCCGGCTGCTGGGCCGCCAAGGCCGCGGACCCAGTCGTCACCGCCAGGGCCGTCGAGATCAGAAGACGTTGAAGACCGCGCACATCGAACTCCGGAACGCTGAACAGGAAAAGCGCCCTCGGCGGGCAGGAGCGCCGAGGGCGGAGAGTCACAGGGACGCTAGAAGTTGACTCCCAGGCGCAGACCGTAGGTGCGCGGCGGAGCGTAGAACTCGCCGTTGCCGTTGGTGGCCAAGCCGGTCGTCGAGTTCGGCGACGAGGCGGTGCGCACGTCGTCGTTCTCGAGGTTGCGGACATAGCCCTGCAGGTTCCAGCGATCGTCGGCGCTGGTGTAGGTCAGGCTGACGTCGGTCTTGGTGAAGGCGTCCTGCCGGTTCTGGGCGAAGCCGTGGTACTCGAGGTTCTTGCCGCTCTCGTAGTGACTCTGGACACGGCCCACGACCTTGGCGCCCGACGCGATCTCCCAGGTGTGCTGGTAACCGACGTTGACGCTCCAGGTCGGCGTGCGCGCCATGCGGCAACCGGAAAAGTCGGTCGACCGGGGCGCCGCGACGCTGAAGTTGGTCTTGAAGCAGCCTGTGCCGCCGGCGTTGGCGTTATTGTTGGCGAAGGCGTCGCCCAGCGGCAGCACGAAGTCGGTGTAGCGGGCGTGCAGCCAGCCCAGGGTGGCGTCGATGCGGTCATGCTCGGTGACGACCAGATTGCTCTCGAACTCGACGCCGTAGACGCGGGCCTTGTCGGCGTTCAGCGTCACCGCCGCGTTCTGGCCGGCGATGGTCCCGACCGCCGTGACCTGGAAATCGCGATAGTCGTAGAGGAAGCCGGTGGCGTTGAACTGCAGGCGGTTGTCGAAGAAGCGGTTCTTCACGCCGGCTTCGTAGGAGGTGATCTTCTCGGGCTCATAGGTGTTGGCGCCGACGCCGTCGAAATAGCCCCCGGCCTTATAGCCCGTGGCCACGTTGGCATAGAGCATCGAGCTGCTGGTCAGGTCGAAGTCGGCGCCCAGCTTCCAGTTGGTGGCGTTCCACTTGGCGTCGGCCAGGTTCTTGACCACGACCGAGGTGATCGCCCCGGCCGAGTTGGTCAGGAAGGTGCCGCCGTCGCGCGCCTTGTGGTCCTCGGTGTAGCGCAGGCCGCCGGTGATCCGGAACCGGTCGGTGACCGAGTAGGTGCCCTGGCCGAAGGCGGCCATGGACTTGGCGGTCACTTCGGGCTGGATGAACGACAGATACGAGTTGGTCGCCAGGAACACCCGGAAGTCGACGTTGTTGTCTTCCGTGAAGCGGTACAGGCCCACGACCCACTTCAGATTGCCGGTATCGCCCCCCAGCCTCAATTCGTGCGACCAGGTGGTGTCCTTGCCCTTGAAGTAGTTGGGCGCGCCGGTGCTGGCGTTCTCGCCGCTGCGATCCAGGCGCGAGAAGTTGTAGCCGGTCAGGTAGGTCAGGGTGCCGAAGCCCAGGTCCAGGTCGGCCTGGCCGTGCGCCCCGAAGAACTTGTTGTTGCGATAGAGGTTCGTGAGGCAGTTGCAGGTCCACGGATCGCTGTTGGACTGGGCCGCCCCGTAGCTCTTGTCTCCGCCCCCGGCCCCGCCCTGGTGCAGATAGTCCGCGCCGACATGCAGCGAGAAGGTGTCGCTGGGCTTCCACAGCAGCTGGATGCGGGCCGACTTGTCGTCCTGGTCGTAGCGGTCGTTGCCGCCGGTGCCCGGTCCCTTGTTGATGGCCTTCACATAGCCGTCGTGGCGCGACTGCTGGAAGGCGGCGCGAACGGCCAGGGTGTCGCTGACCGGCACGTTGACCATGCCCGAGGTGGTGATGGCGCCGTAATTGCCGATATCCAGGGCGCCGTTGCCCTCGTAGTCGAACTTGGGCTGCTTGGTGATGACGTTGATCGCGCCGGCCGTGGCGTTGCGGCCGTACAGCGTGCCCTGTGGCCCGCGCAGAACCTCGACCCGGTCGACGTCGTAGAACAGCGCGCCGACCGAGGTGGAGCGGGCGATGTAGATGCCGTCCATGTGGTAGGCGACCGCCGGGTCGCCGACCTCGGTGGTGTTGGTGCTGCCGATGCCGCGCAGGAAGACCACCGCCGCGCCCGAGCCGCTGGAGCTGATCTGCAGCGCCGGCACCTGGGCCGACAGGTCGACGACGGTCTTGATGCCCTGCGATTCCAGCTTGTCGCCGGTGACGGCCGAAACCGTCAGCGGCGTCTTCTGCAGGTTCTCGCTACGACGCTGAGCGGTGACGACGACCTCGTCCAGTTTCACGACGCCGGCCTCCTGGGCCATGACGATAGGCGCGTGGAAGCTCACGACCGCGAAGGCGGCCGATGCCAACAACAGACTACGCATCTCTTTCCCTTTGTCCTGCTTGGACGTCGGGACGCGTCGGCGCGAACGCCGGAACGCCACGACCCCCTCGGCGCCCATGAGCGCCTATTTGCGGTTCCTCCGGCCCCTTGTTTCGAGGCCTTTCCTGACAGCGTGGCCGTTCGCTTTGGCGCGATTTACGACAACGTTGTCGTAATCAGAGCAACACGCGACGACAACGTTGTCTATGGGCGATTTTCTTGACACCGCTGTCTGACCGATATCGGGATGAAAACGATTACAGGCAACTCTGCCGCGAACCGTTCGTCACGGCGAAGCTTCATTCGCCTCAAGCCAGCGGAATGGAATTCCAGTTCGCCGGAAGCGCTTCCAAGGGGATCAAACTACGGAAGAACGATCGGATCGTTGGGCGGCCCGGCGGAGTCGCGCGCGACCAGGCGATAGTCCAGTTGGCGGACCAGAACCCGCTTCCGGAACCGTTCGTCGCCGAATCCGTCGATCAGCATTTCGACGGCCGCCTCGGCCATTTCGGCGGTCGGCTGGTGGATGGTGGTCAGGCGCGGCCAAGCGGACTCGGCTGCTGGCGTATCGTCGAAACCGACCACCGAAAGGTCGCCCGGCACGGACAGGCCATGCTTGGCGGCGGCGGCCAGCGCGCCGACGGCCATCTCGTCATTACCCGCAAAGATCGCGGTCGGCCGTTCGGGCAGTCGCAGCAGGGCCTCGGTCGCGTCAAAGCCCGACAGGCTGAGGAACGCACCCTGGGCGATCCACTCTGGCCTAGGCTCTACGCCCCGATCGCGCAGGGCCTCGACATAGCCCTGTCGCCGCCGCGCGGCCGAGCCGTGGTCGGCCGGGCCGTCGATGAAGGCGATGCGCCGATGCCCCATGTTCCATAGGCGCAGGGTCTGCTCCCGCGCCGCCTTGCGGTCGTCCATGAAGACATAGGGCGAGCGCTCGAACTCGCGGTGCGGCGCGATGCGGACATAGGGCAGACCCGCCGCCTCGATCGCCTCCAGCACCTCGGGATCGTCGCAGGTCGGCGGAGTCAGCACGACGCCGTCGAAGCGGGCGTCGCGCAATCCATCGGCGAAGCCCTGGACGCCGCCCACGCTTTCAGGCGGCCGCACCTGTTCGACGACCAGGTGGTATCCGGCCCGCCGGCAGGCGCGCATCGCGCCCACCTGCACCTCGCCGACATAGTGATAGGCGCCCACCTGCATGAAGATCACGCCGATCAGATAGCTGCGTCGGCTGGACAGCGAGCGCGCGGAGACATTGGGGCGATAGCCCATGGCCTCGACCAGGTCCTGGACTCTCGCCCGGGTCTGGGCCCCGACGCCCTCCTCGCGATTGATCACCCGTGAGACGGTCTTGATCGACACGCCCGCCTGGCGAGCGATGTCGACGATCGTCACCGCTCCCGCGCCGCCGGCATTGTCGTCTTTCTGCATTCGCTACACTTCGCCGAAACCGGACGCCCGGTCGAGCGCGCCTTTCGTCTAGCCAATTTCGCGCCGCCTGTTGAGCGCCGATCCGGCAGGCGCCGATCAAGAGCCGCAACTCCCACATATCGGCTCATTGTCTTTTATATTGGAACGATCTTGATCAAAACGAGCCGTCGCAGCGAAGATGGCGCTACGCCTCGGCGCCACGAAGAAGACGGGGAAGAAACAATGACCGGACGGACGCGCGGCACGCGGTGGGCATGGCTGGCCTTGAGCGTTGGCGCGCTGGCCGCGGGCTGGACCTCGGCGAACGCCCAGCCGCGCAAGGTCGTCCCGGTGGTCGATGGCTGGCGCTTCCAGCAAGGAGATCCGGAAGGCGCCGAGACCGCCGCGTTCGACGACCGCGCCTGGAGCACCGTCAGTGTCCCGCACGACTGCGCCATATCCGGTCCCGTCTCGGTCGAGGCGCGGGCTGGCGGCGCGGGCGGCTTCTTTCCGACCGGCGTCGCCTGGTATCGCCGCGTGCTGGACATCAAGCCCGAGGCTGGCCGCCGGGTGTTCGTCGAGCTGGACGGTGTGATGGAGCGCAGCGGCGTCTGGATCAACGGGCGCCATCTGGGCCATCGCCCCTACGGCTATGTCGGCCTGCGCTACGATCTGACGCCGTTCCTGCGCGCCGAAGGGCCGAATGTGCTGGCTGTGCGCGCCGACACCGCGATGGCGCCCTCCTCGCGCTGGTACGCCGGAAGCGGGATCACCCGGAAGGTCCGCCTGGTCGAGACCGGCGACCTCAATATCGATCAGGGCGGGGTGGCGATCACCACCCCGATGATCTCGGCCGACGCGGCCACGGCCCGCGTCCAGGTCGACGTCGCCAACGCCGCCGAGCGGAGCGGTGAGGCCGCGGTCAGCATTCGGATTCTTGACCCCGAAGGCCGCGAGGTCGCTCGGTGCGCGGCGGCTTCGATGACCATCGCCGCCGCCGGAACCCGGACCGCCACGGTCGAACTGGCGTTGCCAAAGCCCCGCCTCTGGGACCTGACATCGCCCGCGCTCTACACGGCCATGATCCAGGTGACCGACGGGCGCGGCGTCACCGACGACCAGAGCGTGCGCTTCGGCGTGCGGAGGGCCGAGTTCCACGCCGACACCGGCTTCTGGCTGAACGGCCGCAATTTCAAACTCAAGGGCGTGGCCGTGCATGAGGATGGCGGCCCGATGGGCGCGGCGGTTCCAGCCGCCGTCTGGCGCCAGCGCCTGGTCGCGCTGAAAGGCTTGGGCGTCAACGCCCTCCGCACCGCCCACAATCCGCCCTCGCCAGCCCTGCTGGACCTGGCGGACGAGATGGGCTTCGTCGTCATGGACGAGCTGTTCGATCAGTGGAACGTCGCCAAGACGCCCAACGATTATCACCTGTTCTTCAGCGACTGGCACAAGAAGGACGCGCGCGACATCATTCGCCGCGACCGCAACCATCCCAGCGTCGTGATCTGGAGCCTGGGCAACGAGATCCACGACACGGCCTATCCGGTCCAGGCCAAGGCGGCCCTGGCCAGCCTGATCGCCGTGGCGCGGGCCACCGATCCCAGCCGGCCGCTGACCATGGGCCTGTTCCGGCCCAACGTGACGGGCGACTACCAGAACGGCCTGGCCGACATGCTGGACGTGGTCGGGCAGAACTACCGCGAGAAGGAACTGATCGCCGCCCACGAGGACAAGCCGACGCGCAAGATCCTCGGCACGGAGAACTCAAAGACCCCGGGCAGCTGGATCGCCGTGCGCGACTATCCCGCCTATGCCGGCATGTTCCTGTGGACCGGGGTCGACTATCTGGGCGAGAGCGACCGCAGCGGCTGGCCCAACATCGGCAATCCGGCCGGCCTGCTGGACCGCACCGGAGCGGTGAAGATCGTCGGACTGGAGCGGGCCAGCTGGTGGGCCGAGACGCCTGTCATCCACGTCGTTCGCAACGCCGTGCCCGCTGCGCCGCCGCCATCCTCGGACGGCGCAGGACCCGCGCCGGCCCTGCCGACCATGATCGCCGTAGCCACGCCCGCGCCGCTCCAGCGCCTGTTCGACGACTGGACGCCCGCCGATCTGTCGCCGCATGACGAGACCATCGAGGTGTACAGCAACTGCGCCAGCGTCGAGGTCCGCCTCAACGGCCGCTCGCTGGGCGCCAAGCCGCTGCCCGCCGACGCCTCGCCGCGCCAGTGGTCGGTCAAGTTCGCGCCGGGCGAGGTCGTGGCGACCTGTCGCGGCGGTCCGGCGGAGGGGCTTGCCGATCGCCTGCGCACCGCCGGCCCCGCCAAGCGCATCATGCTGGAAAGCGACACGCCCAGCGTCGGCGCCGACTTCGACGACGTCGCCTTCGTCCGGGCCCGGATCGTCGACGTCAACGGCGTCACCGTGCCGAGCGCGACCACCCCGCTGACCTTCCACGCCGACGGCGGCCAGGTCGTCGCCACCGACAATGGCGGCCCGGCCGAGCACGTCCCGTTCGCCAACCCGACCCGCGCGCCGCTGAACGGCCAGGCCACGGGACTGGTGCGCGGCTCGAGCCGGGGCCCGGTCACCATAGAGGTCACCGCGCCAGGCTTGCGGAGCGGACGGCTGACCCTGGCCGCCAGTCGCTAGCCCTCGCCTGGGTCGGTGGCCTTGGGCTGACCGTGCGGGCGGCGGCTGCGCAAACTGAAGCCGTCGCCGTCGGCCAGCACGTGCAGCCGGACGTCCAGCATGGATAGCGCCCGCTCGCTCTTGGCCTCGGCGATGTTGGAGGCGGTCACCCCCTCGGCGTCGACGACATAGACGCCGCCGCTGCCGATGACATTGAAGTCGTCGCCTTCAAGGACGATGGCGGTGTCTTCATCGATGCCCAGGCCCAGCACGCGCGGGCTCTGGGCCACCGCGCCCAGCAGGCGGCCGATGCGGCCGCGCTCGGCGAAATGCTGGTCGATGATCACGTCGCGGACCAGGCCCAGGCCCGGCGCCATCTGCAGGTCGCCGATCCGATGGGTCTCGGCGCTGGAGCCGCGCACCATCATGGTGTCGCTCATCACGGACGCCCCGGCCGAGGTCCCTGCCAGGACGCCGCCGTTGCGCCAGATCTCGCGGATCCGGTTCTCGATCGGCGTGTCGCCGATCTGGCTGCTGATCCGCAGCTGGTCGCCGCCCGAGAAGAACACTCCGGCCGCGCCGTCCAGCAGCGCCAAGGTCTCCGGATCATGGGTCGTGGCCCGGTCCTCGACATAGAGCTCGACCAGGTTCTCGACGCCCAGCGGCGCGAAGGCTTTCCGATACGAGTCCAGGTAGCCCTCGGGCGCGCGAGAGGCGATGGTGGCCAGCACCAGCTTGCCGCCGTTCAGACGTTCAGCGACGGCGCGCAGGATGACCTTGTCACCCTCCTTGTCCTCGTGGCCCCCAATGATGATCAGCGGCCCCTCGCGGCCGGTTCCGGTGCTCAAATCTCTCTCCGATCTTCCGAGCGATGCACGAAGGCTTGCGGCGGCGCGTCGTGGGCGGCGTGGGCGACGGCGAAGTGGTCGCTGTTATGGCCCCAGTCGACAACGCCGCGCCGGTCGATGACGATCAGCCCGGCCTCGCCGCCCACCCGGCCCAGCACGGTCAGCGCCCGGTCGATCGCCACGCCGGGCGCGTCGACTTCCAGGGCCTGGATCAAGCGCGCGGCCAGGGTGACCCGGATGATGCTCTCACCATCACCCGACAGCGACACGCCGCCGACCACGTTGTCGGCATAGAGCCCACAGCCCGGGATCGGCGAGTCGCCCACCCGGCCGACCGCGCAGCCCCGCAGGCCGCCGGTCGAGGTTCCCGCCGCGAGGGCCCCACGACTGTCCAGGGCCACGCAGCCGACCGTGTCGCAACCCGGGTCGTCCGCCGCCGGGGCGATCAGATCCTGCGGCGCGCAAAACTCGGCCTGATGCTCCCGCGCGAAGGCTTCCGCCCCCTCGCCGACCAGCAGCACCGGCCGCTCGGTCAGCATCCGCCGCGCGACCGAGATGGGGTTGAGCAGCGTCCGCACGGCCGCAACGCCGCCGACCGACAGGTCCGAACCGTCCATGATCGCCGCGTCGCACTCGACCTGGCCTGCGGCGTTCAGCACCGAGCCGCGCCCGGCGTTGAAGGTCGGGTCATCCTCCAGCGCCCGGACAGCGGCCTCGACCGCGTCCACGGCCGAGCCGCCGACGATCAGCACCGCCGCGGCGGCTTCGACGGCGCGCAGGCAGCCTTGCCGATGGCGCTCGTGCAGCTCGGGCGCGATCGTCTTGGCGCCGCCGTGAACGATCACGGCCCACCGTTTCGGATCAGGCAACCGCGCCTCCCAGGTCCGCCGGGCGAGTCTCGCCAGCGACCGCCGGCCGGAATGTCTCGACCTGGCGCCAGACCGCCTCGACAGAGGTCGGGAAGACCATGACCAGGTCGCCGGGCCGCGCCAGGCGCAGCCCCAGATCGACAGCGCGCGGCTCGCTGAGCACCCGATGCAGCCGCCCCTCGGGGAAACCGGCCGCCAGCGCGCCTTCGGTCAGCAGCGCCACCACGGCGCCGGTTTCCCGCCCGCGGCCGTCCGGCCGCTCGCGGAAGATCAATTCGTCGAACAGGCCGGCGGCGATCTGGCCCATCTCGCGGATGTCCTCGTCCCGCCGGTCGCCCGGAATGCTGACGACCCCGATGACCCGTCCGACCCGCGCCCTCAGGCGCTCGGCCACCTGGCCGATCGCGCGCAGGGCGGCGGGGTTGTGGGCGTAGTCGACGATGACCCGGAAGCCGTGCGCGTCGTGGACATTGAACCGTCCAGGATTGTCCTGGTGAGACGAGGCGAAGCCGCGCAACGCCCGGGCCATGACCGCGATCGGCGCGCGCTGGGCGTAGCCGGCCAGCAACGCCGCCAGGGCGTTGGCGGTGTTGAACTCGGCCATGCCCGACAGGGTCGCCGGAATGTCGCCGGCGCTCATCACGGGGATGCGGCGCCCCCCGTCGTGGATCACCAACTCGCCGCCGTGGATCGAAGGCTCCCGCGCCGCCAGCAGGCCGCCCTCGGCGACGTGCTTCTGCAGGAACGGCGACATTTCGGGCCCGCCTTCGAGCGTGAAGTAGGCGACCCGGCCGCCGGCGTGGCGGGCGATACGCAAGGTCATCGGATCGTCGCCGTTCAGGATGGCGACGCCACGCCGCCCCACGGCCTCGGTCACGACCGACTTGACCTTGGCCAGGTCCTCGACCGTGTCGATCCCCTTCAGGCCGAGGTGGTCGGCGGTGACGTTCAGCACTATGCCGACGTCGCAGAAATCGAAAGCCAAGCCCTCGCGCAGGATGCCGCCGCGCGCGGTCTCCAGCACCGCGACCTCGACCGTCGGATCGTGCAACACCATCCGCGCGCTCTTGGGCCCGCTGGCGTCGACCGCCTTCAGCCGCTCATCGTTGATGTAGACGCCGCTGGTGTTGGTCAGGCCGACTGTCTTGCCCTGGGCGCGGAAGATCGCCGAGACCATCCGTCCCACGGTCGACTTCCCGTTCGTGCCGGTGATGGCGATGATCGGGATCCGGCTGCGCGCGCCCGCCGGGTACAGGCTGGCCAGCACCGCGCGGGCGACATCACGCGATGGCCCCTCCGACGGCTCCAGATGCATGCGGAAGCCCGGCGCGGCGTTGACCTCGATCACTCCGCCGCCGGTTTCACGCACCGAGCGGGTGATATCCGGCGCGATGAAGTCGATGCCGGCGACATCCAGGCCGACGGTCAAGGCCGCGCGGCGGGCGATGCTGGCGTTGTCGGGATGGATCTCGTCGGTGCGATCGATGGCCGTGCCGCCCGTCGACAGATTGGCCGTCGCCCGCAGCTGCGCCGCCACGCCGACCGGCGGGACGCTGTCCAGGTCCATGCCGGCGCGGGCGAGCATCTCGCGGACGTGGTCGTCGACCACGATGCGGGTCATCACCTGCTCGTGGCCATCGCCGCGGCGAGGATCCTGGTTAATCAGGTCGATCAGCTGGGCGATGGTTGAGCGGCCGTCGCCGACGACACGCGCCGGAACGCGCTCGGCCACGGCCACGACCTTGCCGCCGATGACCAGGATCCGGTGGTCGCGGCCGACGAACTGCTCCTCGACCAGCACGCGACGGCTGTGTCGTACGGCCTGCTCGAAGCCCCAGCGCACCTGGTCGGGCGTGCGCAGGTCCAGATTGACCCCGCGCCCGTGATTGCCATCCAGCGGCTTGATCACAACCGGGCCCTTGATCCGCGCGGCGTGTTCCAACGCCTGGTCGGCGGTCCGCACCACCGCCCCGCGCGGAACCGGAACGCCGACGGCGGACAGCAGGCGCTTGGTCAGGTCCTTGTCGCCCGCCGTCTGCACGGCGATCTGCGAGGTGTCGCCGGTGATGCTGGCGCGGATCAGCTTGCGCCGCGCGCCCAGGCCGAACTGGATCAGGCTGTGCTCGTCCAGACGCTGGACGGGAATGCCGCGCCGGCGCGCCTCCTGGACCAGCGACCGGGTCGTCGGCCCCAGCGCCTCGCGCCGCGCGATCCGGCGCAACTCGGCGATGGCCGCGTTGAGGTCCAGCGGAGCCTCGACCCCGCCGGGCAGGACCGGCGCCACCAGGTCCAGGCCTTCCACCCCGCGCAGAGCGGTCGGCAACAGGCTGTCGACCAGCGCCAGGGCCAATCGTCCGGCGGCGCGGCCCAGCGCTTCGGTCTCATAGCGATAAAGCAGGTCGTAGACGCCGGGCCGCTCCTTCACCGAGCGGGTCTTGCCGCGGGTAACCGGTGTTCCGGCCAGGGTCTGGAGCTCCAGCGCCAGGTGCTCGGCGACATGGCCCAGCCAGGTGCCTTCCCGCAAGCGGCGCACGAAGCCGCCCGGCGCCTGATACGAGCAGCCGTGGCCTTCCAATCCCGGCAAGGCGACCAGAAGGCGATCGACGAACTCAGGCAGCCGATGGCTGGGCCAAGCCTCGAGCGGCCCCAAATCCAGCCGGATACGGATCATCGGCCGCGTGGAATAGAAGTGAGGCCCGCGATAGGTCGCGGTTTCGAGCACGCGCATCAGGCGGCCTCGCGCAAGGCCGGGACCTGGGCAGCCGCTTCGGCGGCGCAGACCCGACAGATCTCGCGGATCACGAACGCGGCCGCCGCGGCGCGGGTCGGCGCGCTCCCCTCGGCCAGCACCGAGTCTTCCCGGAGGGCGCGCCAGCGCCACCGGCCGTTCTCGGGTCGGATGGAAAACCTTATGCCTGGATGGAGCGTCGACATAGCCGTCCCCGTCTTGCTTCAGGGCGACGAGAACGGGGCCTTCATCTTCAAAGTTCCTTCTGACGTATCTTTTGCTAAAGTGATTAAACTAATTAAGTCAAAGCATTACGTTGTATTCTCGACATTGGAACCCACGGCCGCCGGCCCGCGCTCTAGGACCTCAAGTCTCTTGAAGAGGTTCGTGATGAGCACTCAACGCGTCGTGTCGCTAGTCGAGCCGGCGACCACGGCGGATTTCCTGTCGAGCGCCTTCCAGCAGCGCCTGTCGTCCTGGAACCATCGGCGGCTCGACCCGGCCAAGCCCCATGACGATTGGCGCCGAGAACTGGCCGAAGACCATGAGATGCGCCAGCTGGAAGGCGCCTTTGTCGAAGCCCAGCGGCAGGCGATCGCCGCGCGGGCCGAGGCCGTTCCGACGGACGTCGAGGGCTTCATCGCCTGGTTCGAGGGCCTGAAGGAGACCGGCCCCGGACAGGACGATCCCTTGTTCCCCTGGCTTGCCCAGGACGCCAGCCTGGAAGACATGCGCTGGTTCCTGCTGCAGGAGGTCGCCGGCGAGGCTGGCTTCGACGATCTGGTCGCCTTCACCCAGGTGAAGATGCCGACCCGGGCCAAGCTGGAACTGGCCCGCAACTATTGGGACGAGATGGGCCGTGGGACCGAGGCCGGCATGCATGGCCCGATGCTGGCCCAGTTGGCCGACGCCCTGGACCTGCATCCCACCATCGAAGGCACCGTCGCGCCGTCGCTGGCGCTGGGCAACACCCTGGTCGCCTTCGCCACCACGCGCCGCTACGCCTATCACGCGGTCGGCGCCCTGGGCGCGGTCGAGCTGACGGCGCCGTGGCGCGCCGACCTGGTGGCCAAGGGCCTGAAGCGCCTGGGCGTCGGCAAGCCGCGCAAGTACTTCGCCCTGCACGCCACGCTGGACGTCGCCCATTCGGAGTCCTGGAACGCCGAGGTGCTGCGCCCGCTGGTCGAGGCCGATCCAGATTGCGCGCGCTACATCGCCGAGGGCGCGCTGATGCGGCTGGAAGCTGGCCGGCGCTGCTTCGAGGCCTATCGCGAACGCCTTTGGGCGCCGGGCAGCCTGCAGGCCGCGGAATGAGCCATCGGGCTTTCGTGGAGCGGGGCGCGGTCGAGGTCGCGCCCCAGCTGGCCCGCCTGGGCTGGGACGTGGTGGCGCCCGAGACCGCGCCGCTGGAAAACCTGACCGATCGACCGGACCTGGTGGTTGGCGCGATCAGCGCCCGGGACGCCGACACGGATCTGCGTCGGCTCGCCGCCCTGCACGCCATGGCCCCGGACCTGCCTTTGGTGGTCGTCGCCGAGCGACTGCACGACGGCGCGGGTCATGCCGCCTATGAGGTCCTGATTGACGTTCCGATTATCCGCAGAGGCTCGGAACAGAAATGTCTGGAAGCCGCCATAGCGGCCGCCTAGCTTTGCCTTGAATATCGGTCAACTCGGCAATAAACTTTGTTATTAGCACGCTGCGACTGTTAGCCGCCGAGCACGATAACCTTTTATGGCGATTGATCGCCGTAACGATCGACGCATGTTTTCTTTGCGTCGCCTCAAGAAACTCGACCCTTTCGTCGCTAGAGCGGCCGGGCCGGCTGGCTTGCTGCTGCTCGTCACGTGCGGCCTTGTCTTCGCGGCCGCCCTGTGGGCGGCGCATCGCAGCGACACCCTGGCCATCGATCGGCAGCGGGCCGTCATCATTCGGGCGGTGTCGGTCGAACGTTCGGAACTCCAGAAGGAGTTGGCGACCGTCGCTGTCTGGGACGACCCGGTGACGCGCCTGCGGTCCCCCACCGAGGCGGACCTGCAATGGGCCAGCGACAATATCGGCCTGTGGCTGGGAACGACCTACGGCCACGACGCGGTCTACATCCTGTCCGGCCGAAACGCGCCGATCTACGCGATGCGAAACGGCGCCCGCGTCGCGACCACGGCCTACGCCCAGGCCGGTCCGGATGTCGACGCTCTGGTCGCCAAGCTGCGGCGCACCCACGCCGACCAGGCCGCGGATCTGATCACGTTCGAGGGCGCTCCGGCCTTCGCCGCGGCGGCGATCGTCAGGCCGCTGACCCCGGGCATGCCGCCGTCGCCAAGGGGCGCCGAGACCATCATGGTCAGCATCGTCCGGGTCGAAGGCGGCTTTGTCCAGAAACTGGCCGAACGCGACCTGCTGCGCGCCGCCCATTTCACGACGAAGCCGACGCGGACGCCGGGCGAGCAGTCGGCCGCGCTGGTCGACGCCGCCGGGGCGGTGCGAGGGCATGTCGCCTGGCGGCCCGACCTGCCGGGCCGATCCGTGCTGGCGGCCTTGTTGCCGATGTGCCTGGCGGCCTTCGTTCTGATCGGGGCCGTGGTCGTCCTGGTGTTGCGCGACCTGCGCCGGGTCACCAGCCGCCTTCGCGCCAGCCAGGCGCACGCTCAGCATCTGGCCTATCACGACGTGCTGACGGGCCTGCCCAACCGGGCCCTGTTCAACGACCGGCTGGATCAGGCCCTGGCCCGCGTGCGCCGGGGAGACGACCGGATCGCCCTGCTCTATCTGGACCTGGACCGCTTCAAGGCCGTCAATGACCGGCTGGGCCACGCGGCCGGCGACATCCTGATCCAGACCTTCGCCAAGCGGGTCGGCGCCTTGCTGCGCGAGAGCGACACCCTGGCCCGGTTCGGCGGCGACGAGTTCGCTATCATCCTGAGCGGCGTAAAGACCTCGGACGCCGTCGAGGCCCTGTGCGCGCGGCTGCGCGATGCCGTCGCCGCGCCGTTCGACCTGCTGGGCTCGCAGGCCGTGGTCGGCGTCTCCATCGGCGTCGCCCTGGCGCCCGATCACGCGACGGAGCGGGGCGAGCTGACGCGCAAGGCGGACATCGCGCTCTACGCTTCCAAGGACGCAGGCCGGGATCGCGCCTCGGTGTTCGCGCCCGCCATGGACGAGAGCATCTTCCATCGCGCCCGCATCGAGGCGGATCTGCGCGAGGCCCTGGCCGACAAGACCGGGCTCGAGGTCCACTACCAGCCGCTGCTGGTCGATCACGGCCGACGGCTGACGGGGGTCGAAGCCCTCGTCCGTTGGCGCCACCCGCAGCGTGGCATGATCAGTCCCGCCCAGTTCATCCCGATCGCCGAGGAGACCGGCCTGATCACGCCCCTGGGCGAGTGGGTATTGGCCCAGGCCTGCGCGATCGCCGCGCGACGGCCCGACATCGTGATGTCGGTCAATGTCTCGGCGGTGCAGCTGGGCGCGCCAGACGCGGCCGAGCGGCTGCTGGCGATCATCGCCGCCGCCGGCGCGGACCCGCGCCGCATCGAACTGGAACTGACCGAGACGGCCTTCCTGGAAGCGCGCGACAGCATCGGCGAGACCATCGATCGTCTGCGCGGCGCCGGCGTGCGCGTGGCGCTCGACGATTTCGGCACCGGCTATTCCAGCCTGGCCCACCTGCAGAGCTTCGCCGTCGACAAGATCAAGATCGACAGTTCGTTCGTGCAGAACCTGGGCAAGTCCGCCGACGCCCTGGCCATCGTCGAAGCCCTGGTGGGCCTGGGCCGGGCGATGAACATCCGCGTCACCGCCGAGGGCGTCGAAACCGTGGGCCAGATGCAGGCGCTGAGCGATCTCGGCTGCGCCGAGATGCAGGGCTATCTCTTCTCAGCGGCCGTACCCGCTGAACGCCTGCCGGCCCGTGGCGCCGAGCCTTCGCCTCAGGCGGCCTGAACGCCTCTTGCCCAATAATTTGTCTGAGTTATTAAGGGGCGATCAGAAGGAAGCCGTTCGGAAACGGCGAAGGGGGACGGATGCGGCGCTTGATGACGGGCACGGTGAGCGCGATCGCGATGCTGGCCGCTTCCTTCTGCCTGGCGGCGCCCCTAGCCGCCCGCGCCAACCCCGTCGCGACGTCCGTCCGGAAGACCGACACGGGCGTGGAAATCCAGCTGACGGCGGGACGGCTCCGGCTGGAACCCTGGTCCGACCGGGTCATCCATGTCCGGCTGGACCGCAAGCCCGACTGGTCCGGCAACTACAACGCGGCCGTGATCGCCCGACCGGACGCGGTGGCCTGGACGCTGCAGGAGACCGCCGAGGCCGTGGTCGTGGCGACCCCGGCAGTCCGCGTCCGCGTCGACCGGCTCACGGGCAAGATGGAGTTCCAGACCGCCAAGGGCGAACGCATCCTGGGGGTTCCGGGCGACGGCGGGGCGCCCGAGCCCGGCGCGCCGGCGCAGACCTTCGATCTGGATGGCGGCGAGTCGATCTACGGCCTGGGCCAGCATCAGGGCGGCCAGCTGGACTATCGCGGCGCCAGCATCCTGCTGGAGCAGATCAATTCCGATGTCGGGGTGCCCATGCTGGTGTCCTCGAAGGGCTACGGCATCCTGTGGAACAACGCCGCCGTGACGCGGGTCGACGTGGCGACGCCGCACAACGCCAATACCCTGCGTTTTCGCTCCGAGGCCGGCGGCGGCGTCGACTATCATTTCATCTATGGTCCCGACGCCGACCAAATCGTGTCCGGCTACAGGAACCTGACGGGCAGGGCGCCGATGATGGCGCGCTGGACCTGGGGTCTGTGGCAGTCGAAGGAACGCTACCAGACCCAGGACGAGACCTTGTCGATCGTGAAGCGCTATCGCGATCTGGGCGTCCCCTTCGACGCTGTGGTCCAGGACTGGCAGTACTGGAAGCCCGGCGGCTGGGGCAGCCACCAGTTCGATCCCGCCCGCTTCCCCGATCCGGCCGGCTTGGTCGAGGCGGTGCACCGCCAGAACGCCCACATCATCATCTCGGTCTGGCCGCGGTTCGACCTGACCACCGCCAACCACGACGAGCTCAAGGCGGCCGGCGCGCTGTTCGAGCCGGTCTATCCGAACGTCTATCCCGCTGGCCAGGGCCGCTGGTACGACGCCTGGTCGGCCAAGGGCCGAGCGATCTACTGGAACCAGATCATGCGCGATCTGGGCCGCTACGGCTTCGATGGCTGGTGGCTGGACGGGTCCGAAGCCGAGCTCGGCGGCAAGCCCGGGCAGATGGCGGCGCTGACCACCGCCGCCGGTCCAGGGGCGGAGACCTTCAACGCCTATCCGCTGCTGCACACGACCGCCGTTCACGACGGCATGCGCGCCGCGATGCCGGACAAACGCGCCTTCATCCTGACGCGCTCGGCCTATGCGGGCCAGCAGCGTAACGGCGCCATCACCTGGTCGGGCGACGTGACGGGCACATGGGACACCCTGGCCAAGCAGATCCCCGCCGCCCTGAACTTCTCGATCAGCGGCATCCCCTACTGGTCGGCGGACATTGGCGGCTTCTTCGGCGGCGATCCCAAGGATCCCGGCTATGCCGAGCTGTTCACCCGCTGGTATCAGTTCGCCGTCTTCAATCCGATGTTCCGCGTGCACGGCACGGGCGCGGGCAAGGAGCTCTGGGCGTTCGACCCGGCCACGCAGCAGCGCCTGATCGCCTTCGACAAGCTGCGCTACCGCCTGCTGCCCTACATCTATGCGACCTCGTGGCGGGTGACGAGCCAGGGCGACACCATGATGCGGCCGCTGGTCATGGACTTCCGGGAGGACCGCGCGGCCCTGATCGTCCGCGACCAGTACATGTTCGGCCGCAACCTGATGGTTAGTCCCGTCATCCAGCCCAGCGCCGACGTCCGCACCGTGCACCTGCCCAAGGGGCTTTGGTACGACTTCTGGACCGGGGCCAAGATCAACGGCGGACGGGTCGTGGCGGCCAAGGCCGACATCGACATCATCCCGCTGCACGTTCCGGCCGGCGCGATCCTGCCGCTGGGCCCCGTCGTGCAGTATGCCGACCAGCCCAGCCAGGAGCCGCTGGAGCTGCGCGTCTATCCTGGCAAGGACGGAGCCTTCCAGCTCTATGACGACGCCGGCGACGGCTACGGATACGAAAAGGGCCAGTACGCGACGGTGAACGTCACCTGGAACGACCAGCGGCGCACGCTCGACATCGCGCCTCGCCAGGGCGGCTTCAACGGCATGCGCAAGACCGTCCGGTTCCGCGTCACCTGCGCCACGCAAACGGATGCGAAGCTGGCGACCTACGACGGGGCCGCTCTTTCAGTTTCGATGGACGCCTGCCGCTAGACGGAACTGGACGGCGCTCTCAGCGGGGCGCCTGCGATCGCCTGACGAGCGCCACGTCGCGCTCGCAAGCCCTGGCCGCGCCGTCGACCTTGAGCGAGCGCGCGCCATCACACGCCAGGCGGACCGCGTAGGTCGGCTGCCCTTCGATGCTGGCCTCGCTCCCTCGCCTGACCACGAAGGCCTTGGACAGCGAGTCCAGCTCGACCTTGCCGTCGCGGCGCAGATAGCTGCCGTCGGCGACGAACCAGCGCGTAGGCGTCTTGGCGTCGCCGCCCTCGGGATAGGTCAGGGCCAGGATGTAGGCGTCGGTCTCCCAGCCGCCCAGCACGGCGTTGGCGTTCCGGTGGCGGATGCGACCGTCGGCCAGCAGGTTGAAATAGACGTCCGTGACCTCGCCCTTCTGCCGCACCCGGACCAGCAGCCAATCCTTGGACTCGAAGCGCTCGATGCTTGGCGCGGGGTCGGCGCCGTTGGGCGTCAGGGCGACCACGAACTTGGCGCGGTCCGTGACCTCCGGCGCCTGCAGGCGCAGATAGGGCTGGACCTCGTCGGGGGCGTGATCCTTCAGCCCCTTGCCCTCAGCCAGGCGCAGCAGCTCGGGATAGTCCGTGAAGAGGCCGCCGTCCGGCAGGGTCTGCGGGAACAACGGCCGCACCGCCACCTCGGCGTCGCCGTTCCTGACGGTGATGACCTGGCCCTGTCTCTTGGCCTCGCCCTCGTAATGCAGCAGCCATTCGAACTGCCCCGGCGCCCAGCCCTTCAGGTCGTCGATGACCAGGATCGTGTCGCCGATCCAGAGAAAGCTGCGGTACTTGCGCTCGAAGGTCTTGGCGTTCGGGCCCGTGGCGTCGGCCCACACGAAGCGCAGATCGCCGGCGTCCACCAGATGGTCCACGCGGCCCATGAAATGCGAGCCGTCATAGGTGTTGCTGGCCGGCTCGGCCTGGCCGTCCAGGGTGACGACGTTGTGGGCCACGCTCTGCCGGTAATAGCCGTCGTATTCGGGCCGAGCGTAGTTGCTGTTGCCGGAGTCGATCAGCAGTTGCTTGCCCTTGTGCCAAAGGATGAAGCTGCCGGCGTCCGCGTGGTTGTGGTTCCAGGTGAAGCCCGAGCGCAACGCCAGGAAGGTCGCGTCCGGCGCCCAGGACGAGCGCAGGGTCGCCGCGCCCAGGTCCCTGTCGATCCAGCTGGTCGGCAGGCCGGGATCTCGCGGAACGCTCGCCCGCGCCTTGGCGGATGGCCATAGGGTGAGGTTCTCGGCGTCGCCGAAGACGTCCTGGTTGGGATTACGCCGGACCGTGTCGAGGTACCAGAGGTAACGCGGCTGCTGATCGTCCGAGGCCCACAGGTTGACGATGGCGCTGGCTCCGCTGACCGTCGGATTGCCGTCGCCGAAGTTGGTCGACAGCGCGCCTGTGCTGGTCGGATAGACGTTCTGGATGAAGTAGTCGGCCAGGCCCGCCAGGCGCGGCGTCGGCGACGGCTTCTCTTTGAAGGCGTCCAGCCAGGCGCGGCGGAAGCGCAGATAGCCCTCGGCGGCGAAGTCGGCGTAGTTGATGCTCTCGACGAAGGCCCCGTTCGACGCGAAGTGCTGAGGCTTGGTCTCGATGACGCTGCCGTCGTAGTTGGCCCATTGCTCGGCGGCTTCGTCGATGCGCCGCAGCCAGTCGTCGGCCTGGGGCGTCTCGGTCTTGACCGCGATGGCCGCCACGCCCGCTCCGAACACGATATGGGCGAACCAATTGTGGCCCATGGTGTCGAGACTGTGGATCCGCTCGGCGCCGTCGATCCAGTCGTTCAGGATCGGCTTGATCGCACCCCTGACCAGGGCGTTGGCCAGGCGGTCGCGCTCGGCCGGCGTCAGGGCGTCGTAGATGGCGTCGAAGGTCAGACCGTAGGCGTAGGCGCTGGTCCCCATGCCCAGGTCCGAGTTCCAGACCGGCGAACGGGCCAGCAGCGGCTTGTCGGTCACCCAATTGGTCCGGCCGGCATAGACCTCCAGCAGCGCCTTGGCCCGATCGGCGTACTTGCGCTCCCCGGTCATGCGGTAGGTCAGGGACAGGTCCATCATGGCGGCGTTCAGTTCGCGATCGTTGGCCGGCTTCCTGGTCAGCACGGCGTCGGCGCGGCCGCGCACCGCGCCCCAGGCGTCTTTGGCCCTGGTGTCGTCTTGCAGGCGCTGCTTGAACTGGGCGACGTGCCGGTCGCTGAAGGTCAAGTACGGATGGCCCGAACGCAGCGTCTGGGCTTGCGCCGGCGCGGCCAGCAGGCAGGCCGCCAGGGCCAGGCCGGAAACGAGGCTCTTCACGCGCCCTCTCCTACTGCTTCGCGGCTTCGAAAAGGATGGCTTGGCCGCCGCTGGGCGCGAGGTCCAGGGTCAGGGTCGCCGAACCGTCCAGCACCGCCTCGCGGATCACCACCGGCGTCTTCATCGGCTTGGCCGCCGGCTCGCCGTCGGCGAAGACGCTGGCCTTGCGCTTGCCGGCGCCCAGGAAATCCAGCGGGACCTTTAATGTCCGCGGCGCCTCGTTGGTCATCGCACCCAGGAACCAGCGTTGGCCGTGGCGGCGGGCGACCACGACATACTCGCCGATCTTGCCGTCCAGCACCCGGGTCTCGTCCCAGGTGGTCGGGCATTCGTCGAACCAGCGCAGATCAGGCCAGTCGCGGCCCGCGTACTTCTCGGGCGCGTCGTACCAATAGAGGAAGGTCAGCGGGTTGTAGTAGACCGCCGCCATGGCCAGCTGATGAGCTTTGGTCGTGCGGTTCTTCTCGTTGGCGTAGCAGATCGTGTAGTCGATCGGCCCGGCCACGGCGCGGGTGAACGGCAGGGTGACATTGTGCGTGGCGGTCGGGAACTGCTCGTTGCCCCGCACGCCCTCCAGCGCGACGTAGTTGGGCAGGGTCCGCTCCAGACCGGCGGGCCGCAGATTGTCGTGCAGATTGACCAGCAGCCTGTGCTCGCCGCAGGCCTTGACCAGGTCGTAGATGAAGTCGTTGTCGCTCTGGCGGCCTTCCCAGACGAAGCCGAACTTGCAGCCCGCCACGCCCCAGTCGCGATAGGCCTTCAGGATCTGGTCCCGCTGGCGCATCACCGGCACGCGGTCGACATACAGGATGACGCCGATCCCCCTGGCCTTGGCCGTGTCGATGATCTTCTGCAGGCCCAGGCCGGCGATCGGTCGCGAGGCGTCGCTGGGATCGGTGCCGTCGCCATACCAATGGGCGTCGTACTCGATGTAGTCCAGCTTGCGGGCGACGGCGAAGTCGACCACCGCCAGCCCCCCGTCGGTCGTGTAGGGCTTGCGGACCCGCACCGCCCTGCCCGGCTTCACCCAGCCGACATCGCCCAGGCGATTGGGCGTGGCCAGGGTCGGAACCAGGTCGGCGCGCTCCAGCAGCGACGCCTCGTTGGGCCCGACGATCAAGGTTCGCCATGGCGTGGCCTGGCCCGGCGCGAGTTGGAAGGTCGGCTCGGCCGGCGTGTCGCCGGGACCGGAATAGCCCGTCGCGCGGGCCGGGTAATGCATCAGGTGAACCGCCAGGCCGTCCGCCGACTCCGGCGCCGAGCGCAGCATGGCGCGCGGATAGTGCAGGCGGTCGGACTCGGTGATCAGCACGGCGGCGTGGCCCAGCATCGCCGTGACCGGCAGGTCGGCGAGCGGCCCCCTGTCGGAGCTGCCGGTCAGGTCCGGATGCGGCGCCGGGTTCAGGCCGGCGGCGGTCGTGACCTGATACTCACCCTCGTCGCGGCTGGCGTAGAGCCTGGCGTCCTTGGGCAGCTGGAAGCGGGTGGCCTCGCCGGAGAGGGTCAGGCGCTCCGCCTTGCCGGCGTCGTTCAGAACGTAGCGCAGGGCGCAGCCGTGATCATAGGCGCGGACCAGTACGCTGAACGCGGCGCCGGTGGCCGGATCGAGGAGATCCAGGCGCGCCTCCTGGCAGGCCTGGTCATAGCGATCACGGATGCCGAACGGCGGGGTCCATTCACCCGTGATCTTGCGCGATGAGGTCCTCAGCACCCGCACGCGCGCGCCCAGGACGCGACCGTCGGCCAGCACCAGGCCCAGGCCGCCGGGGGCCAGGATGGTCCGGTCACGCCAGCGCACGCTCCAGGTCGCCCCCTTGGCGCCGACGGCCAGGCGCACGCGCAGCGCGCCGTCGGGCGACACGGCCTCGACGCCGCTGGCGGCCGGCTTGGCCAGCGCCGGCAACGGCGCCAGCGTCACGCCTCCCGCAAGGAGCACGGTGCGACGATCGAGCGGACGGTGGGACATGAACTGAAACTCTCAGGCCAGGGCCAGGTTGATGGCGATGGACCGGCGCACGCCGGGGCTCTTGAATGGATAGACGCAGTGGAGCATCCACGACGGCCACAGATAGAAGTCTCCGACCGCCGGCTTGACGGTGAACAGGTTCTTCACGCCCACAGCGCTGCGGCTGTCGATGAATTGCAGGCAGCCGACGGTGTTTTGCCGGGCCTTGTCGGCCGCGAACTCGGCGTCGTAGCCCGGCGGGACGCGCAGGAAACCGACGCTGCTGTAGAGACAACCCTGATGGAAATGGGCCGGATTGTAGTCGCCGGCGACCATGTCGTTGACCCAGCCCTCCTTGATCTCGATCGTCAGCTTCCTGTCCGCCAGGTCCTCGGTGCGGCCGTAGTCGCTGAAGTGCATCAGCGCGTTCTCGCAGCGATAGCTGTAGGTGCGCGCCACGTCGTAGAGGAAGTCGGTGAAGTCCGGCGTCTCGCGGATCACGTCGGTGAACCGGATCTCCGCGCTGACCACCCCGGCCAGATGCCGGGACCAGTCGCGGGCGGCGAGCTCGTCCTCGCGCGCCACGATGTCGTCGATGCGGGCGTTCAGCCGCTGGACGACGCCGTCGGGCATTCTGGCCTTGATGATCGTCGGACTGAAGGGCGCGACGAGCCGCAGATCGTGATCGTTGCTCATCGCGCCCTCCTTCGGCCTAGAAGTCCTTGCGGACCGTCAGCCACACCGACCGCGGCGCGTTGCGGCGCAGCAGGAACCCGGATTCCGGCAGTTGCTGGACGACATCGTAGAGCTGGACGTTCGTCGGCAGATTGGCGCTGATCATCGGATCGTAGGCCGACACATACTGCTTGTTCAGGACGTTGCGGACGTCGAGCGTGATGCGGGTCTGCGAGAAGCCGACATACTGGACCGACGCGTCGATATTGTCCTGCTTGGGAAGATAGCGCTGGTCGAGCACATTGGTGTTCAGCTTGCGCTCGTCCATCCAGCGATGGCGGACGTTCAGGCGGAAGTCCTTGTAGCGATAGCTGAACGTGTTGCTGATCGTCCATTTGGGCGAGCGCGACAGCAGGCCCGAGTCGATGCGCAGCACGTCGTCGTCGGCGCCCTGCCCGTTCGCCCCGGTGTTCAGCCAGTTGTACGTCGCCGAGGTGCGCCCGTTCAGATAGGTCACCGACGGGAACCACTCGAAGTCCTTGAACACCTGCCACTTGGCCCAGGCCTCGACGCCGCGCGTAAAGTAGCGGTTGAAGTTCTCGGGCAGCAGGTAGGTCGAGACGTTGTCCTTGTCGATCGCCGTCGGATAGTCGTTCACGGCGAAGCTCTGGTAGAAATAGGTGACCTGGCCGTTGAACTTGCGGTCGCCGAACGTATAGGCCAGCTCATGGCCCTTGACGTAGGCGGTCGGGCCGAGCGGGCGCACCAGGGTCGCGACGGTCGAGTAGCGCTGGATGACCCCCATCGCCGGCTGCTTGCCGTCCATGTAGCGGTAGTAGACCTTGTGGCGGTCGTTGAAATTGTACCCGATCGCGACGGTCCAGTCGAAGATCGACAGGTCGCGCTTGACCCTCAGCAGCTTGGCCTGGGTCCGATCCATGTAGACATTGTCGTAGACGGTCAGCGGATCGCCATCCAGACCGCCGTTGGCGAGGGAGCCGGCGTTGGCGTTGCGCGTGTCCCAGGTGTCCGAATAGGTCTTGGCCCGGAAGTACTGGTACTTGGCGCTGGCGTTCAGGTCCCATTTGCCGGGCGACCAGGCGGCCCAGAGGCTGGGCGAGGCTTCCAGGATCTTGGCGCGCTGGGACACCGTCGTGAACAGGCCGGTGCCGTAGTTGCCCCAGCCGCCCGGATCGGTCAGCTGATAGGTCGTACCCGTCGCCGTGACGTACTTGACGTTCAGGTTCTGGACCTGGCCGTCCGCCCAGGCCGAGACCCCCAGGCCGTTGGCCCAGTTATCGTTGCCTTCGCTGGACCGCGCCAGGTAGAGGCCCGCCGTGAAGGCGTAGTTGTCGCCGCGATAGGTCGCGCCGAAATTGCCGACATAGTCGTCGGCCCAGCGTTCGGTGTCTTCCACCCGCGTGAGCAGGACCAGATCCTTCGAGGCGGCGTCGACCGGCACGACGCCGGAATTGAACGTGCCGTTGGCGCTGGGAATCGTAGCGGTCACCAGGCCGCCGCGCATGTCGATGTCGCGATTGGGCAAGGTGTTGCTGACGATGCAGAGACTGTTGCTCTGCCAGGTCGTGGCGGTCACCCGAGGACAGGCCGCGCCGGTGCGGTAATTCGTCCCCAGTTGCGAGCCGTTGACGTTGTTGGCCACGCGGGCGACCAGCGCGCCGGCGGCGTTGTAGTACTCGTAGTAGCCGGGCGTGCGGTCCAGGTTGTTGATATTGAGGCCGAACCGCTCGCGCGTTGCGGCGGCCGAGGCCAGGGACGACAGCTGCTGATACTTGTAGCCCTCGCCGCGATACCGCGTCTCGCCGAGGCGGACCGCGCCGGCGAAGCTCCAGGGCCCGGCGTCGTGGTTCCAGCGCAGCCAGACGGCGTCCTGCCGGTAACGGAACCCGTCGGACGGATCCAGCTCGTGCGCGCCCGGCTTGAAGTAGTTGGGGACCGTCTGCTGACCACCGTGCAGCCACAGGTTCACGCTACGGCCGAACCCGGGAATGTCCTCGCCGTTCTGGTAGCCGTAGGACGGTTGGAAGAACGCCGTCAGTTCGGCGTTGGTGTCGTCCAGGTGCTTGACGACCAGGTTGAACGAACCGGAACCGTTGTCCGTCTTGTAGTCCTTGTAGATGTTGAGCTTGATCTGGCCGCCGTGGTTCAGGTCCCAGCCAGGCTTCACTTCGCCGTTCGAGGTTCGATAGAAGCCGCTGACGCCGACGCCCAGGTCGCCTGCCTTGTTGACCCAGCCATACTGGGCGTCGATCTGCTTCCAGGACAGGTGCAGGTCCTCGCCCTCGAAGCCGATACGGGTCTGGATCGCGCCGCCGGGCCGGACCTTGCCCGTGATGTAGTTGAACGTCGCGCCCACCGAGGTGGTGACCCCTGTGGCGGACGATCCGCCGCGCACCGACTCCACGCGGCTGGTCGAGATGTCGGCGCGATAGAAGTAGCCGTCCTGGAAACCGCCGAACTTGAACGGGACGACCGGCAGGCCATCCTCGAGGATCGTCGTCCAGAAATAGCCCGAGGTGTTCGACCCCGTGCCGATGGTCATGCCGCGCGTGAACACTTCGTTGCGGGCTACGCCGTCGTTCGACTCGACCACCACGCCGGGCATGTCGCGCAACATGTCGTCGGCGCTGATCGGCGTGAACTTGGACATGTCGTCCTCGTTCAGAACCGAGAAGGACACATTGGCTTTCTTGGCGGCGGTGCCGGCTCCCACGGCGGTGACGATCACCTCGTCGACCGCGGCCGTGTCGGCTTCCGCCTGCGCCGGCTTGGCCGCGCCAGTCTTGACCGCCGACTGGGCGTGCGCGGCGTTGAAGGCGAGCGTGCTGGCGCCGGCCATCAGGATCATGGCGATCCGAGAAACGCGCAGGGCGCGGCGAGAACCGCGCCGAGGGCTGTGAGCACCCATCCTAAACCTCCCCTTCGGACCTTGGTCCTTGATCGTCGAGCCGGCTTTCCGGCCGCGTTGTCGTTTCCGAGGGCTCCGAGAATGCTCTCGCCCTTTGTGTTATCGATATCAGCGACTTTCAAAAATTGTCAACGAGATTCGGGAAGTCGCTTAAAAGACGATTTTATCCTTTTATATCATAGACATGCGACTGAACGCGGTCGCGTGGAGTCCACGCTCGAAGCCCATGACGTCGCTCAATCTCGAGCGATATTGATATCGATATCATTTCTCGTCAACATGTCTGCAAGGATCGGCGCCCTTCACGAGGAGCCGATCATTGTTTACGATATCAACCGCAAATCAGGCCTCCGCGCGATGGATGAAGCGGCGCGCCGAGAAAGGCCAGACTGTCTTGAGCACGCCAAAGCGTCCGGCGCCGACCATTCACGACGTGGCTCGGCAAGCCGGCGTCTCGTCGATGACCGCCTCTCGCGTGGTCAATGGGCACCCGCATGTGCGGCCCATCGTGCGAGCCAAGGTCGAGGACGCCATCGCGACGCTGGGCTATCGGCCCAATGCGCTCGCCCGCGCCACGCGCATGGGTATCGCCCAGATCGGCATCCTCTATTCGAACGCCGGCTCGTCGAACCTCAGCACCTATCTGATGGGCGCCTTTCGCCAGGCCAGCCTCAGCAGTTGCCAGCTGTTGGTCGAACCCACCCAGGCCCATCCCACGCCCGCCCAGGCCGTGCGCAAACTCATCGAGGCCGGCGTCGGTGCGATCGTCCTGCCCCCGCCGCTCTGCGACGATCCGATCATCCTCGAGATGCTCGAGACGGCCGGGGTCGGCGCGGTGCGCTTCGCCACCGCCGAGCCGCGCGAGGGCGCGCCGGCCGTGTTCATCGACGACTTCCACGGCGCGCGGCTGATGACGCGGCATCTGCTGGACCTGGGGCACATCGATATCGCCTTCGTGCGCGGCGCGGCGGAGCATTCGACGGCGGCGCGGCGCGAGCAGGGCTTCCGGGAAACGATGACCGCCGCGGGCCTGGCCGTGCCCGAGGCTTACGTGGTCGACGGCGGCTTCAGCTATCGGGGCGGCCTGGACGCCGCGCGCCAGCTCCTGAGCCTGCGCCGTCGTCCCTCGGCGATCTTCGCCGCCAATGACGACATGGCCGCGGCCGCCAATGCCGTCGCCCACGGCCTGGGGCTGTCGGTTCCCGCCGACCTCAGCATCGCCGGTTTCGACGACACGTCCGTGGCGACCACGGTGTGGCCCGAACTGACCACGATCCACCAGCCGATCGCCGACATGGCCGCCTCGGCCGTGCGACTGGCGATCGCCGTCGCGCGATCCAGCGGCGAGCCGATCGACGGGATCGAGGCCGAACTGCGATTGATCGTCCGCGCCTCAACGGCCGCCCCGCGAGCGTGACGCCTTCGCCTGGTCGGCGTCCAGATTTCGCACGACACCGTGGGCGCCAGCCGACGCCTCCAAAGCGCAACCGATCTACCGATCGAACTTGGTCGACAGGATAATCGAGGAGGTCGTGCGCTCGACGCCCGGCAGGTGACCGATGCTGTCGATCACCTCGTCCATCCGCGCGACCGAGGCGGTGGCCGCCACGGCGATCATGTCGAAGTCGCCGCTGACCGAGTGCAGGACGCGCACCTCGGATATGGCGCGCAGGGCCGCCTCGACCGCCCGGCTCTCCTTGGGCGCGACCTTGATCATCACCTGGGCGCGCACGGCGCCGTGTTCATGATCCGGCGCCAGACGGACGGCGTAGCCGACGATGACGCCCTCGCGTTCCAGGCGCTCGATCCGGCTCTGGACGGTCGTGCGTGAGCGTCCCACTCGCCGGGCGAGGTCGGCCGTCGAGGCCCGGCCGTTCTCGCGCAACGCCACGAGCAGCTTCTGGTCAACGGCGTCGATCGTCACTTCGCCAATATACCCCCTGCGTTTCGCCGACATTCTCCGAGCATTTCGACGATAGCGCTACTATGAATCGCTTGTGCGCCCCGCATCATGGCCTCGTCTTTCGAGGGAGAGCAGGACAGATGAAAGCGGTCGTGGTTGTCGGGGGCGGCAAGATCGGGTCGATGATCGCCGAGATGCTGGCCGGGTGCGGCGACTACGCGGTGACCGTCGCCGACGCCTCGGCCCAGGCGCTGGAGCGCTTGGAGACCACGGCGCCGGTGGACAAGGTTCAGGTCGACATTACCGACGAGGCGGCCCTCGATCGGCTGCTGGCTGGCAAGTTCGCCGTGCTGAGCGCGGCGCCCTTCCACCTGACCGTGGCCATCGCCCGCGCGGCCAGGGCCGCCGGCGCCCACTATCTCGACCTGACCGAGGACGTGGCCAGCACACGCGCGGTCAAGGCGCTAGCCCAGGACGCCCGCAGCGCGTTCGCGCCGCAGTGTGGCCTGGCCCCGGGCTTCATCGGCATCGCGGCCTATGACCTGGCCCAGCGCTTCGACGACCTGCACGACGTGCGCATGGGAGTCGGCGCCCTGCCCAAGTTCCCGTCCAACGCCCTGAACTACAATCTGACCTGGTCGACCGACGGCCTGATCAACGAGTATTGCGAACCGTGCGAGGCCATCGTCGGCGGCGTGCGCCGCGAGACCCAGCCGCTGGAGGACCGCGAGGAGTTCGCCCTGGACGGCGTGCTGTACGAAGCCTTCAACACCTCGGGTGGGCTCGGCACGCTGTGCGAAACCCTGGACGGCAAGGTGCGCAACCTGTCGTATCGGACGATCCGCTATCCTGGCCACGCGGCGCTGATGAAGGCGTTGCTGCACGATCTTCGCCTGCGCGACCGGCGCGCGGTGCTGAAGGACATTCTGGAGAACGCCTTGCCCGCCACCCTGCAGGACGTGGTGATCGTGTTCGCCAGCGTCAGCGGCCTGCGCGGGGGCCGGCTGATGCAGGAGACCTACGCCCAGAAGATCTACGGCGCCCAGATCGGCGGCCGGGCCCGCAGCGCCATCCAGATCACCACGGCGGCGGGCATCTGCGCCGTGCTGGACCTGCTGGCCGAAGGTAAACTGCCGTCCTCCGGCTTCGTCCGCCAGGAGGACGTGGCGCTGGCCGACTTCCTGGCCAATCGCTTCGGACGCCTCTACGCCCCGAGCCAGGCCGACGACATCGCCGCCTGACATGCTGAGCGTTCGCCATCTGGCCGCGCTGGAAGCCCTGGTCGGGCCTTCCGGCCTGGTTCTGGACCCCGCCGCGCGGGCCGCTTACGAGACGCCGGCCCGCTACGCCAGCGGCCTGGCGGCGGCGGTCGTGCGACCGGCGACCACCGCCCAGGTCTCGGCGACGGTGGGCTACTGCGTGCGCGAGGGTCTGGCCTTCGTTCCGCAGGGCGCCAATACGGGCCTGGTCGAGGGCTCGACGCCCGACGCGAGCGGCCGGCAAGTGGTGCTGTCGCTCGATCGCCTGACCGGCACGCTCGAGATCGACGCCGCCGATCGCACGGCCACGGTCGGCGCCGGCGTGCGCCTGTCGGCGCTCAACGCGGCCCTGGAGCCGCACGGGCTGTTCCTGCCCATCGACCTGGGCGCGGATCCCAGCCTGGGCGGCATGGCCGCCACCAACACGGGCGGCGCCCGCTTTCTGCGCTATGGCGACATGCGCCGCCACGTGCTCGGGCTGGAGGTGGTGCTGCCCGACGCCGAGGGCACGGTGCTGACGCTGTCGCAGGGCCTGCGCAAGGACAACGCCGCGATCGCGCTGCGTCAGCTGTTCGTCGGCGGCTGCGGCGCGTTCGGCGTGATCACCAAGGTCACGGTCGAGGTCCATCATCGCCCGCGCGAGACGGCGGCCGCCCTGCTGGTCCCACGCGACATCGATGCGGTGCTGCCATTGCTATGCGCCTTCGAAGCCGAGGCCGGCGCGATGCTGACCGCATTCGAGGGCATGTCTCGGGCGGCGATGGAACGCGCCATCGCCCACGTCCCCTCCCTCGCCAATCCGTTCGCCGGCGGCGTTCCCGACTACGCCGTGCTGGTCGAGCTGACCCGCGCCTGGTCGCCGCGGGAGGGCGAGGCCAACCTGGACGAGACCTTGCAGCAGATCGCCGGCCAGCTGCTGGAACGCGACGACGCGCCCCTGGCCGACGCCCTGTTCGGTCCGACCGGCAAGATGTGGGCCCTGCGCCACGCCCTGTCGGAAGGCCTGCGGGCCAGCGGCCCGGTGATGGGTTTCGATCTCAGTTTCCGTCGCCGCGACCTGGCGCGCTTTCGACGAGAGGCGACGGCAATGCTGTCCGCCGATTTTCCGGACTACGACCTTTGCGACTTCGGCCACGTCGCCGACGGCGGCGTGCACTTCAACCTTGTGGGTCCCGCCGAGCCCGATCGCCGCGCGGCCCTGCGCGAGGCGGTGCTGACCCTGGCGATCGATGGCTTTTCCGCGAGCTTCAGCGGCGAGCATGGCCTGGGACGCGCCGTTCAGGACGCCTATGACCGCTTCACGCCGCCCGCCGTGCAGGACTACGCTGCCGCCGTAGCGGCCGTGTTCGGGCGCGGATCGGCCAGCATCCGGCTGGCGCCCGCCCTGTCTCGCCCTCCCTCTCGCCAGGACTTCCGATGACCGCCATGCCTTCCGCCATCGCCGACGCGCGCGCCCTGCTGACGCGCCTGGGCGTCGACCCCGCCGCTCTTGACGGCGGCTCTCTGGCCGCCCGCTCGCCGGTCACCGGCGAGGTGGTGGCGCGCCTGCGCGAACACAGCGCCGCCGAGGCCGCCTCGGCGATCGAGACGGCCCATCAGGCCTATCTGGCTTGGCGCAGGATCCCGGGCCCGCGCCGGGGCGAGCTGGTCCGCCTGCTGGGCGAGGAACTGCGCGCGGCCAAGGCCGACCTGGCCGCCCTGGTCACCCTGGAAGCGGGCAAGGTCGCCTCCGAGGGCCTGGGCGAGGTGCAGGAGATGATCGACATCTGCGACTACGCCACGGGCCTGTCGCGCCAGCTGTTCGGCCTGACCCTGGCGACCGAGCGTCCGTCGCACCGGATGATGGAAACCTGGCACCCGCTGGGGGTGGTGGGCGTGATCAGCGCCTTCAATTTTCCGGTCGCCGTCTGGTCATGGAACGCGGCCCTGGCCTTGGTCTGCGGCGACGCCGTGGTCTGGAAGCCTTCTGAAAAGACCCCGCTGACGGCCCTGGCGGTCCAGGCGCTGTTCGAGAAGGCTTGCGCCAAGTTCGGCCCGGACGCCCCCGACGGCTTGTCCACGCTGCTGATCGGCGGCCGCGCCGTGGGCGAGGTTCTGGTCGATCACCCCAAGGTTCCGCTGGTGTCGGCGACCGGCTCGACCGCCATGGGACGGCAGGTGGGGCCGCGCCTGGCCGCCCGCTTCGCCCGCGCCCTTCTGGAACTGGGCGGCAACAACGCCGCCATCGTCGCACCGTCGGCCGACCTGGACCTGACCCTGCGCGGCGTGGCCTTCGCCGCCATGGGTACGGCCGGCCAGCGCTGCACCACGCTGCGCCGCCTGTTCGTGCACGACAGCGTCTACGACGCCTTCGTGCCGCGCCTGAAGGCCGCCTATCCGACCGTCCCCGTCGGCGATCCGCGGGCCAGCGGCGTGCTGGTCGGGCCGCTGATCGACAAGGCCGCTTTCGACGCCATGCAGTCCGCCCTCGAGCAGGCTCGCGCGGCCGGCGGCAAGGTCACCGGCGGAGCCCGCGTCGACATCGCCGGGCCGGACGCCTTCTATGTCGCCCCCGCCCTGGTCGAGATCGATCATCAGGCCGACATCGTCCGTCACGAGACCTTCGCTCCGATCCTCTACGTCATGCGTTACAGCGCGCTGGCCGACGCGATCACCGCCCAGAACGACGTCGCCCAGGGCCTCTCGTCGTCGATCTTCACCCTGAATGTCCGCGAGGCCGAGCTGTTCGTGTCGACCGAGGGCAGCGACTGCGGCATCGCCAACGTCAATATCGGCCCGTCTGGCGCCGAGATCGGCGGCGCGTTCGGCGGCGAGAAGGAGACCGGCGGCGGTCGCGAGGCCGGCTCCGACAGCTGGAAGGCCTACATGCGGCGGGCCACCAACACCATCAACTACGGGACCACCCTGCCGCTGGCGCAGGGCGTCACCTTCGACGTCTGAGGCCTAGAACCATGTCGCACCTTTCCACGCTCGTCGCCTCGGCCCTGGGCCAGAAGGCCGCCGCTTCGATCCTGGATATCCTGGAGATCTCGCCAGTGCTGACCGCCGAGACCGAAGGACCGGTCTCCCGCGCGGTCTTCGCCATGGCCCTGAACGCGGCGCTGTTCCACGACGTCATGAACCGCGTGCCCCTGGGCGCGACCTATGTCGCCGAGCGTCGGGCCGAGGGCCACCGGGTCCTGTTCGACCACGGCGCTCTGCGCACCATCGATTTCGGCGGCGGCCCGACCGGCGTCCTGCCGGCCGGACACCGAGCATTCGCCCGCATCCTGGAGCCCCTGGGTTACGTCGTGGCCGACGTCTATCCGCTGGATCGGCTGAAGATGACCGGCCGCGCCTACGCCCAGGTCGACGTGCCCGAGGCGATCCCTCAGTTCTTCGTCAGCGAACTGCACGTCCAGCGTTTTTCGCCGGCCTTCCAGGTGATCGCCCACGCCGTGTTCGACTCGTCCGCCGACGCTCTCGGTCCGGCGGCCAGGACCGCCCTGGAAGCCTTCGCGGCCGACGGCGCTTGCGATCTGGAGCCGGCGCGCGCCGCCCTTCCCGAGGTCATCGCCGCCTTCGCCCGCACTCACGGCCCGCTGCGCCTGGAGCACTACGAGGCGCTGAAGGCGGAGTCGGCCGAGGCCGCTTGGATCGCGACCGAGGGCCAGGCCTTCAACCATGCGACCGATCGCGTTCCCGACGTCCAGGCCGTATCGGACGCCCAGAGGGCCCTGGGCCGGCCGATCAAGGACGCCGTCGAGATCTCCGGCTCGGGCCGCGTGCGCCAGACCGCCTTCAAGGCCCAGCCGGTCTCGCGCGTCTTCATCACCGACGCCGGCGAGGACGTCCGGATCGTCCCCGGCTCGTTCCACGAGTTCATCAGCCGTGACCGCTTCGTCGACGAGCATGGGATCGAGCGGTTGGATCTGCGGTTCGACAGCGGCAACGCCCAGGGGATCTTCAAGATGACCGAGGCCGCCTAGCCGCCCGGCCGCCAGCCGGCCCGGCGCACGACCTGTCCAGGCCGCGCCCGGGTCGGGGCGCCGTTGTCCCACACGACGACGCCGTTGACCCAGACCGTGCTGACGCCGGTCGCCAAGGCGTTGGGGCGGGCCAGATCCGAACGATCGGCGATGCGCGCGGGATCGAACAGCACGAGATCGGCGTAAAAGCCCGGCGCGATGGTCCCGCGTTCGGCCAGGCCAAGCTGGGTGGCCGTCTGGGCCGACATCTTGTGGACGGCCTGCTCGAGCGTCAGCAGATGCTTTTCCCGGACATAGACCCGCAGGATCTTGACGAAGGCCCCGAACCCTCGCGGATGCAGGCCGTGGGTCATGCCGTCCGAGCAGATCACCGCGTGTTTCCAGGCGACGAAGGCGGCGATGTCGGACTCGGCCATGGCCGAGCCGATCACCGCGTCCACCCGCTCGACATCCGGGTGGGCCGCGCCATAAGCCTCCGACTGCCGGGTCAGCGCCAGATAGGTCTCGACCGGATCGGCATGCCGCTCGGTCGCGATCTGGGCGATGGTCTTGCCGACCAGGGAAGGATCCGGCGCGAACACGGCGATCCGCAAGCCCTCGGGCGTGGTCAGCTTGGACAGGGCGAACCGCGCGGCGGCCCGATCCTCGAAGTTCCGCTCGGGCAGCAGCACCGACAGATTGCTCTGCCAATAGCTGTAGGGATAGACATCGGCGGTGATGTCCACGCCCTGGGCGCGAGCGGCGTCCAGCTTGGCGAGGATCTTGGGCGCCTCGCCCCAACGGTCGACAATGCCGATCTTCAGGTGCGAGATCTGCACGGGCAGCTTGGCTTCGCGGCCGATGGCGATGATCTCGTCGATCGCCGCGTCCAGCTTCACGTCCTCGCTGCGCAGGTGGCTGATATAGCGCCCTCCGCCGGCCGCGGCGGTCTTGGCCAAAGCCACGACCTCCTCCGGCGGCCCGTAGATCCCCGGATCATATTCCAGTCCCGTCGACAGCCCCAGCGAGCCAGCGCGCAGGTCGTCGGCCAGGTCCGCGCTCATGCTCGCAATCTCGGCCGGGTTGGCCGGGCGCTTGTAGTCCTGGCCCATGGCGCGGGCGCGCAAGCTGCCATGGCCGGTATAGGAGGCGAGATTGACGGCCAGGGGCGAGCGGAGCAGCTGCTCGAAATAGGTCCTGAGGGGCAGCGTCGAGCCACCGTCCTGACCGACCACGATGGTCGTGACGCCCTGGGCGGTCAGCATCGCCATGTCCGGCGTCCTGTCCGCCTCGCGATCGTGATGACTGTGGGCGTCGATGAAGCCGGGCGCCAGGATCAGCCCCTTGGCGTCGACCACCGCCTCGCCCGGCGCGGGCTTGAGCCGGCCGACGGCGACGATGCGGTCCTTGTCGATCCTGACGTTGACGGCGCGCGCCGGTCCTCCGGATCCATCGACCACCTTGGCGCGGACGATCAGCGTCGAGGCCAGGGCGCTGGAGCCCAACAGACACGCGAGCCCCAGACCCAGGGCCGAACCGAACAGGTGAAGTCTCATGCGTCCACGCTCTATTGCCTCGCGGACTCTAGCGCGCGCCGGCGAAGGTTTCCGTCGTTTCCACCGCCGGCGACGCCAGGAGTTCTCCTCGGTCCCGGCGCCGGCGCTTACCTTTCCCGCCGCCGTTGCGCTAAGCCTGGGAGCACGATCATCAAGGACGGCCCATGACCGACCAGCGCAAGGACCTCGACCGGATCGACATCAAGATCCTGGCGCTGCTGCAACGCCAGGGGCGAGTCACCAAGGCCGCGATGGGCGAGCTGGTCGGTCTCTCCGCGTCGCGCTGCTGGGAACGCATGAAGCGGCTGGAGAAGTCCAAGATCATCCGGGGTTACCACGCCGAGATCGACCTCGGTCGACTGGCCAAGCTCTCGACCTTCGTCGTGCAGATCAAGCTGACCGACTATTCGTACGCCAAGGCCAAGGTCTTCGAGGCCGGGATCGCCGACCTGCCCAACGTCATCGGCTGCCAGGCCGTGCTGGGCGGGGTCGACTATCTGATCACGGTGGCCGCCTTCGGCATCGAGCACTACCAGACGATCATGGAGCACATGCTCGACACCCTGAACGTCTCGTTCGACTACGTCACCCTGCCGGTCACCAAGAAGCTGAAGGGCGAGGCCGGCCTCGACCTGACGGCGCTGCTGGCGACGGCCCGGGACCTGGACACCTGAGGTCCTATCCCCAGAGCCCGGGCCCGTTCGGCCTCAGCCAGCCGTCATGGTAGCCGAAGCCGCCGTCGACGTCGCGGACCAGCTGCATCGGGCAATCCAGGTCGACGATCTCGCAGCTCTGCGCCAGCAGCAGCGCCGGGGCGACGCCCAGGGACGTGCCCTCCATGCAGCCGGCCATCAACCGCAGGCCTCGTTCGCGCGCCGCGTCCGCCAGCGCCAGCGCCTCGGTCAGTCCGCCAGTCTTGTCCAGCTTGATGTTGCAGAAGGCATAGCGGCCGACGATCCGATCCAGGTCCGCGCGATCGTCGAACGACTCGTCCGCACACAGGGGCACAGCGCCGCGATAGTCGAAAAGCGCGTCGTCATGCCCGACCGGCAGCGGCTGCTCCAGCAACTCCACGCCCAGCTGCGCCATGCGTGACGCGCGATCGTTCAGCTGCGCCAGCGTCCAGCCCTGGTTGGCGTCGGCGATCAGGCGAGCGCGCGGCGCGGCCGCCCGGATCGCCTCCAGCCGCGCCATGTCGTCGGCGTCGCCCAGCTTGACCTTGAGCGCCGCGTAACGCTGCGCCCAGCGCGCGGCCTTGTCCCCCATGGCCGAGGGCGTATCCATGCCCAAGGTGACGAAAGTCTCGAGGGGGCGTAGCGGCGCCAAACCCGCGCGAACGACGGCCGGTACGCCGGATCGCTTCGCCTCAAGGTCCCAGAGCGCGCAGTCGACCGCGTTGCGTGCGCCGCCGGGCGGCAAGCGGGTCGGCAGATCGGCGCGGTCCAGGCGCGCGTCGCGATCCAGGCGCCCGGACAGGTCGCGTAGCTGACGCAGCATCCGATCAGGCGTGTCGCCGCGATAGTCGACGCCCGCCGCCTCGCCCCGGCCCACCACGCCGTCCGCCTCGATCTCGACCTCGACCACCACGGCCTCGGTATAGGTCTTGCGGGCGATGACGAACGGTTCGAGCAGGGCATGGACCCGCTCGCGCGCGGTCAGGCGCATCAGGCCGCGCCGCGCCGGATCGATCCGGCCAGCAGCCCGTCGACGATCCCCGTCACCCCGGTGCGTACCGGGTCGCAGCAGGGAACGCCCAGTTCGACGGCGGTCGTTCGCAGATAGTCAGCAGCCGCTGGGGGCGACAGGCGCGAGGTATTGATACAGATCCCCATCACCCGCGCCGCCGGATTGGTCAGGCGCGCCAGCCGCAGGTTCAGCTCGATCGCCTCGGCCAGGCTGGGGACGGGGAAGGCCTCGAGACCGTCGATGGTCGCGCGCGTGGCGTCATGGCAGACGACCAGGACATCCGGCTGGCTGCCATGCAGGAGGCCCAGGGAGACCCCCGCATAGGCGGGGTGGAACAGCGAGCCCTGCCCCTCGATGATGTCCCAATGATCCTCGGCCGCCGCCGGGCTGAGCACCTCGGCCGCGCCGGCCACGAAGTCCGAGACGATGGCGTCGATCGGCGCGCCGGAGCCGGCGATGAAGATGCCGGTCTGGCCCGTGGCGCGAAAATCGGCCCTGACGCCGCGCGCCTTGAGCTCCCTGGTGATCGCCAGGGCCGCGTACATCTTGCCGACGGCGCAGTCCGTGCCGACCGTGAGCAGGCGTTGGCCGTCGCGCTTGACGCCTTCGCCGACCACGCTGAATCGGGGATCGGGCTCGCGCGCCTCCAGCAGCCGCCGCCCCAACCGCTCGGCCGTCTCGCGCACGCGCGGCAGGCTGGCCAGGCGAGTGTGGAGGCCGGAGACCAGGTCCAGGCCGGCTTCCAGCGCCTCGATCAGCACGGCCTCCCAGTGTGGCGGGATGAAGCCGCCGGCATTGGCCACGCCGATCAGCAGCGAGCGCGCCCCGGCGGCCTTGGCGGCGCTCGGCGTCATCTCCGGCAGGCCCAGATCGACCTCGCAGCCGGGCAGGCGAAGCTGACCGGCGCAGGCGTCCGGCCGCCAGTAGGCGACGCCCAGGGCGGTCTTGGCGCTGACGCGATCGACGTCCGCCAGGAACATCAGGCTCGGATAGGGAAATTCCACGGCAGGCTCTCGTGTTGGCGCGTTGCAGGCGGCGGAGTCGACACCTAGGCGGCGGCGAAAGACCGGGCGCGGGTTTGGCTGACCGAGGACCGCAGGCGCGAGGTCATGACGGCGCCGACGCCGCGCAGACGCGTGATCCGGGCGATCGCCGCGTCCAGGGCCTCGACGTGGGAGGCCTCGATCACCGCGACCAGATCATAGTCGCCGGAAATCTGATGCAGCGCGGTCAGGCCGTGGACCTGCGCCAGCGCACGCTCGGCCTCGGCCAGGTCGCGGCGCGCCAGCCGCAACATCACGTGGGCGCGTAGCAAGGCGTCGGGACGGCCGGCGTCGGCCGCGACGCCCAGAAATCCGGGTCCGGTGTCGATCCGCTGGAGGCTCAAGACGTTTCTCCGCTGAAGCTCACGCAACAGCTTATGCCGGCGCGCGCCCCGGAAACCGTCGACTTGGCCGCGTCCGGCGAGAGAAACCGCCGCGGTACGTCCTAGCGCAGGACTTTCGTCGCCAGGAGGATCGATGAGGTCGTCCGCTCGATGCCCTCGATCTCGCCGATGCGGTCGATCAGCGCGTTCAGCTCGCCGACGGTCTCGGCCTCGACCACCGCGATCAGGTCGTACTCGCCGCTGATCGCATGCAGGGCCGACAGTTCGGGGATGGCCGCGAGCGATTCCTCGATCGTCTTGGCATGCTTCAGCTGGGCCTTGATCATCACCTGGGCGCGGATCAGCCGCCGGTCGTAGGGATCGCCCAGCCGCACGGTGTAGCCGCCGATGACCCCGTCCTCCTCCAGGCGGCTGAGGCGCGCATAGACATTGGCGCGCGACAGGCCCAGGTCGCTGGCCAGCTTGGTCACCGGCTGGCGGGAATCCTCCCGCAACATGGCCAGCAGGCGCCGGTCCAGGTCGCTCAGTCCCCGGTCATCCGATTTCGGCACGCCCACTCCCCCTGCTGGCGCCTGAGATCAACGCGGTGAAGGCTCGTCGGCATAGATCGCCGTCCGCGGCGTCGGCGCCGCCGAGGAGATCGCGCCGCGATACATGCCCAGGTCGTTCATGCCGAACGCGGCCCGCCCCTGGCCATCGATGGCGATCAGCCCGCCGTCGCCGCCGATCTTGGTGATCGAGGCCATGGTTCCGTCGGCGGCCTGCTGAATGGTCTCGCCCTTCCAGGCCACGCGGTCGCAGACCTGGCGCGCGGCGCTTTCCCGGATGAAATATTCGCCCGAGCCGGTGGCCGACACTGCGCAATCCCCATCACGCGCATAGGTCCCCGCGCCGATGATCGGGCTGTCGCCGATGCGGCCCCAGCGCTTGCCGGTCATGCCGCCGGTCGAGGTGGCGGCGGCGACGTGGCCGGCCTGGTCCAGGGCGACCGCGCCGACCGTGCCGAAAAGGTGGGTTGGGTCCAGCATGGCCTGGTGATCCTTGCGCCAGGCGAGAAGCTGACGCCAGCGATCTTCGGTATAGAAATAGTCCGGCGAGACCTGTTCCAGGCCCTTTTCCTTGGAGAACTGGTCCGCGCCCTCGCGCGCGAGCAGGACGTGGGGCGACTTCTCCATGACCGCGCGGGCCAGGCTGATCGGGTTGCGCGTGCGCGTCACGCCGGCGACGGCCCCGGCCTTCAGGGTGGCGCCGTCCATGATCGCCGCGTCCAGTTCGTTGCGGCCCTCGGCGGTGAAGACCGCGCCCCTGCCCGCGTTGAACAGGGGATTGTCCTCCAGCACCCGCACGGCCGCCTCGACGGCGTCGAGGCTGGAGCCGCCGGCCTTCAGGACCTTGGCGCCCGCCTCGAGCGCGGCGTCCAGGCCGGCGCGGAAGGCCTTGTCCTTCTCGGGCGTCAGCTCCCCGCGCTCCAGCACGCCTGCGCCGCCGTGCACGGCCAGGGACCACTTGGGCGCATTGTCGGCCGCCGCCGCCGGGCCGGAGAGGGCGACGCCGCAAAGGGCGGCAAGGGCGAAACGGCGAAGGGTCTGAAACGTCATTGGGATCTCGGTCTGGCGGAGAGTGTCATCGATCACTGCGGATCAGCGTTCCCTTGTCGACCCGCGCGGTGATGGTGAAGTCGGGCTTGGTGACTTGGAAGGTCTTGAAATCCAGGGTGCTGTCGGGACCCAACCCGACGATCGGGAAGGACGCATAGGTCAGCGGCTGTCCGGCGATGATGTCAGAGGGCTTCTTCAGCGGACGCACCAGCCAGGCATGGCCAGGGCCGTAGTAACGGCCGATTCCCTGTCCATCGACCAGCATGGCGCCGGCCTCGTCGACGCCCAGGCCGGTGATCGCCGTGTCGTTCTCTTCCTGGATCAGCCGCCCGACGAAGGTCACCAGCCGCCCTTGCCGATCGCGCTTGTCGAAGTGGGTGTCTGTAATGACCTTCGACAGGTAGGGCAGGTGGAGGAAATCGCGCACCAGCGTGACGCTGGACCCGGTGGGGTTCTTCAGGGCGTCCGGCGAGGTCAGGCTGATCGAGTCCAGGCAGCCGTAGACATAGCCGCCCAGCACCGCCAGACCCGCGCTGGTGCCGCCGATCGGCTTGCCGGCCTTGACGTGGGCGTCCAGCGCCTTGTTCAGCGCCGTGCCCTTCCAGGCCCGCACGTAGTTGCTCTGGTCGCCGCCGCCGAAGAAGATGCCGTCGGCGCGCGCGATGACCGCCAGCAGCTTGGGGTCCTCGCCGGCGTCCTCGTCGTGGATCACCAGGGTCTCGACCGAGGCCACGCCGCCGACGTCGTTGTAGATCTCGTCCTGCAGCTCCCGGCCGCCGCGGGCGCGAAGCACGACGATGTGGCCGCCGCCCGACTGCTTGACGAACGCCCGGAAGGCCTCGATGGGCCAGTCGCCGCCGCCGAACAGCCCCAACAGCGGTCCCGTCTTGCCGGGCGTCGGCGCGTTCACGTCGCCGATCACGTAGTACTCGTAACCGGGCCCGACGGCGTCAGGACCCGCCGGCGTCGCCGCCCACGCAACGCTTGCGCCCGTCAGCAGCGCGACCATGGCCATCGCCGACGCCCATCGAACCATCTGGCTTCCTCCGTTCGGCCAAGCCTAACCGCCTCGCGGGTTTTCGCGATGGCGACAACGCGTTCCACCGCCAGGAACGACTCCGTCGCCCAACAACGCGGCGCTATGACCAAATTGCTGCATGCTGCGCGCAATATGTCCATAAGTTTTGACAATCTGTCATTTCCGACTTCCAATCTGAGAAAGTCGCGATCCAAATGCGCTCAATCTCGGAGCAAACGCCGAGGTTCGAGCTCTCGGGCCAGGACCGTCGGCGCAACAAAAAGGGGGATATCGATGAAGACGCATCTTCTTCGCGCCAGCGCTCTGGCCGGCGCGGCCGGCCTTATGATCGTCGGCCAGGCCGCCGCTCAGACGACGCCGACCACCGGCGACGACGCCGTCGAGGCGCTGGTGATCACCGGCTCGCGCATCCCCCGCATCGCGACCGAGGGCCCCGCCCCGGTCACGGTCATCACGAGCGACACCATCAAGACCTCCGGCTTCAACAGCGTTCCGGACGTCATGCGCGCCCTGACCCAGAACGGCGGCGAAACCCAGACCCAGCAGTCGTCCAGCGGCATGGACTGGACCCCCGGCGCTCAGCAGGTCGACCTGCGCGGCCTGGGTCCCAACCACACGCTGGTGCTGGTGAACGGTCGGCGCATCGCCGATTTCCCCCTGCCCTACAACGGCAAGAGCGCCTTCACCGACACCTCGTCGATCCCGCTGGGCATGATCGACCGCATCGAGGTGCTGAGCGGCAGCGCCTCGGCCGTCTATGGCTCGGACGCCATTTCGGGCGTGGTGAACTTCAATCTGAAGAAGAAGGTCGACGGCACGACGGTCGACGTGACCTTCGGCGGATACGAGCACGGCGGCGGCGCCAGCCAGCGGGTCAATGTGTCCAGCGGCTATTCCAGGGGCGACTTCGACCTGGTGATCGGCGGCGAGTTCGTCAACCAGCGCCCGATGTGGGCCTATGACCGCGACATCCAGGACAGCACCAAGGACAGCCCCAGCAGCCGCACGGCCATCGCGCGGCGCGACTTCCTGCGCATGGATCCGTCGGAGGACGTCTATGTCGACCCCGGCGCCAGCACCTGCAAGACGCTGTCGAAACTGAACGACGGGTCGATCGAATACGCCAGCCGGCCGGGCTGGGGCGCCTATGACCCCGATCTCGACGACTACGGTCCAGGCTACTATTGCGGCAGCTACAGCTCGATTGGCTACGGCACGATCGTCAGCGAGCGCAAGAGCGCCAACGTCGTCGCCTCGCTGAACTACGCACCGCGCGACACCCTCTCGTTCTTCGCCGACATCTCGGCGGGCTACAGCCGCACCCGGCAGTTCCAGGACGTCCTGAACTGGGAATACCAGGACGCCGAGGGCAGCGAGGACGGCATCTTCTACAACCAGTTCACCGGCGCGCTGGATCTGTGGCACCGCAACTTCACGCCCGAGGAGATGGGCGGGCTGAACAAGGGCTTCATCAAGAACGTCTCGCGCACCTTCAGCATCACCCCCGGGGTGAAGGGCTCGCTGGGCGGCGGCTGGGACTACGAGGCGTTCTACAACTTCAGCCAGTATCGCTCGTCGATCAGCTGGCCCAAGGTCGTCACCTCGAAAGCCACGGCCTTCTTCCTAGGGTCGCAGCTGGGCGTCGACGCGGACAGCGGCTACGCCATCTTCAACGCCGACCCGGCGCGGCTCTACACGCCCCTGACCACCGCCGAGTTCAATTCGATCACAGCGCGCACGACCTACAAGCCGGTCGCGCGCCAGCAGGGCGTGTCGTTCCAGGTCAACAAGGCCGACCTATTCCACCTACCGGCCGGCCCGGTGGGCTTTGCCGCGGTGGCTGAATATGGCCACCAGTCGTACAAGCTGGGCCTCGATCCGCTGGCGACGACGAACTACTACTATCACCTGCGCGATGCGGACGGTTCGGGCGCTCGCGACCACTGGGGCGCCGGCTACGAGTTCCGGGCGCCGTTGCTGACCAGCGTCGAGCTGTCCACCGCCGGCCGCTACGACAGTTACAAGTACGGCGGCAACACGATCGACAAGTTCACCTACAACGGCGGCCTCGAATGGCGGCCGGTGAAGACCCTGCTGGTGCGCGCCGCCTACGGCACCGGCTTCCGCGCCCCGGACCTGCACTACGTATTCGCCAAGGAGGGCATCAGCCACCCCTCGGGCGCCGACTACTACCGCTGCCGCACCGAGGAGCCGGACGAGGACGTCGGCGACTGCAGCTATGCCGACGAAGGGCTGGTCAAGGTCCGCCTGGGCAACGCCAAGCTGAAGCCCGAGACCTCGAAGTCGTTCAACTACGGCGCCGTCTGGTCGCCGGTCCGCAACTTCGACATCTCGGTCGACTACTTCCGCGTCCAGCTGGACAACGCCGTGCTCGACATGAGCCTGGACAGCGTCCTGCGCCAGGAAGCCGACTGCCGGATCGGCAAGACATCGGCGGGCACCGCTGTCAGCATCACCTCGCCGACCTGCGTCGACGCCCTGGCGCGGGTCAAGCGCAATCCTCTCAACGCGGCGATCAAGCCCGGCGCGATCAGCAGCGTGACGATCAACCCGATCAACGTGGCCACCGAGCGGACCACCGGCATCGACGTCGCCGCCCACTATCGCTGGCCGACCAGCAGCTTGGGGACGTTCAACTTCAGCCTCGCCCACACCTGGGTGCACAACCACACCAGCCGCCAGTATCCCGGCGATCCGATCGAGAACCAGCTGGCCTTCGACAGCGGCTTCGACATTCCCCGCACCAAGAGCAGCGCGACGATCAACTGGACGCTCAATAGCCTCAGCATCGGCCTGCACGGCCAGCGGCTGGATCGGATCCCCAATTACAACGAGGACGGCTGGACCAGGGCGACCTACATGTTCAACGCCACGGCCCAGTACGAGATCAACGACCGCACGCGCGTGAGCCTGGCCGTCGACAACCTGCTGGACAAGGATCCGCCGCGCGACCCCACCTACTCGGGCTATCCGTATTACGACACCTCGTGGTTTTCCTCGACGGGACGCAGCTACTACCTGCAGCTGACCCACAAGTTCGGCGGCGCCAGCGGCCTGTGACGCCAGGATCGGAGCGGTCGCGCCGCGGCCGCTCCGCCATGCTCGCACTCGCGAGGAGACCCGCATGAAGCCCAAGCTGCTACTGACCGCCTGCCTGGCCTTGTCGGCCTCCTCGGCGGCCTTGGCCGATCCGCGGCCCGCCGCCCCCACGCCGGCGATCCCCGCGGCAAGGGCGGCGGACTATCCTGGCGTCATCGACCTGAAGGTCGACGTCAGCGACACGACGCGGAAAGTCTTCAAGGTCACCGAGACGATTCCGGTCTCGCCGGGACCGCTGGTGCTGTCCCTGCCCAAGTGGATCCCCGGGGAGCATTCGCCCAGCGCCCAGATCGTGCTGATGAGCGGCTTCACCGTCACTGCCGACGACGGCCGCCGGCTAACCTGGCGGCGCGATCCCGTCGAGATGACGGCGTTCCATGTCGACGTTCCGGCCGGGGTCCAGTTCCTGACGATCCAGCTAGAGCAGCCCACGGCGCAGCCCGGCGGCCCGGTGCGGATCGCCGTGACGCCGAACCTCGTCCTGCTGAAATGGACCGCCGTCGCGCTCTATCCCGCCGGCTACGAGGTCGGGCGCATTCGCGTGAGACCCACCCTCACCGTTCCGGCCGGCTGGAGTCTCGCCACCGCCCTGGACGGCGCGGAGACCCGCGAGGCGACCACGCGTTTCGCCGCCACCAGTTTCGAGACCCTGATGGATTCCCCGGTCTACGCCGGCCGCCACAAGGTCAGCTTCGACCTGGATCCCGGGTCGCCGCGCCCGGTGCGCCTGAATGTCTTCGCCGATGCGCCCAAGGACCTCAAGGCGACTCCGGCGCAAATCGAGATCCATCGCCACCTCGTCCAACAGGCCGACAAGCTGTTCGGCGGGGCGCGCAATTTCGACCACTACGATTTCCTGCTCAGCCTGAACCCCACGGTCGGCTATCTGGGGGCCGAGCATCAGCGGTCCAGCGAGAACGGCTACAGCTCGGCGGGCTATTTCACCGCGTGGGACACCGCGTTCAGCGGTCGGGACATCCTGGCCCACGAGTACGTGCACGCCTGGAACGGCAAGCACCGCCGCCCGTCCGACCTGTGGACGCCGGACTACACCACGCCGATGCGCAACAGCCTGCTCTGGGTCTATGAGGGCCTGACCGAGTACTATGGCGACACGCTGGCGACGCGGTCGGGCCTCTATTCGCTCGAGCAGATGCGCCAGCGCCTGGCCTTGATCGCGGCCAACGCCGAGGCGACGCCGGGGCGCGGCTGGCGCAACCTGCGGGACACGACGAACGCCTACATCATGAACTCGGCCGGCGGGACGGGCTCGACCAGCTGGCTGCGGTCGCTGGACTACTACGAGGAAGGCCAGCTGCAGTGGCTGGACGTCGACACCCTGATCCGCGAGCGGACCGGCGGCGCCAGGTCATTGGACGATTTCGCCCGCGCCTTCTTCGGCGTGGACGACCGCGACATGACGGTCTCGACCTACGACTTCGAGGATATCGTCACCGCCTTGAACGCGGTGACGCCCTACGACTGGGCCGACTTTCTGAACGCCCGCCTCGACGCCCATGACCGCGCGCCGCTGGACGGCCTGGCCCGTTCGGGATGGCGCCTGGTGTTCGAGTCGCGGCCGTCCGCCTATGTCTCCGCCTATGAGAAGGACGCCGAGGCCAGCCTGCTGACCTTCTCGCTAGGCGCGGAGATCGGCCGGGACGGCGCGGTCAAGGAAGCGCTCTGGGACGGCCCCCTCTTTCGGGCCGGCGTCATCGCCGGAACCCGGATCGTCAAGGTCGCCGGCAGGCCCTACACGGCCGAGGCCTTGAAAGCGGCGATCGCCGCGGCCGGCAAGCCGGGCGCGCCACCGATCGTCCTCAGCGTGAAGGCCGACGACCAGGTTCGCGTGGTCCAAGTTCCCTATCACGGCGGCCTGAAGTATCCGCGCCTGCGGCGCTTGGCGCAGACGCCGGATCGGCTGGGGCAGATTCTCGCACCACGATAGGCCGCGCCGCATAGGTCCGGCCGACAGGCGATGCGAGGCGGCGCGCGCCCCAGCCGGGTCCTACGCTTCAGATGATCGTCATGCCGCCGTCGACCACGATGGTCTGGCCGGTGATGTGGCCGCCCGCGTCCGAAGCCAGCAGCAGGGCCGCGCCCATCAGGTCCGTGTCACCGCCCAGCTTGCCCAGCGGAGTCTGTCGCAGCATCGCCTCGCCGTGTTCGCCCAGCGTCGCCATCGTCATTCGCGACGGGAAATAGCCGGGCGCCAGGGCGTTGACGCGGATGTTCCTGGGGCCCCATTCGGCCGCGAGCGCCCGGGTCAGGTTGATCACCGCGCCCTTGGCGGTGTTGTAAGCGATTGTGCCCAGCTGATCCGGATGATGCCCCTGCAGCCCTTCGATCGAGGCGATATTGACCACCGCGCCCTTGCCCTGCTTCAGGAACGCCGCGCGCGCGACAGCCTGGGTCAGCAGGAAGAGACCGGTGACGTTAAGGTCGATGACCTTGTTCCAGCCCTCCAGCGGATAGTCCTCGGCGGGCGCGCCCCAGACCGCGCCCGCGTTGTTGACCAGCACGTCGATCCGCTCGAACCGCCGCAAAACCCGCTCGGTCAAAGCGGCCGCCGCGTCCGGCGAACCCAGGTCGGCGGCGAAGCCGACCGCGGTCACGCCCATGGTCGCAAGCTGCTCGACCGCTACGTCCAGTTCAGCCTGCTTGCGCGCGACCAGGGCCAGCGACGCCCCATACTCGCCCAGGGCGCTGGCGATCTGGAAACCCAGTCCCCGCGATCCGCCCGTGACGATGGCCACCTTCCCGGACAGGTCGAAAAGACCCGCCAAAGTTCCCTGCTTGCTCATCGCCTGTCCTTCGACGTCGCCGCGGCCGGCTCATCGTGACTCGGGTACCGGCTTCGCCTCGGCCGCGTCAACGCGCCCTTGCGGAAGCGGCCAGGAGGCTCGTCGGCCGCTCAGCAGCAAGGCCTCGACATCCCTGGCGCCGAGGATGAGGAGCCCTTCGCCGCCCAGTAGCGGATGACGGGTTTACGACCGGATAGCCGGACCCGCCTTTCCTCCGCCCGAGTTCGGCTCTATATGGCCAAGCATGTGGAGCTTTCTGCGCCTCATCGTTGTCACGCTCGCCCTCGTCGGCCTTGTCGGCCAGACCAGCGCGCGCGCCTTGCCGATGACGCCTGAGGCATCGCCGGCGATGTCGATGATGTCGATGATGGAATGCGCCGACATGCCGGGCATGGCCGACACGATGGCGACCCAGGACATGGCCCACGACATCGGCAAGACCAACTCGCAGGCCCCGACGCCCTGCAAGAACATGACGCCCGACTGCATCGCCAAGACGGGCTGCGGCGCGCTCGTCATCCTGCCGCCGGCGTCGTTCGCCCTGGCGTCGACCGAACTCTACGCCGACATCGCCTTCCAGGTCGCCGAGCGCGACCATGACGGCCTCGATCCGTCGCCTCCCTTCATCCCGCCGATAAGCCTGGCCTGAACGCGCGTCCGCACGTCGGACGCTCATGACCAGCGCTTGCCCGTCGCGCCTTGGACGGGCTTTCAATCGGTATGGAGAAGGTCGATGACCTCCAAGATGATCCTGGCGATCAGCGCTGGCGCGCTGTCGCTCACCCTGGCCGCAGCCGCTCAGGCCGCCGACCCGCAAATGCCCGCCAAGGACTACGTCCTGCGGACCGCCCCGCCGTCGCCGAACCCGCACGACGTGTTCCGTCGGACGATCCAGGTCCCGCGCACGCCAAAGGTGGCCGAAGCGCCCTGCGACTGCCCGATGATGAAGGGCGGTTCGCCCATGCGGGAACACTGCATGGACAAGGCGTCCTAGCCGTCTGACGTCCGGGACGCGCCGGCGGTCCGCCGTCGGCGCGTCCTTTCCTCGACATCTTAACAAAGGGAGCGCGCAATGCGCCTTGCCCTGCTGTGTGCGGCGGCCGCCCTGGCCGCGCCGTCCGCGAACGCCGGCCCCCTCACCTACGCCCAAGCCCTCGATGCGGCCGCCCGCTCGGCGTCCAGCCTCAAGGCCTCGGCCTTGACGATCGACGCCGCCAGGGCCGAGGTCGGCCCCGCCGGCGCCCTGCCCGATCCCAGGCTGGCGCTGGGGATCGACAACTTCCCCGTCTCGGGATCGCGGGCGGGACGCTTCGGCGCCGACGAGATGACCATGGGCCGCGTCGGCTACGCCCAGGACGTCCCCAGCGCCCGCAAGCGCGCCGCCCGCGTCGAGCGCGCCGAGGCGGGGGTCGCAACCGCCCGTGCGGAAGCCGTTCTGGAAGCCCGCCAGGTTCGCACGGCCGCCGCTGTCGCCTGGATCGAGGCCGACTACGCTCATCGCCGCCTGACGGCGGTCGACGCCATCCTCGCCCAGCTGGATCCGCTGTGGTCCGCCGCACCGTCTGCCGTCGTCTCGGGCAAGAGCCGCCCCGGCCAAGCCCTGGCGGTTCAAGCGGCGCGTGCGACCCTCGAGGACCAACGCGCCGAGGTCCAGGCCAGCGAGGTTCGCGCCCGCGCCCAACTGGCCCGCTGGACCGCAGAGGATGATCCATCGACCGCCGGCGCGGCGCCGCCGACGGAAGTTGAGCCCGCCGTTTTGCGCGCGGGCCTGGACACCCACCCCACCCTCGCGGTTCGCGACGCCCTCGTCGGCCAGGCCCGCGCCGACACCCGCCTGGCCAAGGCCGAGACGTCCCCCGATTGGGGGTGGGAGGTCGCCTATCAGCGCCGTGACCCGATGTTCGGCGACATGGTCTCGGCCGCCGTCACCGTCTCGCTGCCGCTGTGGAAACGCACCCGTCAGAACCCGATGATCGCGGCTCGCGTCGCCGACCTGGGCCGCGCCGAAGCCCAGCGCGAGGACACGCGCCGGGCGCTGCGGGCCCAGCTTGACGCGGACTTGGCCGACCACGTCATGCATCACGACCAGTGGCTCCGCGCGCGGGACCGGCTCGTCCCCCTGGCCAAGCAGCGCGCCGATCTGGAAACCGCCGCATATGGCGCTGGAACGGCCGGCCTTCCCGACGTGCTCGACGCCTTCCTGGGCCTGGCCACCGCACAGCTCACCGCCCTCGACCGCGAGGCCGCCGTCGCCGTCGACACCGCACGCCTGACCCTCACCTACGGATCCGATCAATGACCCCCGCCCGTTCCCGCACGCCGCTCATCGCGGCCAGCGTCGCCGTGCTCATCCTGATCGCCGGCGCCGGCGGCTATGGCCTTGCGCGGCTGGCCACCAAGCCCATGGCCACGCCGCGATCGGCCGCCAGCGCGCGCAAGCCGCTCTACTGGTACGACCCGATGGTCCCTGGTCAGCACTTCGCCAAGCCCGGCAAGTCGCCGTTCATGGACATGCAGCTGATCCCCAAGTACGCCGACGAAGCCGGCGCGGGCGGCAGCGCCGTCCAGATCGACGCCGGCGCCGCCCAGAATCTGGCCTTCCGCACGGTCCGGGCGAGCGAGGGCCGTTTGCCGGGCGGTCTTACCGTTCCGGGAACCGTCGAATTCAATCAGCGCGATGTCGTCGTGGTCCAAGCGCGCGCCGGCGGCTTCGTCCAGAGAGTCTATGCGCGTGCGCCAGGCGACGTGGTCGCCGCCGGCGCGCCTCTGGCCGATATGTTGATTCCGGAGTGGGGCGGCGCTCAAGCCGAGTACCTGGCCGTGCGGCGTTCGGGTGATCCGGCCCTGGCCGCGGCGGCTCGCCAACGCCTGAGATTGCTCGGCATGTCCGAAGGGCTGATCCAGGCCGTCGAGCGCGACGGACGGCCAAGGACCATCATCACCGTTACGGCCTCCAGCGGCGGCGCCATCACGCGCCTGGACGTCCGCAACGGCATGACCGTGGCCATGGGCCAGACCCTGGCCGAGATCAACGGCGTGGACAGAGTCTGGGTCGCGGCCGCCGTCCCCGAGACCCTGGCCGGAAAACTGCGCCTGGGCCAATCGGCTGAGGTCACCTTCGCCGCCTGGCCAGGAGAACGGTTCAAGGGTCGCGTCCAGGCGATCCTGCCTCAGGTTCAGGGCGATAGCCGCACGGTCCAGGCCCGGATCGAGCTGGCCAATCCCCAGGGCCGCTTGCGACCAGGCCTGTTCGCCACCGTCGCTTTCGCCGCCCCAGAGAGATCCGCCCTTCTGATCCCGTCCGAGGCAGTGATCCGCACGGGGCGACGGACGATCGTCATGGTCGCCAGCGCCAACGGCCGATACCAGCCCGTCGAGGTGCGCACCGGCGAAGAGGCTGGCGGCCAGACCGAGATCCTGACCGGCCTGAGCGCCGGACAGTCGGTCGTGGCTTCCGGCCAGTTCCTGATCGACTCCGAGGCCAGCCTGTCCGGCCTGCAGGTCCGCCCCCTTCCCGTGGAAACGGCCATGGCGCCGATGCCCGGCATGGCGGCCGCCACGAAGTCCAAGACCGATCCCCTCCCTCCGCTCCCCAGCGCCGAGGGCCGCATCGAGATGATCGAAAAGGACAGTGTGACCATCTCGCACGGCCCGGTTCCCGCTGTCGGCTGGTCGCCCATGACCATGGCCTTCGGCGCCGACGCCCGTCTGCTTCAGGGCCTCAAGGTCGGCGACAAGGTCTCGTTCGCCTTCGAGCAGACGGCGCAGGGCGCGAAGGTGCGGCGCATCGCCAAGATGGAGATGGCCCGATGATCGCCGCCGTCATCCGCTGGTCGGTCGCCAACCGGTTCCTCGTGTTGCTGGCGGCCCTGGTCCTGGTCGCCGCCGGCGGCCTGGCGGTTCGCTGGACCGCGATCGACGCCCTGCCCGACCTCTCCGACACTCAGGTGATCATCCGCACCAGCTATCCTGGCCAGGCGCCGCAACTGGTCGAGAACCAGGTCACCTATCCGCTGGCCAGCACCATGCTCTCGGTCCCCGGGGCCAAGACGGTGCGCGGCTATTCGTTCTTCGGCGACAGCTTCGTCTACGTGATCTTCGACGACGCGACCGACCTCTACTGGGCGCGGTCGCGGGTGCTGGAATATCTCAGCCAGGTCCAGTCGCGCCTGCCGGCCGGCGCCAAGCCGGCCCTGGGCCCGGACGCCACCGGCGTGGGCTGGGTGTTCGAATACGCCCTGGTCGACCGGCGGGGCGGCCACGACCTCTCGCAGCTGCGGAGCCTGCAGGACTGGTTCCTGCGCTATGAACTGAAAAGCGTGCCGGGCGTGGCCGAGGTCGCGCCGATCGGCGGCATGGTCCGACAGTATCAGGTGGTCGTCGATCCGGCCAAGCTGGCCGGCTACGGGGTTACGCACCGACAGGTCATCGAGGCCTTGACGGCGGCCAACGGCGAGGCCGGCGGCTCGGTGCTGGAACTGGGCGAGGCCGAGTACATGGTCCGGGCCGGGGGCTACCTGAAGAGCCTGGACGACTTCCGCGCCGCGCCCCTGCGCACCGGCGCCGGCGGGACGCCCGTCACCGTCGGCGACGTCGCCACCGTCCAGGTCGGCCCCGAGATGCGCCGTGGCGTCGCCGAGCTGAACGGCCAGGGCGAGGTGGCCGGCGGCGTGGTGGTGATCCGTTCGGGTGAGAACGCGCGGGCGGTGATCGCCGCCGTAAAGACCAAGCTGGAGGCCCTGAAGGCCAGCCTGCCGCCTGGCGTCGAGGTGGTGACGACCTACGACCGCTCGGGCCTGATCGACCGGGCCGTCCACAATCTCTCGGGCAAGCTGCTCGAGGAGTTCCTGGTCGTGGCCCTGGTCTGCGCCCTCTTCCTCGGCCACCTACGCTCGGCCCTCGTGGCGATCGTCACCTTGCCGCTGGGCGTGCTGGCGGCCTTCCTGGTCATGAAGAGCCAGGGCGTCGACGCCAACATCATGTCGCTGGGGGGCGTCGCCATCGCCATCGGCGCGATGGTCGACGCGGCCGTGGTGATGATCGAGAACGCCCACAAACATCTTGAGCGATGGGCTCATGAGCACCCGGGCCAGGACCTGGCTCCGGCCGAACGCTGGCGGATCATCACCGAGGCGGCCGTCGAGGTCGGTCCGGCGCTGTTCTTCAGCCTGCTGATCATCACGCTGTCGTTCATCCCGGTCTTCACCCTGCAAGCGCAGGAAGGACGCCTGTTCCGGCCCCTGGCGCTGACCAAGACCTACGCCATGGCCGGCGCGGCGATCCTGTCGGTGACGCTGGTCCCGGTGCTGATGGGCTGGCTGATCCGGAGTCGGATCCCCAGCGAGGCTTCCAACCCGATCAACCGCGGCCTGACCGCGCTCTATCGGCCGGCGCTCGACGCCGTGCTCGCCAAGCCGCGTCTAACCCTGGTGATCGCCGCTCTCGCTCTCCTGACCACGGCCTGGCCGCTGTCGCGCCTGGGCGGCGAGTTCATGCCGCCGATGGACGAGGGCGACCTCCTCTACATGCCCTCGGCCCTGCCTGGCATCTCGGCCGCCAAGGCCGGCGCCCTGCTCCAGCAGACCGACCGCCTGATCAAGACCGCGCCCGAGGTCGAGAGCGTGTTCGGCAAGGCCGGCCGCGCCGAGAGCGCTACCGATCCGGCGCCGCTGGAGATGTTCGAGACCACCATACGCCTCAAGCCTCGCGACCAATGGCGGCCGGGCATGACGCCCGACAAGCTGGTGGCCGAACTGGACCGCACTGTGCGGGTTCCCGGCCTGACCAATGTCTGGGTCCCGCCGATCCGCAACCGCATCGACATGCTGGCCACCGGCATCAAGAGTCCGATCGGCTTGAAGGTATCGGGCGCGGATCTTGCGCAGCTCGACGAGGTGGCCCGCCGCATCGAAGCCGTGGCCAAGACCGTGCCCGGCGTCAGCTCCGTCCTGGCCGAGCGCCTGACCGGGGGGCGCTATGTGGACGTGACCATCGACCGGGCGGCGGCGGCTCGCTACGGCCTCAACATCGCCGACGTCCAGTCGATCGTCTCCAGCGCCATCGGCGGCGAGACGATCGGCGAGACTGTGGAGGGCCTGGCGCGCTATCCGATCAGCGTCCGCTACCCGCGCGAGCTGCGCGACAGCTTGCAGGGTCTACGATCCTTGCCGGTGCTGACCCCGAGCGGTCAGCAGATCACGTTGGCAACGGTCGCCGACGTTCGCGTCGCGGACGGTCCGCCGATGCTGAAGACCGAAAACGGTCGTCCCACAACCTGGATCTATGTCGATGTGCGCGACCGGGACCTGGCCTCGGTGGTCGCCGACCTGAAGAAGGCGGTGGCGCGAGAGGTCGCGACGCCGCCGGGCGTCAGCCTCGCCTATTCGGGCCAATTCGAGTATCTGCGGCGCGCCGCCGACCGGCTGAAGGTCGTCGTGCCGGCCACCCTGATGATCATCTTCGCGCTGCTCTACGCGATCTTCCGTCGTTTCGACGAGGCGGGGCTGATCATGGCCACCCTGCCGTTCGCGCTCACCGGTGGAATCTGGACGATCTACCTGCTGGGCTATCACCAGTCGGTCGCCACGGGGGTCGGCTTCATCGCCCTGGCCGGGGTCGCGGCCGAGTTTGGCGTGGTGATGCTGATCTATCTCAAGCATGCGCTGGAAGCCCTGCCGCCCGATCCGACCGCCGAGCAGGTCGCCCAAGCCGTACGCGACGGCGCCCTGCTCAGGGTGCGGCCCAAGGCCATGACCGTGGCGGTGATCCTTGCGGGCCTCATGCCCATCCTGCTGGGCCACGGCGCCGGGGCCGAGGTGATGAGCCGCATCGCCGCGCCGATGATCGGCGGCATGCTGACCGCGCCGCTGCTGTCGATGTTCGTGATCCCGGCCGGCTACCTGCTGCGCCGGAGATCGAGATCTGGACAGTCCTCCCTCCGGGAGCGCAGAGGGCCTTGATCAAGAGCTCGCGCCCCGGCAGCGGACATCGCCGGCCGGCGACGTCCGCTGCCGGTAAGCCTATTCCGCGGCCGCGAGCGTTGGCGCGTAGCGGTTAACGGGAAAATCCAGTCCCAGACTGTCGCGGAAGGTTGCCCCTTCGTAGTCGGTGCGGAAAAGGCCCCTCGCCTGCAGGATCGGAACGACCAGTTCGACGAACATTTCCAGCTGGCCCGGCAAGCTCTCGAACAGCACGAAGCCGTCCGAGGCGCGCTCCTCGAACCAGTGTTGCAGGCTGTCGGCGACCTGCTCGGGAGCGCCGACGAAGTGGCCGCGCGGGGTAGCGAAGCGCAGGGCGGTCTGGCGAAGGGTGAGGTTCTCGGTCTTCACCGCCTCCACAATGCGGGTCACCGCGCTCTGGTTGGAATTGGCGCCGAACTCGGCCGCCTCCAACGGAAACGGACCGTCGGGATCGTGCTGGCCAAAGTCGTACTCGTTGAACGGCCGGGCCAGCATCGACAGAGCATTGTCCAGCGACACCAGCTCGGTCTGTTGCTTGTAGAGCGCCTCGGCCTCCTCTGGCGTGCGGCCCACGACGGGACGCGCCGCGGGCAGGACGTGCAGCTGGTCCGGGTCGCGGCCGTAGCCGGCGGCGCGGGCCTTGATGTCCTTGTAGTAGGTCTGGGCGGACTCGATGTCCTCGTGCGAGACAAAGATGGCGTCGGCGCGCTTGGCGGCGAAGGCCTTTCCGTCCTCGGACGCTCCGGCCTGGAAGATCACCGGCTGGCCTTGCGGCGAACGGCTGATGTTCAGCGGCCCCTTCACCGAGAAGAACTCACCCTTGTGGTTCAGGGCATGCAGCTTGGCCGGATCGAAGAACTGGCCGCCCGCCTTGTCAAACGTCAGAGCGTCGTCTTCCCACGAGTCCCAAAGCCCCTGCACCACGTCGAGATACTCGTCGGCCAGGCGGTAGCGAACATCATGGGCGTAGTGCTTCTCGCGGCTGTAGTTGGCGGCGCTGCCTTCCAGCCAGGAGGTGACTACGTTCCAGCCCGCCCGACCGCCGCTGATATGGTCGAGCGAGGCGAACTGGCGGGCGACGTTGAACGGCTCGCTGTAGCTGACCGTCAGGGTGGCCACGAGGCCGATGTTGCTGGTGGCGCCGGCCAGGGCCGACAGGATGGTCAGCGGCTCGAAGCGGTTCAGATAGTGCGGGCTGGACTTCTCGGTGATGTAGACGCTGTCGGCCACGAACAGGAAGTCGAACTTGCCGGCCTCGGCCACCTGGGCCTGGCGCTTGTAGAACTGGAAGTCGGTGCTGGCGCCGGGATGGGCGTCCGGGTGTCGCCAGTCGCCCCAGCCGGGGCCGACGCCGTGCAGGATGAAGCCAAGCTTCAGCTGGCGACCGGAGGTTTTTTGCGAAGCGGTCATGGAAAATCTCCGATCTATTCTGCCGGAACCAGGGTGATGTCGCGGACCGCTTCGAGGACGACCTCCGCCTCGGTGCGGACCAGCCAGTCGGGACTGACATCGACGAACCGGACGACCCGCTCGTGGTCGATGACGACGACGGCCGGCTGGGGCAGTTCCCAGGTCCCCGTGCCTGTCGTGTCGCCGATAAAGCCGCCCTTGGCGCGCTGGGCGGCCTGGCTGGCCTCGTCAGCCGCGTAGAGGATGCCCAGACGCCGACCGAGTTCGTTGCCCAGATCCGAGGCGACCTTGAAGCTCAGGCCATTACGCGTCCGGATCTCGACCAGCCGTTCGGGGATCTGAGGGCTGACGGCGACCAGAGTGGCGCCGAGGTCCCGCAAGCCTGCAACGAGACGTTCCTCGTAGTACGGCAGGGCGATGTTGCAGGCCGGGCAGCCGGCGAAGCGGAAGAAGACGAGCACCGCGGGACCGCGCTCGATCAGACGTTCCAGCGGCAGGTCGCCGCCTTCGACATCGCGCAGGACGAAAGGCTCCAGCCGATCGCCGACCTGCACCCATTGCGACGGATCGGCAGTCTCCACCAGGGTGCGCCTCTGATCGACATTGATCTTCAGCGCCGCCGGATCCCATGTGCGCTCGCGTTCGGCGTGGAGATCGGCCAAGCGTTCCTTCAGGCTCTTGCTCATCGGGCGTCCTCGGTTCGAGCGGCCTTGGCGGCGGCGAGCTCGGTCGCCATCCGGTAGGCGCGCTCGAAGATCGCCCCCATCCGCCAGTGTTGGTTTGTGTGGGCGGCGCCGTGCTCGCCCCAGCCATGGTCACGGCGGAAGGCGCCGAGTTGGCCCGACGCCAGCGCCTGCTCGGCCTTAATCCCGGCGACGCGCTCGATTTCAGGCCAGACGAACAGGGCGTCGCTCGGGCAATAGAGCTCGCACAGCAGGCAAGTTTGGCAGTCGGCCTGGGCGGCGATCACCGCCTTGCCGCCCTGGCCCATCCGCAGCACGTCGCTGGGACAGGCATCGACGCAGTCGCCACAACCTGAGCAGCGGTCCTCGATGACAACTTCGATCATCAGGCGACCTCCGGCCGGATCGATGCGGCCTCGAAGCGCGTGAAGACCCGGTCCAGCCCCTGGACGCGCTGGCGGCTGGCCAGCCGAGGGTCAAGACCAGGCGCGTCTTCGCGGCGGTGCATGCCTCGGCTCTCGCGCCTCGCCAGGGCGGCGGCCTTGCTCCAACGACCGGCGGCGATCAGAGCGGCGGCTTCGCGAAGACGCAGGGCCATGCGTCCTTCGGATCGACCGTGGTCGACGAGCTCGCGCCAGATCCCGTCCAGTCGATCCAATGAGGCGCTTAGAGCATCGCCTCGCCGGAAGATGTTCTTGTCGTAGGCGTTCAGTTCCTCGCGGACGGCGTGAACCGCGCCAGCGACGTCGAAAGCCGCCGCGTTTCTGCGCGGGGAGAGTCCGGCCCACCCCGTGGCGATCGCCAGATCGGTCTCGCGGGGCCCCGTCGAACGCGCCCTCCGCGCCGCCGCCGCACCAGCCCATTGGCCGGACGACAGGGCCCAGGACGAATTGACCGCCCCGCCGCCCGAGATCGCACCGGTGACCAATTCGCGGCTGGCGTTGTCGCCGGCAACATAGAGTCCAGGTACAGCGGTCTGGCAGTCCTCGTTGTCGACGCGAAGGCCTCCGACGCCACGCACCGTGCCTTCGGCGTGCAAGGTCACCTCAAAGCGTTCGCTATAGGCTTCGATGCCAAGGCGCTGAAACGGCAGCACGAAGTTGGGCTGCACCTGCGGCATCATCGCCCGGATGTCGTCGGGCACGCGATCAAGCCGACAGAACAGCGGTCCCCTCAGCAGCGCTCGGGCCAGATACGGCGCGACGTCCGGGCCGTTGGGAATGTCCAGCGCGTTGTCGTCGGCGTCGAACCAGCGGGCGAAGCTGTAGGCCATGGAACGGGCCATGTTCGTACCGGCCAAGGACGGCGTGTAGTAGTTGGTGAACTCCATCCCCGAAAGGTCGGCTCCAGCCTCGGCGCCCATCAGCAGGCCATCGCCGGTGTTGGTCGCCGCGCCCAGCAGGCGCGAGGCGAAGGCCGTGCCGCCTGCGGCCAGCACGACGGCTCCGGCCCGGATCGTCCAGGGCTGCTCGCCCCGCAGCGCGATCCCCGAAGCGCCCGCGATGGAGCCATCGCCGTGGCGCAGGAGTTGCAGCGCCGGATGGTGGTCGAGAATCCTCACGCCCGCCGCCAGGGCATAGGCGCGCATGGCCCGCATATACTCCGGTCCCCGCAGAGCCCTGTATTGCACGTCGCCCCGCTCGTCGGTCGAGAAGGCGTAATGGTCGCGAAGGCCTGGCAGGCTGCTCCAGGTCAGATCCAGGATCCGCCGCATCCAGTCCGGATCGCCCAGGCCGAGCGAGCGTTTCAGTCGGTCGGCGACCGCCGCCTCTCGACGCTCGGGCGGAACCCACCAGTGTCCCGGCCCAGCCGTGGCGGTGACGCCGCTCGTCCCGCAATACCCTTTGTCGGCGATGACGACGCTCGCGCCCTCGCGCGCCGCCGCCACGCCCGCCCAGGCCCCGGCAAGCCCGCCGCCGATCACCAGGACGTCGGTCGCCAGGGTCTGCGGCTCGCTCACGCCAGCGCTCCGTTGAACGAAGCGTCGAAGGCCCCCGCCGGATCGCGGGTCGACTCCACCGCGCCGGCGACGCGGAAGCGATCCAGCACGGCGCGGGCCTCGACCACGGCGTCCTCGGCCAGCGGCGTTGGCAGGACCCGATACTGGCGCACGGTGTAGAGCGCGACTTCCTCGGAAAGACCTGTCTCCCTCGACAGCACCTTGCCGAAGGCGTCCGGATTGCTGGCCGCCCAGCGTCGGGCCCTGGCCAGGCGCTTCAGGAAATCCTCGATCTGCGGCCGCTTGCCGGCGATGGCCTTTTCACTGGCGACCTCGTAGCCAAAGCCGCTGAGCAGACCCTCGCCATCGACCAGAATCCGGGCCGCGTCGTGCAACCGGGCCAGGGCGACATACGAGCCCCACGTCACCCAGGCTTCGATAGAGCCCGCCGTAAAGGCCGCCTTGGCGTCGCCGGGATTGAGGTAGGCGATCGAGACGTCCGACACCTTGAGTCCCACACTCTCCAGCACCCGAAGCAGCAGGTAATGGCCTATGGAGCCGCGGCCGGTGGCGATCTTCTTGCCCTTCAGCTCGGCTGGCGAATGGATCGGGGAGTCGTTGCGCACGAGGACGGCTGTCGAAGAACCGCCGCTGCGCCCGGCCTGAACGGCCTTGATTCTGGCCCCCCCGGCATAGGCGAACAGGAACGGCGCATCGCCGGCCTCGCCCAGGTCCACGGCCCCGGCCGACAGCGCCTCCAGCAGCGGCGCAGCGGCGGGAAACTCGCTCCACTCGATCTTGTAGGGCGCGCCTTCCAAGGCGCCGGAGGATAGCAGCACCGCCTTGGCGCCGCCCCGCTGGCTGCCGACCTTGAGCGTCGGTTGCCCGCCGTTCCCCTTGACGCACGCGCCCAGAGCGGCGCCGAGACCTCCGAACGCAAGGCCGGTGATGAGTTGGCGTCGATCCATCTTGCCCTCCCCCTTAGAAACGCTGGGTCAGGCGGGCGTAGTAGTAGCCGCCGGTGATGCCGAAGGGCGAGAAGATGCCGAACTGGCCGCTGCCATTGTCAGCGTTGACGATCCCAACCTTGTCCGGGTGCCTGTCGAACAGGTTGTTGGCCCCGATGGCGATGTTGGTCGTCTCGCGGACCTGCCAGCCGATATCCAGATCGGTGATCCACTTTGGGCTGAAGGTGCGATCCAGGCTCGCCGACGTGCCGGCCTCGGTGTAGCGGCCATAGCGGGTGTTGCGCAGGCCGACATTCCAGTCGCCCAGTGTCCACTGCGCGCCGACGATGATCTTCTCGCGCGGCGTGCCGATGGTCAGATCGGCGATCTTCTGGCGATCGAAGAGGATCAGGTTCGGGTTCACCGCCGTCAGCACGGCGGGGGTGGCCTTCAGCTTGGTGACCTTGGTCTTGTTGAAGGTGTAGGCGGCGTTGAGGTTCAGGCGGCCGAGGTCGCCCAGGTTCACGCCATACTCGCCGACGAGATCCAGGCCCGACGTCCGGGTCGAGACGGCGTTGGTGTAGTAGGTCGCCGTCAGGCCTTGCGGGAACCTGGCCAGCAACGGCGAGAGGTCCGGCCGAGACCCCAGTTGCGCCACCGACAGATCGAGATTGCTGGTGTCGACGATGCGGTCGTCGATCTGGATTTCGTAGGCGTCCAGCGTCAGGCGCAGGCCTGGGACTGGCTCCGCCGTCAGGCCAAAGCTGTAGTTGGTCGAGGTCTCCGGCTTGAGAGTTTCGGCCCCCAGGGCCTTCGCCTCGGCGCTGTCGGTGCGCAGCACCTTGGTCGGGAAGGTCAGGTATTCGCCAGGCGTGCACGGCGCGCCGCGGAAGCTGTTGTTCGGCGCGGCCGGGCACAGGCTGCCGTTGATGGTCGAGGTGGCGAACAGCACCTGGCCCAGCGAAGGGGCCCGGAAGCCGTTGCTGACCGTGGCCCGCACGGCGTAGCCCGGCAAGAACTCCCAACGCGTCGTGAACTTGCCGCTGGCGGTGTCGCCTACGCCCTTGCCATAGCGTTCGTAGCGAGCAGCCACGCCGACGTACCAGCTGTCGGTGATGTTCGCGCCGAGTTCGGCGTAGGCCGCCACGCTGTGGCGATGCGCGGAACCAGCGTCCTCGGGCGCGGTGCCCGCATAGGAGGCCAAGCCCGGGTTGGGCCGCAGTCCGGCGAACGGTTGACCGGCCGGGATCACATAGTTTCCGACGATGTAGGAGGCCTCATCGCCCGCCTCGATCAGGAAGCGCTCATAGCGATGCTCGAGCCCCCAGGAGACCTGGAGCGGGTTATTCAGCCATCCCGTCACCTCGCGCGTGACGTCGAGATTGTTGGTCCACTGGCGGAACTCGTGCGTCGACAGGTGGAAATAGGTCGGGCTGGACGGGCCCAGGGTGGCGTTCAGCGTATTCTCGCCGTCGAGCTGGGCATGGTCCTGGGCCAGGGTCGTCGAGACGTCCCAGGCCCAGCCCGCCGTCTCGCCGCGCGCGCCCAAGCTGGTCTGGAAGTCCAGCTGGAAGATCCGGCGCAGAGCGTTGAAGCCGTCCGGATAGACCTCGGGCAGCGAATTGCGGTTCAGCGGCCGGCCGGCGGTGACGCCCGCCACCGGCGCGAGGTTGGGCAGGAAACTCCCGGTGTTCTTCTTCGAGGCGCGGTGGCTGAGTGTGCCCGAGGAGTAGAGCTGCAGGTCGCGCCACGGCAGCTCGGCGTTGTACGAGGCGGCGAGGATGTCCTCTTCGCCCGGGCCGTAGCTTTGGCCCCAGAAGTAGCGATCGGCCTTGGCGTCTCGCGGGTCGGGCGTCACCGTGGTCACACCGTTCACGGTCGTGACCGTCGGCTGATAGATGTACTGGGCGCGCGAGGGCACGGCGCGACTGGCCGCCTCGTTGTTCTTCCAATTCAGGGCCAGATTGACGAAGCCGCCCCTGTCGCCCAGCGGGAAGCCCCAGTTGATCGTAGCAGCGCGGGTATCGCCGTCGCCGACGAAGTTCTGGCCGCCCGTGTAGCTGAACGAGCGCTCGTCGTAGCCTTCCTTCAGGATGATGTTCACGACGCCGGCGATGGCGTCAGAGCCGTACTGGGCCGAGGCGCCGTCGCGCAGCACCTCGATCCGTTGGATGGCCGAAGCCGGAATGAAGTCCAGGTCGACGGGCACGCCACCCCGGCCGACACGGGCCAGGTTGTTGATCAGCGAGGTCGTGTGGCGACGCTTGCCGTTGACCAGGAACAGCGCCTGGTCACCGTTCAGGCCGCGCAGGGTGATGGCCCGCACCGTCCACGAAGTGCCGCCGCCGTTGATACCAGGAAGGTTGAACGACGGGATCAGGGTGTTGAGCACTTCCTTGAGGCCGACCTTGCCGGTCGCCAGCAGTTGCTCGCCGCTGATCACATCCACCGGCGCCGGACTGTCGGCGACCGTGCGACGGACACCGCGCACGCCGGTGACGATGACGCTGTCCAGCGCCGTCGCGCCATCGCCCTCCGCGACGGCGATCGGCGCCGGCGTGGTCTCGGCCGCTCGCGCCTCGCCGGCCAGGACCAGCACCGAGGCGCAGGTCAGCAGGGCGGCATTGAACTGGGGTCTCGAGCGTCCCTGTCGGGCGGCCGTACGGGCTTGCGAATGCGGCAAAAGTCTATCCCCCGCGCCCGGCTCATCGCCGGGCGTCGTTGTTGATGCGTCGCTGGAGAAGTGCTCCCGGCCCTGGAGCGCGGCGGGTTAGGCGGGCTTGCGCTCGCGGTACGGGATGTCGTCGCTGCCGATCAGCACGCGCTCCATCACCCTTGGGAAGTCGCCGTAGTCGCGAACGGCGTAGTGCAGGCCCGCACGGTTGTCCCATAGGGCCACGGAGTTTCGCTTCCACCGGAAGCGCGCGTGGTGCTCGGGCTTCTTGACCTCCTCATAGAGACGGGCCAGCAGCGCGCGGCTCTCCTCCGGCGCCAGATCGACGAAGCGGGGCTTGAGCCCGAAGTTGATCCAGAAGATCTCTTCGCCGGTCTCAGGATGGGTCCGCACCGCCGGGTGCGCCACCAGCGGATAGCGCTCGCCGGCCTTGGCCAGGGCGTCCTGGTAGTCGTGGATCACATAGAGATCGTCGATCCGCGCCTTCAGGTCTTCCGGCAGGCCCTTCCAGATCGCATGACCGTCGGCCCAGATCGTGTCGCCGCCGACCTCGGGGATGTGCACGGCCTTCAGCACCGCGCCGAACGAAGGGTTGATCCGCCAGCTGGTGTCGGTGTGCCAGTGGTTCTCGCGGATGTCGTATTGTTTCAGCGCCTCGGCCGAGATCGGTTGGACGGCGCGATGGGTTTCGACCCCGCCGACCGGATGGGCGTAGACCTCGCCGAAATTGGCGGCGAAGGCCAGCTGCTGGTCGCGGTCGATGTCCTGGTCGCGGAAGAACAGGACCTTGTGGCGCAGCAGCAGGCTCTTAAGCGCATCGCGCCGCTCGCGATCCAGCTGGCGACGCAAATCCAGACCGCCGATTTCGGCGCCGATTGTCGGACTGACGAGGGTGACCGTCAGGCCGATCTGTTGAACCTTATCGAGGACGGCGCTCATGGAAACCTCCTTGCAAACCGGCCCTTAACGGCTGGCGAGGCGAACCATGGTAGGAGCGGCCTGTTGGAGCGACCGAGTATTTCTCCGAGCAAATTCAGAGTTTTATATATCGCCCCTCGCAATAAGCGGCATTTGGAGGGCACATATCGCAATGGCGGGTTGCGTGTCGCCTCGCAATGGTCGACAAAATTCCTACTATTTTCATAGAGTTTTGCCGAATGCCCCCTTCAACAGCGCCCGTGATCGCCGTCGTCGGCGCCGGGTTCAGCGGCGTGATCACCGCCCTCAACATCCTGCGCCTCTCACCCGACGCCAAGGTGATTTTGTTCGAGCGGCGCATTCCGGTGGGACTCGGCGCGGCCTATGCAACCCATAATCCAGGTCACCGGCTCAATGTCCGAGCCGGCAACATGAGCGCTTGGCCGGACGATCCGGAGCACTTCGTCCGCTGGCTGAGCCGCGAGAAGTTCGCCCTGGGCGCAGCCGACTTCGCAACGCGCGAGGACTACGGCCGCTATCTGCAAAGCCAGGTGGCGGAGATCGCCGAGGGCGCCGCCGGCGCGGAGCGTTTGGTCGTTACGCCGGACGCGGTCGTCGGCCTTGAACCGGGCGGCGACGGCTGGCGGCTGCAGTGCGCCATGGGGCGCAGCGTCACCGCCCACGCCGTGGTGCTGGCGCTGGGCAACCCGCCCCCGTCCCGTCCGCCGGGGATCGACGAGGCGTTCGCCGGCTCCCGCGCCTACATCGCCGATCCATGGCGCTGGGAGGCGGCCGCCCTGCCGAAGGGACCGGTGCTGCTGATCGGCACAGGCCTGACCATGGTCGACGTGGCGCTATCTCTGAACGACGCCCAACATGGCCGGCCGATGCTGGCCTTGTCCCGACGGGGTCTCGCGCCGCTTGAGCATGATGGCGCGCCGCCCAGGTCCCTGCCCTCGCCGCCCGCCAACGACCTGTCACCGCTGGAGGCGTTTGCATGGCTGAGACAGGCGGCGCGCGCGCACGGCTGGCGCACCGCCATCGACGCTGTCCGCCCTGCGACCCAAAGCCTTTGGCGCGGCTGGTCGGTCAAGGAAAAGCAAGCCTTCCTGCGCCATGCGCGACCCTTCTGGGAAATCCACCGCCACCGGCTGGCCCCGCTGGTCGCGCGACGGATCAGGGCTATGCGCGAGACAGGACAGCTGAGCCTGGCGGCTGGCAAGATACGCAGCCTGACGCTTGAGCCCGACGGCTTTGCCTTGTGCCGCTGGCGCGGACGCGGCGAGAAGGGCGGCTACGTCTTCCGCGCGGCCTGCGTCATCAACTGCACCGGCCCTACCAGCGATGTCCTGGCGTCGACCGACCCATTGCTCCAGGATCTCGTCAAGCGCGGCCTGGTCCGCCCCGACCCGTTGCGCCTGGGCCTCGACGTCGACGACGCCAATCGCGTGCGCGATGTTTCGGGCGAGACGCTGCCCACCTTGCTGGCGGTCGGTCCGGCCACGCGCGGCGGATCCTGGGAGATGACCGCTGTCCCCGATATCCGCGGTCAGGCCGCCGCCGTCGCCGCGACCGTCTTGGCGGCGCTACGCCGCTAGAGATCGAGCGCCGCGGCATGGATCAGTTGCCCCAGCTTGACGATAGAGGCATGGGGCGTATCGGCGCCGCGCTGGACATAGGCGACGTCCGGCAACGAAGGGAGATGATTGCTGGCCAGCGGCGCACGCCCCGGCAGGAACAGGGAAGTCCGGCAGGTCACCGCCAACCCCGCCTGCACCGCCGCGCGCAAGGCTGAAAGGCTGGGTGTCTCAAGCGCCACGCGATAGGATCGACCGTCGCGCTCCAGAGCCGCAAGCGCGGCGTCCCGGAAGCGGCATGGCGCTTCCAGGATGGCGATGGGCAGCACATCGCTTTCCGCCAGGGCGGAGTCGCCGTGCCAGACCATCGGCACGACCCGGGCCGCGCGCGGATCATCGGCCGCGCCCATGCAGAGCACGACGTCCAACCGATCCGCTTCCAGCAGGCCCAACAGTTCCGGCGAGCCGGCCACACGCACCTGCAGCTGTGTGTCGGGATTGAGCTGCGCGAACCGCGCCAGCACTCCAGACAGCAGGGTCTCGGCAAAGTCCTGCACCAGACCCACCCGCGCCGGTCCTGCCAGGGCGTCCCCCGTCAGGGCCACCACCGCCCGGTCGTTGAGCGCCAGGATCTCCCGCGCCCTCGGCAACAGGGTCTGGCCCGCCGGCGTCAGGACCAGCCGCCGACCTTCGCGATGGAACAGCGGCGTCAGCACCGCCTCTTCCAGCCGCTTCATCTGCAGACTCAACGCCGACTGCGTGACGAACACCCGTTCGGTCGCCCGCAGCATCGAGCCGGAGTCGACGATGGCCACGAAGCTCCGCAGCAGTTCGGTGGGCAGGTTGGTGACCATCGTCGGCCTCTTGAGTTTTGCTGATAAGACCTGTGAGGATAAGTCTATTGATCAAGTAGGAATTCAACGGCCTTCTTTCTGAACCCGCGGCGCTTGCGTCGCAACGGTTTCCGACGAGAGAGGACCGCAGTGTCTCTGGCGACGACCTACAGAATTTCTGAAGCTCGACCGTGGCGATGGCCCAACCTGGCCCGCGCCCGCTGGCTCTCTCCCGTCGCGTTGCTGGTCTTGTGGGAGCTAGGCGCGCGCGCCGGCGCGATCCCGCCGCGGGTGCTGGCCGCACCGTCCACGGTGCTCGAGACCTTCTGGACCCTGACCGTTTCGGGCGAGTTGCCGACGAACCTGCTGGTCTCGCTGGGCCGAGCGAGCGCGGGCCTGACCATCGCGCTGATCGTGGCCGTGACACTGGGTCTTCTGTCGGGCCTCTCCCGATGGGGCGAGACGCTGATCGACCCGCTGCTGCAGATCAAGCGGACCATCCCCGTACTGGCGCTGACACCGCTGTTCATCGTCTGGTTCGGCATCGGCGAGACGCCGAAGATCCTGCTGATCGCGGTCTCGGCGACCTTCCCGCTCTATCTCAACCTCTTCGCTGGCGTCCGAGGAGTTGATGTCCGTCTCGTCGAGGCCGCCCGCAGCTTTGGTCTGAAGGGCTGGAGCCTGGTGCGCGACGTGATCCTCCCCGGCGCCCTGCCCTCGTTCTTTGTAGGCCTGCGCTACGCCCTGGGGATCTCGGTCCTGGTCCTGGTGATCGCCGAGCAGATCAACGCCCAGGCGGGCCTGGGCTACCTGGTCAACAACGCCCGCGACTTCATGCGGACCGACATCATCGTCGTGTGCCTCGTCGTCTACGCCCTGCTCGGCCTTGGCGCCGACGCCCTCGTCCGCACGCTTGAGCGCAAGACGCTGGCGTGGCGCCCCAGCCTCGTGGAGCAATGAACATGGCCGCCCATCAACCGCGCCTGCGCCGTCCAGCGATTTCCCGTGTCGCCGAGCGGGCCATCGAGCCGGCTGTCAGTCTCTCGAACTTCGTCCGCCGCTTCGGCGACAACACCGTCATCGACGGTCTCGACCTCTCGATCGCCCCCGGCGAGTTCGTCGCCCTGCTGGGCGCCAGCGGCTCGGGCAAGACGACCCTGCTGCGCACCTTGGCCGGTCTCGATCACGCCGTGAACCAGGACGTGAAGACGCCGGACGCGCGCGCCGTCGTGTTCCAGGACGCCCGCCTGCTGCCCTGGAAGAAGGTCTGGCGTAATGTCGCGCTGGGCCTCTCCGGAGACGATGTCCGCGCCCGCGCCGAGGCTGCGCTGAAGGAGGTCGGCCTCGGCCATCGTCTGGACGCCTGGCCTGGCACGCTCTCTGGAGGCGAGGCCCAGCGCACGGCTCTGGCTCGCGCCCTCGTCCGCGAACCTGGCCTGCTGCTGCTCGACGAACCCTTCGCCGCCCTCGACGCGCTGACCCGGCTGAAGATGCACGACCTCGTTCTGTCGCTCTGGCGCGAACACAGTCCGGCGGTCCTGCTGGTCACCCACGATGTCGACGAGGCCATCGCCCTGGCCGACCGCGTGCTGGTGCTCGACAAGGGTCGCATCGCCGCCGAAGAGCGGATCACGCTGGAGCGTCCGCGCACACCTGACGCGCGCTTCCAAGCCATCCGCCGTCGGCTGCTTGGCCACCTCGGCGTCGATAACCATCCGACCTCTGGCGAAGGCGCCCTGGTCGCCTTCCCGACCGGCGAGATCGTGCTCTGACCGATGAGCCAACATCGTCCTCATCGCCTGTCGGACTTCATCGCCGACCTCTCCGACCTGCTCGACCAGACCCAGGACGAGACCGTGATCCTGCGCGAAGGCGGCGCCCTGTTGGCTGACCTGGTCGCGACCGACGACTGGCTGCCCGAGGCGCAGAGCCGTCCCGACCCATCGCGCTATCGGCAGTACCTGCTGCATCGCGATCCCGCCGGGCGCTTCTCGGTGGTCAGCTTCGTCTGGGCGCCGGGCCAGGCGACGCCGATCCACGATCACACCGTGTGGGGTCTGGTCGGCGTGTTGCGCGGGGCGGAGCTTTCGCAAGGCTATGTGCGACGTGAGTGTTCTCTGGTCGCGACCGGCGACGTCCATCGCCTAGGTCCCGGTCAGGTCGAGGCCGTGTCGCCGACCGTCGGCGACATACATCGGGTCGCCAACGCTTTCGATGACCGGGTCTCGATCAGCATCCACGTCTACGGCGCAGATATCGGGACCGTGCGGCGTTCGACCTATGAGGCCGATGGGGGCCAGAAGACCTTCGTCTCCGGCTACGCCGACGTCCCGCCGCCTCTTCTGTTCGATCGCACGAGCGCCTTGGCCTACGGAGCCGCCGAATGAGCCTGCCCACCGTGACGCCCCGGCAGGTGCGCGACGATCTGATCGCCCGCCGCGAGATCGCGCTACTGGACCTGCGCGAGGAGGACCCGTTCGCCAAGGCCCATCCGCTGTTCGCCGCGCAACTTCCGTTGAGCCGACTGGAGCTCGAAATCCTGGATCGCGTACCGCGCCAGGATGCGAGGATTGTCCTCTACGACGATGGCGAAGGCCTTGTCGCCATCGCCGGCGAGCGCCTGGCCAAGCTGGGCTACACCAACGTCCAAGCCTTGGCTGGCGGCCTCGAGGGCTGGCGCGCCGCTGGTTACGAGCTGTTCCAGGACGTCAATTCCTACAGCAAGGCCTTCGGTGAACTGGTCGAGGCGCGGCGGCGCACCCCGTCGCTACCTGCCCAGGAAGTCCAGGCGCGCATCGACGCCCAGGCTGACCAGGTGATCCTCGACGCTCGCCGCTTCGAGGAATACGCAATCATGAGCATTCCCGGCGGCGTCAGCACGCCCGGCGCCGAGCTGGTCCTGCGCGCCCGCGAACTGGCCCCCGATCCGACCACCACCATCATCGTCAATTGCGCCGGCCGCACCCGCAGCCTGATCGGCGCCCAGTCGCTGGTGAACGCCGGCCTGCCCAATCCCGTCTTCGCCCTGCGCAACGGCACCATCGGCTGGACCCTGGCTCAGCAGAGCCTGGAGCACGGCCAGTCACGCAGGTTCCCCGAAGTGCGCCAGCAGACCCTGGCTGAAGCCCGCACCCGCGCCCGAGACGTCGCCTATCGCGCCGGCGTCCGCCACATCGACGCCGAGGGACTGAGCGACCTGGCTCAGGACTGCAAGCGCACGCTGTACCGCTTCGACGTCCGTACGCCCGAGGAGTATGCCGCGGGCCACATCCCCCGGTTCCGCTCCGCGCCCGGCGGCCAGCTGGTTCAGGAGACCGACGTCTTCGCCCCCGTACGCGGCGGCCGCATCGTGCTGGCCGACGACCTGGGTCCGCGCGCCGACATGACCGCCTCGTGGCTAGCCCAGTTGGGCTGGGAAGTTTACGTGCTGGAAGGCGGCTTCGACGGTCCGCTGGAGACCGGGGCCTGGGCGCCCCGCGTTCCGCGCCTCCCCCCTGTAGAGACCGTTTCGCCTCGCGAACTGGCCCAGGCCATCGCCGACGACGCGGTGACGATCCTCGACCTCGCGCCCAGCCCACGCCACCGCAAGGCGCATGTGCCCGGCGCATGGTTCGCGATCCGCGCGCAGCTGGCCGAGGCCCTGGAGCAGCTGCCGAAGGACAAGACCATCGTTCTCACCTCGCCCGACGGTGTGCTGGCGACCCTGGCCGCCCAGGATCTCGAAGCGCTGACCGACCGCACCGTGCAGGTTCTGGCGGGCGGCACAGAGGCCTGGATCGCCTCGGGACGCGCCGTCGAGGCCGGCCTCACGCGCGCCGCCAACGCGCCGACCGACGTCTACAAGCGCCCCTACGAAGGCACGGACAACGCCACCGAGGCCATGCAGGCCTATCTCGACTGGGAGTTCGGGCTGGTCGACCAGCTGGCCCGTGACGGCTCGCACGGCTTCTACGTGATCTGAGACGCTCATGACCCTGAAGCTCTATTTCGCGCCGGGCTCGTCGTCGCTGGCTCCGCTGGTCGCGCTGGAGGAGATCGATCTTCCCTACGCCGCCCATCGCCTCGACCTGGCGGCGGGCGACCAGCGCAAGCCCGAGTACCTGAAGGTCAACCCGCGCGGCCGCGTGCCGACCCTGGTGGTGGACGGCCAGCCGGTGACCGAAGTGCTGGCGATCCTGACCTATCTGGCGCACCGCTATCCGCACAGCGAGTTGCTTCCCCTGTGCGATCCGCTGAAGCTCGCCAAGGCGTACGAGGTGATGAGCTGGTTCGCCAGCACGGTGCATGTGGCCTTCGCCCAGATCGCCCGGCCCGAGCGCTATGCCGACGACGAGGCCGTCAAGGCCGCCCTCGCCACACCCGGCGAGGCTCGCTTCGCCCGGACTTTGACGGACATTGAGCGCCTGGCCCAAGGTCCTGGCTCCTGGCTGCTTGGGGAGAGCTTCAGCGCCGTCGACGCCTACGCTCTCGTCATCTGGCGCTGGGCCGAGCGGCGCCAGATCGATACCGCAAACTACCCCGCCTGGAGCGCCAAGGCCGCCCGCGCCTTCGCCCGTCCTTCCGTCGTTCGCGCGCTCCGCAAGGAAGTCGCGCCCGTTCTCGCCTGAAGCACAGGAGCACGCCGTGAGCGTTGAATTTATCGGTTTCATTGGCACGCAGCACGCGTCCGAGATCCATCCTCCGTCCGGCCCGGCCATCGACGTCGCCTATGTTGAGAAGACCGCCCGCGTGCATGAGGAAGGCGGCTTCGACCGCGCGCTCGTGGCCTTCCATTCGACCGGCCCGGAAAGCCAGCTCGTAGTGGCTCACGCCGCCTCGGTGACCCGGAAGCTCAACTTCATGATCGCCCATCGGCCGGGCTTCACTCAGCCCACCCTGGCCGCGCGCCAGCTGGCGACCTTGGATCATTTCACCGGCGGTCGCGTGGCGGTCCACATCATCACGGGCGGCTCGGATGAGGAACTGGCCAAGGACGGCGATCACCTGACCAAGGATGAGCGCTACGCCCGCACCAGCGAGTACCTCGACATCGTCCGCGCCGAATGGACCGGGGACACGCCGTTCGACTACGAAGGCAAATACTACAAGGTCGATCAGGGCTTCGGCGCAGTGAAGCCGCTGCAGGCGCCGCACATCCCCATCTATTTCGGCGGTTCCTCCGATGCGGCTATCCCGGTCGCCGGCAAACACGCCGACATCTATGCGCTCTGGGGTGAGACCCAGGCGCAGGTGCGCGAGACCATCGCCCGCGTCCGCGCAGCCGCCGCCAAGCACGGTCGCCAGGTGAAGTTTTCGCTCTCTCTGCGCCCCGTCATCGCCGACACCGAGGAAGCCGCCTGGGCCCGCGCCGACGACATCGTGGCGCGCACCAAGGCCCTGCGCGAAGCCGCCGCCCTGCCGACCAGCGGCCACCGCCCGCCCAATGCTGGCTCGCAACGGCTGCTGGACGCCGCCGCCCAGGGCTCGCGTCTGGACAAGCGTCTATGGACGGGCGTCGCCGGCGTCACCGGCGCGCAAGGCAACTCCACGGGGCTGGTCGGCACGCCCGAACAGGTCGCCGAGAGCCTGCTCGACTACTACGATCTGGGCGTTTCGACCTTCCTGATCCGGGGCTTCGATCCCGTCGAGGACGCCATCGCCTATGGCCGCGACCTGATTCCTCTCGTTCGCCAGCGGGTGGCCGATCGCGACATCCGCCTTGCCCGGGCCGCGAGTTAGAACGCATGGCGCCCTACGACGCCGTTCCGCCCTCGCCTTCGATCTCGACATCTCCCGTCGCGTTCAAGGAGGTGCTGGCCCGCTTGGCGAGCGGCGTCGCCATCATCTCGTACTGGGACGGGGACACGCCGCGCGGCCTGCTGGTCAGCTCGATCACGGGACTCTCGGTCGAACCGCCGCGGTTCCTGTTCTGCGTGCGCAAGGAAGCGGCCTGCCACGACAGCCTCGTGGTGGCCGAGGCCTTGAATATTGCCATTCTTAGCGCCGACGACGAGGAAGAGGCTCTGCGCTTCTCGACTTCCGCTCGCTCGGACGAACGCTTCTCGCCCGAGCGCTGGATCCTTTCACGTTACGCCCCGCCGACCTTTCGGGGCGGCCTGGCCATCACCCGCTGCAGGCGGGACAGTGTCGTTGATGCTCATAGCCATTCGTTGGTCATCGTCAGCGCCCAGGACCACATCGTCGGACGAGGCCTTCCCCTGGTGGCCTGGAACAGGTCTTTTGGAACCTCCGCCGAACGCTAGTCGCGGAAGGTTTCGATGGCGATCGCCGGTCCAGTGTCTGGCTGCATCACGCCAGGCGCCGCCAGTGGCTTGGCTCCGGAAACAGGACATTCCGCTCCTGAGCGAAGCTCCTTCTGGCTCACCATGTGACACCCGCAAGCCTCTGCGACGCGGCATTTTCGCGGGACTGGTTCGGCAAGAACGCTGTTTGAACAATTCCCCCGATTTCTGCGATCACGTCGTCGACGCAGCGCCGCCCCGAAGCGGCGAACATGCAGGAGACGCAACATGACGACGCCCAGCGCAGCCATCGAAAAGCAAGCCGCCTATCTGGGCGTTCCGTGGGAGGACGCCTACGGCTACGCCCAGGCGATCAAGGTCGGAAACACCATCCGGGTGTCGGGCCAGCTGAGCCATGACGACCAGGGGAAGCTGATCGCGCCGGCCTCGTTAAACGAAAACGGCCGCCCCTCAGACTTCTCGACGATGGAGGCGCAGATGCGCGCCACCTACGCCAACGCGGCCAAGCTGCTGGCGCAGTTCGGGGCCAGTCTGGACAACGTGGTGGAAGAAACCCTTTTCGTTCTGGACGTGGATGCGGCGTTCGCCGTCGCGGCCAAGGTTCGCGGCGAAGCTTACGACGTGGCGCGGCCGAAGGTCGCCAGCAACCTGATCGGCGTATCGCGCCTTGCCTTTCCTGAACAGATCATCGAGATCGCCTTCACCGCAATGCTGCCGGAAACCTGAGCGGACGCCAGCGATGGCTCGGCCCGCCGCCCTGACCAGAGGCGGCGCCGAGCCGGCCCTCGACCAGATCCCGACTCTGGCCGATGGCTTCGGCGCAATGGGTCATGAACGCGTAGACGCGCCCCGACCGGCGGATATCGGGGTGGGTTAGAAGCCACAGATCGTCGTTGAGCGCCGGTTCGATCGGGCCGACGCGCTCAAGGTCGGGGGATAGGTCGCCTAGCATGCAGGGCAGGTAACCTACGCCCAGGCCCGCGGCGATGGCCGCCGCGGCGCCAGCTACCGAGTCCGTGCGATAGCCGATGGCGTCCGGCGACACACGCTCGGCCACAAGTTCGGCGGCCTTCAGGCCCGACAGCTTGCCGCCGTAGGACACCCATTGTCGATGAGCCCCCACGTGACGATCGGCGAGTTCGGAACAGGCCCCATAGGGCGCCCAGGAGATCATGGAGACCTTGCGCCCGAACAGGTTCTCGGGCGGTCTCTCGGTTGCGCGGATGGCGATATCGGCCTCGCCGCGAGCCAGGTTCAACGCGCCGTTGCCGACCGTCACCTCGATCCGGACCGCAGGATTCCGCGCCTTGAACGAGGCGATTATCGGGATCAGAAAATAGAGCAGGATCGAGTCGCTGGTGGTGACACGCAAGTCGCCGGCATGCCCCTGAGCGTGGCCGGACACCCGCCGGGCCACGCCGACCACATCCAGTTCCACGCGCTCCGCCAGCGCCGCCACCTCCTCGCCCTGCGCCGTGGCGACATAGCCCGTGCGGCGACGGTCGAAGAGCGCGACCCCGAGCACTTCCTCGACCTTCGCCAGGCGACGCGCGATCGTCGTGCCGTTGATGCCCAGCATCTGGGCCGCGGCCGACAGGGCGCCGGTTCTGGCGACGGCTTGGACGACCCGAAGATCATCCCAGGAAAGCTTGCTGATCGGGTCGCTCATGCCGCTTCCGATTCAATTTCGACGATTGGTGGGCAATGCCCAAGCCGTATGGTCGAGATGCTTCGGGAAATCACGACCTGTTTTGCGGGGGAGGCCGATTGCTCTTGAGGAGAGCGGCGGCGTCCGCTCGTTGCAGTCCGGCATCGCCCCATTGCGGAACTCTCGGCGTCGTGACGGAAACCTACCGACTCTTGCCCAATTTTACGCACGCCCACGAGCGCTCGGCCTAGATTGATCGACGGCCGCGCTGTCGCGTGGTCGCCAGGGTTCTCTCAATGAGACGGGATCTAAGATGTCAGAAACCTCCGCGAAGCCAGGCGTCGACCTGGACTCCGTCTTTGTGCGCGAGACCGGCGCAGGCTTGTTTCAAGTCGACATTCAGGCTGCCGGGACCCATTTCCTTGCCGACGAACCGGTCGCGTTCGGAGGGATGGGATCGGGGCCGGACCCTTATGATCTTCTGGCCGCCGCCCTGGGAGCCTGCACAACCATGACCTTGCGGCTCTACGCCCGCAGGAAGGCCTGGCCGCTGGAAGCGGTCTCGGTGCGCGTCGCCCATGCGCGCGGCGGCCTCAACGCCCGCGACGCCTTCACGCGCGAAATCACCGTGACCGGAGCGCTGGATGAAGCCCAGCGCGCTCGGCTGGCCGAGATCGCCGACCGATGCCCCGTTCATCAGACTCTGGAACGTGGCGCCGAGGTCGTCACCCATTTCGTTCCGGCGGCGATGATTGGCGAAGAGAGCACATCTGGGCTGCACATGCGCGATATGAGCGAGGCGTGCGGTCCCGCTGGGCCTCAATGAGGATCGCCTCATGAACCGATATAGCTTCCTGGATCTCGCCACCTCTGCGAGCGTGCGCGCCGCGCAGACTGAAATGGGCGTCGACCGATTGTGGACGCCCGGGCGGGTCGATCGCCAATCGGAGGCGTTCACGGAAAACGAAGAAGCCTTCATCGCCGCGCGCGACAGCTTCTACATGGCGACCGTATCCGAAACCGGCTGGCCCTATGTCCAGCACCGCGGCGGTCCTCCCGGCTTCCTCAAGGTGATCGACGAGACGACGCTGGCGTTCGCCGATTTTCGCGGCAACCGCCAGTACATAAGCGTGGGCAATCTCGACGCCAACGATCGCGTGGCGCTGATCCTTGTCGACTATCCCCGGCGCGCTCGGCTGAAGATCCTCGCCCATGCCGAGCGCTTGGCGGTCGACGCCGAGCCCGGCCTGCTGGAGCGCGTGTCCGAGCTCGGCTATGGCGCCAAACCGGAGCGCATCTTCCGGCTGAAGCTGGCGGCGTTCGATTGGAACTGCCCGCAGCACATCGTTCCGCGCTTCACCGAAGCGGAGATTTCACGCGCCGTCCGGCCGCTCCACCAGAAACTCGAGGCCCTCGAGGCCGAAAACCGCGCTCTTCGCCAGCGCCTGGGCGAGTAGCCGCCTCTAACGACGAACCGTCCAGCCTTCCTGCCGGTCCAGAAAGACGCGCATGAGGCCGGCGATTTCTGCGGCGTGCGTCTCGAGCGCGAAGTGGCCGGCGTCGAGCAACCGCACCTCGGCCGCGGGAAGATCACGTCGGAACGCTTCCGCACCGGCCGGCGCGAAGAAGGGATCCTTGTCGCCCCAAACCGCCAGAAGCGGTGGCTGCCAATCGCGGAAATACTGGTGGATGCGCGGGTAGAGCGCCAGGTTGGTCTGGTAGTCGGCAATCAGGCTGAGCTGGATGTCGGCATTGCCCGGACGCGACATCAGGGCGTAGTCCAGCCAGTAGCCCTCCGGGGCCACCTGGGTCTCGTCCGGCGCGCCGTGGGTGTATTGCCAGCGCGTCGCCTCCAGAGAGAACATGCCCAGCATCGCCTCGCGATTGATCGGCGACGGGTCGGCCCAGAAGGCTCTCGTCGGCGCCCAGCCGTCGCTGAGCCCCTCCTCATAGGCGTTGCCGTTCTGCGAGATGATCGCCGTGATCGCACCGGGCCGCGCCATCGCCAGCCGCAACCCCACCGGCGCGCCGTAATCGAAGATGTAGATCGCATAGCGATCCAGGCCGATGACGTCGGTGAAAGCGGCCATGGCCTCCGCCAAGCTCGCGAAGCTGTAGCGAAAACCCTCGGGCGCCGTCGTAAATCCGAAGCCCGGCAAGTCTGGCGCGACCACGTGGTAGCGATCGGCCAGCCTGGGGATCAGGTGGCGAAATTGATGGGAAGAGGTTGGAAAGCCGTGAAGCAGCAGGATCGTCGGATGCTCGCGGCGGCCAGCCTCTCGATAGAAGATCGAGACCTCGCCGATTTCCGCGCGGCGCAGGGCGATCTGGGGACACGAAACGTCAAAGGACATCGAGGCCTCCGTAAGGCTCCATCCGTCGCCCCCGATCTGGAGACGGTCTTTGGACGACGGGCCGGAATTGATGGTGATGAGGCGGCGGGCGCCTTGGCGGACCGCCCCTGACGACGAGTCTGTCGCCTAGGGCGATCCCCGTCGCTAGCCGGCGGCCCTGGCGACGGCCTGGGCTGTCTGGAAGCTTTCCATGACCGCGGCGTAGTTGGGCGCGGCCAGGCCGTAGAGCTTGGCGAGCTCCGCCGCTTCGGGCCGCGCCCATGTTCGGTGCAGTTCGCTCAGCAGCGCGTTGGCGGAGGTCGGCTTGACTCCGCCCTGGACGAAGCGGGCAAGACTCGTGCGCGAGGCCATCTCGCTGGGATCGCCCGAGGCGTCGACGACGGCGTAGACGTCGTAGCCGGCCGCCACCGCGTCCAGGGCCGGAAACATCACGCAGACGCTGGTCCAGACACCAGCCATGATCAGGGTCTTGCGACCAGTGGCCTTGACCTGGTCGACGAAGTCGCCGTTGTCCCAGGCGTTCACCTCGCCACTGCGCGGCACGTAGACAGCGTGGGGCGCCAGCTCATGGATTTCCGGCATCAGCGGACCATTGGAGCCGGCCGGCTCGGACGCCGTGGTGATCACTGGAATGCTCAGCAGGCTAGCGAGCCGGGCGACCATCTCGACATTGCGGCGAAGGTCGGCCACCGGGATGTCCTTGACCGTCTGGAAGAGGCCCGACTGGTGGTCCAGCAGCAGGATCGCCGCATCGGCCGGATCCAGAAGCGCAGCGCCCCCACCGGTGGAAAGGACGCTCGTTTTTTGTTTCGGCGACATCGTCTTGGGCCTTCCTTGAATTGTTCGCACTCGGGTCGGCGTCCTCGAGGACGTCCCTTGCAAATCGACAATTCACCGCCCCGATCGCCTTCTCCAGTAATATACGGTAAATTTCGGTACTTAATTAGCACGCCACACAACCAATATCAGACATTCTTAAAATGATTGCCAGAATTTCCGATAAATAACCGAAAACAATCGGTCCAGACTTGACCGGACTTTACCACGCATAACCCCAAAAATTTCTCCGAGGGCTTAAACCCTACTGACCAACGCCCAACCCGGGCTTGATCCCCGAAGGAGAACACGATGAAACGCGCAGTGGTTGGAATGATCGCGGCCTTGACCGCCACAACGCCCGCCGTTGCGGCCTTCGCCGCCGAAAAGCCTGTGTCCATTGTCCTGGTGCACGGCGCCTTCGTGGACGCCTCCGGTTGGCGTCCGGTCTACGAGCTTCTGGAGAAGGAGGGCTACGAAGTCCTCGTCGTCCAGAACCCGACCATCACCCTGGAAGGCGACGCCGCGGCGGTCCGCCAGGCCATCGCCCAGGCCAGGCGTCCCGTCGTCCTCGTGGGTCATTCCTACGGCGGGGCGGTGATCACTGAGGCCGGCGCCGATCCCAAGGTGAAGAGCCTGGTCTATCTGGCCGCCTTCGCCCCCGACGCCGGCGAGTCGGTGCTGCAGCTGGCCAGCACGCCCGCCCCCGGCGCGCCGCCCGCGCCGCTCCTGCCGCCCAAGGACGGCTTCATCCAGATCGATCCGATCAAGTTCGCCTCGGCCTTCGCCGCCGACGTCGACCCGAAGGTCACCCACTTCATGGCCGCCTCGCAGGTTCCCTGGGGTCTGGGCGCGGTCGGCGCCAAGATCACCGCGCCGGCCTGGAAGGCCAAGCCTAGCTATTACCTCCTGGCGACGCAGGACCAGATGATCCCGCCAGCGGCCCAGCGCGCGATGGCCGTGCGGGCCAAGGCCACCCTGGTCGAAACGGCCAGCAGCCACGCGGTCATGCTTTCCAAGCCCGGCTACGTCGCCGACTTCATCGCCATGGCGGCCGACGACGCCAACTAGTCGTCCCGCCTGACGATCTGGCCACGCGATCTCGCCGTCGCGAGGCCCCCTCTCCCTTCCCCTCCCCCCCCGAAACTCAAGGAGACTTCCATGACTCGACGGCTCACGTCCGTGGCTCTGGCCGCCATCGCCCTCTCCTCCGCGGCCCTGGCCGCCGCGCCGCACGCCACCGCCGTCCCGGTCCCGAAGGCCGCGGTCTCGCGCCTCGCGCCGCCGGTCATCCGCTACAAGACCGCCACCGTCGACGGCGTGAAGGTCTTCTACCGGGAGGCCGGTCCGGCGGACGGGCCGGTGGTGCTGCTGCTGCACGGCTTCCCGACCTCGTCGCACATGTTCCGCAACCTGATCCCGCTGCTGGCCGACAAGTATCGGGTCATCGCGCCGGACTATCCGGGCTACGGCCAGAGCGACGCCCCCGCCCACACCCAGTTCGCCTACACCTTCGCCAACCAAGCCGACGTCGTCGAGAAGCTGACGAACCAGCTGGGTCTGAAGCGCTATGCGATGTACGTCATGGATTACGGCGCTCCGATCGGCTACCGCCTGGCCCTGAAGCACCCCGAGCGCGTCAGCGGCCTGATCGTCCAGAACGGCAACGCCTATGACGAGGGCCTGCAATCGCCGTTCTGGGACCCGATCAAGGTCTATTGGAAGGATCGTTCGCAGAAGAACCGCGACGCCCTCAACAACCTTGTCACCCTGGACATCACCAAGTTCCAGTACACCGACGGCATGGGCGACGCGGCCCGGATCAGCCCCGACAACTGGGTCCATGACCAGGCCCTGCTCGACCGCCCGGGCAATCGCGACATCCAGCTGGACATGCTGGGCGACTACGGCAGCAACGTGCCGTTCTATCCGGACTTCCAGAAGTTCTTCCGTGACTACCAGCCGCCCATGCTGATCGTCTGGGGCAAGAACGACAAGATCTTCCCCGAAGCCGGCGCCCCCCCCTATCTGCGCGACCTGCCCAAGGCCGAGATCCACATCCTCGAGTCGGGCCACTTCGCTCTGGAAGACCGCCTCGACGTCATGGCGCCGCTGATCCACGACTTCCTGGACCGCAAGGTCACGCAGTAAGCTCCCTCCCCACCGGTCGGCAAGGCCGCGACGCTCATGGCGCCGCGGCCTTCGCGCGTCTGCAGCTGGCCGGACGGTGGGTGTCGCGGCCGACAGGATGGGCTCCTATCCACGGCGACGGGGATTGCCGACCAGGCGTGGCGCGCGCTGCTGGCGTGCTCTGCGACGCCTACTGCAGCGCGGAGGGCATGGGCTGGCGCCGAGCGAACATGTCCTCGATCCAGGCGTCATCGCGAGCGGTCAGCTCGATGAACAGGACTCGACGGGTCTGCGCGGCAGGCTGACCGGTCTCGCCGGGCAGGTCGAGCACCGTCGAGCGCATCGTCTGCGCCAGCAGGGCGACGATATCCCTGAAGCGGCCTTCAAGATTGCCGGGCGTCGGGTCGATCTCATTGACGGTCGCTGGCGGCGCGCCGCTCGACGAGCCGCCTGAGGTGTCGCCGTTGATGACCGGCGCGATGAACCGATAGCCGCGACCGTTGACCGTGGCGATGTACTTGGCCTGGTCGGCGTCGTCATCGAGCGCGCGGCGCAGCGCGGCGATATGGACCTTGAGGTTGCCCTCGACGACTGTCGTGCTGGGCCAGGCCTCTTCCAGCAGCTCGCGCTTGCTGAGCACCTCGCCCGGACGCTTTACGAACGCCTCCAGAAGATCCAGGGCGCGGCATCCGATACGAACGGACTTGCCGTTCTTGAGGAGCAGCTGGCGCCGTGGAATGAAGAGGTACTCGCCGAAGGCGTAGGTGGGAGCGTCGGTCATTGGGGGGCCTCGACCAGAACGTTGAAGCCATCCGCAACATGCGGTCGGCGGGAGATTTCCGGGCGGGTCGACATGTCGCTCCCCTCCGAAGTCTTCCTGACGCTAGCGCCCAGGTTCGGTGGGCTTCAATTCGCCCATGGGTCGCGCATCGCTCCCCTGGGGGCGCGCCGCACTCGCCTTTGGTCTAGTCGCCACTAGACCCTGACGAGCCGCCTGGATGTCCCGAGCCATCGACGCGCGATCGATGGACCGCATGGCGCTTCAGGCGAGATCGAGCGCCCGATCCTGACGATCTTCGCGTCGGAAGATGAGGTTCGGCTAGCCCAAGGTCGAACCGGCCTCGACCATCGTGAGGTGGCGGCTGCGTCGCTCGCGCGATAGATTGGCTTCACTCGGAGAGACAATAGAAAGCCGCCCATGTCGCCTCCGAACGCCCCAGCATCGGCCGAAGACGGTAAGGTCCTGGGCCAGTCGCGTCGCGCCGCCACCGGCCGAAGCCTCCCATCGGGTGTCGCTTTCGCCCCGCGTGACGACGAACGCCGCCTGCAGCAGATCGTCGCGTCGATCCCAGGCCTGACCTGGTCGTCGGACGCCGCCGGGGCCACGACTTTCTGGAGTCAGCAGTATCTGGACTATGCCGGCGTCAGGATGGAAGACGTCCTCGGCTACGGCTTTACGGACTATATCCATCCAGACGATCGCGATCAGACCCTGGACACCTGGGCCGCGATCCTCTCTTCCAGGCAGGCTGGCGAAGCTGAACTTCGGCTGCGACGCGCCGACGGCGTCTATCGTTGGTTCCTGGTCCGGGTCTGCCCCTTCTTCGACGAGACCGGCGCTCTCACTCAATGGTACGGGATCAATATCGACGTCGAAGATCGCAGGCGCGCTCAGGACGCGCTTCGCGAAAGCGAGGCGGCGTTGCGGGCAAGCCAACTGCAGCTGCAGCAGATCGTCTCTTCGATCCCCGGCCTGACCTGGAGAGCCGACGCCGACGGCGAGATCACCTTCTGGAGCCAGAGCTTCCTGGACTACGGCGGCGCGACGATGGAGGAGATCGTCGGCTACGGATTCATGAACTATCTGCACCCGGACGATCATGAAAAGGTTCTGGAGGTATGGGCCGAGATCCGTCGGCTTGGGATCCAGGGTGAGTCGGAAGTTCGCATCCGCCGGGCCGATGGCCAGTACCGATGGTTCATCTGGCGGGCCAGTCCGTTCTACGACGACGATGGCGTCCTGACCCAGTGGTTCGGCATCAATGTCGATATTGAAAATCGCAAGCGCGCCGAGGAGAACCTGCGTCAGAGCCAGATAGAACTGGCCCATGTGACGCGGCGAACCACTATGGGCGAGCTCGCCGTGTCGATCGCCCACGAGGTCAACCAGCCCCTGATGGCGGTCGTCACCAATGCCGGCGCGTGCATGCGCTGGCTGAACGCGGATCAGCCGGACCTGGACATGGCGCGTCAGGCCCTCGAGCGCATCGTGCGCGACGGGCACCGGGCCGGCGACATCATCACCAGCCTGCGCAGCATGGCTCGCAAGTCCGCGCCGCGTCTGGACGCCGTGCGCCTGAATGAGGTCATTCCAGTGGTGCTGGACCTGCTGCAAGGCGAGTTCCGACGCCATGGCGTGACCGCCAAGACCGAACTCGGCGACTGCAAGCTCTCGATCCGTGGCGACACCGTCCAGCTGCAGCAGGTGGTCCTCAACCTCATCATGAACGCGGTGGAAGCGATGGCCGGATCATCGGCCGCCGTCCGGCATCTCGAGGTCCGGGCCGAACCGCGCGACGGCGAGGCGCTGGTGACCGTAGCCGACACCGGCCCAGGTCTTGGCGGCGAGGATCCCGATCGCCTGTTCGAGCCGTTCTACAGCACCAAGGCCGAAGGCATCGGCATGGGACTGTCCATCTGCCGCTCGATCATCGAGGCCCATGGCGGCCGGATCTGGGCGGAAAGCAGCAAGACCGGCGGCGTGTTCAGCTTCACCCTGCCCCTGGCGGAAGGAGCCGACGACCATGTCAGCAACGGCTAAGAGCGGGGTCGGCGAGCGCGTCGTCGCGGTCATCGACGACGACGAAAGCGTTCGCGAAGCGCTGCGCGGACTCTTCCAATCGGTGGGACTGGTGACGGAGATTTATGGGTCGGTGCAGGAGTTCCTCGATGCCGGCGGCCTGAAACGGGCCGGCTGCATCGTCCTGGACATCCGCCTGCCGGGACGCAGCGGTCTGGAGTTCCAGGAAGCCTTGACCCGGAGCGGGGCTGCCCAGTCGGTCGTGCTGATCAGCGGCCATGTCGACGTCCAGATGGCGGTTCGCGCCATGAAGGCCGGCGCGGTGGATGTGCTGACCAAGCCGGTGCGCGAACAGGACCTTCTAGAGGCGGTGAACAGGGCGCTGGCCGCCGATCAGCGACGCCGGGAAGGCGTGCAGGACGATGACGCGTTGCGCGCGCGCTATCTCACCCTTTCGGAGCGCGAGCGCCAGGTGCTGACCCTGGTGGCGGCGGGTCTGCTCAACAAGCAGATCGCCGACCGCGTCGCCATCACCGAAGCGACGGTGAAGCTGCATCGCAGCCAAGTGATGAAGAAGATGGAGGCCGAGTCCTTGCCCGATCTGGTGCGGATGGCTGACCGTCTGGCCAAGGCTGAAGCCGGCTCGGATCTCTAGGGCCTGCAGGCCGGCGGGCGACGGGCTGCGCCGCCGCCCAAGACGAAGACCCCTAGGCCTCGTTCAGGAAGCTGCGCAGCAAGGCGTTATAGGCGACAGGCTTCTCGTTCATCGTCAGGTGAGAGCAGCCGGTCATCACCGCCAGCCGCGCCTTGCCGCCGATGCCGTCGCGAAGGGTCTCGTGGCAGTCGAGCGTGATCTCGTCAAACTCGCCGGTGGTGATCAGGGTCTTCTGAGTGATCGCCTTGAGGTCCTTGTGGCGGTCCCAATCCTTGATCTTGCCGACGATGTTGAACTCGTTGGGGCCGTTCAAAACACGATAGGCCGGCGACTTGGCGAGCGACTCCAGGGTCGCCAGCACCTCGGGGCTCGGCGGGACCCGCAGCACGAAGGTGTCGTAGAACTTCTGCACGAGCTCGGCATACTCGGGCGAGCCGGTCCTTCCTGCCCTTTCGAGGACGCGGATCTTGTCGCCCCAGCCGTCGGGCATGGTGGCGAACAGGCGGTCAAAGCCAGCTATGGCCTGCGGAATGCTGGCCATGGCGCCGCTCAGGATCAGGCGATCGACGCCCCTGCCCCGGCCTTGGCAAAGGTATTCGACGGCCAGCAGCGCGCCCCACGAATGGCCTAGCAGCACAACTTGCTCAAGCCCAAGGGCGGCGCGAACCGCATCGACTTCGTCAACCGACCGCTGGATCGAATAGGCGATGTCCTCCTCAGGAGGGTCGGCCCGACCGCAACCGAGCTGATCATAGAAGACGACCGGGCGCTCGTCGGCCAGCGCCTGAAGGGGCAGCAGATAGTTGTGGGATGCTCCAGGTCCCCCATGCAAGGTGAGCAAGGGCGTCTTGCCGCCCGCGCCGAACTTTCGCCAGTAGACCTTGCCGCCTGGAACCGTGGCGTAGCCCTCGGATTGGGGGGCGCTGGCCAAGGCCGCGCCGGCCGAGCTCGCTAAGGTCGCGCCCAGCGCGCTCGCGGCGGAGGTCAAGGCGCGCCGCCGGGTCCATTGGCTGGTGGTCATTATGATACTCCTGGGAAAACTGGAAGGCCGCCCCGGCTTCAGCGGAGTCTAGGGCCCAGCGGAAAGACCGGGCAGTAAGCAGATCGAAACTCACGGTTTCCAGGAAAGCCCCTTCGCCCATGGCCACGGTTTCAAACTATGCGAGCCGTCTCACCACGGGGGCTTGTCGAAGCCATCGCGCCGGCGGACATCCGACCACGGAACTGAAGGTGCGGGTCAGATGGGCCTGATCGCAGAACCCGCAGTCCAAGGCGATCTGGCAGAGCTCCCCTGCGCCTTCCAACATCAGCCGCTGCGCCTGGCGCACCCGTTGGGTGGCGACATATCGTGAGAAAGTGACACCGAAGGATTTCCGGAAGCATCGCGAGAAGTAGCCGGGGCTGAGGCGTGCTTGGTGGGCTGCGGCGCTTAGCGGCAGGCGGCGATGGAGCTCTGCGCCAATATGGTCTCGCACCCTCCTAACCTGCCACGCCAGCAATCCCGCGTGGCGCTGGGCGTCCACGTTCTCGCATCCAGGAGCATCTTCGACGCCTTCCTGGTCAACATCGAAATAATCACCGCGCAATTCCGTTGACAAAGAAGTTGTCGCGAGATCAGACGCAATCGCCATCGCCGGCGAAAAGCCAGTCGATACTTGAGTTTCGATCAATTGCATCCGCCATCTCCGTCCTGATAACTTTCGATCGACAGACTAGACGACGCTCGCTTGGTGCTGGTGTTAAGTGCAGTAAAGGCTGGTCAACTTGGCGCCAGTTGCAGGCATTGGCGCACCTCCGGAAACGGGACCCCGAGCGACCGGCCGCCTAGGCCTCCCGTGAATGCGCGTAGACTTAGGTTTGTTGATCGTCGTTATGCCAACTGTTACCTGCGTGGCTAGCTGGGGAGCCTCGATGCGCGGGAATGATCGGTGGGCGGTAGTGCTGCTGTGGGGCGCGGTGCTTGGCTCCGCCGCGCCGGCGCTCTCCCAGCGCGTCCGATCCGTTCCGATCGACACGACCGGCCAGTCCTTGACCGCCGCCTTGACCAACATCGCCCAACGCTCGGAGCGAGAACTGCTGATGGCCCGACCAGCCCTGAAGGCGCGTCCGGCTCCGCGCCTCAAGGGCCGCTACACGATCGACCAGGCCCTGCCGTTGCTTCTGGCGGGCTCGGGCCTGACCTACCGGCGGACGACAGACGGCGCCTATGTCATCGACGCAGCGCCAGTCCTAGCGCCGCCTCAGCCGGATGCGCCGGTCGCCCTGCCCGAACTGCTGGTGACGGCGCGCTCGCAAAACAGCGACATCCAGCGCACCGAAAACGACATCCAGGCCTACAAGGTCTGGAGCAGCCGAGACATCGAGCAGTCGCACTCCGCCGACATCAACGAGTTTCTGCGCATGATGGCGACCGGCGACGCCCAGATCGCTTCGGCGCTCCAGGATCCCTCGAACACGACCGCCAGCACGCGTTCCGAGGTCAATCTAAGGGGCATGGGCTCGAACCAGACCCTCATCCTGGTGGACGGACGGCGCATGCCAGGTTTGCCGCCGGCCGGGGGCGCCACGACGATGGTGGCCCAGACCGATATCAACGGCCTGCCGCTAGCCGCGATCGACCGTATCGAGGTCCTCAACGCCACGGCCGGCGGCGTCTATGGGGCCGGCGCCACGGCGGGCGCCATCAACATCGTGCTTAAGCGTGACTATCGAGGCGCGGAAATCGGCGTGGCCCACGGGATCACCGACCGGGGAGATGCCCTCCTCCGAAGGCTGAACGGTCGGATCGGCTTTTCGCCCGACGATGGGCGGACCAATGTCATGGTCGCCTTCGGCGTGCTTCGCGGCGACGGTCTGCATGCTGGCGACCGCGACTACGAGGTCATGGCGCGTGCGCGGCGCTATCGCAACGATCCTTCTCAGATGTTGAGCGAACTGCCTGTCAGCAGTTCGGTCAATATTTTCAGCGCGACCGGGGCGCCCTTGACGCTCGACTCCGCCTACGGCGGCGCCAGCCTAGGCGCCGGCTCGACCTTCGCGCCGGCGTCATACGGCGGCGTGGCCTCAGATCGCGGCGCGGCGCTGCTGGCGAACGCCGGCCGCGTGGACACAGGTCTGTCGCCCGATGTCCGGGGCATGCGCCGGGCGCTGCTGAGCCAGCGGAAGACGGCGTCCGTGATCGCTAGCATCCGCCATCGGTTCGGCGCCTCGCTCGAGGCCTACGTCGATGTGCTGGCGATGCGCAACCAAGGGCGCGCCCGAGTTCCCCAAGGCAGCGGCGAACTCGTCAGCCTCGCCGCCGACGCTCCGGGCAATCCGTTCCAACAGCCAATCTACATGACCCTCCCGCTGCCGGGCTTCGATCCCGTCGGGCGCAATACGGCCAAGACCGCGCGCGCGTCGTTTGGCGCGATCATCGACCTGCCGAGCGACTGGAAACTGAACGCCGACTACGGCGTCGGGCGCGCCCGCCTCGACGCCGAGATCGTCGAGCAGGACCTGGCGGCGGGCTACTACGCCGGCCTCGCGTCCGGCCAGATCGACCCGCTGGGCGGCCAGCAGGCGTTTCTCGCCAGCGTCGCCAGGGTCGCGATCCCCGGCCATTCGACGTTCGCGCAGAGCAATCGGTTCAAGGATGTCTCGCTTCGACTGGCCGGACCCGTGATGAACCTGGGCGGCGGCCCGTTGACCCTGACCCTGGCGGCCGAGGATCGACGCGAGACGGTGCCGTCGTCCACCGCGCATCTCTCGAGCGGCGGGTTCGGCTCCATCGACCTGGTCGTCGACGGCCTCGTCCAGTCGACACGCCAGTACTACGGCGAGCTTCGCGCCCCCCTGACGGACCGCTATGCGGGCCCAAGGGGGCTGAAGGGTCTGGAGTTCCAGCTCGCGCTGCGGCGGGAGACCTCGCGACAGGGACCGCCGACGAACGCCTCCCCCGGCGGCCTGGCCAACGCGGTCACCGATCGCAGCAGCCAGTCCTCGACGCTGTACACCACCGGCTTCAAGGTCTTCCCCGTGTCTTGGCTGATGGCCCGGGCCAGCCTGTCGTCGGGCTTCGTCCCGCCCGTGGCCGAGCAGCTCGGCTCCTCTACAATCCACTATACCTCGGATCCCTCGGCCTATGCGGCGGCGAGCGGGCGCAAGGTGTTGCTGCCCGCGGCGAGCCAACCCGCGGATCCCCGCCGCCGTGGCGAACGGCTGGGCCAGACTGGCCTCTACGACCTTCGCTCCGGAGGCTCGATCAACTTGAAGCCCGAGCATGCGCAAAGCTTTTCGGCGGGCTTGGTCGTGGCGCCGCTGAGCCGGCTGCGCGTGTCCGTCGACTACACCCGGATCAGGAAGCGGCAGGAGATCTTCAACTTCCACAACGGCGACATGAGCTATTTCCTTCAGAACGAGGACCAGTTCCCGGACCGCGTGATCAGGGCCGCTCTGACGGACGCCGATCGCGCCAAAGGCTATACGGCCGGCGTCATCACCGCGATCGACACGACGAGCTTCAACATAGGCCGGACTTTCGTCGAGGCGGTCGACCTGCAGGGCGATTACCTGATCCCGACGGATCGCTGGGGCGACTTCCGGCTGCGCGCCGCCGCCACCTGGCAGCCGCACCTGCGCCGACGGACCGACCCGCGCAGCCCCGCGCTGGACTATGTCGACTATGCCGACGGCCCACTGTCCTGGCGCGCCAATGGCGGGCTCGACTGGTCGAAAGGCCAAACCACGCTGGGATTCAACGTCTACTTCTATGGAGGATATCGGGTTTTCGGGCGATCCGACATCGCGGAGCGCATCGCCCAGCTGACGTTGTGGCAAGGCGGCGACCGGGTCCCCTCCCAGGCCTATGTCGATCTGTTCGCGAGCCGTCGGATCACATTCGATGAGGGCCTTAAGGACGGCGAGATACGCCTGGGCGTCCAGAACCTGTTGGACCATCGCCCCCCGGTGATCGCCGACCGGGTGGGATTTGGCCTCGACGCCTTCAACTACAGCACCTACGGCGATCCCCGCCGGCGACGTTTCGAGCTCGGCCTGGTCGCGCGTTTCTAGCTTTTCGTCGCGCCTGATGAGGGTTCTTCGAAAACCTGCGTTCCGCCTGATGAGGACGTCCCGCCGGACGTCCAACCCTGAGGACAGCAGATGTTCAAACTCGCTTCCGTCGCCCTGGCGGCGACATTGCTTTCGACCTCGGCCATGGCGCAGGTCAAGCCCTTTCCCGCCGACTTCAAGATTCAGGAGATCGCCACCAACGGGGTGACGATCCACGTCCGGGTCGGCGGCAAGGGGCCGGCCGTGGTGCTGCTGCACGGCTACGGCGAGACCGGCGACATGTGGGAGCCGCTGGCCGAGAACCTGGCCAAGGATCACACCGTGATCGTGCCGGACCTGCGCGGCCTGGGCCTGTCGTCCAAGCCGGCCTCCGGCGGCTACGACAAGAAGACCCAAGGCGGCGACGTGGCCGGCATTCTGGACGCCCTAAAGGTCGGTAAGACCGACCTGGTCACTCACGATATCGGCAACATGGTCGGCTATGCTTTCGCCGCGGAGCATCGCGATCGAGTGGGCCGCTTCGTCCTGATCGATGCGCCCCTGCCGGGCGTCGGCCCCTGGGAGGACATCCTGAAGAACCCACTGCTGTGGCACTTCCGCTTCGGCGGTCCGGACATGGAGCGGCTGGTCGCTGGCCGCGAGCGGATCTATCTCGACCGCTTCTGGAACGAGTTCTCGGCCACGCCCACTCGCTTTACCGAAGCCTCGCGCGAGCACTACGCCAAGCTCTACGCCCAGCCCGGCGCCATGCACGGCGGCTTCTCGCAATTCGCCGCCTTTGACCAGGACGCCGCCGACAACAAGGTCTTCTTGGCCCAGGGCAAGCTGACCATGCCGGTGCTGGCCCTGGGCGGCGAGAAGTCGTTCGGCCCGATGATGGCGACCGTGATGCGCTTCGCCGCCAGCAACGTCACCGAGGGCGTGGTTCCCGACTCCGGTCACTGGATCATGGAGGAAAACCCTAAGGCGACGGTGACGCTGGTCCGCGATTTCCTGGATGCGAAACAATGAGCCGCCGCCGTCTCGCCTCCGTCGGCGCCGCGATCGTCCTGATCGGTTTCGCCGGCGCCGCCATCGCCCGGGAGCGCCTTGTGCGCCTGAGTCCCACAGACGTGGCCGCCCTCGTCGAGGGCGGCGCCACAGCCGGCACCTCGGGCGTGACCGGCATCCGAACGACGGTGCTCTACGGGGATCCGACCAAGGCCGGCCCTTACACCATCGCCTTGCGGGTCCCGGCCAACATGCGCATCGCCGCCCACAGCCACCGCGACGATCGCACAGCGATCGTCGTCGCCGGCGTTTGGCGCTTCGGCTACGGTCGCACGGCCGACGAAATGCTGGTCAAGGTGCTGCCGCCGGGCAGCTTCTACAGCGAGCCGGCAGGGACCGACCACTTCGCCATGACCGGTCCAGAAGGCGCCAGCGTTTATATCTCGGGCTTTGGCCCGACCAGCACCGACTACGTCGAGGCGGCCAAAGCGCCCAAGCCCTGAGGCGGTGGTGGCCATAGCCGACAAAAAGGGGAGCAAGACCAACCGGCCTTGCTCCCCTTTCTTATGGTCCCGACCTAGTGGCCGACCGACCGCAGGACAATCTCGGCGAAGCCCTGGGCGGTGTCCTTGCGATTCCAGTCTCGCTGCAGCTCGCACGCCACCTGGATCCAGCTGACGGGCTTGCCGCCGGCCTGAACGACGCGGTCGACGCCCGCGCGATGCGCGGCTTCCGAGGTGCCGCCCACCGCGTCCACGACCGCGAACACGTCATAGCCCTCGGCCAGGGCGTCCAAGGCGGGGAACGCTAGGCAGACCTCGGTCCACAGCGCGACCATGATCAGCTTCCGACGGCCCGTGGCCTTCACCGCTGCGACGAAATCCTTGTCTTCCCAAGCATTGATTGCGGTGCGATCGATGGGCATGACGTCGGGCAGGACGTCCGTGATCGGCGCGATGGTCGGGGTGTTTAGGCCCGTTGCGACATTGACCGTGGTCAGCACCACCGGCAGGTCGTAGAGCCGCGCCGTCCTGGCCAGGTTGGCGACGTTGGCGATCAGCAGGCGCTTTTCCATCGTGACGATGGACGAGACCTGGACGGGCTGGAAGTCGATGATCAGCAGGGCGGCGTTCTGCGGCGTCAGCAGATGATCGGCCAGCGGATCACGGATAGTCAGGGGCGATGTCATGTCGGTGTCCTCGCTCAAGTGTTTCGAGCGTCGACCGAAATGATTCTGCCGCGCCCTACTAATTCAGAACGCGGCCCTTCCGAATTTCCTCACCCAAATGTAAGTACTAATGCCCTTTTGAAACCAATTCATATGTATCAGCGTCACGGGCGATCATTTTGACCGGCAATATTTGAGACACCGACCGACCGAAACGCGCAATATCACCTGTCTTGAAGACACCTGTGATGCGTAGAGCCGCAATTTTCGGGTCCTTGATGACGATCTGCGCGCGCGTGTAGCGATTCAGCACTTCGATCGCGTCGGACAAAGGGCGATCCTGAAACTCCACCACCCCCTGCTTCCAGGCCAGGGCCTCGTCCAGATCGGTCGACGACACCTTGCCCGCCTTGTGATCCTGGGCGGAGAAGTCCTGGCCGGGCGCCAGCTTGACCGTCGGCGCGGACGGACCGTCGGGAGCCGAGGCCACCGAGACGCTGCCCTCGGCCAGCACCACCCGCACCGCGCCGGGCGTCAGACGCACGTCGAATTGGGTGCCCAGCGCCGTGACAACTCTTCCGCCCGCCTGGACCGCAAAGGGATGGGCGCGATCATGGGCCACATCGAAGAACGCCCGGCCGCGCAGCAGACGCACGTCGCGCCGCCCCGCTGCAAAGGCGACGTCCACCGCGCTCTCGGCGTCCAGAGTGACACGAGTGCCATCCGGAAGGTCGACGATCGACTTCTGGCCCTGGCCCGTAACGTAGTCGGCCCGGCCGATCGCGGTGAGCGAAGCGGCCTCGTTGGCCGCGACCTGGACCGGCTTGGCGCCATGACCACCGAACCAGCCGTGTTGCGCGCCGATCAGCAGCGTCGCCGAGACCGCCAGAGTGGCGATGGAGGCGGCGATCAGCTGTGGCCAGTAGGGCCTGACCACAGGCTCGGGCTTGGCCTGGCGCGCGGCGCGGGCCATGGCGGCGATCAGGTCGTTCTCCTCGGCTTTGTCGAAGATGTCCCACATCGCGTGGGCCTTGCTCCACGCCTCGCGGTTTTCCTCGCTGGCGTCCAGCCAGGCGGAGAACGCCTCGCGATGGGGCGAATGGTCGAGGTCGTCGCGGGCCAGCCAGCGCGCGGCCTCTTGCGCCGGATCGGGGATGGGGCGGGTCATCGGGCGCCTCCCGCGTGGGCCATGAGATGTTCGATGGCGCGAACCATGTGCTTCTCCACCGCGCTCACCGACAAGCCCAGCTGCGTGGCGATGGCCTGATGGCGCAGGCCGTCGATGCGGCGAAGCAGGAAGATCGTTCGCGTTCGTTCCGGCATGGTCATGAGGGCCGCAGCGGCGGCGTTCAAGGCCTGCTTGCCGGCATAGATGCGGGCGGGGTCGAAATCCTGCTCGCCCTGCAGGTCGGGATCCAGCGCAACATGATCATCGGCGTGACGGACTACCCGTCGGCGATAGCGGTCGGCCAGCACGCTGGCGGCCGTCTGGAAGATATAGGCGCTGGCGTGGTCGGTATCCTCCGGCGTGCCGCGAACGGTCAGGCGCAGGAAGACCTCCTGCACGAGATCTTCCACCTCGCCGGCGTTGCGAACCCGCCGACGGAAATAGGCGGCCAGCGGCCCGCGCATCGCCGCCGCCTGCCTGGCGAAGGCGTCCGCGCGCGCGGCGGCGTCGGAAGCATCTGTCATCAGCCCCTCTCGCGCCATACCCATCAGAGACTCCGCCTTCTGTCCAACGTCACGGACGCCGGCTTCGAGGAGGCAGAACGCAGCCCTGGAAAAAGTCCTCACCGGAAAAACTTTTTTCTAGTCGATCGCCCTAGCATCTAAACGGGCGTCGCGACCTAGAAGCCTGTAAAATATGGACTTTCCATCGCGCAGAAAAATCTCCCCCAAACGTCAGGCGAACGGTGGTCGGTGAGGAATTTCCGTTGGCCTGCGTGTCTCCCAATCAGGCGGACATCAGCGGCCGCCGAGGGAGACGACGACAATGAGCATGATGACCCTTTCCCTGGCCGGCGCGACCCCCATGCCGATGGCGGCGGCGATCGAGGCCGAGGTCCAGCAGGAGATGTCGCGCCTTGCGGCCTGGCAGGAACGCAAGGTCACCCGACATATCCGCGAGCATCTTGACCAGCCGATCACCGTCCACGACCTGGCGGCCCTGGTCGGGCTCAGCGCGGGCCATTTCTCCCGGCGATTCAAGGCCAGCTTCGGCCTTGCGCCACGCGCCTATGTGATCCGCAGCCGGCTGCACCGCGCCCAAACCCTGATGCGCCACAGCCGCACTCCGCTCTGTGTAATCGCGTTGGACTGCGGCTTCTGCGATCAGGCGCACATGTCTCGCCTTTTCCACACCATGATCGGCGACACGCCAGCCCGGTGGCGTCGTCAAC
>CBIHOB010000003.1:0-147347 GCA_966211605.1 uncultured Caulobacter sp.
GGGTGGGCAGCACGCAGTCGAACATGTCGACGCCGCGCGCCACGGCCTCCACCAGGTCGATCGGCTTGCCGACTCCCATCAGGTACCGTGGCCTGTCCTCAGGCAGCAGGCCGGGCGCGTAGTCCAGCACCTCGCACATCGCTTCGTGACCCTCGCCCACCGCAAGACCGCCGATGGCGTAGCCGTCGAAGCCGATCTCGCGCAGGCGTTCGGAGGATTCGCGCCGAAGGTTTTCGAAGGTGGAGCCCTGCTGGATGCCGAACAGGGCCTGGCTGTCGCGGTCGCCGAAGGCGTTCTTCGAGCGCAGCGCCCAGCGCGCCGACAGCTCCATGCCCTTGCGCGCCCTCGCCTCCTCGGCAGGCCAGGCGACACACTCGTCCAGTTGCATGACGATGTCGCTGCCCAACAGGTCGGCCTGTATCTCGATCGAGCGTTCGGGCGTCAGCACATGCTTGGAGCCGTCGACGTGACTGGAGAAGGTCACGGCCTCCTCGGTCAGCTTGCTGATGCCCGACAGCGACATGACCTGGAAGCCACCGCTGTCGGTCAGGATCGGCTTGTCCCAGCGCATGAACTTGTGCAGCCCGCCCAGGCGACGCACCCGCTCGGCCGAGGGTCGCAGCATCAGGTGGTAGGTGTTGCCCAGGATGATGTCGGCGCCGGTGTCCTTGACCTGGTCGACGGTCATCGCCTTGACCGTGGCGGCGGTGCCCACGGGCATGAAGGCGGGCGTACGGATATCGCCGCGCGGGGTCTTCAAGACGCCGGTGCGGGCCTTGCCTTCGGTAGCTTTGATCTCGAAGGGGAACGCGGCCATAGCTAAGTCTCGTCTTTGAACAACAGGCTGCCGTCGCCGTAGGAATAGAAGCGATAGCCCGTGGATATGGCGTGCTCGTAGGCCGCGCGCATGGTCGCCTGACCGGCGAAGGCGCTGACCAGCATGAACAGGGTGGACTTGGGCAGGTGGAAGTTGGTCATCAGTACGTCGGCCGCGCGGAAGTGATAGCCGGGCGTGATGAAGATCGCCGTCTCGTTGGCGAACGGGCGGACGACGCCATCCTCGCCCGTCGCGCTTTCCAGCAGGCGCAAAGACGTGGTGCCGACACAAACGATGCGCCCCCCAGCCGCTCGGGCCGCGTTCAGGGCGTCGGCGACGTCCGCGGTCACCTCGCCGAACTCGGCGTGCATCTTGTGCTCGGAGAGGTCGTCGGTCTTGACCGGCAGGAAGGTGCCGGCGCCCACGTGCAGGGTGACAAAGTGCAGCGACACGCCTCTGGCCTTAAGGGCTTCCAGCAGGTCGGGCGTGAAATGCAGACCGGCCGTCGGGGCGGCCACCGAACCGTCCTCACGGGCGTAAACCGTCTGATAGTCGGCCCGGTCGCGCTCGTCCTCTCCCCGCTTGGCGGCGATATAGGGCGGCAGCGGCATCTCGCCATGACGCGCTATGCCGATATCGAGATCGGGGCCGGACAGGTCGAACGACAGCACGACCTCGCCGCCCTCATGCTTCTCGGCGATCGTGGCGTCCAGGCGATCCAGCTCACAGGCGCGGTCGTCTCGCGACCCGAACGCCACGCGGTCTCCGACCTTTAGCCGCTTCCCGGGACGCATGAAGGCGCTCCAGCGGCTGGAGGAGATGCGACGGTGCAGAGTCGCCTCGACGGCGACGGGCGTGCCATCGGCCCCGCCGGTGGTGCGACCCTCGCGCAGGCCGGACAGGCGCGCGGGGATCACGCGGGTATCGTTGAACACCAGGGCGTCGCCTGGCTTCAGAAAGTCGGGCAGTTCGCGGACCACGTGGTCGGCAAGCGGCTGCCCCGGACGAACCACCAGAAGCCGCGCGGTGTCGCGCGGCTCGGCCGGACGCAGGGCGATACGGTCCTCGGGCAGGTCGAAGTCAAAGTCGGAAAGGCGCATGGGCCGGCTTCAAGCGCACGATGGAAGGGCCAGGTCAAGACATACGCCGTCGCGCGAGCCTGATGGACACCCCGGGCGACGAACGCGCAAGATCTCGCATAACAACAGTCTTGGGGGGAGATCGCCATGAAACGCCTGCCGATCCTGGCGCTCGCGCCCTTGGCGATGGTCTCTGCCTGCGAACAGAGGGCCGCGACGCCGACTGCGTCGGCGCCCATCGAGCAGCGCACCGTCGCCACCGCGGCGACCTCGGATGCCGCCGAAGCGGCGTTTCGGCATGACCCCGCCGTGGAGCTGACCGGGTTCTATTTCACCGAAACGCCGATCCAGGCCGGCGTCTGGAAGCTGACCTCGCTGGACATCGGCCAGCCGTCCGAGTTCGCCGACTGGGAGGCCGGTAAGCGCGCCGAGGACTATGCCCCGATCTTCCTGGCCTTCGACGACATCACTAGCGCGACGGCTGAAAACGAGCTTGGCCAGACCTATCACAAGGTCAGCATGCGCCTGATGCCCGACAGCTACAGCGTCGACGGCAAGACGCTTCGCTTCCAGGCCCAGGACGCACGCCTCGGCGAGGTGGTCATGGAGCTCTATCCTGACCTGGCCGCTTACAAAGCCGCCCGCGCCAGCGGGCCGAACGACGGCGCGCAGAAGCAGGTGCTCACCGGCAGCCTTCAAATCGGCGCCCAGCGCGTCCGCAACATCAGCTTCTTCTATCACCCCGGCGAGTAGTCGACGCATCCTTTACAGAGCCGTGTTATGGCCGGGCCATGCGCCTGATCGTCCAGCTCCTGAGTCTTCTGCTTCGCGGCACTGCCCTCATGCTGGGCCTGGTCGGCCTGGGCATGACTGTCGCTTGCCTGGGCGGCGCCTGGAGCGACCGGCTGGACGCCTTCACCCACGCTGCGCCGGTCTGGCTCTTGATGGGCTTCGGCGCCGTCATCCTGGGCGCCGTGTCCGCGCGCGGCGGCGAGCGCTGGGTCATGGTCGGGCTGGGCGCGGCGACGCTGCTGGGCGGAGCGGTGCTGATGGGCCCGGATCTTTGGGCGGCGTGGCGGTTCAAGCCCGCCACGCCAGCCGCCAGCGATCTGAAGATCGTGCAATTCAATGTCTGGCATGAGAACCGCACGCCGGAGAAAAGCCTGGCCTGGATCCTGGCCCAGGACGCCGATGTGGTGATCATCGAAGAGGGCGCGGGCAGCGCCTGGCCTTTGGTGAAGAGCCTGCGCGCCGCCTACCCGTTCGCCTCCTGTGAAAGGGGCTCGAGCTGCGAGACCTGGATCTTCTCGCGCAAGAAGATGATCGCGCGCGGCGGCATCCCGATGGATGGACCCTATCTGTCCGCCGCCTGGGCGACGCTGGCGGATGCAAAGGGACCCTTTACCGTGACCGGCGTCCACTACACGTGGCCCGTGCCCGCCGGCCCACAACAGGCCCAAGGCCGCAAGCTGGCGCAGATGATCGCCAAGTTCGGCGCGAAGAGCACCATCCTCACCGGCGATTTCAACTCCACGCCCTGGTCGTTCACGCTGAAGCGCCAGGACAAGACCCTAGGCCTGCGCCGCTGGACCCGCGCCCTGCCCTCGTGGCCGGCCGGCAAGTTCTCGCGGGTGATGGCCGCCCCGGCCCCGTTCCTGCCGATCGACCACGTCTATGCCGGTTCGGAGTGGCACGCCGTGCGCGTCGAGCGCGGTCCGGCCTTGGGCTCGGATCATCGTCCTGTCGTGGTGACCCTGCGCCGCAAATAGAAACGGCCCCGGACGAAGTCCGAGGCCGTTTCGGAAATCTCGCGCGAAGCGCCTAGGCGTCGGCGGCGATCTTGGCGCTGACGATCTTGCCCGGCTGGCGCGGCGGCTCGCCCTTGGGGAGGGCGTCGACGTTTTCCATGCCCTCGGTCACCTGGCCCCAGACGGTGTACTGCTTGTCGAGGAAGGTCGCGTCGTCGAACACGATGAAGAACTGGCTGTTGGCCGAGTCCGGGTTCGGAGTGCGGGCCATCGAGCAGACGCCGCGCACGTGCGGCTCGTCGTTGAACTCGGCCTTCAGGTCCGGCTTGTCGGAACCGCCGCGACCGGTGCCCGTCGGGTCGCCGCCCTGGGCCATGAAGCCAGGGATCACGCGGTGGAAGACGACGCCGTCATAGAAGCCCTCGCGCACCAGTTCCTTGATGCGGGCCACATGGCCGGGAGCCAGGTCGGGACGCAGCTTGATCGTGACCGGACCGGTCTCGAGGGTCAGGATCAGGGTGTTTTCGAGGTCAGCCGACATGGTCATCCCTTGGATGGCGAGTGTTGTGACGCGCTTCTAGCGTGAATGACGCCCGCGTGTGAACCAAGTTGAGCCCGGAAACGGTATTCAGCTCAACGAACCTCGACCGGCAGGTCGATGTCGCAGACCGAGAAGTCCGCCCCCTTCAACGTTCGCAGGCGCTTGGTCTCGGCCGCGAACCACGGCCCTTTGGGATCGATCACCCGGACCTTGGGACGCTCCCCCTCGGGCATATCGCTCAGCAGGCGGACTTTCTGCATCAGGTCCTGGGGCGCCGGCACGGGCTCGCCGGTCTTGATGGCGCGCACGACATCCAGGCCGCTGATCACCCGGCCGAAGGCGGTGTAGCGCTTGTCCAGCGACGGATAGGGCTGACGCATCAAGAAGAACTGGCTGTTCGCCGAGTTGTTGTCCTCGTCGCGCGCCATGCCCACGACGCCGGGACAGTAGGTCCCCCAGGCGGCGACCTTCTTGTCGCTGGTCATCTCGCTCCAGCTCCAGGCCTGGCTGACGACCGGCAGCGACTTCAGATAGCCGACCTCCAGGCCGGCCGGGGCGGCCATCGGCGTGAAGGCGGTGTCGGCGGCTCGGCGGAAGGTGAATTCGGCCTTCAGGTTGGGGAGTTGCGAACCGCCCTCGCCCGTATTGGTCGGGTCGCCCGTCTGCGCCATGAACCGATCGATCACGCGGAAGAAGGTCCGGCCGTCATAGACGCCGGCCCGGGCCAGGTCCTGCAGCCGCGCGGCGTGGTTCGGCGCGACCTCGGGGACCAGTTCGACCAGTACGCGCCCCTTGTTGGTGTCGATGACCATCACCGTCTCGGGCGCGGGCGTTCGCCAGTCGGTCTCGGTCGGCTTGGCCGGGGCCGTCGCCGCCAGGGCTGGAACCGAGATCGCCGCCAGGCATAGCCCGGTCGGAAGCGCGCGAGAGCGGGTCATGTCATTTCACCTGAACAGGGACATCCACGTCGCAATTGGTGAACCCCGCACCCATCTCGCCCTGCCGCTTGGCGACCAGCGCCTTGAAGGCGGCCGAGCTGGTGTTCATCACCTGGATGTTTGGACGCTTATCCGCCGGCAGATCGGCCAGCAGCTTGACGCTGGTCATCTTGTCTTGCGGATCGGGTACGGGCTCGCCGGTCTTGATGTTGCGCACGACCTCAAGACCTTGAAGAACGCGGCCGAAGGCGGTGTAGGTCTTGTCCAGCGAAGCGTTGGCCTGGCGCATGAAGAAGAACTGGCTGTTGGCGCTGTCGGGATCGCCGGCGCGCGCCATGCCCAGCACGCCCGGACAGAAATTGCCCCAGGTGGCCACCTTGCGATCGGCGGTCATCACCGCCAGGGCCGAGTTCTGGCTGGTCACCGGCAGGACGCCAACCCAGCCCGACTCGTTGCTTCCGACCTTGAAGCTCTGGGCCAGCGGCGTGTCTGCGCCGCGGCGGAAGGTAAACTCGGCCACGAGGTTGGGCTGGTCCGAACCGCCCATGCCGGTGTTCTGCGGATCGCCCGTCTGGGCCATGAAATCGCTGATCACTCGGAAGAAGGTCAGACCGTCGTAGAAGCCGCTCTTCACCAGGCCGCGCACGCGCTCGACGTGGTTCGGCGCGGCCTGCGGATATAATTCGGCGATGATCCGGCCCTTGTTGGTCTCGACGACGATGACATTATTCGGGTCGGGCGTGCGCCAATCGGCGGCCGTCTGGGCCGAGGCCGCTCCGAAGGACGTCGCAGTGGCGGTGAGCGCCAAGGCGGCGGCGGTCATGGCGAGCTTCATCGAATTCCCCGAACAGAACAGTCGCGGCCGGGCGTAGAACGACACGGCCTCCCCGACAAGTGCGGCGATTGTTCAAGCGCAGGATTTCGGCCGGATCGCGGCGGACAGAACGGTCTCGCGCCGAGACATCTATTCGAGGGCGCCCTCAAGCCGCCGCCCCCTCAGCACCTTGGGATCGCTCGCCAGTCCATGAAGATAATGGAAGCGCTCCGCCGATCCCTTCTTGTATCCGGAGAGCCTGCTCTCTTGAGCGCGGGTCAAGGCGAACGGGACATATCCGCTCTTCAACAGGCACTCCTCAACGCCGCTGACCATGAAAGTCTGCAACTTGGGAACATTCCCACGGAAGTTGCGATCGTAGATCATGACGTATTCGACGACGTCGCCGCGCTCGAGCGCGCTGTCCTGAAAATGCGCGCCGTGGATCACATCCTTGAACGCCTGCTGTCGTCCCAAGTCTCGCCCGGCTCCCGCCCGACCACATTCGATCGCATTAGCCCGGTACTGCTCGAAGGAAACCCCCTCCTTGCCCCATGAGACATAGGGCTCTCGGTCATGGGCGCTCGCGTCGATCGGGGACATCAAGACCGCCAGCCAAAGCACATGTCGAAGCCGCGACATGATCGCTCTCCCATCCACGGCGCCGCCAGAATGCGTGCGAAGCGCGATCTTAGGCTGTATTCCCGAAAAAGCAGCAGCAGGATGCGTTGGGCCGAATGGCCCGGACCTAGCCCTTCCCCACCTTCGCCAATAGCTGTTGGGCTACGCCCTGTGGCACGAACTTGCCGATGTCGCCGCCCAGGGTGGCGATTTCCTTGACCAGGCGCGAGGCGATCGCCTGGTGGCGCGGATCGGCCATCAGGAAGACGGTCTCGATCTCGCGGTCCAGCTGCTGGTTCATCGCCGTCATCTGGAATTCGTACTCGAAGTCGGCCACGGCCCGCAGGCCGCGCACGATCATCTGGGCGTTCACCTCGCGGGCGAAGTGCATCAAGAGGCTCTCGAACGGCCGCACCTCGATCTGGGCGATCTTGGTGAGGTGCGCCGTCTCGCGCTCCAGGATCTCGACCCGTTCCTCCAGCGAGAACAGCGGCCCCTTGCCGATGTTCACCGCCACGCCGATCACCAGCTTGTCGACCAGCTTCACGGCCCGCCCGATGATGTCGAGGTGACCGTTGGTGACCGGATCGAAGGTCCCCGGATAAAGCCCAACCCGCATGCAACCCCCTGCTCTAAGGGACTAAGGGGTTACGGGGTCTCGTCCGCCCCACTGTCCTCGCCCTGGTTGTCGTCTCCGCCGGAATCGGCGAGGCGCTCGACGCTGACGACGTGTTCGTCCTGCGCAGTGCGGAAGATGGTTACGCCTTGAGTATTCCGCGCTGCAACACGAATTTGCGAGACGGGCACCCGGATGAGTTGACCAGCGTCGGTGACCAGAAGGATCTGGTCGCTGTCCTCGACGGGGAACGAGCCCACCAAGCGGCCGCCGCGCTTGCTGAGATCCTGCGCCGCGAGACCTTGGCCGCCACGGCCGGTGCGTCGGAAGTCGTAGGCGCTGGTGCGCTTGCCGAAGCCTTCCGACGACACGGTCAGCAGGATTTCCTCGGCCGCGCCCAGTTCGGCGATGCGTTCCGGTGTCAGGGTGGTTTCGTCGCCGTCATCGTCGCCCTCCTCCACGGCGGCGGGCGTGTCATCGCCCTCCTCGCCGGCGGCGCGCAGCATGGCGCGCTGGTGCTTGAGGTAGGCGGCGCGCTCGGCCGGGGTGGCGTCGACGCTGCGCAGGACGGCCATCGAGATGACGGTGTCCTCGCCCGCCAGCTTCACGCCGCGCACGCCGGTCGAGTCGCGGCTGGCGAACACGCGCACCTCGTCGACCGAGAAGCGGATGCAGCGCCCCGCCGCCGTGGTCAGCAGCACATCCTGGTCAGCGTTGCAGACGGCCACGCCGACGATGCCGTCGCCGTCGTCCAGCTTCATGGCGATCTTGCCGTTGCGGCGTACGTCCACGAAGTCGCTGAGCTTGTTGCGGCGCACGCTGCCCGAGCGGGTAGCGAACATCACGTCCAGGGCGCCCCAGGTCGCTTCGTCCTCCGGCAGGGCCAGGATCGAGGTGATGGTCTCGCCCGGTTCGATCGGCAGTAGGTTGACGAACGCCTTGCCGCGCGAGTTCGCGGCGCCCAACGGCAGGCGCCACACCTTCATCTTGTAGACCTTGCCGCCCGAGGTGAAGAACAGCAGCGGCGCGTGGGTCGAGGCCGAGAACACGCGGGTGACCGCGTCCTCGGTCTTGGTCGCCATGCCGGACTTGCCTTTGCCGCCCCGGTGTTGAGTGCGATAGGCCGCCAGAGGCGTGCGCTTGACGTACCCCCCCATGGTGACGGTGATCACCATGTCCTCGCGAACGATCAGGTCCTCGTCTTCCACGTCGGCGTCGCCGTCGACGAGCTGGCTGCGACGCGGAATGGCGAAGCGCTCCTTGACCTCCACCAGCTCCTCGCGAACCACGGCCATGATGTTGGCGCGGTCGGACAGCAGTTCGAGATAGCCGCGAATGGCGTCCGCCAGGGCGGCGGCCTCGTTGCCGATCTCGTCACGGCCCAGACCGGTCAGACGCGACAGGGTCAGAGCCAGGATGGCGCGGGCCTGCTCGTCCGTCAGGCGGATGAAGCCGCCGTCTTCCTGGACAGTGCGCGGATCGGCGATCAGCTCGACCAGCGGCAGCATGTCACCGGCCGGCCATGCCTTGGCCACCAAGCGCTCGCGGGCCTCGGTCGGGTCCTTCGACGAGCGGATGATATGGATGAACTCGTCGATATTGGCGACGGCGATGGTCAGGCCGACCAGCACGTGGCCGCGATCGCGGGCCTTGCCCAGCTCGAACTTGGTCCGGCGGACGACGACTTCCTCACGGAATTCGACGAACAGGGCGATCAGCTGGTGCAGGCCCATCTGTTCGGGTCGGCCCCGGTTCAGGGCCAGCATGTTGACTCCGAACGAAGTCTGCAGCGCGGTGAAGCGGTACAGCTGGTTCAGGATCACCTCGCCCGAGGCGTCGCGCTTCAGCTCGACCACGATGCGCATGCCGTCGCGGTTCGACTCGTCGCGGATGTCGGCGACGCCTTCGATCTTCTTTTCGCGGACCAGCTCGGCGATGTGCTCGACCAGGTTGGCCTTGTTCACCTGATACGGGATCTCGGTGATGATGATGGCCTCGCGGCCGGCGCGCAGCTCTTCCACACTGGCCACGCCGCGCATGACGACCGAACCCCGGCCGGTCAGCAGCGCTTGGCGCGGGCCCGCGCGGCCGATGATCTCGCCGCCCGTCGGGAAGTCGGGGCCGGGCACCAGGTCCAGCAGTTGGTCGGTCGTCACGTCCGGCTGGTCGATCAGCAGCAGACAGGCGTCGATGACCTCGCCCAGATTGTGGGGCGGGATGTTGGTGGCCATGCCGACGGCGATGCCGCCCGCGCCGTTGACCAGCAGGTTCGGAATGCGCGATGGCAGGACGGTCGGTTCCTGCTCCTTGCCGTCGTAGTTGTCGGCGAAGTCGACCGTGTCCTTGTCCAGGTCGGCCAGCAGCGACATGGCCGGCGGGGCCATGCGGCACTCGGTGTAACGCATGGCGGCCGGCATATCGCCGTCGACCGAACCGAAATTCCCCTGGCCGTCGATCAGCACCAGGCCCATCGAGAACGACTGGGTCATGCGGACCAGGGTGAAGTAGATCGAGGCGTCGCCGTGCGGGTGGTACTTACCCATCACGTCGCCGACCACGCGGGCCGACTTCACATAGGGACGCTCCGGCGTCTGCCCCTGCTCGTGCATCGAGAACAGCACCCGACGGTGCACAGGCTTGAGACCGTCGCGCGCGTCCGGCAGGGCGCGGCTGACGATGACGCTCATCGCATAGTCGAGATAGGAGCGGCGGAGCTCGTCCTCGATGTTGATCGGGGCGACATCCCCGCGCGGACCGTCGGGGATCGTGGTGTGTTCGTCGCTCAAGGGGATTTTTCGCCGTCAGAATCGGACACGGAACAGTCTGAAACTGTTAGCATTGGGATGAAGAAGGCGCCACCTTCCCGGCCGTTTCATCCCCCGCTGTTCGCTTGAATTCGAAGGAAAAACGCATGATCCGTCTCCCCGCCGCCGCCGCGCTTGGTCTCGTCGCCCTGATCGCCGCGTCCCCGGCTCTGGCGCAAACGACCGCAACCGCCGTCGTGAAGACCGGTGACGGCAAGGACGCGGGCGTCGTGACACTGACCGAGGCTCCGCACGGGGTGCTGCTGAAGGTCGAGCTGAAGGCCTTGACGCCGGGCTGGCACGCGATCCACTTCCACGAAAAGGGCGACTGCGGCGCGCCGGACTTCAAGTCGGCCGGCGCTCACGTCCACACCACCGCCCAGGTGACCCACGGTCTGCTGAACCCAGCCGCCAACGACAGCGGCGACTTGCCGAACATCTTCGCCAATGCCGACGGCGCGGCCACGGCAGAGGTTTATTCGACCCTGGTGTCGCTGAAGGGCGCCGGTGGCCGCCCGGCCCTGCTGGACGCGGACGGCAGCGCGATCGTCGTCCACGCCAACGCCGACGACCATAACAGCCAACCGATCGGCGGCGCTGGCGCGCGCGCCGCTTGCGGCGTCTTCAAGTAAGATCCTACGCTCCCGCCACGTCCATTGATCGTGGCGGGAGATTCCATGCGCACCTGGCGGCTTTCTCTCATCGCGCTCGCGCTCGCCGCGACCGCCGCCTGCAACGACAAGCGTGGCCAGGACACCAGCAAGGCGCCGCCCGCCGAGCCCGCGCCGCCCACGATGGAACTGGTCTCGCTGGCCTGGACGCCGACAGGCGCCAACCAGAACCTGCAGGCCCTCGAGCTGAAGCTGAGCGGCGCGGACGTGGTCTCGGTCTGCCGCACCCCGCCGGGCTGGGTGCTCAAGGCCGAGGGCGGCGTCATAAAAGGCTACGCCACGGTCGGCGCGGGCTTCATCAGCGTCGATGATCTAGACGATCTCGAAGGCCTGTTCCTGATCCGCCATCGCGCGGGACAGGCGTTCGGCGTCACCGGCAAGCTGCTGACGGGCGTCTATGCCGACGACGGCGGGCAGTCCGAAATCCAGGCCACGCCGTCCCTGCTGAGCGGCCGGCCGGCCGCGCAATGCCCCCAGGCAAAGGGTTAGCGACCTCGGCCAAAGCCTCGGCCGCCTTCGCGCGGTTCTCCGTCAGGGCCACCAAGGCCACCCCGGCCATGGTCGCGCCACCGCCGATCAGCAGCTGCGGCGTCAGCCGATCGCCCAGAAACAGAATGCCGATCGAGCACGACACCAGCGGCGTCAACAGGAAATACGGCGTCACCCGCCCTGGTTCGCGGCGCTGGACCAGCCAGAACAGGAGCGCGCTGGCCCCGACCGTCGAGACCACGCCCGCGAACACCACCGCGCCCCAGGCGATCGGCGGCGCGGCCTGGATTCTGGCGACCTGACCGGTCTCGAAGATCAAGGACATGGCCAGCAGGGCGGGGGCAGCGACCAGGGCGGTCATGCCCTGCATCTTCAGTGGCTTGATCCCTGGCGTCTTGCGCACCAGCACCGTCGCCACCGCCCAACAGGCGCCGGCGATCACGACCAGCACGATCGCCGGCAGATCGCCGGCCGCGTGCGGGTCCAGGCTCATCCAGGCCACGCCGACGAAGGCGACAACGAGGCCGATCACGGCCGGCAGGCGCATGGTCTCGCCCAGCATCCGCCAGGCGAAAAGAGCCGTGAACGGGATCCATAGCTGGCTGGCCACCACCAGTGGGCTCAGGGCGTCGGCCATGCTGAACGCCAGGTAGATCACGCCGAAGTGGATCGGTCCGGTCAGCAGCATGATGACCAACAGCTTGCGGAACTCGGGGAATGGCGGCCGGATGAACGGGAACAGGAAGACCAGCGCCGCCAGGAACCTCAAGCCGCCCATCAGCATCGGCGGCAGATAGGCCGTCGCCACCTTGGCCGCAGCGTTGTTTATACCCCAGGTCAGGATAATCCCCAGTATGGCGAGGTATTCCAAACCGGTCAGTGGGGAAGACTTGGCGGACATGGCCGTGCTTGGATCACCCCGAGCGCCTGGGGTCAATGAAGGGTTTAGGCGACGCCGACCACGTTTCGGACGGCGGCCGTCAGCAGGTCCAGATCCGCGTCCGGCGTCGTGAAGGCCGGGGTCAGATAGACCAGCTTGCCCATCGGCCGGATCCAGGCCCCCAGTTCGGCGAAGCGAGCGCAGAGATCGCCCACCGCCACCGGCGTCTCGAACTCGACGATGCCGATCGCCCCCAGCGTCCGGACATCGACGACGCCCCTCCCGACCCGGCACGGCTCCAACCCCTGGGCCAACGCCGCCGAGACCCTGGCCACGTCCGCCGCCCAGACCCCGTCCTCGAACAGGTCCAGCGAGGCGTTGGCCGCCGCGCAGGCCAGCGGATTGGCCATGTAGGTCGGGCCATGCATCAGGGCCGCGCCGGCGTCGTCGGACCAGAAGGCCTCGAAAACCTTGCGCGAGGCTACGGCCGCCGACAGCGGCAGGGTCCCGCCGGTCAGGGCCTTGGACAGGGTGACGATGTCGGGCTCGATCCCCGCCGCCTGCATGGCGAACAGGGTTCCGGTGCGGCCAAAGCCCGTGAAGATCTCGTCGAAGATCAGCAGCACGCCGTGCTTGTCGGCTAGGCGGCGCAGGGTCCGCAGCACCGCCGGCGGATGCAGCAGCATGCCGCCCGCGCCCTGGACCAGCGGCTCGATCAGTATGCCCGCGATCTCATGACCCCGCTCGGCCAGCAGCGCATCCAGCGCTGCTTCACTCTTAGCGTCGCGCGGCAGGTCGGCGATCACTTGGTCGGGCATGACGCCGGCGAACAGGCTGTGCATGCCCTCCTCCGGGTCGCAGACCGTCATCGTCGCCAGAGTGTCGCCGTGATAGCCGCCCCGGAAAGCCAGGAACTTGGTTCGCCCCCGAACCCCGCGATTGATCTGGAACTGCAGCGCCATCTTCATGGCGATTTCGACCGAGACCGAGCCGCTTTCGGCGAAGAACACGTGGTCCAGATCACCCGGCAACAGCCGCGCCAACCGCGCAGCCAGGCGATAGGCCGGCTCGTGCGCCAGGCCGCCGAACATCACGTGCGGCATGGTCTGGATCTGCGCGCGCAAGGCGTCGGCGATGTGCGGGTGGTTGTAGCCGTGGCAGGCCGTCCACCAGGAGGCTAGGCCATCGACCAGTTCGCGCCCGTCGGCCAGCACCAGTCGCGAGCCCCGAGTCGCCACGACCGGCAGCGGCGGCCGCGCCGTCTTCATCTGGCAATACGGGCGCCAGACGTGCGGCGCGCCTTGGGCAAGCCAGGCGGGATCGGACATGACGGCGCTTTCCGTTTGCGGACTCGGGGCGCCTTGCCTATTCCCGCCCACCAGCCACGGCAAAGGGAAACGACATGCATAGCCTCGACGCCTTCGCCGGCGAGAAGCTGGCGGCCCTGGAAGCCAAGAGCCTGCGCCGACGCCTGAAGCCCACCCGCCGATACGACGGCGCGGTCGTGGAGCGCGACGGCAAGCGGCTGATCTCGTTCTCGTGCAACGACTATCTGGGCCTGTCCCAGCACCCCGCCGTCCGCGCGGCCGCCGCTGAGGCGGCGCTGAACTACGGCGCGGGCGCGGCGGCCTCGCGCCTCGTCACCGGCGACCATCCGCTGCTGTCCGACCTGGAGCAGCGGCTGGCGCGTCTCAAAGGGACCGAGGCCGCCTGTGTGTTCGGTTCGGGCTATCTGGCCAACACCGGCGTGATCCCGACGCTGGTCGGCCCTGACGACGCGGTCTTCGTCGACGCCCTGGCCCATGCCTGCATCTGGGCCGGCGCGCAGCTGTCCGGCGCCAAGATCGTCAGGTTCGCCCACAATGACGTCGCCGACCTGTCGCGTCTGCTCGAGACCGAACGGCCCAAGGTCCGCCGCGCTCTGGTCGCCACCGACGGCGTCTTCTCGATGGACGGCGACATCGCGCCTCTGGACCGGCTGTCCGACCTCTGCCAACGCCATGACGCCTGGCTGCTCAGCGACGACGCCCATGGTGTCGGCGTCCTGGCCGAAGGGCGCGGTTCGGCCGCCCTCTTCCCCGAGGCGAAGATCCCGCTGCAGATGGGCACGCTGTCCAAGGCCCTCGGCTCGTATGGCGGCTATCTGTGCGGCTCGCGCGCGGTGATCGACCTGCTCAAGACCCGCGCTCGCACGCTGGTCTACGCGACCGGTCTGCCGCCAGCCTCCGCCGCCGCCGCCTTGGCTGCGCTGGACCTGATCGACGCCGATCCCGCCTTCACCGGGCAGCCCCTGGCCAAGGCCCGACTGTTCACCCGCCGCCTGGGCCTGCCGGACGCGGCCAGTCCCATCGTGCCGGTGATCGTGGGCGGGGCCGACGCCGCCCTCGCCGCCTCGGCCGCGCTTGAGGCGCAAGGCTTCCTGGTCGTCGCCATCCGCCCGCCGACGGTGCCCGAAGGCACGGCCCGCCTGCGCGTGGCCTTCAACGCCGCCCATGCCGACGCCGATGTCATCCGCCTGGCCGACGCGGTCTCCGCACTTCGCAGGACCGCCGCATGAAGGCGCTGTTCGTCGCCGGAACAGGGACCGATCTCGGCAAAACCCACATCGCCTGCGCCCTGCTCCGCGCCGCGCGCGCCCGGCGTCTGCGCGTCGACGCCTTCAAGCCCGTGGTCAGCGGCTTCGATCCCGCCGCGCCCGAGACCAGCGACCCCGTCCGCCTGGCCGCCGCCTTAGGCCGCCCCGACGCCTGGGCCGAGGTTTCGCCCCGCCGCTACCTGGCCCCGTTGGCGCCGAACCTAGCCGCTCGGCTGCAGGGTGAGACCCTGGCCATGGCCGACCTCGTCGCCGACTGCCGGTCCTGGCTGGACGCCCGCGACGTCGACCTGGCCCTCGTGGAAGGCGCCGGCGGGGTGATGTCGCCGATGACCGACGACGCGACGAACCTTGACCTGATGACCGCCCTGGCCCTGCCCGTGCTGCTGGTCGCCGGGAGCTATCTGGGCACGGCCAGCCATGTGCTGACCGCTCTGGAGGTGCTGCGGGCCCGTGGCTTGAGTGTCGTGGCCGTGGCGGTCAGCGAGAGCCTGGACGCGCCGGATCTGGACCAGACCGTCGACATGCTACGCACGTTCGAACGCAAAGCCCCGATCATCGCAGCGCCGCGAGACTCCGACTGGGACTCGGCGCCGCTGGCCGATCTACTTCTCTAGCCGCGCCATCAGGCTGGACGTGTCCCAGCGATTGCCGCCCATGGCCTGCACCTCGGCGTAGAACTGATCGATCAGGGCGGTAGCCGGCAGCTTGGCGCCGTTCGTGCGCGCTTCGTCCAGGGCGATGCCCAGGTCCTTGCGCATCCAGTCGACCGCGAAGCCGAAGTCGAACTTGCCCTGGGCCATGGTCGGCCAACGGTTCTCCATCTGCCACGACTGGGCCGCGCCCTTCGAGATGGCGGCGAGCACGTCGTCGGTCGGCAGGCCGGCGCGCTTGGCGAAATGCAGCGCCTCGGCCACGCCCTGGACGACACCGGCGATGGCGATCTGGTTGCACATCTTGGTCAACTGGCCGGCGCCGACGTCGCCCATCCGGCGAACGGCCTTCGCATAGACCTCGATCACCGGCAGCACGCGGTCGAAGTCAGCCGGGTCAGCGCCGACCATGATGGTCAGCTGGCCGTTCTCGGCCCCGGCCTGGCCGCCCGAAACGGGCGCGTCCACAAACGCGCGGCCGCTCTGGGCCAACAAAGCCGCCATCTCGCGGGCCACGGTGGCCGAGGTGGTCGTGTGGTCGACGATCACTGCACCTTCGGCGAGCGCCGGAAGCGCCTGCGCCACGACGTCGCGGACGTCGTCGTCCTTACCGACGCACAGCAGCACGGTCTCGGCGCCTACCACGGCCTCGGCGATGGTCCCGAAAGCCTTACCGCCGTGCTTTTCGGCCCATTTCCGGGCCTTTTCAGCGGTGCGGTTATAGACGGCGACCTCGTGACCGGCGGCCTTCAGGTGGCCCGCCATCGGAAAGCCCATCACGCCCAGGCCGATAAACGCCGTCTTCATGCCGCTGCTCCACTCGATGAGTGGCCCGGATTACGCGCCCTGCGGCCCCTGCGGCAACCCCATCTTAACGACCTTTGGGCAGGTTGCCGGTTCAAGGTTAAGCAGGCTTAAGCACGATGGCGGTCAACAGCGAACAGCCGATCATCATCAAGAAGGTGAAGAAGGGCGGCGGACACGGTCACCATGGTGGCGCGTGGAAGGTCGCCTATGCCGACTTCGTGACGGCGATGATGGCCTTCTTCCTCCTGATGTGGCTGCTGAACACGACCAGCCCCGAGCAGAAGCAGGGCATCGCCGACTATTTCGCGCCGGCCTCGATCTCGTCCACCACCAGCGGTTCGGGCGGCATCCTGGGCGGGACTTCGCTGGGCGACGACGGCGCCAAGGCCGACGGCAAGATGTCGGTGATCCAGCAGATGGCTCCGGAAGCGCCGGATCACGTCGACAAGGATGGCCAGAGCAGCACCACCGCCGCCAATCTCGACTCGGCCAGCGAGCAGGCCCTGCGCGACGCCCTGGCGAAGAAGGAACAGGACGCCTTCGCCTCAGCCGCCCAGTCGCTGCGCCAGTCACTGCAAGACATGCCAGAACTGGCCGAACTCTCGAAGCAGATCATGATCGACCAGACCCCGGAAGGCCTGCGCATCCAGCTGGTCGACCAGGAGGGCCGTTCGATGTTCAAGGAGAACTCGCGCGAGCCCAACGACCGCGCCCGCATCCTGCTGCGCGCCGTCGCCAAGGTGATCAACCAGCTGCCCAACCGCGTGACCATCTCGGGTCACACCAGCGCCAACGCCTACGGCAAAAAGCAGGACGGCGACTGGGCCCTGTCGGCCTCGCGCGCCGACGCCTCGCGCCAGATTCTGCGCGGCGCGGGAGTCGACGACGATCGGATCTATCAGGTTTCGGGCAAGGCCAATTCGGAACCGCTATACGCCGATGACCCGACCCTGGCGGGCAACCGCCGGATCTCGATCATCCTGCTGCGTGAAGCGCCGGTCCTGCCGGACAATCTCTAGATCAACCTGTGACTGTTCGCCGCGCGTTCATGGATGACGCTCGGTGAAGCTTGCGCAACTGAACGCTATGCCCCCTAATCCCGTTCAGGGCTGATCGACATCAAAGAAGGGGACGGGGCTCAAGTGACGCAGCATTTTCCGACGCGGCAGCTTCGGTTCTTTCTGACGGCGCCCACGCCTTGCCCATACCTGCCCGGCCGCGAGGAACGGAAGGTGTTCGCTCACCTGCCCCTCTCCGACGGCCCCACGGTCAATGACAGCCTGACCCAGGTCGGCTTCCGCCGCTCCCAGAACATCGCCTACCGGCCCGCCTGCGAGACCTGTCGCGCCTGCCAGTCGGCCCGCGCGCCGGCCGCCGAGTACGTGCTGTCGCGCTCGGAGCGCAAGGTTCTGAACCGCAACGGCGATCTCGAGCGCCACCTGGTCGAGGCCGAAGCGACGCTGGAGCAGTTCGAGCTGTTGCGCCGCTACCTGCTGGCGCGTCACGCCGACGGCGGCATGGCCGAGATGACGTGGCCCGACTACGTGGCCATGGTCGAGGACACTGCGGTCCGCACCCACCTGATCGAGTATCGCAGCAGGTCGCAGGACCGCGGCCCCGGCGACCTGATCGCTTGCGTCCTGGTCGACGTGCTCGCCGACGGGTTGTCGCTGGTCTACAGCTTCTATGACCCCGACCTGGTCAAGCGCAGCCTGGGTTCGTTCATCATCCTGGACCACATCGTCCAGGCCCAGCAGAGCGCGCTGCCTTACGTCTATCTCGGTTACTGGGTCCCGGGCAGCGAGAAGATGGCCTACAAGGCGCGCTTCTCGCCCCTGGAGATCCTGAAGCCCGGCGGCTGGTCGCTGATGTCGGCTCGCGAACGCGGCGCGCGTCCACCCAGCATCCGCGGCGCGCCCAAGGATGCATGCGATCTGCCGCTCAGCGACGCCGAGCCCGCCGAGATCGACGAGCTCGGCTGATCGTCAACGCGCGAAGCTAACCCCGCCGTCGACGGTCACCGCGCCGCCCATCACATAGTCCCCCGCCCGCGAAGCCAGGTAGATGGCCGCCCCGGCCATGTCCTCCTCCGTCCCGATGCGGCCGGCCGGAATAGCCTTCGAGACCGCGTCGGCGTGATCTCGGGCGACCTTGTTCATGTCGGAGGCGAAAGCCCCCGGCGCGATGCAGCTGACGGCGATGTTGTCGGCCGCCAGGCGGATGGCCATGCGCTTGGTCATGTGCAGCAGGCCCGCCTTGGAAGCGCCGTAGGGATAGGTCTCGTCCTTCGTCACCGACTGGCCGTCGATCGAGGCGATGTTGATGACCTTGGCCACATGGTCCTTGCCAGCCGCACGCAGCTCGCCGATCAGGGCCTGGGTCAGGAAGAAGGGCGTCTTCATGTTGAGGTCGACGGTCTTGTCCCAGCCGCTCTCGGGGAACGCGTCGAACTCCGCGCCCCAGGCCGCGCCGGCATTGTTGACCAGGATGTCGAGCTTGGTCTCGCGCGCCTTGATCCGATCGGCCAAGCCCTGGATGCCCTCCAGGGTCGAGATGTCGCCTGGCAGCGAGACGCACTCGCCGTACTGGGAAAGTTCCTCGGCGGCGGCGTCGCAGGCGGCGGCCTTGCGGGCGGTGATGTAGACGCGCTTGGCCCCGTAGGTCAGGAAGCCCTTGACGATCATGGCGCCGATACCGCGCGAGCCGCCGGTCACCAGGGCCACGCGGCCCTCGAGCGAGAACAGGTTCTGCATGGTCGTATCTCCTAAAAGCCGCGCGCGGCGGCCAGGGCGCCGAGGCGCCCGGTGATGGCGTGGAACTGGGCGACGGTCTCGTCGATGATCTGCTGGACCGGCTTGACCTCGTCGATCAGGCCGACCGTCTGGCCGGCCAAGGCGGGTGCGGCTTCCATATCGCCGCCGAAATAGACGCCCAGGATGTTCTTCAGCACGTCGGGAGGCATGACGCCGGCCTCGTGGATCTCCTTGGTCAGCTCGGACTTGATGGCCCGGATGCAGGGGCTGGCCTTCTTGTTCAGCACCCAGGTGCCGGTCTCCTTGGCGCCGGTGATCGCGGCCTTGTAGTTGGCGTGGACGGGGCTCTCGGCCGAGCTGACGAAGCGGGTGCCCATCTGGATGGCCTCGGCGCCCAGGGCGAAGGCCGCCGCCATGCCACGGCCATCGCAGATGCCGCCGGCGGCGACCAGCGGCACATCCGTCCTGGCCCGGATCGCCTGCAGCAGGACGAGGGTCGAGACCTCCTCCGGGTTCTTGAAGCCGCCGCCCTCGGCGCCCTCGACCACCAGGCCGTCGACGCCCGCCTCGACGCATTTCACCGCCGCGTCGACCGTCGGCACGGCGTGATAGACCACAATGCCGGCGTCTTTCAGCGGGCCGATGAACTTGGCCGGACTGCCGGCCGAGGTGGTCACGAACTTGACCCCGCTCTCGCACACGAACCGCAGCATGGAATCGTCGCGCAGGAACAGGATCGGCAGGTTCACGCCGAACGGCAGGCCGCTGGCGGCCATCCTGGTGATCTCGACCTTGCAGTTTTCCGTCTCGCCGGACGAGGTCTCGATGACGCCCAGACCGCCGGCGCGCGACACCGCCGACGCCAGCGGATAGCGCGCGATCCAGCCCATCGGGGCCTGGATGATCGGGTACTTGGCCCCGGTATGCGCCAGAACGCGGTTGCCGCTCATGGGATCAACAGCACCCGGCCGACGGCCTGACGGCTCTCGATGTAGGCGTGGGCGGCGGCGGCCTCGGACAGAGGAAAGGTCCTGTCGATGACGACCTCCAGCTCGCCCTTGGCGGCGCGGTCGATCATCTCCTGGATCATGTCGTGGACACGATCGGTCATGATCTCAGCGCCCAGGAAGACGCCGGTCAGCGAGCGGTTGCCGCCCATCAGCGAGGCGACGTCGACCTTCATCGGTTCACGCCCGGCGTTGCCGACCAGCGAGATGCGGCCGCGATAGCCCAAGGCGCCGAGACTGCCTTGCAGCGTCGCGCCGCCGACCGGATCCACGACCAGGTCGACGCCCTTGCCGCCGGTCAGCTTCATCACCTGCTCGACCAGATCGTCGCGGCGATAATTGATCCCGTGGTCCATGCCGAACGCCTTCAGCCGCTCCAGCCGCTCGTCGCTGGAAGCCGAGGCCAGGACCGTCGCGCCTGCCTGCTTGGCCAGCTGGATGGCGGCGATGCCGACGGCCCCGGCCCCGGCCTGGACCAGCACCGTCTCGCCGGCCTTCAGGCGACCGGCGCCGAACAGGCACTCGTGCGCCGTGCCGAACGGCACCGGAATGGCCGAGGCCTTCCGAATGTCGAATCCATCCGGAATAGGCCAGGCGTTCCGGGCCGGAACCGCGCGCAACTCGGCGTGTGAGCCGAAGGCGTTCACGGTGACGACCTTCTGGCCGACCTTCAGATGCGAGACTTCGGAGCCGACTTCGACGATCTCGCCGGCGGCCTGGTAGCCGACGATGTGCGGGCTGCCCGCCATCTGGCCGCCGCCGCGGTTGAGGGTGTCGCCGCCCTCGATGCTGACCGCCTCGACACGGATCACGACGCCTTGTGGGTGGCAGGCGGGATCGGCGACGTCCTGGTAGCGAAAGACATCCGGCGCCCCGGTCTCATAATAGACGGCGGCCTTCATGGCGTTTCTCCCTGTTACTCTCCGCGGCCTTGGCTGGCGCTATTTCTTGGGATCGATCAGCGCGTCGTAGACCAGCTTGGCCGAGTCATCGTCGATGTCCTTGATCGCCGGATCGCCCTGCTTGTTCAGGATGTGGATCATGCCCAGGAAGAAAAGGTCGTTCTTGGGATCGATCCAGAACCAGGTGCCGGCCGCGCCGCCCCAGCTGTAGGTCCCCTCGCCCTGCGGCCCGGCCCTGGCGCTGTCCAGCACCACGGCGAAATCGAGACCGAAGCCTCGTCCCTTGGCGGCATTGAACGGCGGCTCGTCGGACTGCATGATCGTGTCGCTGAGCATGTTGGCGCGCATCAGCTTCACGGTCTCCGGCTTCAGGATGCGCTTGCCCTCCAGCTGGCCGCCGTTCAGCAACATCTGGGCGAAGCGCGCGTAATCGGCATTGGTCGAGACCAGGCCGCCGCCGCCGGAGGCCACGACCGGCGGCTTGCTGATATCCAGCACCATGAAGCCGTCGGCCGGAACCAGCCTCTGCTGCTTGGGACCCCAGACGTAAAGCGAGGCCAGGCGATCCCGCTTCTCCGCCGGCAGCCAGAAGCCGGTGTCGGTCATCTTCAGCGGACCGAAGATGCGCTGCTGCATGAAGTCGCCAAGCGACATGCCGGTCAGCTTCTCGATGATCAGACCCTGAATATCGACGGCAACGCTGTACTTCCAACGCGTCCCCGGCTGGGCCACCAGCGGCAGGGCGGCGACTTTCTGAATGAACTCCTGGCGCGACTTGGACCCCAGAACACCCGTGTCGACATAGGCTTTGTCGATCGGATTGTCGGGATTGAGACCGTAGGCGAAGCCGGCTGAATGGCTCATCAACTCGCGCATGGTCGGCGGACGGTCGGCCGGGACGGTGTCGAACGAGCCGTCCGGATTGACGCCTTTGAAGACGCGCAAGGACGAAAACTCGGGGATGAATTTGCTGACCGGGTCATCCAGCTTCCACCTGCCCTCTTCGTAGAGGATCATCATGGCCACGCCTGTGACCGGCTTGGTCTGGGAGTAGATGCGGAAGATCGTGTCCTTGGTCATGGGCGGGCCATCGAAGCCCTTCTTGCCGTGAACCTCGAAGTTCACGACCTTTCCATGCCGGACCAGCATGGTGGTGACGCCCGGCAGGTGACCGGTGTCCACCAGGCCTTGCATGTGAGCGTCCAGCTTCTTCAGGCCCTCGGCCGAGAAGCCGACACTCCCGGGCGCGGCGGCCGTGATGGCGGGCGCGGCCGCCACGGTGACGGATGGCGCGCCGCTCAGCGCGGTCGCGGCCATCACCGCCGCGATCAATTTCCGAAACGCCAAGCCTGCCTCCCCGAACAGATGTTTGAGGCGACCTTAGATGCGGCGCCCGTGGGATGAAACCCGATTTTTCAACGGCTGATGCAGACGCGGTCCGTCGCGGCTCACGTTAAGGTTTTTTCATCGAACGACGGGTTGACCGAACGCTGTTCATGTATATTTTTAACTGCACGAGGGATTACGAAATAATTTTGGGGGAGGCTTTCTTGGCCACCATCGACAACCTGGTCTCGATCTACCGCAACGTCCACCGGCTGCCGGCCAATGCGGACCTGCCCGTCGGCGCCTGGACCCAGCTGACACTGATGGCGCAAGGCGTCGACATCGCGCGCGGCGGCCAGCAAGCCGGCGACATCTGGACCTATGCGGCCGCCGTCAGCTGGATCCAGGACAGCGCCAAGGCGACTACCGAAGTGGCGGTGATGTCGTACGGCTTCCTGACCGACCAGACCCTCGGCACGGCTGGGATCGACTACCTGGTCTCGGAAAAGGGCGGCAATCCTAACAATCTGAACAGCGCCTATTACGCGGGCTTCAGCCTCGAGAACCGCTACATCAACTTCGCGATGAACCTGGCCGTTCACGGCGAGGGCCGAAGCGCCTTCAGCGCCGCGTATGGCGAAAGCGGCTCGCCGATCAACACCTTCCAGAAGGCTTATCTGAAGCTGTTCGGGGTCGAGAAGACGCTGGACGAGGTCTTGGCCATCTTCAGCGAGCCGGTGCCGGACGGGCATGGCGGGACCTATGGCCGCTTCGCTTATTTCGAGGCCCTTGGCGGCGACGGCTCCTTCGGCATCGGCACGCGCGCGGCCATGGTCGGCTGGCTGATGGCAGAGGCGGTCAAGAGCGGTCAAGGTCCCTATGCGGAGGCCATGAAGGCCTATCTTGCCGACATCGGTCTGGACGGCAAGGCTACGGCCCTGAACGTGTTCTTCTCGGTCTATGGCAAGGGCGGGGACCACGCGGCCGGCGGACCATCCGATCCTGGCCTGCCCGGCGAGAAGGCGGCCTTCGCCCACGACTGGAACGTCGACGCCTTCAACCGGGAGCCCGACGACAATACCCATGTCCTGACCAGCGACGGCAACGACGTGATCAAGCCGGTCGTCACCGACGGCCCCGGCGGCCTGGACGCCGGCAAGCACATCCGCACCGCCGGCGGCAACGACGTCATCCAGGTCGACAATGGTCCGATGCGCGGCCTGATCGACAGCGGGACGGGCAACGACCAGATCTTCCTCGAGACGTTCGACGGCCGCGTCGTCACAGGCGCCGGCTACGACGATGTCGACATCGGCTCGTTCGCCGCCGTGCGCCTGTCGGGCGGCAAGGCGACCGACATCCCGGTGATCGAGGACTTCCAGAAGGGCTTCGACCTGCTCAGCTTCGCCGGGGCCGTGGGTTCGGGCGACAAGAAGCAGCTCTACTTCGTCACCACCGCCACCTTCGACGAGGCCTTGACGGCCTATTCGGGCGTCACCGCCGCCAACAGCAACACCGTCTTCGAGTGGAACGGCGACACCTATGTCTATCACCAGAACGGCGTGGCCGGCCTCGATGCGGGCGACGGCCTGATCAAGCTGGCCGGCGTCACCGGCCTGACCGTCGGCAAGTCGGCCCAGGCGGCCGACATCCTCTTCGCGGCCTAGAACTTCAGCCCTTCCAGGACCGCGACGGAGCTCCCCTCGCCCAGGCGGGGGGAGTTTTCCCTCTAAGCGCTCAGCGCGACGTCGTCATCTTCGCCGCGGCCGCGACCTTGGCCGGCTGCTGCCCCGGCGGGACCAGCGGCGGCGTTCGCTCGATGGCCTGGTAGACGAGGCCGCGCGACTGGGCGTCCAGGCCGGGTCCCACGCCGCCCAGGCGCTGGATCATGCCGATGAAGAACAGGTCGTTGACGGGGTCGATCCAGAACCAGGTGCCGGCGCTGCCGCCCCAGCTGACGGTGCCCGGCCCCACCGGCGCGCCCGAGGCGGCCGGATCGATGGCCACGGCCAGGTCCAGGCCATAGCCCATGCCGGCGGCGAACGGGAACGGCTTGGGCCCCGGCTTGAGGACACCGGTCGTGCCGTTGGTCGTGACCACGAAGCCGGGCGGCAGGTGGTTCTGGGTCATCAGGGCCACGGATTCGGGCTTGAGGATCCGGATGTGGTTCAACTCGCCCTTGTTCAGGATCATCTGGGCGAAGCGGGCGAAGTCGCCGGCGGTCGAGACGAGTCCGCCCCCGCCCAGCGGCGCGGCCGGAGGCCTGCTGACGTCGCGCCAGGCGCCTTCGACGGCGGGGATCAGCTGGCCGGTGCTGGGATCCCCGTCATACAGCGCCGCCAGCCGCCGCTGCTTCTGCTCGGGTACGTAGAAGGCGGTGTCCTTCATGCCCAGCGGCGCGAAGATGTGCTCCTCCATGAACACCGGCAGGCTCTCGCCCGACAGCTTCTCGATGATGTAGCCCTGGATGTCGGCCGCGACGCTGTAACGCCACAGCTGGCCGGGCTCGGAGAACATCGGCAGGTCCGAAACCTTCTGCACCAGGTCGGTCAGCGACGCCGACTGCAGCACCCCGGCGCGGTAGTAGGCCTGGTCAGCGGGGCTGTTGGGATCGTCGGCCAGACCGTAGGCGAAGCCGGCCGTGTGGGTCATCAGCTCGCGCATGGTCGGCGGACGCGTGACCGGGGCCAGGATCGGTTGGCCGGCCGCGTCGACGCCGGTGGCGATGCGCAGGTTCGCGAACTCGGGCACGTACTTGCTGACCGGATCGTCCAGCTTCCACAGGCCCTGCTCGTACAGGATCATCATGGCCACGCCGGTGACCGGCTTGGTCTCGGAGCGGATGCGGAAGATCGCGTCGAACGGCATCGGCTCGCCGCCCAAGGCGCGACGCCCGAAGGCCTTGGCGTGGACGATGCGGCCATGCCGGGCCAGCAGGGTCACGCCCCCGGCGATCTGGCCGTTGTTGACCATCGCCTGCATGTGATCGTCGAGGCGCCTGAGACGCTCGGCGTTGAAGCCCAGCTCCTCGGGCTTGCCCTTGGGCAGGGCCAGGGCCGAAACCGGAGTCGCGGCGACGGCCGCGCAGCCGAAGACACTGGCGAGAACGCTCAGCGCGCGGCGACGCAGCCCCTTGACGCTCATTTGGCCAGCCTCATTTGGGCTTGAACCGCTTGTTGGTGGCGAAGCCGCGCGGCGCCAGCTTGCCCGCGCCCGCCCGGCGACCGACCCATTCCTTCCACTCCGCCCAATCGCGGCGGCGGCCGGCGGTGTCGATCCAGTAGGCGCCGGTCTCGGCGTTGAACGACAGTCCGTCGCGCAGCCCGCCCTCGCGATAGGCCTGCAGCTTGACGCCCTTGCCGCGCGGCATTTCCGGCAGCTCCTCCAGCGGGAAGATCAGGATCTTGCCGTTGTCGCCGATGACGGCCAGCTGGTCGCCCACGGCCTCCATGCAGAAGGCCGCGCCGGCGGCGTCGACGGTCAGGACCTGCTTGCCGGCCTTGCGGTTGGCCAGGGCTTCTTCCTCGGGCATCAGGAAGCCGTAACCCAGCTTCGAGGCGAGAATACGCTTACGGCCGGCCTTGAACGGGAAGACGTCGACGATCTTCACCTTGTCGTCCAGCTCGATCATCATGCGCACCGGCTCGCCATGCCCCCGCGCGCTCGGCAGCTTGTCGCAGCCGATCGTGAAGAAGCGGCCGTCGCTGGAGAAGATCAGCAGCTTGTCGGTGGTCTCGGCCGGGACCAGGAAGCCCAGCTTGTCGCCTTCCTTGAACTTCAGCTCGGACGGGTCGTCGATCTTGCCCTTGGCGGCGCGGATCCAGCCGCGCTCCGAAAGGATGATCGTGATCGGCTCGCGGACGATCATGGCCTCGATGGCGGCGTCGGCGTCGACCACCGGGGCGTCGGCGAAGATCGAGCGGCCGTTCACGCCGGTGGGGCGGGGCTTGTCCAGCGGGTGCTGGATCTTCAGCAGCGTCGCGCGGACCTCGGCCAGGCCCACGCCCACCAGCTTCCACTGCTTCTCGTCGCTGGCCAGCATGGCCAGGATGCCGTCACGCTCTTCCACCAGCTCGGCGTGCTCGCGGCGGATCTCCATCTCCTCCAGCTTGGCCAGTTGGCGCAGGCGGGTGTTGAGGATGGCGTCGGCCTGGATGTCCGAAAGCTTGAAAGCCTCGATCAATTTCTCCTTCGGCCTGTCCTCGTAGCGGACGATCCGAATGACCTCGTCGAGGTTCAGATAGGCGATCAGCAGGCCGTCCAGAATGTGCAGACGGGCTTCGATCTTGGCCAGGCGGTGGCGGGCCCGGCGGGTCAACACCTCGCGGCGGTGGGCCAGGAAGGCCAGCAGGGCCTGCTTGATGCCCATGACGCCCGGCGTGCCCCGCGCATCCAGCACGTTGATGTTGACCGGGAAGCGGCTTTCCAGCGCCGAGAGCTTGAACAGGCTCTCCATCAGCACTTCGGGCTCGACGTTCTTGGACTTCGGCTCGAGGACCAGGCGGATGTCCTCGGCGCTCTCGTCGCGGACGTCGCCCAGCAGGGCGGCCTTCTTGCTGTCGATCAGGTCGGCCAGCTGCTCGACCAGGTCCGACTTCTTCACCTGGTACGGGATCTCGGTGACGACGATCTGGTAGGTGCCCCGACCGGTGTCTTCCTTTTCCCACTTGGCGCGAATGCGCACGCCGCCGCGACCCGTCTCGTAGGTCTCGAGCAACGAAGCGCGCGGCTCGACAATGACGCCGCCGGTCGGGAAGTCCGGCCCCGGAACCTTTTCCAGCAGCTGTTCGGTCGTCGCGTCGGGATTGGTCAGCAAAAGCTGGCAGGCGTCGATCAGCTCGGCGGCGTTGTGCGGCGGGATCGAGGTGGCCATGCCGACCGCAATGCCCGACGAGCCGTTGGCCAGCAGGTTCGGGAAGCCCGACGGCAGGACCACCGGCTCCTCGTCCTGACCGTCATAGGTCGGGCGGAAATCGACCGCGTCCTCGTCGATGCCGTCCAGCAGAAGCGTCGCCGCTTCCGTCATCTTGCATTCGGTGTAGCGCATGGCCGCGGCGTTATCGCCGTCGATATTGCCGAAGTTGCCCTGCCCTTCGACCAGCGGGATGCGCTGGGCGAAGTCCTGGGCCAGGCGGACCAGGGCGTCGTAGATCGACTGGTCGCCATGCGGGTGGAAGTTACCCATGACCTCGCCGACCACCTTGGCGCACTTGCGCGCCGCGGCGTCGGGGTTCAGGCGCATGTTGCTCATCGCGTACAGCACGCGACGGTGCACGGGCTTGAGACCATCGCGGACGTCGGGCAGCGCCCGCGAGCCGATGGTCGAGAGCGCATAGGCCAGATAGCGCCGCGACAGGGCTTCCGTCAGCGGCTCGTCGAGGATGCGATCGCCGTCGTCGGGACCGCCGGGAGGAAGGACAGGCTTGTTCATCAGGCAGATTCGTTACGCGAGGCGGGCACTGTAGCAGATGTGCAGTCGGGGATTCGACGGCTGATCCCGTGTTTCCACCGATCGCTCACAGGCGTCCGGCCTCGCTCAGCCGGTCCAGCAGCCAGACCCGCGCCGGCGGCAGCGGCCGGTTCAGCGGACCAAAGACGAACTGCTCGAGAAAGTGCCCGGTGATGTCGAGACCGGCCTTCACGTCGCCGTCCGCCAGGCCGCCTTGCGACGACAGCATGAACGGAGGCAACGGCAGAAGCTTGTCGTGATACGGCTGGCCCGCCGCGCGGCTGACGGCGCGGCCGGTGCGCGGGCTGACATAGACGAGGTCGTCGAAGGTCCCGGTGGCGGCGCATTTCGACAGGTCCAGGCCGAAACCGAGTTCCTGAAGAAGCCCCGCCTCGTAGCGGACATAGACGGCCGGCCAGATCTCGGGGATCTCCAGCACGCGGATCAGCGCTTCCAAGGCGTGGAAGGCTCCGGGATGGGCTTCGCGCTCCGGCAAGGCCGCGGCGGCCACGGCGGCGGCGGCCGACAGGCCGGCCAGGGCCAGGCGGTCGTCGAACAGGGACGAAGGCCCCTCGCCCATCGGCTCCAGGCTGGCCGAGCCCAGCTGGCCCTCGACCCGGGCCCGGTAGCGGGCGATGACCCGCGCGCCGGGCTGCAGGAACGGCTTCATCCGCCGCGAGGCCGCGCCGGCCACGTGGGCGGCGACCTTGCCGCGATCCTGGGTCAACAGCTCGACGATGGCCCCCGTCTCGCCGTGCGAGCGGGCCGAGAGGACGTAGGCTTCGTCCTCCCATTCCAGGGTCAAGCCGGCGTCCCCCAGGCCACGACCTTTTCCAGCACCGGTTTCCAGTCGGCCTCGACCGGCAGGCCGATGACGTCGCGAAGGGTCGCTTCCAGCTCGTCGACCGAGAGATCGCGTTGCTCGACGACCGCGCCGGTCAGGTCGCGATGGGTGAAGCGGTTGTTCTTCAAAGCGTAGCGGGCGGTCGGCGTGGTGCGGCCCACCGTCATGCTCCAGGTGAAGTGCGAGCTGGGGTGGGTGTAGGTGAAGAAGTTGGCCTGCTCGTAGTCGACCTCGGCCCAGGCGCCTTGCGACACCTGGTACAGCGTCGCCCAGCGGTCCGAGAGATCGGCCTGCACCTGGCGCTCGGCGACGCCGCCCGTCTGGGTGTCGAGGATGCGGAACCTGCCGTGCGGAGTGTCCTGCACCGCGTCCGAGAACAGCCGCAGCGGCGCGGTCAGAACGCAGCCGCCGAAGCCTGCGTCGGCCAGCCAGGTCTCGCCGTCAATCGTCACGCCCAGCACCTGGTGCGAACGCGGACGCGGCGGCGCGCCCTCAGGAGCCATCCACAGCACGCGGGCCATCAGCCCGTCGACCTGGAAGCCCAGGGCCTGCAGCACGCGTTTCAGGAGGCCGTTCTGCTCGTAGCAGTAGCCGCCCCGGCCGCCGCCGATCAGCTTGGCGTCGACATCGGCCGGAACGATGCTGATCCCCCGCCCCAGCAGGACGTCCAGGTTCTCGAACGGGATGGCGTCGGGGTGCCGGACGGCGATGGCCCGCAGCGTCTCCAGGGTCGGCTCGCGCGGACCGTCGTAGCCGATGCGCTTGAAATAGGCGTCGAGATCGACCGCGGCGGTCGCTACCGGAGCGTCAAACATCGAAATCCAGGCCGATATCGCTGAACAGGCCGCGCTCCTCGGCCCAGTTCTCCTTGACCTTCACGTGAAGGAACAGGTGAACCTTGCGGTCGAGGATTTCGCACAGCTCCTCACGTGAGGCCTGGCCGATCCATTTCAAGGTCTGGCCGCCCTTGCCGATGACGATGACCCGCTGCCCCTCGCGCTCGACCAGGATGGTCTGCTCGATGCGAACCGAGCCGTCCTTGCGCTCCTCGAAGGCCGTCGTTTCCACCGTGGCCGCGTAGGGCAGCTCCTCGTGGACGCGCAGATAGACCTTCTCGCGGGTGATTTCGGCGGCCAGCAGGCGGGCCGGCAGGTCGGCGGTCTGGTCTTCCGGATAGAGCCAGGGGCCCTCAGGCATCAGGGTCACCAGCTTGGCGGTCAGGTCCTCGACGCCCGCGCCGGTCGAGGCGCTGATCATGAACACGTCGGTATAGACGCCGGTGTCGAAGAAGTCCTTGGCCACGGCCAGCAGGGTGTCGCGCTTGATCCCGTCGATCTTGTTCAGGGCCAGGATGACCTTGCGGCCGGCGGCCTTCAGGCCCTCGATGATGGTCTGGACGTCCTGGGCCGAGCGGTATTCGCCCGGCGTGGCCTTGTCGGCGCGGCTGGCCAGCTCGGCCTGCACGTCGACCAGATGGACGGTGGCCTCGGCCTCTTCCGAGCCGGCCCAGGCCGAGCGGACCATGGCCCGGTCCAGGCGGCGGCGCGGGCTGAAGATGCCAGGGGTGTCGACGAGGACGATCTGGGTGTCGCCCTCGATGGCGACGCCGCGCACGGGGAAGCGGGTGGTCTGGACCTTCTGGGTCACGATCGAGACCTTGGCCCCGACCATGCGGTTGACCAGGGTGGACTTGCCGGCGTTCGGCGCGCCGATGATCGCGGCGAAACCGGCGCGGGTTTGATGGGGCGTTTGGGAGGTGGTGTCAGTCATTGCGCGTGCGTGTAGCACCGATGGCGGGTTTTCGCGATGGGCGCGCGTCCGCCGCTTCACGCGGGAGGCCGCTGAAGGTGTGGAAGGGACCGCGGAGCGCCGGACATCCGTCCGGAGGTTTGGATAGTGAGTACCGTTTCGACGAAGTCAGGACGCTCCGCGTGGTGCGTTATCCGGTGAGCCCGCGAGGCGCGGGGTTTTAACCCGCTCCCACGAGAGGCCCCCGACGGGCGGGCCGGGGCGACGACCCCGGTCCCGGACTGCCCGGGCGATTTCAGCCCAGACCTGTCGCGCCGCCGAAGCCTTCACCGCCAGGGCTTTGTCCTGTGTTTCAAGGAACCCGCCACTGGATCCGTCGCGAAGACGCCTTCCCGAAAGAAGACCGGCGAGCGCATCCCGCTCGACCACACCCGACAGCCGTCTCGATCGCCGGCCGGACGTCCCTTCCGCGCTATCGGGTGAGATGAGTATGGGGGCAGGATTGAACGCGGATCATTCAGGGCTGCGTAAAATCGACAAGCGATTGAAATCACCGGCTTCGAGATCACGAACGCCGAGCATGCAGGCGCTCCAATCCCCATACTCGCCCCCTCCGCGCTATCGCGCTCCTCCCCCGGAGGGGGAAGACGGGTGGCGGGCGATCCGTCTGCCCCCTCCAGGGCGGACGACCACGCGCAGCGTGGTCAGGTGGGGGCCCGCGGCGCTGGTCGATCAGGCCGACGCCTCGTCACGTCCCTATGAAGGCTGGTATCCGTTCACCGCCATGCACCGCTCGGTCGCGGCCTCGGCGGCGGCGTTGCGAGCGTGACGCTGCTTGCCCTTGTGACGGTCGTACGGCGGCTTGAGGCGCAGGCCGGTGTCGCCGCCCGGAGTGGCCCGGGCCGCCGGCGAGGCGGGCGAGATCTTGAAATTGTCGGTCTTGCCGGCGCGCACCTGGTCGCGGCACGAGGCGAAGGTGGTGGCCCACATCCGCTCGTCGCTGCTGGGGCCGGCGCTCATTCGGCCGCCCGCGGCGCAGCCGCCCAGCGCGGCGGTCAGCATCAGCCCGGTCGTGGCTCGCATCAGAAAGGTCATGAACAGCTCCTGTGAACGTTGCAGGAGCAGCGCGTGGATATGGCCTGGGTTCCGAGGCGCGGCCTCAGCCCGCCCCTTCACGCTCCAGCAGCGCTTTCGCCGCCGCCTTCTCGGCTTCCTGCCGGGACTTGCCCTTGGCGATCGCCGGATCCACCCCGACCACCGTCGCTTCGACCGTGAACACCGGCGCGTGGTCCGGACCGGTGCGATCCAGGACGCGGTAGGTCGGCAGCGGCCGGCCCTTGCCCTGCGCCCATTCCTGCAGGGCGGTCTTGGGGTCACGCGGACGGCCCTCGCCGGCGCGGTCGAACTCGTCGGCCCACAGCTTCAGGAACACGTCGCGGGCCGCGTCCAGGCCGCCGTCCTGATAGAGCGCCGCCATAAGGGCCTCGGTGGCGCCGGCCAGGATCGAGTCCGTCTCGCGGCCGCCGATCTTGCTGGACGAGGCCGACAGGCGCAGGGCCGGGCCCAGCTCGGCCTTGCGGGCCACGCGGGCGCAGGTCTCGCGGCTGACCAGGGCGTTCAGGCGCGGGGCCAGCTCGCCTTCCTTGGCCTTGGGGAACCGCTGGGCCAGCGCCTCGGCGGCCAAAAGACCCAGGACGCGGTCGCCGATGAACTCCAGCACCTCGTTGTCGCGGACCTTCTTGGCCCCGTCCCCGACGCTGGCGTGCGTCAGGGCGCGTTCGAGCAGTTCGCGGTCCTTGAACCGATGGCCGATCCGGTGTTCCAGATCGCCGACGGCGGCGACACGCCTATCCATGGCCAATGGACGCTTTCTTGATCACTTCAGCACGTGGAAGAAGCGGCTGGGACGGGCGTTCAGGAACCAGGTCCACGGCTTGAACAGGCTGGCCTCAGCGTTCCACGACAGCAGGATGATCTGGGCGCGGCCGACCAGGTTCTCGGCGGGCACGAAGCCCACGCCGACCTCGTCGCCGATGTACTGATCCAGCTCGTAGTCCCACTTGCAGGCGCTCTCCTTGAACGGCGAGACGCCCGGGTCGAAGCGGCTGTCGGCCGAGTTGTCGCGGTTGTCGCCCATGAAGAAGTAGCAGCCGGCCGGCACGGTGTAGACGCCGGTGTTGTCGCCGCGGCTGTCGGGGCCGAAATCCTGGGTGTTGTAGGTGCGGCCTTCCGGATTGGTCTCGGCGAAGCGCTGCACCTGCTGGGTGAAGCCGTAGCCGGTGTCGACCAGGGCCGGGGCCTGTTCCTTGCGCGGCAGGGCCTTGCCGTTGATGAACACCTGGCCGCCGCGGATCTGGACCTTGTCGCCCGGCATGCCGATCAGGCGCTTGATGTAGTCGGTGCGGTTGTCGCGCGGCAGCTTGAAGACGATGATGTCGCCCCGGGTCGGCGCGCGGCCGAAGATACGGCCCTTGATGATCGGCGGGCTGAACGGGATCGAGTGCTTGCTCCAGCCATAGCTGAACTTGGACACGATGATGTAGTCGCCCTGATACAGGTTCGGCTCCATCGAGGCCGACGGGATCGTGAAGGGCTGGAACAGCAGGACCCGCAGCACCAGGGCGATGCCCAGGGCGTAGGCGACGGTCTTGATGATCTCGATGAACTCGGCGACGGCGCCCTTCTCTTCGGGCGGCGTGATGTCGTCGGCGGCGTCGGTCATGCGGGCGCGGAGCTCTTCGAAGATGGATATCCGGCGAACCGGTTCGGCTTTGCTAGACGGGACTTGCAACAGGGGCAAGTGCGGCGCGTAGACGGGCTTTAAGGCGAAGGTTGGACCGGCCGCCCCTTCGGCAGAGCTTCGATGATCACGAAGGCCTGGGCGTAGGGATGGTCGTCGGTCAGCGACAGGTGGATCACCGCTTCCATGCCCTCGGGCGTCATTTGCTTCAGCCGCTCCAGCGCGCCGCCGGTCAGGGCCATGGTCGGCTTGCCCGACGGCAGGTTGACCACGCCCATGCCAGCCAGGTGCACGCCGCGCTTCAGCCCGGTGCCGAGCGCCTTGGAGCAGGCCTCCTTGGCGGCGAAGCGCTTGGCGTAGCTGGAGGCGCGGTCGGGCTTGCGCTCGGACCGCCCGCGCTCGATTTCGGTGAAGACCTTGTGGGTGAACCGGTCGCCGAAGCGTTCGAGGGACTTCTCGATCCGGCGGATGTCGCACAGGTCGGAGCCTATCCCGATGATCACGCGGCGTGCTCCGCTTCCAGGCGAGCCGCGTCCATCAGCGCCCGCATCCGCTGGATCGCCTGCGGCAGGCCCACGAAGATCGCCTCGCCGATCAGGAAATGGCCGATGTTCAGCTCGGCGATCTGCGGGATGGCGGCGATCGGCTTGACGGTGGCGTAGTCGATGCCGTGGCCGGCATGGACCTCCAGGCCGAGATCGGCGGCCAGGGCCGCGCCGGCCTTGAGGCGCTGCAGTATGGCCTCGGCGCGGGCGGTCTCGCCGGCGCGGGCGGCGTCGCAATAGGCGCCGGTGTGCAGCTCGACGACCTGGGCGCCGGCGGCGGCCGAGGCGCGGATCTGGGCGGGGTCGGGCTCGATGAACAGCGAGACCCGCGCTCCGGCGGTGCGCAGGCGCGTCGTGGCGTCGGTGATGCGGTTCCGCCCCTTGACGACGTCGAGGCCGCCTTCGGTGGTGACCTCCTCGCGGCGCTCGGGAACCAGGCAGGCGGCGTGAGGACGCGCCCCGATCGCGATGCCGACCATCTCGTCGGTCACCGCCATCTCGAAATTCAGCGGCTTGCCGCGCTTGTGGCACAGGTCGGTGAGGACGGCGATGTCGGCGTCGCTGATGTGCCGGCGATCCTCGCGCAGGTGGGCGGTGACGCCATCGGCCCCGGCGGCCAGGGCCAGCTCGGCGGCCCGGACCGGCTCGGGATAGGAGGAACCGCGCGCGTTCCGGATCGTCGCCACGTGGTCGATGTTGACGCCCAGACGCAGCATGACAGTCAGCCCTTCAGGCGCCGAGAACCGGGGTCCTCGATCGGGATGGCGGCGAGTTCCGGCGGCAGGGCGTCGGCGGGGTAGGCCGGCACCGCCAGGCTGGCCAGGGCGATCAGCGGCACGCCGACATCGGCCTTGCCGCCCGAGCGGTCGACGATGCAGGCCGCCGCGACGACATCGCCGCCGGCGTCCTTGATCGCCTGGATGCATTCCCGCGACGACAGGCCCGTGGTGACGATGTCCTCGACCATCACGACCTTCTGGCCGGGCTCCAGGTGGAACCCGCGCCGGAACTTGAAGCCGCCGCCCTCGCGCTCGACATAGATCGACGGGACGTTCAGGTGGCGGGCGGTCTCGTAGCCGGGGATGATGCCGCCGACGGCCGGCGAGACGGCGACGTCGACCTGGCCCACCGTGGCGATGATCTTCTGGGCCAGCGCCTTGCACAGGCGCTCGCAGCGCTCGGGGCGCATGAACACCAGGTTCTTCTGCAGGAAGACGGGGCTGTGCAGGCCGCTGGACAGCACGAAGTGGCCTTCGCGCAGAGCGCCGGCGGCGCGGAATTCGTCGAGGACGTCGTCGTTGGTCATGAGCGACGGATATAGAAGCCCGCGCCTGAGTCTTCAAACGCCGGCTTGCCTGACGGCCGCGTTTCGGGCTCTACCGGCCTCATGAGCGAAGAAGCACCTCGTCCTCGCGTCGGCTGCGGCGCGGCCATCCTCGACGACCAGGGCCGGCTCCTGCTGGTCAGGCGGGTCAAGAATCCCGAGGCCGACCACTGGGGCGTGCCCGGCGGCAAGCTGGACTGGGGCGAGACCGCCCAGGCCTGCGCCGAGCGCGAGATCAACGAAGAGCTCGGGATCACCATCAAGGCCGGGCGCGTGCTGTCGGTCACCGACATGGTCGCGCCGGACTATCACTGGGTGGCGATCACCTACGCCGTCGAACGCTGGGAGGGCGAGCCGGCCATCCAGGAGGCTCACGCCCTGCACGCGTGGGGCTGGTTCGCGCTGGACGCCCTGCCCTCGCCGCTGACCGCCGGCGCCCGCGACGCGGTGGCGGCCCTCAAAGCGCGGCCCTAGGAGCCTCGACGGCCCCGGCCCGTTTCTCCTTGGCGAAACGGAAAGGAGGCTTTGATGCCCCACCAGAACACTCAATCGCCCGACGCAACGGCCCAGAACAGCGCCACCGAGCAGACCACGGGCAATGATCGCGCGGCCGAGCAAAGCCGCTCGGCCCATCCCGAACCCCGCAGCTACGTAGCCCCAGACGTGGCGGACTCGACCCTGGCCGCGCCGGCGGCGGGCGAGATGGCCGACTATGCCGACGACGGCGACGCGTTGGGGATGGACGACCTGCAGCAAGGCGGCAGCCACTCGCGCCGGCCGGTGCGCACGGAGGCCAGTAACGGCCAGGGTCCCAAGACGCTGCGCGCCACCCGCAAGATGGTGAAGTCGGGCTCCCCCGACCAAGGGACCCACTAGGAGCGGGCTAGCCCCGCGTGCGGTCCACGGTCTCGACCGACGGGCAGGCCCGCAAGGCCGCCTGGATGTTGGTCAGGTGTTTGGCGTCGCGCACCTCGACATCGATGTCGGTGTCGAAGAAATCGCTCTGCCGGTGGTGCATGCGTAGGTTGACGATATTGCCGCCAGCCTCGCCGATGATCGTGCAGACTAGGCCCAGCACGCCCGGCGCATTCTGGATCGTGGCGTGCAGGCGGGTCAGCGAGATGGTCGAGCGCTCGGCCTCGGGTGTCCAGTTCAGGTCGCGCCACAGCTCCTCGCGATCCTCGAACTCGGCCAGGCGCGGACAGTCGATGGTGTGCACGTCCAGCCCCTCGCCGTCCTCGCGCAGGATGCCGACGATGCGGTCGCCCGGCACAGGACTGCAGCAGTGGGCGAAGTGCAGCGACACGCCCGGCGTGAGGCCGCCGCCGCGAACGTACAGGGTCGCGTTCCGGCCGCCCTCGATCTTGCGCCGGGCCGTGGCGGCCTCGCGCTCGGAGTCCTTCATGCCCGGATAGGCCGTTTCCAGCACCTGGCTGGGCGAAACCCGGCCGCGGCCGACGGCGTCGAACAGCGCTTCGTCGCTCTCCAGGGCGAAGCGCTCCAGGATCGGTCGCAGCGACACGTCCTTCAGCTTCTTGCCGGCGCGCTCGAACACCTGCTCCAGCGAGGCGCGGCCCAGGCGCAGGAACTCTTCCTTCTCCGTCTGGCGGATGTGCCGGCGGATGGCCGAGCGGGCGCGGCCCGTGACCGTCAGCGAGCGCCAGTCCGGCGGCACCACCGGCTTGGAGCCGCGCACCACCTCGACCACGTCGCCATTGACCAGCACGGTGCGCAGCGGCTTGAGCTCGCCGTTGATCTTCACGCCGATGCAGGTGTCGCCGACGCTGGTGTGGACGGCGTAGGCGAAGTCCAGCGGCATCGCCCCGCGCGGCAGGCTGACCAGCTTGCCCTTGGGAGTGAAGACGAACACCTGGTCGAGGAACATCTCGAGCTTGGCGTGCTCGACCAGCTCCTCGCTGTCGCCGCCGTGCTCCAGCACCTGCACCAGCTGGCGCAGATTGGCCAGCGGATCGCGGCCGCCGGCGGCTTCCATGCCTTCCAGGTCCAGGCCGTACGAGGCGTCCTTGTAGCGGAAGTGGGCGGCCACGCCCTCTTCGTTGACGCGGTCCATGGCCTCGGTGCGGATCTGCATCTCGATGCGCATGCCGCGCGGCCCCACCACCGTGGTGTGCAGCGAGCGATAGTTGTTCCGCTTCGGCGTCGAGATGTAGTCCTTGAAGCGGTCGGGCACGCTGGACCAGGCCCGGTGCACCACGCCCAGGGCGCGATAGCAGTCTTCCTCGCTGTCGACGATCACGCGGAACGCATAGATGTCGGACATCTGCGAGAAGCCGATCGATTTGCGCTGCAGCTTGCGCCAGATCGAATAGGGCGACTTTTCGCGGCCGAACACACGGGCCGGCAGGTTCGACGATTCCAGGCGCGCGGCGATTTCCTGGCTGACCAGGGCAACCGCCCCGCCCTGCTCCTCGCGCAGCGCGTCCAGCCGGCGCACGATGGCGTCGCGGGCCACCGGGTTGGTGTGCTGGAACGACAGCTCCTCCAGCTCCACGCAGATGCGGTGGCAGCCGATGTTACGGGCCAGCGGCGCGTAGATGTCGCGCGTTTCGCGGGCGATCCGCTCGCGTTTCGCCTGGTTCTTGATGAAGTGCAGCGTCCGCATGTTGTGCAGACGGTCGGCCAGCTTGACCAGCAGGACTCGGACGTCCTTGGAGATAGCCAGGATGAACTTGCGCAGGTTCTCGGCCTGACGCATGTGCTCGGCCTGCAGCTCGAGCTTGGAAAGCTTGGTGACGCCCTCGACCAGCTCGCCGATCTCGTCGCCGAACAGCTTGGCGATCTCGTCCTTGGTGACCGGCGTGTCCTCGATCACGTCATGCAGCAGGGCCGTGACGATGGTCGCGGTGTCCAACCGGTACTCGGTGAGGATGCCCGCCACCTCGATCGGGTGGGCATAGTAAGGGTCGCCGCTGGCCCGGGTCTGAGAGCCGTGCATGCGCATGGCGTAGACATAGGCGCGGTTCAGCAGCGCCTCGTCGGCCGTCGGGTCGTAGGCATGGACCCGCTCGATCAGTTCGTACTGCCGAAGGAACTTGGGGCGCGGCTTGGGCGCCGGCTCGGTCGCCGTGGCGATGGAGGCCACAGACGACGACGCGCCCGATTCGGCCCCACTGGAGGACGAATCCGGCGCGCGTTCGGACGAGGCGGTCGAATTGACCGCTTCGAGGGTCAGAGGGTCTGCGCCTTCGGGGCTCAGTACCGCTCCTCCTGGCCGCCGTCGCGGTCGCTCTGCAGAGCGCGGACCAGTTCCAGCTCGCTCATCTGCATGTGGCTGGGATCGGCCAGCAGGGCCAGGGTCTCGGCTTCTTCCTCGGCCTCGGTGTGCTCATCGACGCGTTGCAGCGTGCTGATGAGGTGTTCCTTCAGGCCTTCGTGGTCGATCACGTCGTCGGCGATCTCCCGCAGGGCGACGACCGGGTTCTTGTCGTTGTCGCGGTCGACCATCAGGGCCGCGCCGGCCGAGATGCCGCGAGCGCGGTGCGCCGACAGCAGGACGAGCGCGAAGCGGTTCGGAACCTTCTCGACGCAATCTTCGACGGTGACGCGGGCCATGAGTTCCTCGGGCTGCCGGTTAGCGATCGCAAAATAGGCTTCCATGCGGCGACACGCAACGCCGCGCACGAAGCTTCTGACTTTCGCGAGGGGGCGTTTATGCCCCCTTCGCGAGTCAATGTCTAGGGAAGACTGGGGCGGATCTCCTCCCCCGCGCTGCGGGGGAGGAGAGAGTTCGCCGCTACCAAACCTTCACGCGCTTCTCCGGCGGCAGGTACATGCTGTCGCCCGGCTTCACGCCGAAGGCGGCGTACCAGTCGTCCAGGTTCCGCACCGTGAAGGCCCGGTACTGGTCCGGGGCGTGGCCGTCGGTGATCAGTTGCTGGCGCAGGGCCGCCGGGCGCGAATAGCCCAGCCAGCTTTGCGCATAGGCCAGGAAGAAGCGCTGGTCGCCGGTCAGGCCGTCGATCACCGGAGCGTCCTTGCCCTTGAGAGAGGCGTGGTACGCGTCGAGCGCCGCGCCCAGGCCGGCGACGTCGGCGATGTTCTCGCTGAGCGTCTGCTTGCCGTTCACCGCCAGGTCCGGGAACGGCTTGTACGCGTCGAACTGATCGGCCAGGGCCGCACCGGCCTTCTGGAAATGGTCCAGGTCAGCCGGCGTCCACCAGTTGCGCAGGCGCCCCTGGCTGTCGAACTGCGCGCCCTGGTCGTCGAAACTGTGGCTGATCTCGTGGCCGATCGTGGCCCCGGTCGCGCCGTAGTTGGCGGCCGGATCGTAGGACAGGTCGAAGTTCGGCGGCGCCAGGATGGCGGCCGGGAAATTCAGGCCGTTCAGCATCGGCAGGTTCACGGCGTTGACGGTCTGCGGGGTCATCACCCACTCGCCGCGATCGACCGGCTTGCCCAGCTTCTTCAGGGCGGTGACGTAGTCGAATTCCTCGGAGCGCTTGACGTTGCCGAAGGCGTCGCCGCGCACCACCGCATAGCCGGAATAGTCCCGCCACGTGTCGGGATAGCCGACGCCGACCTTCAGCACCGCCACCTTCTTGCGGGCCTCGGCCTTGGTGGCCGGGTCCATCCAATCCAGGCCGTCGATGCGCTTCTCGAAGGCGACCTTCATGTTGTCGACCATGGCCGTCACCGCGGCCTTGGACTGCGCCGAGAAGTACTTGTCGGCGTAGAGCTTGCCGACCGCCTCGCCCAGCACGGCGTTGGTCGAGCCCACGGCCCGCTTCCAGCGCGGCGACAGGGCCGGCGTGCCTTGCAGGGCCTGGCCATAGAAGGCGAAGCGCTCGTCGACGAACGCCTTGGGCAGGACGTTGCTGTAGTGATCCAGCAGATGGAAAGTCAGATAGTCCTTCCAGGTGGCCAGGCTGCTGTCGCTGACCGCCCTGCCCAAGCCCGTGACCATGGTCGGGTGCCAGACGATGAAGCGCGGCTGGCCCGACAGCTTGGCGGCGGCGAAGAAGGCGGTCCAGTCCAGGCCCGGCGCCTTGCTGGCGAAGTCGGCCGGAGCCCAGCTGTTGTTGGCCTTCTGCACGTCGGCGCTGTCGGCGCGGCTGGCCGAGGCCTGGGCCAGCTGGGTTTCCAGCGCCATGATCGCCTTGGCCTTGGCCGCCGCGTCGGCCACGCCGCCCAGGGTCAGGATCTTCTCGACGTGGGCCAGGTACTTGGCGCGCGCCTCGACCATCGAGGCCTTGTCCGAGAGGTAGTATTCACGGTCGGGCATCCCCAGGCCGCCCTGCAGCAGGAACGGCGCGTATTTGCTGGTGTCGTCGAACGCCGGCGAGACCCACAGGCCCAGGACGTTGTCGGTGTAGAAGTCGGTCGAGTTCAGGGCGTCGACGTCGGCGCGGACATTGCCGCCCAGCACGGTCGCCAGCTGGGTCTTGTCCTTGATGGCGGCGATGCGGGCCAAGTCGGCCTTGAGCGGCGCCAGGCCCTTGGCCTCGATGCCGGCCTCGTCCATGTAGCTGGCGTAGTAGTCGCCGACCTTCTTGCCGTCGCCGGTTCCGCCCTTGGCGGCCTGCTGGATCAGGTCGACGGTGCGCTTGCTGGCCTCTTCCACCATCACCGCGGTCTTGCCGTAGCGACTGCGGTCGGCGGGGATCGGATGAGCCTTGATCCATTCGTTGTTGGCGTAGGTCCAGAAGTCGTCGCCCGGCTTGATCGACTTGTCGATCGAGGTGAGGTCGACGCCGCTCTGGGTCCCGATCGGGGCTTGGGCGAAGGCGGGCGCAGCGCTCAGCATCGCCCCGGCGGCGACGCAGGCGAACAGCGAACGGGTCAGGTTCATCGGAATAGTCCTGTAGGCGTCCCCACGCGGACGCTTGGCGCGGAAATTGGGCCGGACTATGGGCGCCGCTTGGCGGCGATGGGCATTAAACTTTGGCAATGGAGCGCGCGTCGCGCCCCACCGTGGCGTTGGCGGCCAGGCGGAAGGCCGGCTCGCCGCTGACCGGATGAATCCAGGCCGAGGCCAGTTCGGCCAGCGGCCCCATCACGAACAGGCGCTCGTGGGCGCGCGGATGCGGGATCCAGACGTCGTCCTCCAGCACCGTCCGGCCGTGGGCGACCAAATCGAGGTCCAGGGTGCGGGGCGCGTTCGCCTCTCCCCTGGCCCTTCCGAAGCGCTCCTCGATGCGGTGCAAGGCCGCCAGGGTCTCGGCCGGCGGCAGATCGGTGCGAACGATGGCCACGCCGTTGCGATACTCCGGTCCCGAGGGATCGGGCCAGGCGGCCGAGGCCCACCAGGACGAGCGGGTGACCAGCTCCAGGCCCTCTTCCGGCAGGGCCGCCAGGGCGGCTTCCAACAAGGCCTCGCGACTCGTATAGGCTCCCGGCAGATTGCAGCCGAGCGCCACGATCACGGCCTCGTCCAAGTCATTTCGAGCGACCTGATTTTTCAAGGGATTACCGTGACCTTCTATCCTACCGACCGGCTGGCCCTGTTCATCGACGGGGCCAATCTCTATTCCGCCGCCAAGGCGCTGGGCTTCGACATCGACTACCGCAAGCTGCTCGACGAGTTCAAAAAGCGCGGGATTCTCATCCGGGCCTATTATTACACCGCCATCGCCGAGAACGACGACTATTCGCCGATCCGGCCGCTGGTCGACTGGCTGGACTACAACGGCTTCACCCTGGTGACGAAGCCGGCCCGCGAGTTCACCGACAGCCAGGGCCGCAAGCGCTGGCGCGGCGACATGGACATCGAGATCGCCGTCGACATGCTGCAGATGGCGGAAACCGCCGATCACCTGGTGCTGTTCTCGGGCGACGGCGATTTCCGCGCCCTGGTCGAGGCCGTCCAACGGAAGGGCCGCCGCGTCACCGTGGTCTCGACGATGAAGAGCCAGCCGCCGATGACCAGCGACGACCTGCGCCGCCAAGCCGACAACTTTGTCGATCTGGCCGATCTGGGGACCATTATCGGCCGCCCCCAGCGGGTCCAGCCGCGCCAGGTGATGGACAACCGCACCCCGGCCGAACGCGACGCGGACGACGAGTACTGAGATGGACCAGCCTTCCAACATCGTCGGCGAGGTCGTGCCCAACCCCGCCGAGCCGCCCCGCGACTGCCCGTTGTGCCCACGCCTGGTGGCGTATCGCCGCGAGAACCAGGCGCTGTACCCCGACTATTTCAACGGCCCCGCCCCGTCGTTCGGCGACAAGGACGCCCGGCTGCTGGTCGTGGGCCTGGCCCCCGGCCGCAAGGGCGCCAACCGGACCGGCCGGCCGTTCACCGGCGACTATGCCGGGACCCTGCTCTACGAGACCCTGATCAAGTACGGCTTCGCCACAGGCAAGTTCGAGGCGCGTCCCGATGACAGTCTGAAGCTGGTCGGCAGCGCCGTGACCAACGCCGTCCGCTGCGCGCCGCCCGGCAACAAGCCCGAGACCTCCGAAGAGAACACCTGCCGCCCGTTCCTGAAGGCGCGGCTGGACATGTTCCCCAACCTGAAAGCCATCGTCACCCTGGGCGACGTCTCGCGGCGCAATGTGCTCAAGACCCTGGGCCTGAAGGCCTCGGCGGGCGTCCCGGGCCACGGCTCGGAGTTCCAGGCCGGGCCCTATCGGATCTTCAACAGCTATCACTGCTCGCGCCTCAACACGAACACCGGCCGCCTGACCACGCCGATGTTCGAGGATCTGTTCGCGCGAGTGAGGGCCTATCTGGACGAAGTCGCCTAGCGGGGCTTCATCCAGCCGTTGTCGCCCAGCCAGTTGAGCAGCAGGCCCGGCCAGCTCTTCAGCGAGGCCTGCTCCTTGCGCAGGCCCATGTTGAAGGCGTGGCCGCCGGCCTGGAACAGGTGCAGCTCGATGGGGACCTTGGCGGCGCGGAACTTGGGCAAGAGGTCGACCAGCGGCGCCGAGCAGCATTCGTCGTCATTGGCCGCAATCATGAAGGCCGGCGGCGTATCGGCCGGCGTCTTGTCCGGAACGCCCAGCGGCCCCGGATAGACCAGCACCTGGAAGTCCGGCCGGGCGCTCACCCGGTCGATCGCGTCGACCTTCGGATCGCCGGCCCGGGCGCCCTGGTAGACCTCGAGGTTCACCAGTTCGCCGCCGGCCGAGAAACCCATCAGGCCGATGCGCTCGGGATCCACCCCGAACTCGGCGGCGTGGGCGCGGACGTAGCGTACGGCCCGCGTCGCGTCCTGGCGAGCATGGTCGATCCCGTAGGGCGAGCCCTCCTCGCGAAACAGGCGGTACTTCACCACGAACACCGCCACGCCCTTGGGGTTCATGACCGTGGCGACGTCGCGGCCCTCGGAATTGAACACCAGCAGCCGGTGACCACCGCCCGGCAGCACGACCAGGGCCGCGCCATTGGCCAGGTCCTTGGGCGGCAGGAAGACCGTGACGGAGGGGTCGTTGACGCTCTTGACCCAGTAGTCGGCCGCCTGCTCGGGAATGACCTTGCGGCTCTCGAAGCCCGGCGCGCCGTTGGGCCACAACGGGATCTGCTGCTGGGCCAGCGCCGGGCCCGGCGCCAGCAGCGCCGCGGCCAGGAGCAGCGCCTTCACAGCTTCACCGTCCGACCTTCGCGGGCGGCGCGGTAGATGGCCTCGATCACGCGCAGGTCCTTCAGCCCCTCCTCGCCCGAGACGATCGGCTCGCGGTTGGCCAGGATGCATTCCGACAGATGGTCCAACTGGGCCGAGAACTGGTTCGTGGGCTGCGGCGCGGGCTCGCGCGGCGTCGGCGGGCCGCCCAGCGCGACCCGCATCGCCTGCCCCTGGTAGCTGGTGGCCGGATCGATCTCGATGAAGCCCTTGGGGCCCGTGATCCGATAGCGGTTGAAGTTGGCGGTGTAGGCCGAGCCGCACTGGGCCGTCGCGCCCGAGGGGAACAGCAGCTGGAAGTTGATGATGTCTTCCACCTCCTTGAAGCGGGGGTTCGAGCGGTCGGTGGATTCGATGGCGTTGACGGCTACGGGCTCCTCGCCGGTCAGGTAGCGGGCGGCGTTCAGGCTGTAGATGCCGATGTCCATCAGGCTGCCGCCGCCGGCCAGGGCCTTGTTCAGCCGCCACTGCGTCGGATCGCCGATCGTGAAGCCATGGTCGGTCGAGATGTGCCGCACCGGCCCCACCGCCCCGTCGCGGATCAGCTTGATGGCCTCGATGTTGTGGGCCTGGAAGCGGCTGCGGTACCCGATCATCAGCTTGCGCCCGGCCTTCTGGCAGGCGGCGATCATCGCCTGGCAATCGGCGACCGAGGTCGCCATCGGCTTCTCGCACATCACGTGCTTGCCCGCCTTGGCCGCCCGCTCGGTGAAGGTCCGGTGCAGGCTGTTGGGCGTGATGACGTAGACGATATCGACGTCCGGGTTCTGGGCGATCCGGTCGAAGGTCTCGTAGCTGTAGCGGTGGCTCTCCGGGATGCCGTACTGCTCGCCGAAGGTCTTCAGCTTCTCGGGCGTGCCGCTGACCAGGGCCACCAATCTGGAGCGCTCGCACTCGGCGAAGCGGGGCATGATGATCTTGGTGGCGTAGTAGCCCAGCCCCAGGATCGCATAGCCCAGCTTGCGCCCCGGCTCGGCGGCCCGCGCGCCGCGCGGAAGGGTCAGGGCGCCGGCCGCCAGACCGGCGGCCAGGAAGGTCCTCTTGCTGATCTCGGTCATCTTGGCCTCCTCCTACCGGACCGCGCCGGTGGTCTTGGTGCGCACCCGCGCCAGGATGTGGTTGGACGTCAGGTACAGGGTCTTGCCGTCCTGGTCGCCGAACGTGCAGTTGGCGGTCGGGAAGCCGGTCTCGATCACGCCCAGCAGCTTGGCGTCGGGCGTCAGGATCAGCACCCCGCCGGGGCCGGTGGCGAAGAGGCGCCCCTCGGCGTCCACGCGCAGGCCGTCCGGCAGCCCCGGACCGCCGGCCTTCAGCAGGTCCATGGCGTCGAAGAACACCTTGCGCCCCGTCGGCAGGCCGTCTGGCCCCAGGTCGTAGGCCATGATCACCGGTCCCTGCGGATCCGAGACGGCGACGTAGAGGCGCTTTTCGTCGGGGGACAGGGCCAGGCCATTCGGGAAGGTCAGCTTGTCGTCGACCACTACGACCTCGCCGCCGGGCCGGCGCAGATAGACGCCGTTGAACGCCAGCTCCTTGATCGGCGAGTCGTTCAGGCCTTCCAGGCCGTAGGGCGGATCGGTGAAATAGATCGCGTCCCTGAGCGCGCCCTGGCGAGCCACGATCACGTCGTTGGGGCTGTTGAAGCGCTTGCCCTGGTAGCGATCGACGATGACGGTCTTCGTCTTCGTCGCGCGGTCCAGCCTGGAAACGGCGCGGTTGCCGTGGTCGCAGACCACGACCTCGCCGGCCAGGTCCAGGGTCATGCCGTTGACGCCCGGCTCGCGGAACGCCTTGGTCGGCGGGCCGTCATAGCCCGAGGGCTTGAGGAAGACCGTCTTCCCGTCCTTCTCGCTCCAGCGGTACATGACGTTGCCCGGCACGTCCGAGAACAGCAGGCAGCGCTCTTCCCAGATCCACACCGGCCCCTCGGCCCAGGTGATCCCGTCCGCCAGCTGCTCGATCACCGCGCCCGGCGCGATGACCTGGTCCAGCGCCGGCGACAGCCGCGTGATCTTGCCGATCGCGGGATATTTGAGGGCGGCTTCGGCGGTCATCGATCGTCCTCCGGCGATCAAGGCGGCTCCGGCGCCCAGTACGGCGCGGCGGGTGGTCATGGCGGTCTCCGCTTCTGATTGGCCAATTCGCGGCTAGCGGGCCTTTTATGCGGAGACAGCGATGTCAGGGCAATCAGGCGTACGACTAAAGTCGTACCCCTAGAGTCGAACCCTGGGCACCGCGTCCAGCCAGCGGGCATAGGCCGCTTCGCGCTCGTGCCCCTTGATCGAGGGCGTCAGGGTCTCGGCGGCCGGACTGGCCTGGGCGGCCTCGTCGACCGAGGCGTAGAGCCCCGCCCCCACGCCGGCGAACAGCGCCGCGCCCAGGGCCGTGGTCTCCTGGTAACTGGCCCGGCGCACCGGGATGCCGGTCAGGTCGGCCAGGCGTTGCGAGAACCAGGCGCTCTTGGACATGCCGCCGTCGATGCGCATCTGAGCCGCCTCGCCGAAGGCCGAGGGCGCGTCGGTCCGCATGGCCTCGATCAGGTCGCGGCTCTGCAGGGCGCAGCTGTCGAAGGTCGCCGCCGCGATCTCGGGCAGGCCGGCGTCGCGGGTCAGGCCGAAGATCCCGCCGCGCGCCTCGGCGTCCCACCAGGGCGCGCCCAGCCCCGTGAAGGCCGGCACCACGACCACGCCGTGATCCGGCTTGGCGGCCCGCGCCAGGGCCTCGGCGGCGCGCGGCCCACCGGTGATCCCCAGCCCCTCTCCCAGCCACTGGATCGCCGCCCCGGCCACGAAGATCGAGCCCTCCAGGGCGTAGGTCGTCCTGCCGTTCACCCGCGCCGCCACCGTGGTCAACAGCCGCGAGCGAGAGACGCACTGCTCCTCGCCGGTGTTGATCAACATGAAGCAGCCGGTGCCGTAGGTGGCCTTCATCTGACCGGGCTCGACACAGCCCTGCCCCATCAGCGCCGCCTGCTGGTCGCCAGCCACGCCCCGGATCGCGACCTCGCGGCCCAGGATGTGAGCTTGGGTCGCGCCGTAGTCGTCGACGCAGTCCAGCACCTTGGGCAGCAGCGCGCCCGGCACGTTGAACAGGTCCAGCATCTCGGCCGACCAGGCCTGCGCGCCGATGTCGAACAGCAGGGTGCGCGAGGCGTTGGTGGCGTCGGTGGCGTGGACCGCGCCGCCGGTCAGCTTCCAGATCACCCACGTGTCCATGGTGCCGGCCAGCAGCTCGCCCGCCTCGGCCCGGGCCCGCGCGCCGGGGACCTTGTCCAGCATCCAGGCGATCTTGGTCCCCGAGAAATACGGGTCCAGCAGCAGGCCGGTCAGCTCGGCGACGCGCGGCTCGTGACCGTCGGCCTTCAGGGCGGCGCAGGCGTCGGCGGTGCGGCGGTCCTGCCAGACGATGGCTGGATGGATCGGGCGGCCGGTCCGGCGGTCCCAGATCACCACGGTCTCGCGCTGGTTGGTCACGCCGATAGCGGCGACGTCGTCGGCGCGGCCGGACGCCTCGGCGGCCTCGCGCAGGACCGCCACGCAGGCGGCGTAGATCTCGTCGGCGTCGTGCTCGACCCAGCCATCATGCGGATAGCTCTGGCGCAGCGGCCGCGAGGCCTCGGCCAACGGCTGGCCGGCGCGATCGAACAGGATGGCCCGCGTGCTGGTCGTGCCCTGGTCCAGGGCCAGGATCAGGTCTTGCGCCATCCGAACATCCTCCACTCAAGCTTGCGACATCTCGACGCGATCGGGCCGCGCGCGTTCTTGACCTGTTTAAGCATGTTTTCATTTGAGACCCGCAAGGTCATCCTTCTCGGGTCTTCCGGATTCGAAGGAGGCGGGTCATCCAAGCCGTCGAGATCGCATCGCTCATGAAACTGGCGCGCAGCCGCGAGCCGGGCGACCGTGAACGTCTGCTCACGGGGATCATCGACCTGTGCGAGGCCGGCCAGGCCAGCGGCGAGCCGACCCACCCCGACATCCAGGCCCTGCTGAACTCGATCTTCATGACCCTGGTGGTCGAGGCCGAGCGCGATATCCGCCATCGCCTGGCCGAGCGCCTGGCCGACGCCGACTGGGCCCCGTCGGCCCTGATCAACATCATGGCCCTCGACGAGATCGAGATCGCCCGCCCGATCATCGCCCGCAGCCCGGTGCTGGAGGATCACGACCTGATCCGCCTGCTGGTCCAGGCCACGCTGGAGCACCAGATCGAGATCGCCCGCCGACCGCGCCTGCCCGGCGCCGTGGTCGAGGCGATCATCAGCCGAGACGAGCCGGCGGTCCTCACCGCCCTGGCCTCGAACGAGACCGCCGAGATCTCGCCCGACGCCATGGGTCGCCTGGTCGGCCGCTCGCGCGAGGTCGTCGCCCTGCGCTCGCCCCTGGCCCGTCACCCCAAGCTGTCCAGCGACCTGGCCGAACAGCTCTATCTGCTGGTCGGCCGCGCCCTGCGCGACGCGCTGATGTCCCGCTTCCATCTGGATCCGGCCAAGATGCAGGCGGCGGTCGACGACGCCCTGCGCGCGGCCCATCGCGGCGACAACGACGCCGACCTGGGTCCCGTCGAGCAGGACGAGGATCGCGAGGAGATGGAGCGCTCGCTGATCGAGAAGCTCGACTCCGCGGGCCAGCTGCGCCCCGGCTACCTGCTGCGCGTGCTGCGCGAAGGCCGCCTGCAGCTGTTCGTCATGGCCCTGGCCCGGCTGGGCAAGTTCGAGCCGGTCCAGATCCGTCGCGCCATCGACAGCGGCCGGCCCGAGCTTCTGGCCCTGGCCTGTTCGGCCGTGGGCATCGACCGCAGCGTCTTCCCGACCATCCTCGAGCACGTCCGCCAGCTGAACGGCGGTCGTCCGGGCGGCGGCGAGGAAGGCGTGCGGCGCGCCGCCAGCGCCTTCGGCCCGTTCACGCCGGACATCGCCGGCATGGCCTTCCGCCAGGCCGTCGGCCAGGTCTGACAACACCGGTTTGACAAGCTGGCGGCCTTCCCGCCACTTGGCCGCATGTACCAGCCGCAACCGTTCGTGACTCGCCTGGCGTTCAAGGCCAGCGACCGCCCCGAGGCCATCGAGGCGCGCGAGCGGCTGGTCGAACGGTATGGCGACGTCGGCGACGAGAACGCCCAGGTCATCGTCGCCCTGGGCGGCGACGGCTTCATGCTGGAGACCCTGCACGAGGCGATCGCCAGCCAGACGCCGATCTACGGCATGAACCGCGGCTCGGTCGGCTTTCTGATGAACGAGTACAGCGAGGACGGCCTCCTGGAGCGGATCAACGCCGCCGAGCGGGCCGTCATCCACCCGCTGGCCATGGTCGCCATCGATTCGCGCCGCACCCAGCACCGGGCGCTGGCGATCAACGAGGTGTCACTGCTGCGCCAGACCCGCCAGACCGCCAAGCTGCGCATCTCGATCGACGGCAAGGTGCGGATGGGCGAACTGGTCTGCGACGGCGCCCTCCTGGCCACCCCGGCCGGCTCGACCGCCTACAACCTTTCAGCCCACGGCCCGATCATTCCGATCGACGGCCAGGTGCTGGCCCTGACCCCCATCTCCGCCTTCCGCCCCCGCCGGTGGCGTGGGGCCCTGCTGCCCCAGTCGGCTCGCGTGACCTTCGAGGTGCTGGAGGCCGACAAGCGCCCGGTCAGCGCGGTGGCCGACAATTTCGAGGTCCGGGACGTGATCGAGGTCCACATCTCCGAGGATCGCGGCACCTCGCTCTCGATGCTGTTCGACGCCGGGCGCAGCCTGGAGGAAAGAGTTCTGGCCGAGCAGTTCTCGGCCTAGTCTGAAGACGGATGAGACGTTGGGTCGCGTCTCATCCAATGTTAACGCCTGCTATGTTAGCGGTTACCCAACTATCCGCCGCTGGGGGAGGCGCCCGTGACGAATAAGACCGCTGAAGTGATCCAGGTGCCGAACATGCTCAAGCTGAAAGTCGGCGGGCGCGGCGGCATCGACATGGCCGCGATCGCCAAGGCCGAGGCGGCTCTGAAGAGCCTGTCCGGAAACTTCGCCCAATGGCTGAACGACGAGATCGTCAAGCTGGAAGCCGCCCGCCAGGGCGTGCGCTCCGACGGCCTGACCGCTCAGACCGTCGAGACCCTGTACCTGCGCGCCCACGACCTGAAGGGCCTGGGCGCGACCTACGAGTTTCCGTTGATCACGCGCCTGGCCGCCTCGCTGTGCAAGCTGATCGACGATCCCGAGACGCGCCTGGCCGCGCCGATGTTCCTGGTCGACGCCCATATCGACGCGATCAAGGCCTGCGTCCGCGACGACATCAAGGTCGACACCCACCCGGTGGGCAAGGCCCTGGTGACCGAGCTGGAGGCCCGCGTGGCTGACTACCTCGGCAACGCCGCGGCGTAGTCCGCAAGTCACCGGACCCAAATCTCACCGTCATCCCCGCCCTTGTGGCGGGAATGGCGGTGTTTAGGACAGGCTCCCGATCCCCTAGGCTCCCAACCCGAACAAGCCTTTCAGGTACGGATTGAGCATCCGGCCCTCCGGATCCAGCGCCTGGCGCACGGCCAGGAAATCCTTCCAGCGCGGATAGAGCGCCGCCAGCTGGCCGCCGTTCAGCGTATGCAGCTTGCCCCAGTGCGGCCGACCGTCGTAGCGGCGGAAGATCGGCTCGATCAGCGCGTACAGGAAACTGAAGTCGTCGCGATAATAGGCGTGCACCGCCACCGAGCCGCGCGGCCCGCCCTGGAAGGGCGACAGCCACGCGTCGTCGGCCGCGATGCGTCGCACCTCGATCGGGAAGAAGACGTCGGGACGCTCCTTCTCGATGGTCGCCACCACCTCCTCCAGCGCCTTCAGCTGGTTCGCGACGGGCAGGTGGAACTCCATCTCGTTGAACCGCACCGGCCGCTCGGTCGACAGCAGCTTCCAGCCCTCGTCGATGGCGGTCTCGGGCTTGGCGGTCGAGAGCAGCGCGCGGCCGGCCGCCTTGCGCAGCGGCGTGGCGAAGCCCAGCAGATTGCGCAGCCCCCGCAGCGCCTCCAGGAACACGACGTCCTGGTCGGGTCCGCGCGCCAGGACCGGCTCGTCGGTCTCGTCGTGGCTGATATTGACCGCCAGCCCCGTGAACGGCACGGCGAAGAACTCGAAATTGCGGTGCTGGGCCCACCTTTCGTCGGCCCTGGCCAGCGCCGTCTCGAACGGCTCAAGCCAGACGTGGCGGCGCAGGCGGCGATTGACGCTGGTGCGCAGCCGCACCTGGGTGATCACGCCCAGGGCGCCCAGCGAGACCCGGGCGGCCTGGAACACCTCGGGATCTCGGTTCGCATCTGCGTCGATCACCTGGCCCGACGGCGTGACCAGACGCAGCGCCGTGACGTCGCCGTGCATGGCTTGCAGCGCTTGGCCGCTGCCATGGGTGGCGGTGCTCAGCGCCCCGCCCAACGCCTGTTTGTTGATGTCGGGCAGGTTCGGCAGCGCCCGCCCCTTCTCCGCCAGGGCCGGTCCCAGCGCGCCCAGCCGCGTGCCGGTGCGCACGATTGCCTGGTCGCCTTCCCAGCCGACGATCCCCGACATGGCGTCCAGCGACACCAGGGTCCCGTTGGTGGGGGCCAAGGCTGTGAAGGAATGGCCAGCGCCGACGGGCCGGATCGGCGCCAGGCCGGTCTTCAGGACCTGGGCCAGCTCGCCCTCGTCCCTGGGGGCCAGACGGGCGGCGGGATAGGCGTGCTGCACGCCCGACCAGTTACGCCAGAGCAGCTTGCCGCGGGCGTCGACCGAGGCCGGGGCGACGGGCTCGGGCTTGTCTCCTGTCGCGACCAGATAGGCCGCGCCGCCGCCGGCCACGACGGCCGCGCCTGTCCCGCCCGCGATCAGGGCTCCTCGCCTGGAGATCATCGCCAACGCCCCCGCTAGTTGGGAGCGTCTTCGCGCCCCGCCATGAAGCGTATCAGGGCCTTGAAATCGTCCGGCGTGCAAGTCGCGCACTGACCGGTCGCCGGCATGGCGTTGAAGCCCTGGATGGCGTGGTCCAGCAGGACGGCCTCGCCGCGCTTGTAGCGCCCGTCCCAGGCGGCGCGGTCATGGACCAGCGGCGCGCCCGTGCCCGGGACGGCGTGGCAGGCATGGCACGAGGTCTCGTACAGGCCCGAGAGGCGCTTGTCGGACGGGCGCAAGGCCAGGGCCTGGTCCGGCGTCGGCGGCGGCGGGGTCTTGGGTCCGCAGGCGGAGAGAACGAGGGCGGACGCGACGACGACGAACGCCCGGTTCATCAGGCGATCCCCGACAGGCGCTTGGCCGCGGTCAGCGTATTGGCCAGCAGGCAGGCGATGGTCATCGGTCCCACCCCGCCCGGCACCGGCGTGATCGCGCCCGCGACCTCGCGAACCTCGTCGAAGGCGACGTCGCCGACCAGCCGGGTCTTGCCCGCCGCGGCCGCCGCTGGATCGCGGGCCGGGAAGCGCGTGATGCCGACGTCGATGACCACCGCGCCCGGCTTGACCCAGTCGGCCTTGACCATCTCGGCCCGGCCCACGGCGGCCACGACAATGTCGGCCTGGCGCACGATCGACGGCAGATCCTGGCTGCGCGAGTGGGCGATGGTCACGGTGCAGTCGGCGGCCAGCAGCATCTGGGCCATCGGCTTGCCCATCAGGTTCGAGCGGCCGATGACCACGGCGGTCTTGCCCTTCAGGTCGCCGATCGCGTCCTTGATCAGCATCATGCAGCCCGTCGGCGTGCAGGGCGCCAGGGCGGGCAAGCCGCTGGCCAGGCGCCCGGCGTTGATCACGGTCAGGCCGTCGACGTCCTTATCCGGCGACAGCGCCGCCACGACGTCCATCTGGTTGATGTGCGGCGGCACCGGGAACTGGACCAGCACGCCGTGGATCTTGGGATCGGCGTTCAGCCTGGCGACCACGGCCAGCAGCTCGTCCTGCGTCGTCTCCGCCGGCAGGCGGTGGGTCTCGGAGTACATGCCGGCGGCCTGGGTCTGCTCGCCCTTGTTGCGCACATAGACCTGGCTGGCGGGGTCCTCGCCGACCAGCACCACGGCCAGGCCCGGCCTGACGCCGTGCTCGGCCTTCAGCGCCGCGACTTCGTCGGCGATCTTGGCCCGCAGATCGGCCGCGAAGGCCTTGCCGTCGATCAGTTTGCCCTGCGCCATCTCGTGTTCTCCTGCTTGGCCCGTCCCTAGCCCCTGCACGCGAGACTCGCAACGGCGAGCGGCCGGCCAGCCGCCCCCTAAGGCCGCCAGCGGCCGTCCAGCAGCGCCTTTTCCGCCGCTTCCAGCGGCAGGTCGCGGCCGGCGCGGACCGCCGCCAGGGTCTGCGCCACGGGCAGGTCCGGGCTGACGCCGACGCCCTCCAGGCGCCGGCCGTCCGGGGTCAGGACGTCGGCGATCGCCACGGTCACCTTGCCGCCGTCCGGCAGCGGATAGGCCTGCGACAGCAGCACGGCCCCGGCGCTCTCGCCCCCGACCAGCAGGGCCCGGCGATGATCGCGCAGCGCGGCCGCCGTGACCTCAGCGGCGCTGGCGCTGGCCGGTCCGATCAGCACGACCAGCGGCCCGTCAAAGCGCCGCTTCCCGCTTGCGGCCGTCTCGTCGTGCTCGCGTCCACGGCGGATCATGCGCGCGATCGGCGCGCCCCGCTCGAGGAACTGGCCGGCGATGCGGCGAGCGACCTGCAGGTCGCCCCCGTTGTTGCGACGGAGATCCAGGATCAGCCCCCGAGCGGCGCCGTTCGGCAGGTTGCCGCCCAGCCAGTCCAGGCTGGCCTCGTCGAAATGGTCGAAGCGCAGCACCCGCAAGCCGCTGGGCAGGTCGATCCGCTGCCGGGCCGGCGGCGGCGGACCGTTCCCATAGCTGAACGCCAGCGCCCGGGCCGCCTGTCCCTCCGCCCTCAGCCGCAACTCGGCGTTCAGGCAGCCCCCGCCGGACGCGCCCATCGTGAGGCTTTCGATCAGGTCGTCGGGCGCGACGCCGGCCTGCTCGGCGCTCGAGCCGCGCCGGACATCGGATACTCGCAGCAGCGTCCTGTCGCCCCGCCGCATCTCGGCGAAGTCGAAGCCCATCTCGCCGCTGCAGGTGGGGGATCCGGGGATCGTCGCGGGGGTCGGGGCAGGAACCGCAGCCACGACCGGACCCGGTGCGGGAGGCGGCGTGACGAACACGTGCGAGGTCCCCGCCTGGTTCATCATGTTGGTCAGGACATCGATGTAGAACTGGGCGTCGACCTGCGCGTCCCTGGCCCGGGGCCGATAGACGTCGCGCAGCGATCGCCACCGCGCATGGTCGAACTTCGTATCGTAGTACTTGTCGTCGACCGTGTTCCAGGCGACGTCGAAGATCTTCTCGTAGCGGGCGATCCGCGCCGCCTCGGGATGGCGACGCGCCTGCTCGGCCGACCAGGCGTTCCAGCCCGCCACCCCGACGACGGCCGCTCCCGCCAAGCCCACGAGCCCCAGCGCCCAACGCCACGCCTTGATCACGCGCATCCACCCAAAGTTGCAGCCCAGGCATAGGTGAACCGTGAGACCCGCGCAAGGCGATCGTGGCAAACGCCCCATTGCCCGCGCCCTCGGGCCTCGCTAAGGAAGACGCCCGTCCGGTCGCCGGACGGATCAGCCGGCTTAGCACAGCGGTAGTGCAGCGGTTTTGTAAACCGAAGGTCGGGGGTTCGATCCCCTCAGCCGGCACCACTTTCCTTCGGGCTTCGCGCGATGACCGCCACCCTCTTCATCGACGCCGACGCCTGCCCCGTGAAGGACGAGGCCTACAAGGTCGCCGCCCGCCACGGCTTCAAGACCTTCGTGGTGTCCAACAGCTGGATCCGCGTGCCCGCGACCCCGGTGATCGAGCAGATCGTGGTCGACGCTGGCCCCGACGTGGCCGACGACTGGATCGCCGAGCGCGTCGGCCCCGGCGACGTGGTGGTGACCAACGACATCCCCCTGGCCGACCGCGTGCTGAAGGCCGGCGGCGCGGCCGTCGCCCCGAACGGACGGGTCTTCACCCCCGACATGATCGGCTCGGCCCTGGCCTCGCGCTCGATCGGCGAGCACCTGCGCTCGATGGGCGAAGTGACCAAGGGTCCCGCCGCCTTCGCCAACGCCGACCGCTCGCGCTTTCTCCAGGCCCTGGACCAACTGGTGGTCAAGGCCAAGCGGACCTCGCCGCCGCGATGACCCTGGAGATCACCTCCTGGCTGCGGATCGACGAGGACGAACTGGTCTGGAAGGCCACGCGCGCCTCAGGTCCCGGCGGTCAGCACGTCAACAAGACCAGCACGGCCGTCGAGCTGCGCTTCGACGTGCGCAACTCGCCCTCCCTGCCCGAGGACGTCAAGGCGCGCCTCGAGACGCTGGCCGGCAGCCGCCTCACCCAGGACGGCGTGCTGGTGCTTTTCGCCCAGGGCAGCCGCTCGCAGGAGATGAACCGCCAGGACGCCCGCGAGCGCCTGACCGACCTGATCCGACGGGCGACCGAGAAGCCCAAACCTCGCAAGGCGACCAAGCCGACCTATTCCAGCAAGCTGAAGCGGCTGGAGGGCAAGGCCAAGCGTGGGACGGTGAAATCCGGGCGCGGACGGGTGAAGTTCGACGACTAAGAGCCGAACCCAAGCCTCAAGCCGTCTCCGGCGGTGCCGGGGTCGAGAACGCGATGACGTCCTGCTTCCAGTCGGGCTCGACGATCAGGCCGGTCAGCATCTTCTGCAGATAGCGGGTCATGGCCGCCTGCTCGTCCGTGGTCAGATTGGCGCAGATTTCGCGGTTCAGCGGACGGATCTCGGCGCGAATCTTCTCCAGCAGCGCCCGGCCGGCGTCGGTCAGGCACACGACCACGATCCGGCGGTCGCTGGGCGAGGCTTCGCGCGCCACCAGGCCGTCGGTGATCAGACTGTCGATCGAGCGGGTCAGGGTGGTGCGGTCCGTGGCGGCCAGCTTGGCCAGCCGGGTCATCGACAGGTCGCCGAACCGGCGCAGCGAGATCATCGCCACCCACTTGGCGAAGGTCAGGCCGTGCCGCGCCAGCAGGTCGGCGGCGACCGCGCGGCGGTGCTGCTCGGTCTGATAGAGCAAATAACTCAGATAGCTCGGCAGCGGCAGCGCATGGTCGTCGACCACCTCTGCGCGCTTGTCCCCCTCACGCATAATCGTTTCCGCCCCCACAAAACGGCGCTCTGTGTCTCATAAGGTTAACGGTCACGCAATCTGCGGCGCCCTTGCGGAAACGAAAAACCCCGCGAAAGGCTTCGCGGGGTCATCCATTTCAATTTATGCGGGAATTTCAACCGCCGCCGCGGTGCTTTCAGGCGTCGGCGGCCGCGCGGTTGCGGGTGCGGCCACGGGTCAGCCAGTCGTCCGGATAGGTCTCGCGCACGGTGATCGACTTGAACTGGGTGACCGGGATCTGGGCGTGATCGCCGGGATTGAGATCGCGCGACACCGAGTGGCCCGCGAACTCCTCGATGATGGTGATCACTTGGCTGCTGCCGGCGGCGTTCTCGATCAGGACCATGTTCATGGGGTTCGTCTCGGTGATCTCGAGGAAAGGGGAGAAGTCTTCGGAAGGATAGGTCGCGCCGCCTAGATCTGGCTGGGCTGGACCCGTTCCTTGAGGCCGCGCAGGGCCCAGGCCTCGACCGCCTGGCTGTTGCCCAAACGGCGGAAGGCGCCGGCCGTGTGCTGCTCGCAGTACGAGCCGCGGGCGGTCAGCTTGGGGCGGCCGCAGAAGCCGAAGTCGTCACCCTCGGGGTTGCCGATCGGCCAGCGGCACGAATGGGCGCCCAGTTCCAGGATGCCGGACGTCGGCAGCAGGTCCTCCTCGGTGCGTTCCAGGCGGGGCGCGACGTGAGGCGCGGCCGTGGTCTCGCGGATCGGCCGGCGGACCTGGATCCGCGACGGGGCGCGGACGGTGGTGACGCGCTGACGGACGGGAACGTCGCGAACCGTGATGCCCAGGCGGTGCACCTTGCCGATCACCGCGCTGCGGCTGACGCCGCCCAGCTGTCGAGCCACCTGGCTCGCGCTCAGGCCTTCCAGCCACAGCTTCTTGAGGGTCGCGGTGCGTTCTTCGCTCCAGTCCATGATCCTGTTTCCCTGCCCGTTTGGAGCCAGCCCGCTCCGTGAGGAAATGGGTAGAATTTATGGTTAACGCCCGTCAAACGGTTATGTGCAGACCCACGGTTTGCGATTTCACTTTTCGTGAGAAGAATCACGTAGATACCGGCGATTGTCGCAGGGTCCCCGCCGGACCGCTCTTAAGGAACATTGTTCCGTGACAAGCCGGGGACCCTGATTTTATAAGGGTTTGGAATGTGTCGCGCTGTCGCAGACCGTGCGACCAAACGTCAGTCGGGAACCAGCATGCGTACGTTGAAACTGGCGGCCTTCGCGGCCCTCTGCATGGTCGTTTCGGCCTGTTCCAAGGACGGCGGCAGCTCCGGAGAGGCGCCCGCCTCGGCGCCGGCCGACGCTCCGGCGGCGGCGGCCCCCACCGACGCCGAGAAGGCCGCGGCCCTGGCCGCCCTGCCCGCCCCGTACAACACCGGCGACCTGTCGAACGGCCAGAGCAAGTTCGCGCTCTGCCGCTCGTGCCACACGATCACCGAGGGCGGGCCGGACCTGACCGGCCCCAACCTGTACGGCGTGTTCGGTCGCAAGGCCGGATCGAAGGCCGGCTATGCCTATTCCGACGCGGTGAAGGCCGCCGGCTTCACCTGGGACGCCGAGCACCTGGACAAGTGGCTGTCCAGCCCGCGCGAATTCCTGCCCGGCACCAAGATGACCTTCGCCGGCCTGCACGACGCCAAGGACCGCATCGACCTGATCGCCTATCTGAAGGTGGAGACGGGCTACAAACCCGCTCCCTGAGGATGCGTCCGGCTCCGCCCGAGATCGAGGCGCTGGTCCAGCGCCTCTACGACGCCAACCAGCGGCGGGACTTCTCGGCCTTCAGCGCCCTGGTCGCGCCGGCGCTGGAGTGGCCGGACGTCACGCGCGGAGGGACGCTGACCAGCGCCGAAGCGGTGCGCGGCTACTGGGCCTATAACGACAGCATCATTCGCGTGGAGCTCACGCCGGTCGAGGTTCACGTGACGGAGGACGGCCGCGTCGTGGTGGACGTCAACCAGGTGGTCTGGAACCGCTCGGGCCAGCTGTGGTCGGACCTGTGCGTGCGGCATTGTTACACGCTCCGCGACGGCCGCTTCTGGCGCATGGATATCCTTTCCAAGGGGGACCCGGATCCAGGCCCATGACGCCGCCCATGACGCCGGACGAAGAGCGGATCGCGCAGCTGTACGACGCTTTCAACGGCCGCGCCTTCGACCGCTGCGTCGCGATGCTGGCCGACGACGTCGCGTGGCCGAACGAGGCCGATAGCGGCGAGCTGACCGGCCGCGAGGCGGTTCGCGCCTATTTCGCCGAGGTCGCCGCGTCGGTGCGGGCCCGCTATGCGCTGATCAGCCTGCACACCGAGGCGGACGGCCGGATCTGCGTTCTCTGTCGCCAGACCATCGCCAGCGCCGCCGATGGCTCGCTGTGGTCCAGCACCCGGGTCCTGCATCGCTTCACGTTGCGAAATGGGCGGGTGGCGCGGCTGGAGTCCGAGCAGGACGTCCACGCCGTCGCCTTCCCCGGCGTCGCCGCCCTGCTGGAGCGGCTGCATGCGGCGGTCAACGCGCGTGACCTCGAGGCCGTCGTCGCCTGCTACGCCCCGACGGCGCGCTTCGTCGACCCGCTGGAGGGCGGCGAGGTGCGGGGTCTGGGCGGCGTCCGCGTGCATTTCCAGCAACTGTTCGAGACGGTTCGGGTGAGGCTGGTCGTGCTCGGCCATGCGCTGCAGCCCGACGATCGCGTACGAGCGCGGATCCAGGTCGAGGCGCGAGGCCTTGGCGGCGGCCTTTGGCAGGACGGCGCGATCACGGTCTGGTATCGTCTCGAGCGGGGGCTGATCGCCGAGCAGGACGTCGACGACAGCGGTCGGGACGGAAACGGACCATGAGCGCGCTTGAGGCCGTGCTGGAACGGGCTTACCGAGCCTTCAACGCCCGCGACCTGGCGGGCATCCGGGCGATCCTGCATCCGGACGTGATCTGGCCCGACACCCTGGAAGGCGGCGCGTCCTTCGTCGGCCGCGAAGCGACGATCGGCCAGTTCGCCCGCATCTTCGCGACCATCGTGCCCCATATCGAACTGATCCGGGTGCTGGAGGAAACCGCCGACGCCTTGCGCGTGGAGTCCCAGTACTCGGTCGAGAGCCCGGACGGCCACGTCTGGACCGACAACCGCGCCACCCTGACCTATCACTTCCGCGACGGCCTGCTGTCGGGCCTGACGATCGTCGGCGGGCTCTAGTCCCTATTGCCTAGGCCAGCAGGTCGGCGGCCGCGTCCAGCACCGCTTCGGCGTCCAGACGGTACTTGCCGTAGAGATCCGGCAGATCGCCCGATTGGCCGAACGCTTCAAGACCCAGGGCCCGCACTCGTTGGCCGCGCACCGAGCCCAGCCAGGACAGCGCCAGCGGCGCGCCGTCGGTCAGGGTGACCAAGCCGGCGTCGCGATCCAGCGGGGCCAGCAGGGTCTCGATGGTGGAGACGCGAGCGCCCTCCCCCGTCCAGCGGGCGCGCCCAGAGGCGGTCCAGTTCCGGTGCAGCACGTCGGCCGAGGTGACGGCCAGCAGGCCGGCCTCGGGCATGTCCTCGGCCAGAGCGTCGAACGCCGCGAGGGCTTCGGGGGCCAGGGCGCCGCTGTAGACCACGGCCAGACGCGCGCCGGGCGCGGGGGCCTTCAGCCAATAGGCTCCGTCGACCACCCCCTGGCGCCAGGTCTCATCGGTCCGCCGGGGCTGATCGATGACGCGGGTGGACAGCCGCAGATAGGTCGAGGCGCCGTCCGGGGCCTGGATGCGTTCGAAGGCGTGGGCCATCAGCACCGCCGTCTCGTCGGCGAAGGCCGGCTCGTAGGTGTCCAGGCCCGGCTGGGCCATGCCGATCACCGGCGCGTTGATCGACTGGTGAGCGCCGCCCTCCGGGGCGAGCGTCAGGCCCGACGGCGTCGCGACCAGCAGGAACCGGGCGTCCTGGTAGCAGGCGTAGTTCAGCGCATCCAGGCCCCTGGCGATGAAGGGATCGTACAAGGTCCCGACCGGGAACAGGCGCTCGCCGAACAGCGGAGCGGTCAGGCCCAGCGCGGCCAGGGCGATGAACAGGTTGTTCTCGGCGATGCCCAACTCGACGTGCTGGCCGGTCTCGGCCTTGGACCAGACCTGGGCCGAGGGAATGCGGCGGCGCTTGAAGACGTCCTCGTGGGCGCGACGCTGGAAGACGCCCCTGCGGTTCACGAAGCCGCCCAGGTTGGTCGACACCGTTACGTCCGGCGAGGTGGTGACGACCCGGCCGGCGAACTCGTCCTTGCGGGCGGCGATCTCGAACATCACCTTGCCGAATGCGGCCTGGGTCGACTGCTCGCCGCCTGCCGCCACCGCCGCCAGCAGTTCATCGGCGGTCGGCGTCGGAATGCGCGGCGCAACGTGCCGGCGCTCGACCTCGGCGGCGAAGGGCGCGCGGGCGACAAGGCCCTTCAGGGCGGTGCGCTCGGCGGCCGACAGGCCCGACAGCGGGTCCCATTCCTCGCCCTCGACCACGCCCAGGCGCTCGCGCAGTTCGGCGATCTGAGCCGGGGTCATCAGTCCGGCATGGTTGTCCTTATGGCCTTGGAACGGCAGGCGCAGGCCCTTCACGGTGTAGGCGATGAAGAAGCGCGGCGCGTCGTCCTGCCCGGCCTTTTCGAAGGCCTCCAACAGCGTCTCCAGGCAGTGGCCGCCCAGCTCGGTCATCAACTCGGCCAGGTCGACGTCCTTGTAGGCGGCGATCAAGGCCAGCGTGTCGGGACTGTCGGCAAGGTCGGCGGTCAGCCGCTCGCGCCAGGCCGCGCCGCCCTGGTAGGTCAGGGCCGAGAACAGATCGTTGGGCGCGGTCTCGATCCATTCGCGAAGGCGCTCTCCGCCTGGGCGGGCGAAGGCCTCGCGCTGGCGCTTGGACCATTTCAGCGTCTCGACCGTCCAGCCGGCGGCCTCGAAGATCTCGCCGTAGCGGGTGAACATCCGATCCTGGGTGGTCGCGTCCAGGCTCTGGCGATTGTAGTCGACGATCCACCAAGTGTTGCGGATGTCGTGCTTGCAGGCCTCGATCAGGGCTTCGTAGATGTTGCCCTCGTCCAGCTCGGCGTCGCCCAGCAGCGAGATCATCCGCCCCATCTTCTCCGGCTTCACCGCCCCGCGCGCGGCCAGGTAGTCCTGGGTCAGCGAGGCGAAGGCGGTCATGGCCACGCCCAGCCCCACCGAACCGGTCGAGAAGTCGACGTCGTCCGCGTCCTTGGTGCGCGAGGGATACGACTGGGCTCCGCCCAGCGCCCTGAAGCGCTTGAGGTTGTCCAGGCTCTGACGGCCGAACAGGTGCTGGATGGCGTGGAAGACGGGGCTGGCGTGCGGCTTGACCGCCACCCGGTCCTGCGGCCGCAGCGCCTTCATGTAGAGGGCCGTCATGATCGTGGTCAGCGAGGCGCTGGACGCCTGGTGACCGCCGACCTTCAGGCCGTCGCGGCTGGGACGGAGGTGGTTGGCGTTATGGATGGTCCACGCCGCCAACCACAGAATCCGTTCTTCGAGACGGCGCAGCAGAGCTATTTCCTGCCGCCTGGCCGTCAAATGGCCATCAGCCATGCTTCCTCACCAGCTTATGCCGGTGAGGTTTGCCCCTCACCGTTCTTCTCGGCGGCTTCATACTCTTCGATCTGGCGCGCCGTCCACTCCGGCGACTTCGTGAAGCGCGCCAGCAGATCGTAGAACACCGGGACGATGAACAGCGTCAGCAGGGTCGCGAAGATCGAGCCGGTGAAGATCACCGAGCCGATGGTCTTGCGGCTGCCCGCCCCGGCCCCAGCCCACAGCATCAGTGGCAAGGCGCCCATGGCCGCCGAGATCGAGGTCATGATGATCGGACGCAGGCGAAGCGCCGCCGCCTCGATCACCGCCTCGCGCACGGTCAGGCCCTCGTCGCGCAGCTGGTTGGCGAACTCGACGATCAGGATGCCGTTCTTCGTGGCGATGCCGACCAGGATGATCAGGCCGATCTGGCTGTAGGTGTTGATGGTCGAGCCCATGACCAGCAGGCCGAACAGCCCGCCCAGCGCCGCCAGCGGCACGGTCAGCATGATCACGGCCGGGTGGATCCAGCTCTCGAACTGGGCCGCCAGCACCAGGAACACCAGCAGCAAAGCCAGGCCGAAGGCGATGGCGATGCCGCCCGAGCCCTCCAGATAGTCCTTGGCCTGGCCGCCCCACTTGATGCTGACGCCGGGCACCGGCCGCTGGTCGGCCTGGTCCTTGAGGAACCGCACGGCGTCCTCGACGGTGAAGCCGGGGTTCAGCTGGGTGGTCAGGGTCACCGAGCGCAGGCGGTCGACGCGCGGACGGTCGGGAGTGTCGCCGCGCAGCTGGGTGGTCACCACGGTCGACAACGGCACCAGGGCGCCGGAATTGGTGCGGACGTTCAGCCGGTTCAGGTCCTCGACGCTGCGGCGCTGGTCGAGATTGGTCTGCAGGATGACGTCGTATTCCTGGCCGTTCTTGATGTAGGTCGTGGCCCGGCGTGAGCCGAACATCGTCTCCAGGGCCCGGCCGATCGACTGGGCCGAGACGCCCAGGCTGGCGGCCTTGTCCAGGTCGATCTGCACCGAAAGGCGCGGCGCGGTGGGCTCGTAGTCCAGGCGCGGACGCGAGAAGCCGGGATTGCCTTGCGCCTCGGCCAGGATCGGCTTCAGCCAGTCGGCCAGCTGGACGTAGTCGTTGCCGACGGCGATCAGGTCGACATTGGTGCCGCCCCCGCCGCCCCCGCCGCCGCCCCGCTGGAACGGCCCGCGGACGCTGGCGATGGCGCGGACGCCGGTGATCTTCGACAGATCCTTGTTCAGCTCGGCCGCCACCTGGTCGGCGGTCTTCTTGCGCTCGCCCCACGGCTTCATGACCACGACGGCGTTGCCGCTGTTGAACTGGCTCTGGCCGAACCGCGGGATGGTCAGGATGGTGCGTTCGGCCTCGCCGGCCTCGCGATACCTGGCGATGATCTTCTCGACGCGCAGGCCGATCGAGGCGGTGTAGTCGAAGCCGCCGCCTTCCGGCGCGCTGATCTGAACGTCGACCCGGCCGCGATCCTCGGGCGGCACCAATTCCTTGGGCAGATGGGTGAACAGCAGGCCGGCGAAAGCCGCCAGGATCACCACCAGCCCGCCGGCGATCGCCGCCGACCAGCCGCCCAGGATGCTTTCCAGCGACGCGCGGTACGAGGCCTTCAGCGCGTCCATGGCCGCGTCGACGCGGCGCGCCAGCCAGCCCTCGCCATGCGCAGGCCGCAGCAGCTTGGAGGCCATCATCGGCGACAGCGACAGGGCCAGCAGGGCCGAAAAGGCCACGGCGGCGGCGATGGCCACGGCCAGTTCGACGAACAGGCGGCCGATGTAGCCGGGCAGGAACATCAGCGGCGCGAACACCGAGACCAGCACGATGGTGGTGGCCACGACGGCGAAGAACACCTGGCGGGTGCCGCGCTCGGCGGCGACGAGGGCGGGCTCGCCCTCGTCCACCCGGCGCTGGATGTTCTCGACCACTACGATGGCGTCGTCGACCACCAGACCGACCGCCAGCACCAGGGCCAGCAGGGTCAGCAGGTTCAGCGAGAAGCCCAGCGGGGCCAGGACGATGAAGGTCGACAGGATGCAGATCGGCGCGACGATCGAGGGGATCAGGGCCGAACGCCAACTGCCCAGGAAGATCAGATTGACCAGCACCACCAGGCCGATCGACATGCCCATGGTGATCCACACCTCGTGGATGGCCTCGGCGGTGAACACCGAGTTGTCCACGGCCACGACCATCCTGGTGCCGGGCGGCAGGGTCTGGTTGATCGCCTCGACCTCGGCGCGAACCGCCTTGGAGATGGCCACGTCATTGGCCTGCGACTGGCGCGTCAGGCCGATGCCGACCTGGTCGACGCCATTGCCGCGGAACAGGCGGCGGCGCTCGTCCGGACCTTCCTCGATGCGGGCCACGTCTCCCAGACGCAGCACGAACCCGTTGGCGTCGGCCGGGCGCAGCGGCAGGCGGGCGAACTCCTCGGGCTTGGCGTACGAGCGGGCCACCCGGATGGTGAAGTCCTTGGCGGTGCTCTCCAGCGAACCGGCCGGCAGCTCCAGGTTCTGGGCGTTCAGGGCGTTCTCGACGTCATCCACCGAGACGCCGCGCGCGGCCATCTCGTTGGCGTCCAGCCAGACCCGCATGGCGTAGATCTTGGCCCCGAACAGGTTGGCCTGGGCCACGCCGTCGATCGTCGACATCCGTTCGACCAGATAGCGGTCGGCGTAGTCGGCCAGCTGCAGCGGATCCAGCGTGGTCGAGGTCAGGTTCAGGATGATGATCGGCGAGGCGTCGGCGTTGGCCTTGGCGATCTGCGGCGGATCGGCCTGGTCCGGCAGGTTGCTGGTCACCCGGCTGACGGCGTCGCGCACGTCGTTGGCGGCCGCGTCCAGGTCGCGGTCCAGGTTGAAGGTGATGGTGATCTGCGAGCGGCCGTCGCGGCTGCTGCTGTTCACCCGATCGATGCCCTGGATGCCGGCCACCTGGCGCTCGATCACCTGGGTGATGCGCTCTTCGATGACCTCGGCCGAGGCGCCGCGATAGGTGGTCTGGACCGAGACCACGGGCGGATCGACGCTGGGCAGCTCGCGGATCGGCAGCGAAGTGAACGCCGCCAGGCCGATGACGCAGAGGATGATCGCCGCGACGGCGGCGAAGACGGGGCGACGGACGGAAAGATCGGACAGCATCAGCCGGCCTTCCGGCCAGGACCGCCCTGCTCGCCGCCCTTGCCTTCACCCTTGCCAGCCCCTTGGCCGCCTCCGGGGCCGCCCCCGGGGCCGCCCTTGCCGCCGCCGATCGGCGCGCCGTCCTGGATGCGGTTCAGGCCGTCGGCGACGATCTTGTCGCCCTTCTTCAGGCCCGCGCGGATCTCGACGAAGCCGGACTCGGTGATGCCGGTGTCGACGTCGGTGCGACGCGCGACCATACCCTTCGGGCCCTTTTCGATGCGGTAGACCGAGGCCTGATTGCCCTCGAACTGCACGGCGGCTTCCGGCACGGCGACCGCCGTGCGCACGCCCTGGTCGATGGCGACCTTGACCAGCATGCCCGGCTTCAGCCGCTCGTCGGCGTTGGGAAACTCGGCGCGCGCCTTGATGGCCCGGGTGGTCGGGTCGATGCGGGTGTCGATCTGGGCGATGCGGCCCTGGAAGGTCTGGCCCGGCAGGGCGTCGGGCCGCGCCATGATCGGCAAGCCCACGCGCAGGGTCTGCAGGTAGCGGTCAGGCACCGAGAAGTCGACGCGGATGACCGAGGCGTCGTCCAGGCTGACGATCGGCGTGCCGGCGGCGATCAGCATGCCCGGCGCGACGTCCGAGATGCCGACGCGGCCCGAGAACGGCGCCCGCAGCACGCGGTCCAGCTTCTGGGCCTGGGCCGTGCCGACCGAGGCCCTGGCGACCTCCAGGGCCGACAAGTACTGCTCGGCCGTGGCGCGCGGGGCGATGCCCTTGTCGGCCAGCGTCTTCCAACGCGTATAGTCGCGCTCGGCCTGGGCCAGCCGCGCCTTGGCCTCCGAAATTCCGGCGTCTTCCTGGTCGGCCTTGAGGGTCACCAGAACCTGGCCGCGCGACACGGCCTGCCCGTCGCGGAAGCGCACCGACGTGATGAGTTCCGGCGTGTTGGAGGTGATCGTCACCGACTGCCGGCCCTTGGCCGCGCCCAGCACCTCGATGCGGTCGGTGAACGGACGCTCGCCGACCGCCATCTGCGAGACGTTGGTCGCGCGGCCGCCGCCGCCCGCGCCCTTGGCCTCCTTGTCGGCGAAGGCCAGCTTCCAACCTCCGACGACCAGCATCAGGACAACGGCGGCCAGGGCCACCACGAGGAAGAAGTGCCTACGGATCAAGAAACGGCTCCGGAGCGCCGAAGGAGTCGGCGAAGCTATAGCTGCGGCTGATATGCACCGCAGCCTAAAGCGGCGTCCAGTGACAGGCGGATGACGGACTATTGCAGCCCTGAAACAAGCTAAAGGCGCCGCCACAATGCGAGGACGACGCCCTGATCGCGAGCGGTTTCGCGACCGGAGAGCGTCTGGCGCCAGCCGATCTGCGCGCTCCAGTCCCCGAACGATTGGACGACGGAGAATTCGTGCTTCAGCCAGCGGGCGTGGATGGGGCCGGTTTCGGTCCGGCCGGCATAGGCCTGGGACAGCAACAGGATGTTCTTTCTGGGGCGAACGCCCAGCGTGGTGTCGAGGCGGCTCTCGTCCGCCAGCCCTTGCCGCTTCAGGCGCGCGGCCTGAACCTCGACATACAGCGGTCGTCCCCGCCAGGTCGCCGAGCGGCCGTAGAAGACCCTGCCTTCCAGATCGAGGCTCCCCTGGCCCGGCGCGGCATAGCCGGCGTTGCGGCCCGCGCCTGCTTCGCCGGCGCCCAGATAGACGGCAAGCGATGAACGCTCATCGCGCAGAACCGCCCACCGCAGGCCCGCCTCGATCGGTCCTCGTCCTGAGTATTTGGCCCAGCGATCGTGGCCGCGCGTGACGCCGGCCTTGGCCTGGAGCGTCAGGCGCGGGGTCAGGCCACGCTCGACGAAGACCGAGAGGTTCTCCTCTCGGCGCGGATCGATGTCGACCACGGCCGAGTCACGGTCGTAGCCCGTGCTCGCGGTCGTGCGCTCGTACTTGGCGATCAGCTGCGCGCGCCCAGGCTCCAGGGGCCATGCGCCGGCCAGCGCGCCGGACGTCGGCCACGAAAAAGCCGCCGCGATCACCGGGATCGCGGCGGCTTTCCAGACCTTCGAAGACGTCGCTAGTCCGCGTAGCCCGGCAGCTCGCGATCCAGCCTGCGCAGGCAGCCGGGCCAGGCCAGGCCGCCGATCAGTCCCATCCCCATGCCGGTCTGCTTGCGCACCTCGTCCTGCGCCGCGTCGGGCGCCAGCAGGACGTTGTCGCGTCCGATCGACAGAGCCATCACCTGCTGTGCGCACGCCCGCTCCAGGAAAAACATCCCCAACCAGCACTCGGCCGCCGAGCCGCCCACCGACAGCGTGCCGTGGTTGCGCAGCATCATCAGCTTCTTGGACGGGCCCAGGTCAGCCACCAGCCGCTCACGCTCGTCCAAGTTGAGAGCAATGCCTTCATAGTCGTGATAGGCGAGCTGAGGCAAGACGATTAGCGCATGTTGCGTCAGCGGCAGCAGGCCTTCCCTGTGCGCCGACACCGCCACGCCCTGGTCGCTGTGCAGATGCATGACGAAATGAGCATCCTCGCGCGCCGCGTGGATGGCCGAGTGGATCGTGAAGCCCGCCGGATTGATGTAGTAGGGCGTCTTGTCGACGATGTTCCCCTCCAGATCGACCTTGACCAGGCACGAGGCGGTCATCTCGCCGAAGAACATGCCGTACGGATTGATCAGGAAGTGATGCTCTGGCCCTGGGACGCGGGCCGAGATGTGGGTGAAGATCATGTCGTCCCAGCCATGCAGGGCGACGAGACGATAGAGAGCGGCGAGATCGACCCGCGCCTGCCACTCCGCGTCGCTGACCTTGCCCTTGAGGGACGTGATGGGCAGAGCACCGTCGGCCATGGTGAGCCTCCCGTAGGTTATCATTGTTGACTTAGAGCGTCGCGCCGAGGCGCCTCACCGTCAAGAGGCCCGATAAACCCGCCTCCCCGCTTGCCAGTCTCGCCCCGGCGCCGGACCGTCCCTTCGAACTTGGGAGAGTCGCGGCGGATGCTGACCCTGCTGGGCGTCTTGGTGATCGTGCTGGGCTTCGCCCTGCGCTTCAATCCGCTGCTGGTCGTGGTCGCCGCCGCCCTGACCTCGGGCCTGGCGGCCGGGCTGTCGCCGGTCGAGGTGCTGGCCGCCTTCGGCAAGGCCTTCAACACCAACCGCTATGTCAGCGTGGCCTGGCTGGTGCTGCCGGCCATCGGCGTGCTGGAGCGGGCCGGCCTGCGCGAACGGGCGCGCATGACGATCCTGCGCCTGAAGGCGGCGACGCCGGGACGGATCCTGATCGCCTATCTCGCCCTGCGCCAGATCGCGGCGGCGCTGGGCCTGACGCAGGTCGCCGGCCAGGCCCAGACGGTCCGCCCCCTGCTGGCGCCCATGGCCGAGGCCGCCGCCGAGCCGCTGGACGACGACGCGCGCCAGAGGGTGCGGGCCATGAGCGCGGCGACCGACAATGTCGGACTGTTCTTCGGCGAGGACATCTTCCTGGCTATCGGCTCGATCCTGCTGATCGTCGGCTTCCTGGACCAGAGCGGCATCACGGTGGAGCCGCTGGCCCTGTCGGTCTGGGCGATCCCGACGGCGATCTGCGCCTTCCTGGTTCACGGCGCGCGACTGCTGATCTTCGACCGGAACCTGAAGCCATGATCGGCCTGCCGCTCGTCTACCTGCTGGCCGGCCTGACCTTCGCGGCCTTCGCCGGTCTCAGCGCCGCCGACCGCGAGAACCCCAGGCGCTTCGGCAACGCCGCCTTCTGGGGCCTGTTCGCAGTCAGCTTCCTGGCCGGCGACCGCCTGGGCGACCTCGGCAACGGGGTCCTGGCCCTGGCGCTGGCCTTGATCGCCGGCCTGGGCCAGCTGGGCGTCGGCGCGCCGAAGACCACCTCGCCGGAGGCGCGAGAGAGCCTGGCCGCGACCTACGGCGCCAGGCTGTTCGTCCCGGCCCTGGTCATTCCCGTACTGGTCCTGGCCGGCTCGCTGGCGCTGAAACGCCTGCCGTTCGTCGATCCCAAGCAGGCGACGCTGATCGCCCTGGCCGTCGCCGCCCTGGTCGCGGCCATTCTGGCCAAGATCATGTTCCGTCAGCCGGCCGCCGCGCCGCTGCAGGAAGGCCGGCGGCTGATGGACCTGGTGGGCTGGGCCGCATTGCTGCCGCAGATGCTGGCGGCCCTGGGCGCGGTGTTCGCCGTGGCGGGCGTGGGCAGGACCATCGGCGAGATCGCCGTGCAGCTGACGCCGGTCGACAGCCGCTTCGCCGCCGTGGCGGCCTATTGCCTGGGGATGGCCGCGTTCACGGTGATGATGGGCAACGCCTTCGCCGCCTTCCCGGTGATGACCGGCGGCATCGCCCTGCCCCTGGTCATCGGCCGCTTCCACGGCGACCCGGCCGTGGTCTGCGCCATCGGCATGCTGTCGGGTTTCTGCGGCACCCTGCTGACGCCGCTGGCCGCCAATTTCAACCTTGTGCCGGCCGCGCTCCTGCAGTTGAAGGACCGCTACGCCGTGATCCGCGCCCAGGCGCCAACCGCGGCGCTGATGCTGGCCGTCAACGTGGTCCTGATGAACGCCCTCGCCTTCCGCTCATGAGCCTGGCTCGCTCCACCGCCTCGCGGTTCGCCAGGATCGCCCTCGGCCATATCGCCCGCGAGTACCCGAACAAGCTGGACCACGTGATGGCCGGACCGGGCGACGTCCGCTCGCCGCGCGACCTGCATCCGATCTTCTTCGGCAGTTTCGACTGGCACTCGTGCGTGCACGGCTACTGGCTGCTGGCCACCCTGCTGCGCCTGCGTCCGGAAATGCCGGAAGCCCAACAGATCATCGCCCTTTTCCACGACGCCTTCACCGATGACAAGGTCGCCGGCGAGCTAGCCTATCTGGCGCGCCCGGAAAGCCGAGGCTTCGAGCGCCCCTACGGCTGGGCCTGGAGCCTGATGCTGCAGGCCGAGCTGCTGCGCCACGACCGCCCCTGGGCCGCGACCCACGCGCCGCTGGCCACCGCCTTCCGCGAGTGTTTTCTGGCCTTCCTGCCGATCGCCGACTACCCGGTCCGGACGGGAACGCACTACAACACCGCCTTCGCGATGGTCCTGGCCTACGAGTTCGCCGAGATGACCGGCGACCAGGCGTTCTTCGACCTCCTGCAGAGCCGGGCCCTGGTCTGGTACGGCCAGGACGCCGCCTGCCCGGCCTGGGAGCCTTCGGGCGACGACTTCCTCTCGCCCGCCCTGATCGAGGCCGAGGCCATGCGCCGCCTGCTGCCCCGCGAGAAGTTCGAACTGTGGTTCCCGCGCTTCCTGCCGGATCTGGCCCAGAAGCAGCCGGCGACGCTGTTCGCCCCCGCGCGGGTCAGCGACCGGACCGACGGCAAGATCGCTCATCTCGACGGCCTGAACCTGTCGCGCGCCTGGTGCTGGCGGACCCTGGCCGCCGCCATGTCGGAGGCCGATCCGGCCAAGCCCCACGCGATCAACGCCGCGCTCAACCACCTGGCCGCGGCCATTCCGCATGTCTCGGGCGACTACATGGGCGAGCACTGGCTGGCGACCTTCGCCCTGCTGGCGCTGGAGAACGGCTAGGCGCTGGGAACCGCCCGCACAACCGAGCCGATCATTTGATATTGCTCAACCATCCGCCCACGGTTTACAATCCTTGACAATGCAGGGAGGTCGACGCGCGTTAAGGATGTTCGCGCCTCGGGCTCAGGGGGCGCGATTCTAGTGTAGGAGGCTCGTCGTCATGTCGGACGCCGCGCACTGCCAGCGTATAGAAATCGCCCATGTCTCCGAGGGCTGGGTCGTCACCGAAGACGGCCGTCTCGCAGGCTTCTTCGACAACGCCGAAACCGCCTACAAGCAGGCCCTCGCCATCTGCGGCGACCTGTTCGAGCGCGGCGTTCAGTCCAGGGTCTACGAATTGCCGGCCCTGGCCTGAAGCTTCGACAGAGCCTTTACAATCGTTGACAATCGTCCGGCCCCGGTAGGGTTTACCATCGTCTGGCTAGGGACTGATCCGCCGCGCCCGGGGAGGCGCGGTCAGCCGGAGCCATGCCATGGCCCAGACGACGCGTAACCACCTGCGTACCGAGGTCCGCACCTACCTGATCGTCAGTGCGGGCGCATTCGCCCTGGGCCTGGTCATCGGCTTCGTGGGCCTGGGCGGCCTGGGCTAGTCGGTTTCGCCCGCAGCGTTTATCCATCAAGCTCGCGTAACGCCGGGTCATCGGCGAACGCGGGGGGAAACGCGCATGTACCAGAAGATCGTCCTGGCCTTCGACGGCAGCCACGAGGCGCGCAGCGCCCTGCGCGAGGGCGCCCTGCTGGCCCTGCGGTGCGAAGCCCGGGTCTGGCTGCTCTGCGTGTTGGGGGACAATGCCGCCATCGCCATGGCCGAAGGGGTCCAGCCCGGCGCGGCCGAGCAGATCGCCGCCGCCAGCCAGCAGCTGGTCGACGACGGCGTGGCCAAGCTCCACAGCGTCGGGCTGAAAGCCACCGGCCACATCGTCCGGGGCGACCCGGCGCCCGCCATCAGCAACTTCGTGCGCGAGGTCGGCGCCGATCTGGTCGTGCTGGGCCACCGCCGCCGCAGCTTCCTGGAGCGCTGGTGGAGCGGCAAGTCCGGCGCCTACATCGTCGACAATGTCGACTGCAGCCTGCTGGTCGCCCAGCAGCCGGTCAGCGACGCGGAATTCGCCGCCGAAATGGCGCTGCATGCGGTCAAGACTCCGGCCTGAACCGAGGTCGCGGAACCGGCGTCTCAGTCGCCCCGGTCGCCCTTCATCAGGCGGGCCTTGTCGCGCTGCCAGTCGCGATTGGCTTCGGTCTCGCGCTTGTCGTGCAGCTTCTTGCCCTTGGCCAGGCCGACCTCCAGCTTGGCCAGCCCCTTGTCGTTCCAATAGAGCTTCATCGGAATCAGCGTGCGGCCGTCGCGCTGCACCGCGCCGATCAGCTTGTCGATCTGGCGGCGATGCAGCAGCAGCTTCCGGTGCCGGCGCGGCTCGTGGTTGAAGCGGTTGGCATGGCCGTAGGGCGGGATGTCGGCGTTGATCAGCACGATCTCGCGCCCTTCGACCGAGGCGTAGGACTCGGCGATGTTGGCGCGGCCGGTCCGCAGGCTCTTCACCTCGGTCCCGGTCAGCATGATGCCGGCCTCGAACGTCTCCTCGATGAAGTAGTCGTAGCGAGCCCGCCGATTTTCCGCGATCGGCTTGGTCATGCGTCGAGACCGGCCTCGCGCATGGCTTCCAGGATGACCGGACGCACGGCTTCGGCGCAGCTGGTGATCGGCAGGCGCGCCTCGTCCGAGCACAGGCCCAGCCGCGCCATGGCGAACTTGGTCGGGGCCGGCGAGCTGTCCAGGAACAGCGCCTTGTGCAGGCGCACGAGGCGGTCCTGCCAGTAGAGCGCGGTTTCCCACTGGCCTTGCATGCAGGCGTTCATGAAGGCGGCGCAGGCGTCCGGCGCGACGTTGGAGGTGACCGAGATCACGCCGTGGCCGCCGTGCGCCATATAGCCCAGGGCCGTCGGATCGTCGCCGGTCAGCAGCACCCAGTCGGGGCCGCACATCAGGCGCTGGAAGCTGATGCGGGTCAGGTCGCCCGTCGCGTCCTTGATCCCGATGATGTTGGGCAGCTTGGCCAGGCGGGCCAGGGTGTCGTTGGAGATGTCGACGCCCGTGCGGCCCGGCACATTGTAGACGAACACCGGCAGCTCGACCGCGTCGTTGATCGCCTTGTAGTGCTGATAAAGGCCCTCCTGGCTGGGGCGGTTGTAGTACGGGGTCACGACCAGGGCGGCGTCGGCGCCGACCGTCTTGGCGTGGCGGACCAGCATGATGGCTTCGTCGGTCGAGTTGCTGCCCGCGCCGGCGATCACCGGCGCGCGGCCGGCGGTGGTCTTCACGCACAGCTCGACGACGCGCTTGTGCTCGTCGTGCGACAGGGTCGAGGTCTCGCCGGTGGTGCCGACCGGCACCAGGCCGTGGACGCCCCCCGAGATCTGGCGCTCGACCAGGGCCACGAACGCTTTTTCGTCCACCTCACCGTCCCGGAACGGCGTGACGAGGGCCGGAATGACGCCCTTGAAGTGAGACTGGACCATGACTTGCAAATTGCCGTGAGAAGACGCCGCGCGATGTTGCGGCTGGACGATGGGGGCGGACAATATGTCCCTGCCCCGCCGCACCGCAATGGGTGCTTGAGGGCAGGTGCGGATTTGAGGGGGGAAGACTGTCCGGTCAAGCCCCGCCAACCGGACTTAAACCTATTAGGGCCTGAATCGTCGCATAGGGCGTGGCTCGAGATTCGAGTACAAGACCCTTTGGGGGCTTGGTTAAGGAGAGCGTTTTGGTTTCTGTGGCGCGTCGGATTCTGCTCGGGGGAGCTTGCATCGTGGCTCTGGTCGTGGGGGCTGCGGACGCCCAGACGACGTCGGGCTATGCCTCGCAGAGCGCTCCAGGCCTGATCACCACGCCGCCGACCGCCGTCTCCAGCGCGCTGTCGGACACCGACGCGGCCAATCTGCAGACGGCGCTGGCCGCCGCCAAGCGCGGCGACGTCTCGGGCGCGCGGATGGCCATGGACAGCCTGCAGGACCCGATCGCCAAGAAGATCGCCCAATGGGCCCTGGTCGACGGCAACGCCGAGGCGATGAGCTTCTTCGAGCTGGACGCCGCCCGTCGCGACCTGGCCGGCTGGCCGCGCGGCGCCCGCCGTGACGCCGCCGCCGAGAAGGCCCTGTCGACCTCCGGCCTCGATCCGGCCCGCATCATCGCCTGGTTCGGCGGCGCCCAGCCCGCGACGGCCGAAGGCGCCATGGCCCTGGCGGGCGCCTATCAGGCGACCGGCAAGAACCCGCTCGCCACCGATCTCATCCGCCGCACCTTCCGCGACAAGGTGTTCGAGGCCGACGCCCAGCGCGCGATGATCGCCCGCTTCGGATCGATGCTGACCCCGGACGACTATGTCCGCCGCGCCGACATCTTGCTGTATGGCCAGCAAGGCCCGGCCGCCCGCGACATGGTCGCCATGCTGTCGGACACCCAACAGGCGGCCGCCCGCGTGCGCATGGCCTATCGCGCCAACTCCGCCAGCGCCAACGACCTCTACAATGGCCTGACGCCGGACCTGCAGGCCTCGCCGGGCGTCGTGTTCGAGCGCGCCGCCTATCTGCGCCGCAAGGGCATGGACACCCTGGCCCTGCCGATGGTCGTCAACTTCCCGGCCCCGCCGACGGAGGAGGCTTCGACCGCCATCTGGAAGGAGCGCAAGCAGCTGGTGGTCGCGGCCCTGAAGGCCGGCGACAGCAACGGCGCCTACGCCGCGGCCAACAACGTCCAGGCCCTGGCCCCGGCCGACATCGCCGAGAGCGAGTTCTACGCCGGCTGGATCGCCCTGACCCGCCTGAAGAACCCCGACGCCGCCGCCGCCCACTTCGCCCAGATCGCCGCCGTCGGCGCCTCGCCGATCACCAAGGGCCGCGCCCTCTACTGGCAGGGCCGCGCGGCCGAAGCGCAAGGCGATCCGATCGCCGCCCAAGCCTTCTATTCCGAGGGCGCGCGCTACATCACCACCTTCTACGGCCAGTTGGCCGCCGAGAAGGCGGGGCTGAAGGAGCTGCGGCTGGATCGCGACCCGGCCATCACCCAGGCCGACCGCGCCCGCTTCTACGGCCGCGAGCAGGTCCGCGCGGCGCGGATCCTGGCCGATCTCGGCCAGCGCGACCTGTTCCGCAGCTTGGTTCTGTATATCGACGACACCCTGCCCAACGCCGAGGAGTCGGCGCTGCTGGTCGACCTGGCCCGCGGCTACGGCGACCAGGACCTGGCCATGCGCGCGGTGCGCACCGCCGCCCAGCGCGGCATGACCCTGCCCGAGCGCGGCTATCCGCTGCTGGACCATCACTTCACGCCGGGTCCGGGCGCGGCCGAGACGGCCTTCGTCTATTCGATCTCACGCCAGGAAAGTAACTTCGACCCGCAGGCCCGCTCGGGCGTCGGCGCGCGCGGCATGATGCAGCTGATGCCGGCCACCGCCTCGCTGGTGGCCCGCAAACTGGGCGAGGCCCATAGCCTCGACCGCCTGTCGGACGCGCCCTACAACATGCGCCTGGGCTCGGTGTATCTGGGCGACATGGTCCGCAGCTTCAGCGGCTCGTACATCATGGCCGCCGCGGCCTATAACGCCGGCCCCGGCCGTCCGGCCCAATGGGCGGGCCTCTGTGGCGATCCGCGCGGCGCGTCCACCGATCCGCTCGACTTCATCGAGTGCATCCCGTTCTCCGAGACCCGCAACTACGTGATGCGGACCCTGGAGACGACCATGGTCTACCGCGCCCGCCTGGCCGGCGGCGTGGCGCCGCTGACCCTGTCCAGCGACCTGAAGCGCGGCGGCTATGTCTATACGCCGTCGGTCGCCTCGGCCGACACGGGAACGGCCCAGCCCTAGACGCGGCGCGCCGCCAGCACCGGCCCGGCGTCGGTCTCGATCAGTTCGCCGTCCAGGCGGAAGACGTGGCTCAGGATGAACCGCGACAGCGCTTCGCGCGGCGGCCCCTCGGCGACGATGCGGCCTTGATCGACCACCAGGATGCGATCGCACGACCGGGCGGCCAGGCCCAGGTCGTGCAAGGTCACCACGACCGCCGCGCCCTTGACGGCCTCGGCCCGCAGCAGGTCCAGGGTCAGCAGCTGGGCGTCGGGATCCAGGCCCGCCACCGGTTCGTCGGCCACCAGCAGCGGCGCGCGGGTGGCCAGGAGGCGCGCCAGCAGCACACGAGCCCGCTCGCCGCCCGACATGTCCAGCACCCCGCGATCGGCCAGGTCCGTCGCGCCGACGCGGGCCAGGGCGTCCAGCGCCAGGCCGTCGGCGGCCTCGTCGGAGAGATCGCTCGCCCCCAGGGCCGCGACCATGCGGGCCGGCAGGTTCCAGGCGACGCGGCGGTCCTGCGGCAGGTAGCCGACCAGCCTGGCCCGAGCGTCCGGCGCCAGCTCGGCCAGCAAGCGGCCCGACAGCCGGGCCTCGCCCCTGACCGCCGGCAGCAGCCCCAGCCCCGACCGCAACAGGCTGGTCTTGCCCGCGCCGTTGGGACCGACCACGCCGACTACCTCGCCGGCGGCGACGGACAGGGAAGCGGCCTCCAGCACCGTCTTGCGACCCTGTCGGGTGGTGAGGTCGGCAAGGCTCCAGATCGCGCTCATGCCCGCCAGCTCCGCGAGGCCCGCCAGGCCAGCAGGGCGAAGGCCGGCCCGCCGAACAGGGCCGTGACCACGCCCAGCTTCAGCTCCTGATCGGTCGGGATCAGTCGTGCGGCGAGGTCCGCCAGCACCAACAGCAAGGCTCCGGCCAAGGCCGAGGGCCACAGGATCCGCCGGGGATCGTCCCTGACCAGCGCGCGCACAAGATGCGGCGCGGCCAGGCCGACGAAGCCGATCACGCCCGCCGCCGCGACGGCGGCGCCGGTCAGCAGGGCCGCGCCGGCCACCGCGCAGACCCGCAAGCGCGACATCGGCAGACCCGACATCCGCGCGGCTTCCTCGCCCAGGGTCAGCATGCGCAGCCCCTGCCCGGCCCGCACGCACAGGGCCGCGCCCAGCGCCATCGGCGCGAGAGCCCGCAGCGCGTCGATCCAGTCGCGGTTCTCGACCGACCCCATCAGCCAGGCCAGGATCTCGGCCGTCGCCACCGGCGAGGGCGAGAGGTTGAAAACGAGCGCTGTCAGCGCGCCGCCGAAGGCCGACAAGGCCACGCCGAACAGGATCAGCGCCTCAGGCTCGCGGAACCGGGCGGCCAGGGCCACGACCAGGGCGCCGGCGACCAGGGCCCCGATCAGGGCGGACAGCTCGATCGCGCCCGGCGCCACGGCCAGGCCGGCCGAAATGGCCAGGGCCGCGCCCAGGCCCGATACGGCCGAGACGCCCAGCACGCCGGGTTCGGCCAGGGGATTGCGCAGCAAGCCCTGCATGGTCGCGCCCGCCAGACCCAGCGCCGCCCCGACCAGGGCCGCAACGGCGACGCGAGGCGCGCGGATGGTCCACAGCACCTCGCCCGGCGGCGAGGCCGGATGGCTCAGCGCCTGGACGTACTGGGCCCAGGCGAACGGCGTCTCGCCCAGCGACACGGCCAGGACGGCCGCACCGGCCAGGGCCAGCAGCATCAGGAGACAGAGGCGGACCAGACTCATCGCGGGGCGGCCCTCGCCAGGGCTTCGGAACCGTCGGCGGCGAACCACGCCCCGCACCCCACGACCGAGGCCGGCAGCGAGGCCACCGTCCGGGTCTGGATCGCCTTGCGCAGCGCCGCGTGGCGGCCAGGCCCCCAGCGGTCGCCGCCGGCGCGCACGGTGTCGAACAGGCCCAGCACCACCGCCGCCGGCGGCTGCATCACCATCCGCTCCAGCGAGACGGGCGCGAAATATGGGGCGGTGTTGGCGTTCGAATAGCCCGCCGACTTCAGCATGGCGTCGATCAGGGTGCCGGAACCGGCGGTATAGCCGCCCGGAGTAAGATACAGCGCCGGTCGCCCCCGTCCCGCCCCGGCCGAGCGGGCCAGCTGGGCGTTCATGCGCGCGATGATCGCCTCGCCCTCGGCGCGGCGGTCCACGGCCGCGGCGACCTTGCGGACATTGGCGCGGACGCCGTCGAAGTCGGTCGCGTCGTCGAGAGCGACAGTGGTGATGGTCTTCTTCTCCAGCGCCTTGGACAGCCGCGCGTCGCCGCCCCACAGGCGCACCACGACGTCGGGCCTGGCGGCCACCAGGCTCTCGAAGGTCGCTCGCCGCAGCGGCAGGCCGAAGGCCCGCTCACGCATGTAGCTGTCGCGCGAAACGGCCCGGTGCGACAGGCCGACGATGCTCTCGCGCGGGGCCAGGGCCAGCACGTACTGGTCGGCGCACGAGTCCAGAGACATCACCCGAGGCCCCGCGGCGGCCACGCCGGGCGCGAGCGCCAGCGCCGCCAGAAAGGCGCACAAGACCTTGGCGGCGTTCATGAAATCAGTCCGTGACCAGGCCGTGCAGCAGGCCGTCCAGCATGACCTTCATCAGCTGGTCCTGGTCCGACCAGCCACGCGAGGGCTTGGTGATCAACAGCGAGACCAGGCCGTGGCAGCCGCTCCACAGCACCTCGGCCGCCTGCACCGCCGAGCCCGAGCGCAGGCGTCCCTGGGCGGCGATCTGATGGACCGGCTCGCTGAACTTCTCGAAGCAGCGATTGCCCAGCGCCAGGGTGTCGGCGATCTTGTCCTGCGAGATGTGGTCGCCCGTGCTGCAGAACACCAGCTGGTAGGTGTTGGGATTGTCGAGCGCGAACTTCATGTACGCCTCGAGCATCAACCGCACGCGGGCGACCGGGTCGATCGGCTGGGCCGCGATCTCGGTGTTGAGCTCCAGCAGACGCTCGATGGCGTCGTTGGAGATCTCCATCAGGATCTGGTCCTTGTCGCGGAAGTGCATGTAGAGCGCCGTCGACGACACCCCCACCGCGTCGGCGATCTTGCGGATCGTCGCGCCGGCATAGCCCTCGGCGATGAAGATCCTCTCGGCCGCGGCCAGGATTTCGCCACGCCGCAAGTGCCCGTCGCCCTTGGGCTTTCGCGCGGACTTGTGAGGCTTCTTCAGAACGACCGTCACGGACTTGGCTTCCCCTGCATTTCCCCCGACCGACACTAAACGGGAATCACCCAGCCGTCGCAAGAACGTGCGTCTCAGGAGAATTTCGCCCGCCCGGGTCCTCGCGCGCGCGAGACGCAGCCGCAAAACGCGCATTTTTCCATTTGACAGCTCTTGGTTGTGATTCCGTTATTCATGCCGTTGGGGTGATCGCCGTTAGGCAGAGGGTCGGCAGGGCTTCCATGGCGCGCGAAGAAGGACGGCTGGACCTCGCGTCCAGACCGATGGGCGGACCTGCGTCCATCGAACAACCGACGAGGGCGACGCCGACGTCGCCGAATGGACGCGACGGCGCGCACCAGACCCTGTCGGGGGCCCAGGCGGCGTTCGTCGCCCTTGCCGGTCTGCTGGCGGCGATCGGCGTCGCCCTGGATCCGAACAGCGCCCTCACGGTGATCCACCACCTGTTCTTCGCCGTCTTTCTGCTGGGCGGGATCACGCGCCTGGCGGCGGCCTGCACGCCGCTGCCGCCGATCGCCGTCCCGCCCCTGGCCGAAGCGGACCTGCCGACCTACACGATCATCGCCCCGCTCTATCGCGAAGCCGAGGTCGTGGCCGAACTGGTCCAGAACCTGATGGCCCTCGACTATCCGCGCGACCGGCTGCAGGCCCTGATCGTGCTGGAGGCCGACGACGAGCTCACCAAGGCCGCCGTCCGCGCCCTGGACCTGCCCGCCTTCGTCCAGGTGCTGATCGCCCCGCCGGGGACGCCGAAGACCAAGCCCCGCGCCTGCAACCACGCCCTGGACCGGGCGCGGGGCGAACTGGTGGTCATCTACGACGCCGAGGACATGCCCGAGCCCGGCCAGCTGCGCGAGGCGGCCGCCCGCTTCGCCGCCGCCGATCCCCGGGTCGCCTGCCTGCAAGCGCCCCTGCGGATCGAGAACCCGGGCTTCTCGCTGTTCCTGCCCTCGCAGTTCCGCCTGGAATACGCCGCCCATTTCGAGGTGCTGCTGCCGGCCCTGGCGCGTTGGGGCCTGCCCTTCCCGCTGGGCGGGACCAGCAACCACTTCAAGACCGCCGCCCTGCGCCAGGTCGGCGGCTGGGATCCCTACAACGTCACCGAGGACGCCGATGTCGGCTTCCGCCTGGTCTCGTCCGGGCGCCGTCTGAACGTCATCCGGCGCGCCACCTGGGAAACCGCGCCCACGACCTGGGGACAGTGGTTTCCGCAACGCGCCCGCTGGATCAAGGGACACATGCAGACGGTCGCGGTCCATGCGCGCGGACGCGTCGCCCGCCAGCCGCGCAACGCCGCCGCCCTGGCGCTGACCCTGGTCCAGTCGGTCATGTCCTCGCATCTGCATGGTCCGGTCATGCTGATCGCCGGCGCGGCGGCGACCGTCGACTACCTGCCCGACGGCGCGTTCAGCATCCCGCCGCTGGACCTGGCGCTGTACGTGTTCGGCTGGGGTTCGGCGGCCCTCGCCGCCACGCGCGGCGTGCTGCGGGCCGGCGGCCGGCCCAAGTTCCTCGACCTGTTCGGCATGCCCGCCTACTGGATGCTCCAGAGCGTGGCCGCCGCCAAGGCCCTGCACCAGTTCATCACCGCCCCGCACCACTGGGACAAGACCCGCCACGCGCCGCGTTCCGGACCGCGCTCTGGACCTTCGGGGGGCTAAGGCGGTATGGGCGGACGATGGCTCCGAAGATCGCTCCCGCCCCCATCGTCATGCGCACCACCGGCTGGGCCGACTATGCCCTGCTGGACAGCGGAAACGGCAAGAAGCTCGAGCGCTACGGGCGCTACACGGTCGTGCGCCCCGAGCCGCAGTGCTTCTGGGCGCCGCGCCTGCCGGACAAGGTCTGGGAGGCCGCCGACGCTGTCTTCGATCCCACCGACGAGGACGAGGCCGGCCGCTGGCGCTTCAAGGGCAAGCCGATCGAGAAATTCCCGCTGGGCTGGGGCGAGGCCAAGTTCCACGGTCAGTTCACCCCCTTCCGGCACCTGGCCTTCTTCCCCGAGCAGGCCGCCAACTGGGCCTGGCAGGACGAGCGGGTCCGGGCGCTGCGCGGCGCCTCAGGTCCGCAACCGAAGATCTTGAATCTGTTCGGCTATACCGGCGTCGCCTCACTGGTCTGCGCCGCCGCGGGCGCGGCCGTGACCCATGTCGACGCCTCCAAGAAGTCGGTCGGCTTCGCGCGCGAGAACGCCGCCTTCGCGGGCCTCGCCGACAAGCCGATCCGCTGGATCGTCGAGGACGCCCGCAAGTTCGTGGCGCGCGAGGTCCGGCGCGGCAACAAGTACGACGGCGTCATCCTGGACCCGCCCAAGTTCGGCCGCGGCGCCGACGGCGAGGTCTGGCGCCTGTTCGAAGACCTGGCGGCCCTGACCAGGGACTGCGCCGCCCTGCTGTCGGACGACGCCTCGTTCCTGCTGATGAACGCTTATGCCGCCCGCGTCTCGGGCGCGGCGATGTCGGGCCTGCTGGCCCAGGAACTGGCGGGTCGAGGCGGCGTCATCGACTGGGGCGAGCTGTCGCTGGTCGAGGAAAAGGGCGACCGCCAGATCGGCTTGTCCTTCTTCGCCCGCTGGTCTTCAGAGGCTTGAGGCGATGAACACCAAGACCGTCACCTCCCTGACCAACAACACCGTCAAGGCCGTCCGCGCCCTGCACATGCGCAAGGAGCGCGAGGAGAGCGGCCTGTTCCTGGCCGAGGGCCTGAAGATCGTCATCGAGGCGATCGACTGCGGCCACGCGCCCAGGATCGTCATGTACGGCCCCGACGCGGCCGAGCATCCGATGCTGAAGAAGGCCGTCGCCGCGTGCCTCAAGGCCGGCGGCGAGGTCATCGAGGTCAATCGCGAAATCCTGGAAAAAGTCTCGCGCCGCGACAACCCTCAAGCGGTGGTCGCGGTGTTCAAGCAGGTGTTCACGTCCTTGTCGGCCATCGTGCCGGAGAGCGCCCCGTGCTGGGTGGCCATGCAGGCCGTCCGCGATCCGGGCAACCTGGGCACCGTCATCCGCACCGCCGACGCGGCCGGCTGCGGCGGCGTGATCCTGGTCGGCGACTGCGTCGATCCCTATTCGGTCGAGGGCGTCCGCGCGACCATGGGCTCGATCTTCGCTGTGAAGATCGCCAAGGCCACCATCCCCGAGTTCCTGGCCTGGCGCGAGACCTGGCCCGGCAGCGTGGTCGGAACCCTGCTGACCGCCAAGGTCGACCACAAGTCGGCGGACTATGTGAAGCCGTCGCTGATCCTGATGGGCAACGAGCAGCAGGGCCTGCCGCCGGAACTGGCCGCCGCCTGCGACGTCAACGTCAAGATCCCGATGCGCGGCCGCGCCGACAGCCTGAACCTGTCGGTGGCGACGGGGATCATGATCTACACGGTCACGGGGTAGCGCGATGAAGCCGAAGGTCCTGGCCGGCGCCCTGCTGACGCTTGCCCTCTCGGCGCCGGCCTTCGCCAACGACACCTCCGCCGAACTGGCGGCCGGAGGCCTGGTCATCACCAAGAACGACGCCATCGAGATGCGGAGCGAAGACCTCTTCATCTCGCGGGAGGCGGTGCGGGTGACCTATCGGTTCGTCAACACCAGCGGCCGCGACGTGACGATCCGCGTGGCCTTCCCGATGCCCGACCTGGGCGGGCCTGACATGTTCAAGAGCGACGTCTCGGTTCCGGTCGACGCCCCGGCCAACATCCTGGCCTTCGCCACGACCGCCGACGGCAAGCCCGTCAGGACGGAGCTGGAGCAGAAGGCCCTGGTGGATGGCGTCGACCGCACGGCCTGGCTGGTCGCCAACCGCATCCCGCTGGCGGTGCATCTGGACACCGCCGCTGCGGCGATCGGCAAGCTATCCAAGGCCAAGCGCGACGAGGCGCGCCAACTGGGTCTGATCGATGACGAGGACGCGCCGATCTGGGTGCTGCGCTCGACCTATCACTGGATGCAGACGTTCCCGGCCGGCAAGCCGGTGACCATCCAGCACCGCTACACGCCCTCGGTCGGCGCCACCGTCGGCACGATGCAGGGCATGGGCGCCGACACGGACCAGGACACGACCAGGAAGTACTGCGTCGATCCCTCGATCCAGAAGACCCTGGCCCGTTCGATCCACGGCGGCGAAAGCCCGCGCTACACCGAGCACTGGATCGAATATGTGCTGGTCACCGGCGGCAACTGGAAGAAGCCGATCGGCGACTTCCGCCTGACGGTCGACAAGGGCAAGCCCGCCACCTTGGTCAGCTTCTGCGGCGACGGCGTGCGCAAGGTCACGCCGACCCGCTTCGAGATGCGCAAGACCAACTGGCGGCCGGAAAAAGACCTATCGATCCTGTTCCTGGAGCCATACGAGAACTAGGCTCCTCGCCGGCGCGCTATTTCGCGGCCGGCTTGTTGGGCGTCAGGCCCGCGTCCTTGGCCAACGCCTCGAACTTCGCACCGTCGATGTGCTCACCCAGTTTTTCCATCGCCGCATTGACGGCGGGGTCCGACATGAGCCCGCGGACGGCCGCCTGGCCGAAACCGCTGAACGCCAGCTGGATCGCGCTTTCCCCCTCATACTTCAGGGCCGCGACGGTTTCGGACCGGCAGTCCTCGGTCATCAGCCGCTGCATGAGACGGGCCGCCGTGGCCGAGGTGGCGTCACGCTGCGCGTCCGTGAAGGTCGTATAGCTCTTCACCGCGGGATGAGCGCCCAAGGCCGAGAACATCCACACCATGAAAGCGACCTGATCGGCCGACGTGGTCGACTTGACCAGGCAGCGCGACAGGTCGTCGCCATAGACGCCCGCCCGCGCAGAACTCAGCGGCGCGCACGCCAGGACGATGAAGGCCGACGCGGCCGCGAGACGACGCATATCCACTCCCGTTGAAACTCGAAAAGCAAGCTTGGCCGATCTGATGCAATCTTTCCGCGCGGACGCAAGTCCGATCGCTCGTCAGGTCCCCCTTGGCTTCGCCCGCGTGGTCGGCGCCGCGTTCGCCGGGTCGTCAGGCCAGACGTGGCGTGGGTAGCGCCCCTTCATCTCGACCTTCACTTCGCGCCACGACCCCTTCCAGAAGCCCGGCAGGTCCCTGGTGATCTGGATCGGCCGCTGGGCGGGCGACAGCAGGGCCAGCGTCAGCGGGACCTTGCCGCCGGCGATGGTGGGATGTTCGGAGAGGCCGTAGAGCTCCCCTACCCGCACCTCGACGCGCGGACCGCCCTCGGCGGCGTAGTCGATGGCGAAGGTCGAACCGGTGGGGGCCTCGAAGCGGGCGGGCGACAGCGCGTCCATCTTCCGTTGCAGATCCCAGGGGATCAGGCTCTTGAGGGCGTCATGCAGCGTCCCCTCGTCCAGGCTGGACAGCGACGAGCGGCCGGCCAGCAAAGGCTCCAGCCACTCGTCCATGCGGTCGACCAGCGTGGCTTCCGAAAGATCGGGCCATTCGCCGCCGTCGACGTCGCGCAGAAAGGCCAAGCGGTCCAGCAGCGTCTTGGCTTTCTCGCCCAGGCGCAGGGCCGAGAGCCCGTCGGCGCGGACCTGGTCCATCAGGGCGCCGGCGATCATGGCCGGGTCGGGATTGTCGATCAGCCGCTCCTCCAGGACCAGCTTGCCCAGGCGCAGCAGGCGCTTGGCGCGGACCTTGCCGCCGGCGGTCTCCAGGCGGTCCTCGGCGACCAGGCGGTCGGCGAAGGCCTCGCGCAGATCGGCCTCATCGACGGCGGCGGCCAGGAGGATGCGGTCGCGACTGTCGCCGCCGCCCAGCTCGCCGACGGCCAGCCAGGCCTCGCGGGCCAGGGGATCGGTGGGTTCGAGGTAGACGCCGCGCCCGCTGGCCAGCTGGAACTCGCCGGGCTTGCCGCGCGCCTTGGCCACCCGCTCGGGATAGGCCTCGGCCAGCATCAGCCCGGTCTCCATCGCCCCCGCCCGCCCTGGACGCCCGGCCGCGCGGCTCCAGCGCTCGACCAGGGCCATGGCGTCGCGGGCTCGTGGCGAGCGGTCGCGGTGCAGGCTCTCAAGGCGCCGGCGCAGGTCGACATCCTTGCCGCTCAGCCCCTGCTCGGTGAGGACAGCGGCGATCTCGGCGGCCTCGCGGGCCTGACCCGAGGCGGCGGCGCGAACGACCATGTGCGCCAGGCGGGGCGGCAGAGGCATGTCCGCCAGGGCCTTGCCATGGGGGGTGAGATCCCCCTGCCCGTCCAGCGCCTGGATACGGGCCAGCAGGGTTCGGGCTTCGGCGAAGGCGGCGGCTGGCGGCGGATCCAGGAAGGTCAGGCCCGCAGGATCGCGCGCGCCCCAGCGGGCCAGGTCCAGGGCCAGGCGGGACAGGTCCGCCTCCAGGATCTCGGGCCGCGCGAAGGCCGGCAGCGCGCGGGTCTCGGGCTCGTCCCACAGGCGGTAGCAGACGCCGGGCTCGGTGCGCCCGGCGCGGCCCCGGCGCTGGTCGGCGGCGGCCCGGCTGACGCGGACGGTCTCCAGCCGCGTGATGCCCGAGGCCGGATCGTAGCGCGGCACGCGGGCCAGGCCCGCGTCGATTACCACTCGCACGCCCTCGATGGTCAGGCTGGTCTCGGCGATCGAGGTGGCCAACACCACCTTGCGACGACCAGCCGGCGCCGGCGAGATGGCGCGGTCCTGGGCGGCGGGCTCAAGAGCGCCGTACAGCGGCGCGACGTCGACATCGGGTCGCCGCAGGCGCTCGTTCAGCCAATTCTCGGCGCGGCGGATCTCGCCCTGACCGGGCAGGAAGACCAGGACCGAGCCGCTTTCCTCGGCCAGCGCCCGCTCGACGGCGCGGCCGACGCGCTCTTCCAGACGCTGGCGCTCGTCACGGCCCAGGTAGCGCGTGTCGACGGGGAACATTCGCCCCTGGCTCTCGACGACCGGGGCGTCGCGCAGCAGAGACGAGATCCGCGCGCCGTCCAGGGTCGCGGACATCACCAGCAGGCGCAGGTCGTCGCGCAGCACGCTCTGGACGTCGCGGGCGAAGGCCAGGCCCAGGTCGGCGTCCAGACTGCGCTCGTGGAATTCGTCGAACAGGACGGCGGCGACGCCGTCCAGGCCCGGGTCGTCGAGAATCATCCGGGTGAAGACGCCCTCGGTGACCACTTCGATGCGGGTTCTCGCCGACACCTTGCTCTGCAGACGCACGCGAAAGCCGACCGTCTCACCGACGGATTCGCCCAGGTTCGCCGCCATGCGCGACGCCGCGGCCCGCGCGGCCAGCCGGCGGGGCTCCAGGACGATGATCTTGCGCCCTTCGGCCCACGACTCCTCCAGCAGCGCCAGGGGAACGGCCGTGGTCTTGCCCGCGCCGGGCGGCGCGACGAGAACGGCGGTCTCCCGATCGCGCAGGGCGCCTTTCAGCGCGGGAAGGGCCTCGAAAATGGGCAACATCACGCCCGCTTTAGCCACAGACGGGGCGCCCCCTCAAGCACCGCTGGACTAGCCATGGGCGCGGAGAACATTTACGCGCATCCGCTGCTCGACCTTGACCCCATGCTCATAAACGGGTCACGGTCCGCAAAATTTTCCAAAGGCGACCCCTGGGGGGAGTCTTGCCTATCCAGGAGGAACTATGTGGCGCGTAAAATCGCTTGATGCGATCCTAGCGACGGCTGAGAAAAAATCCCTTCACCGTTCGCTCGGCGCCTTCCAGCTGACCATGCTGGGCATCGGGGGCATCATCGGCACCGGCATCTTCGTTCTGACGGCCGAAGCGGCCCAGAAGGCCGGTCCGGGCATGATGCTGGCCTTCGTCATCGCCGGCTTCGTCTGCGCCGTCGCGGCGCTGTGCTACGCCGAACTGGCCTCGATGGTGCCGGTCGCCGGCTCTGCCTACACCTATTCCTACGCCGTTCTGGGCGAGTTCGTCGCCTGGCTGGTCGGCTGGGCCCTGATCCTGGAATACGCGGTGGCCGCTTCGGCCGTGGCCGTGGGCTGGTCGGGCTATATCGTCGGCCTGATCGAGCACTCGCTGCACGTCACCCTGCCCGTCGCCCTGACCTCGGGTCCGTACATCGCCGGCGGCATCGTCAACCTGCCCGCCATCATCATTTCGCTGGCCGTCACCGGCCTGCTGATCCTGGGCACCACCGAAAGCGCCACGGTCAACGCCGTGCTCGTGACCATCAAGGTCGCGGCCCTGACGGCCTTCATCGCCCTGGCCCTGCCGGTGATCAACGACAAGAACTTCCATCCCTTCGCGCCGCTGGGCACGCCGGGCGTGATCGGCGCGGCGGCCTCGATCTTCTTCGCCTATGTCGGCTTCGACGCGGTCTCCACGGCGGCCGAAGAGACCAAGAACCCCCAGAAAAACATCCCGATCGGCCTGATCGGCTCGCTGGTCATCTGCACGATCTTCTACCTGCTGGTCGCGGCCGGCGCGATCGGCGCCTACGGCGCGCAACCGGTCTTCGGCCCGGCGGGCGAGATCCTGGCGCCGGGCTCCAAGGCCCTGGCCGACCAGTGCTCGACCCTGAGCGCCGCCGGCGACATGCCGCTGGTCTGCTCGCGCGAAGCGCTGGCTCACGTGCTGCGCCAGATCGGCCACCCGGCCGTCGGCAACCTGCTGGGCGTCGCCGCCGGCATCGCCCTGCCCTCGGTCATCCTGATGATGATCTACGGCCAGACCCGCATCTTCTTCGTGATGTCGCGCGACGGCCTGCTGCCGGGCGTCCTCTCGAAAGTCCACCCCAAGTTCAAGACCCCGCACATCGTGACGATGATCACGGGCGTGGGCGTCACCCTGGCCGCCGCCTTCCTGCCGGTGGGCAAGCTGGCCGACATCTCGAACTCGGGCACCCTGTTCGCCTTTCTGATGGTGGCGATCGCGGTGATGATCCTGCGCGTCAAGCAGCCGGGCCGCGCCCGTCCGTTCAGGACGCCGCTGGTCTGGATCATCGCGCCGATCGCCGCGGCCGGCACGGTCGTGCTGTTCATGTTCCTGCCGCACGACGCCAAGGTGCTGTTCCCGATCTGGTCGGCGATCGGCCTGGTCGTCTACTTCTCGTTCGGCTTCTGGAACTCGCATGTCCGCAAGGGCCTGGACGAGGTTCCGGAACTGGCCGCCGACGCGCCGGCCACGGGCGTTCCGCCGATGCCGGGCGCGCCGGCTCCGGGCTCGAAGGAAGAGCGTTCTTGATCTTCGGCCGATAGCCGCTAGGTCGGAAAGGGCGGGCGCTTCGGCTCCCGCCCTTTTCTTTTTGGAGGTCGCCTCATGACCCAGATGCCCATCGGCGCGGTGATCGCCCCGGTCACGCCGCTGCAGCAGAACTGCACGATCGTCTGGTGCGCCAAGACCATGAAGGCCGCGGTCATCGATCCGGGCGGCGAAGTCGATCGCCTGCTCAAGGCCATCGCCGACAAGGGCCTGACCCTGGAGAAGATCTGGATCACCCACGGCCACATGGACCACGCCGGCGGCGCGGCCGAGCTGAAGGTCCGTACGGGCGTCCCGATCGAGGGCCCGCACGAGGACGACCAGTTCTGGATCGACCGCATCCAGCAGAGCGGCGAGCAGTACGGCATGCCCGAGGCCCGGATCTTCGTCACCGACCGTTGGCTGAAGGACGGCGACAAGGTCACCCTGGGCGAGACCGAGTTCGAGGTCTTCCATTGCCCCGGCCACACGCCCGGCCACGTGGTGTTCTTCCATCGCGAGACCAAGTTCGCCCAGGTCGGCGACGTGCTGTTCCAAGGCTCGATCGGGCGGACGGACTTCCCACTGGGCAACCACCAGGACCTGATCGACGCGATCACCCAGAAGCTGTGGCCGCTGGGCGACGACGTCCGCTTCGTGCCCGGCCACGGCCCGATGTCGACCTTCGGGGCCGAGCGGCGCAGCAATCCCTTTGTGGGCGACCGCGTGATCGCGGCGATGCAAGCGCAGGGTTCGGCCTATCAGGCTCCGAAGAACCATTCGCCCGGCTGACCCCCAGCTGAGAGTCCGGCCCATTCAAGGGGGGAAAGGATGGGCCGGATCTCTCGCCGGCGGTCCGCCTGGGTGGGGGACAGCGGTCCGTCGGTGCGGCATCGGATCGCATGACTGGGTTGCGCCGCTGTTTCAGGCGTGAAATCTGACCGTGACGGGGGCGTGACAGGAACATCGCATGGAAAATGTCCAGAACACCGTTCAAGGCGATATCGACGCCCCCCGCGGCGCGGCTCCCCGCATCCTGATCGTCGATGACGACCCCGGCATCCGCGACGTCGTCTCCGATTTCCTGACCCGCCACGGCTACGCGGTCGAGACCGCCCAGGACGCTCGCACCATGGAGCAAGTCCTGGCGCGCGGGCCCATCGACCTGATCGTGCTGGACGTCATGCTGCCCGGCGAGGACGGCCTGGCGATCTGCCGCCGCCTGTCCGCGGCCAGCGACGGCCCCGCCATCATCATGCTGTCGGCCATGGGCGAGGAAACCGATCGCATCGTCGGCCTGGAGCTGGGGGCCGACGACTACCTGCCCAAGCCGTGCAATCCCCGTGAGCTCCTGGCCCGCGTCCGCGCCGTGCTGCGCCGCCGCCAGGAGCCGCGCGCCGTCGACGACGCCATGGGCGCGGCTTGCGAGTTCGCCGGCTGGCGCCTGGACCTGGTGCGCCGCGAACTGCGCTCGCCACAGTCCGTGGTCGTCAACCTCTCCAGCGGCGAGTTCTCGCTGCTGCGCGCCTTCGTGGAGCGCCCGCAACGGGTCCTGACCCGCGACCAGCTGCTGGACCTGGCCCGCGGCCGCGACAGCGACGCCTATGACCGCGCCATCGACGTCCAGATCAGCCGTCTGCGTCGCAAGCTGGACGACGGCGGCGGCAGCGAGCTGATCCGGACGATCCGCAGCGAAGGCTACATGTTCACCGCCAAGGTCGTGCGCACCCCATGACCCCGTTCCGGCGCGGCGCGCCGCTGTTCGTCCAGGCCCTGGGTCTCGTCATCGTCACCCTGGTGGCGGCCCAGCTGATCTCGATCGCGGTCATCTTCAACCTGCCTCCGCCGCCGCCGGAGTTCTATCGGTCCAGCGAGATCGCCCGGGCCATCAAATCCGGTCAACCGGTGCAGCCGCGCGACGGCCGGCTGCTGGTCGTCAAGCAGCGCGGCTCGGTCCGCTCGATCGGCCCCGACAGCCCGCGCCGGATCGACTTCAAGAACGAGATCAGCCGCGCCATCGACGTGCCCGTCAATCGCATCGAGCTGCAGATCGACAACGGCCCGCGCTTCTTCGTGCGGCGCGCGCCCGTCACCCCGCCCAAGGCCCGCGACGACGGCCCTCGCGCCGGGCCCCCGCGCGAACCTTTCGCCCGCGAGCCGGGGGCGCCGGGCGCGCCGCGGGGTAAGGACGAACCCCTGCTGTTCGGCGATTTCAAGCTGGGGGTTCGCCAAAGCGACGGCCACTGGCTGGTGGTCGAGCCCAAGCCGACTTTCCGCTTCGACAGCTGGCAGCAGCGCGTTCTGCTGATCCTGCTGCTGTCGGTGGCGGCCGTGACGCCGCTGGCCTGGCTGTTCGCCCGCCGCCTGGCCCAACCGATCACCGCCTTCGCCGACGCCGCCGAGCGCCTGGGCAAGGACCCGCGCACTCCGCCGCTGAGCATAACCGGCTCGGGCGAGGTGGTCGCCGCCGCCACGGCGTTCAACAACATGCAGGAGCGCCTGCGCCGCTATGTCGAGGACCGCACGGCCATGGTCGGGGCGATCGCCCACGACCTGCGCACGCCGCTGACCCGCCTGAAGTTCCGCATCGAGGCCACGCCCGACGACGTCCGGGCCAAGCTGGCCGCCGACATCGACCAGATGGAGGCGATGATCTCCGCGACCCTGGGCTTCGTGCGCGACACCAACCGCCCGGCGGAGCGCACCAAGCTGGAGCTGTCGTCCCTGGTCGAGAGCGTGATCGACGAAGCGGCCGAGACCGGTGGCCAGGCCACGGTCGAACGGGCCGACAAGGTGGTCATCGAGGGCGATCCCGTGGCCCTCAAGCGCATGGTCGCCAACCTGGTCGACAACGCCCTGAAATATGGCGGCGCAGTCCGCGGCGGCGTCTATGCCGAAGACGGCATGGCGATCATCGAGATCGACGACGACGGGCCCGGCGTCCCCCCGGCCGAACTGGAGCGGGTGTTCGAGCCCTTCTATCGCGGCGAACCCTCGCGCAACCGCGAGACCGGCGGGATCGGGCTGGGCCTGGCGGTCGTCCGGTCGCTGGCCCGCGCCCACGGCGGCGACGTCACCCTTCAGAACCGGCCCGGCGGCGGACTGCGCGCCTGCGTCCGCCTGCCGGCCTGATGGCGCCCTCGTGATATTCGGCGGCAAGCTCCGGCGGCGCTTTACGGCGGAAGCGGGGCGAGTGTTGCCGCGCCGCAAGGCCCAGGGCCGCGTCTGACATCGCCAGGAAATCCTGCCGGGCTTCAAAGCTTGGCTGATTGGAGATCCCGCGCATGAACCTTCGCTCGTTCGGACTGACCGCCGCCCTCGCCGCCTCGCTCGCCGGCTGCGCCTCCGGCCCGCCCGATGGTCCGGGAGGTCCCGGCGGCCGCGAAGGTCCGCCTGGGCGCGGCGGCCCTCACCGCGAAGGCGGTCCAGGTTCCGGCGGGCCGCAGCTGTTCATCAGCCCGGCCGGCGAGCCTTTCCGCGCCCCGGCCGGCGCGCCCTACCCGGTCAAGGCCTGGTTCGACGGCGCCGACGCCAATCATGATGGCGCGCTAAGTCGCGACGAGTTCGTGGCCGACAGCTTGCGCTTCTTCGCCGTACTCGACGTGGACAAGAACGGCGTGATCGATGGCTTCGAGGTCTCGAACTACGAAACCCGCATCGCCCCCGAGATCATCGGCCTGCCCTCGCCGGGCGGCGCAATGCGGCGCGGACCGATGGGTCAGGGCCCGGGCGGCGATGGCGGCGGCGACGACGACATGGGTCCGCGCCGGCGCCAGCAAGGCGCGAACGTCCTGCAGGGCGCGGCGCTGTTTAGCCTGATCGCCGAGCCCGAGCCCGTCATGGCCTCGGACGCCAATTTCGACCGCCGCATCACCAAGGACGAGGCGACCAAGGCCGCCAAGACGCGCTTCGCCTTGCTCGACACCGACAAGGACGGTGTGCTCAAGCTGGAGGAACTGCCCCAAACTCCCGCCCAGACCGGCTTCCGGCCCGGCGGCAAGGGCAAGGGCGGCATGGGCGGCGGCCGAGGGGGTCGCGGCGGCGGGCGTGGCGGCCATTCCCGCGGCGGCATGGGCGGTGGCGGCGGCGCGCCCTTCTAGGCTCAGCCGCCGACTAGGCTGGCGATGATATTGATGCCCAGCGCCAGAATGGCGGTGTTGTAGAAATAGGCGGTGGCCGCGTGGGCGGTGACCAGACGGCGCAGCTTGGCCGTCAGGATGCTGTTGTCGGAGACCTGGAAGGTCGCCCCCACGCTGAACGCCAGATAGGCGAAGTCCATGTAGCTGGTCGGCGGTTCGCCGGGAAACTGGATGCCGCCCTTGCTCTTGCCGTCGCCGAAATGGCGGTGGGCGTAGTGCAGGACGAACACCGACTGCAGCACCAGCCACGACAGCACCAGCGTCGCGCCGGCGCAGGCGGCGACGAAGGCCTTGTCAGGACCCGTCGCGCTCTTCGCGAAGATCATGGCGTCGACCACCGCCGCCAGGCTGGCGACGATCGCGGCCAGCACGATCAGCATCAGCACCGGCACGCCCTCGTCCTCCTGGGCGGCGCGCGAGCGGACCTCGGCTTCGTCGGCCTTCAAGAATAGCCGCCACATTGTCAACAAATAGACACTTGCGGCGCAGTCCCAGCCCAGCAACAGGTGCGCTCCACGCGGCGCGCCGAAATATTTCGCAACGCTCCAGGCGAAAATTCCCGCCCCCAAACCGGCCGCCAAACGCCAGTGAGAGGCGGCGCGCACGGCCATCTGCTTGGACTTACGGGTCATTCTCACACGACTCCTCACCGGCCGGTCCGTCCCGGTGCGGCGTAATTAGTGCGATCTCACGGTGAACCGAAAGCGTCTTCGCTGGTTACTTCACCGGAACGCGCAGGAAACGACGCCAGTGACCGACCCAGACGCCCCGCCGCCGCCCGAGCCTAAACCGCCCGAGTACGAGCCCGGCGTCACGCCCGTCGAGGAGCCCCCCACCTCGCCGCCGCCGGTCGATCCAGGGGACGACCGTCCCTATGACGCCTGATCTCGCCCGTCCGCCTTGTGACCTGTCCGACTAGGAGCCCCACATGGACATCGATAGCGAACGTCCCCGCGGTCGTCGCGGTTTCGCCGCCATGGACCCGGAACGCCGCCGCGAAATCGCCAGGAAGGGCGGAGCTAGCGTGCCCAGCGAAAAGCGCAGCTTCGCCAAGGATCGAGACCTGGCGGCGAACGCCGGACGCAAGGGCGGTTCGTCCTCGCGTGGCGGTCGCCCCGGCGAACGTGCCCTTTAGCGATTGATCGGATCCACATCCGAGACGCGCCGGTCCCGGCTTTCCGGAACCGGCGCGTTTTCGCGCGCGTATGGCAAGCGCCCTCTCCTTGCTTCGCCTCGATCTCAGGCGATCAGGGCGTAGACGCCGAAGGTCGGATCCTCGCTGATCCAGCGCTGGGCCACGGTCCAGCCCGCGCGCCGGGCGATCGTCTCAAAGGCCTCGGCAGGGTACTTGTACGAGTTCTCGGTGTGGATGGTCTCTCCGGCGGCGAACCGGAAGCCATAGTCGCCGACCATGACGATCTGGTCGCGCTTGCTCTCGAGATGCATCTCGACCCGGCTCTCCCGGGCGTTCCAGACGGCCTTGTGGGCGAACGCCATCGGATCGAAGGTCCCGTCCAGTTCACGGTTGATGTGGACCAGGACGTTACGGTTGAAGGCCGCCGTCACGCCTTGGGCGTCGTCATAGGCCGGGATCAGCACCGCGGGGTCCTTGGCCACGTCCGCCCCGACAATGAACAGCGAGCCCTCGCCCAGCAGCGTACGGGCTTGGCGTAGCAGAGCCTCGGCCTCGTCGGGCGCGAAGTTGCCGATGGTCGAACCGGGGAAGAAGCCGACGGGCGTATGGCCCTTGGCGCCCTCGGGCAAGGCGATGGCCTTGGTGAAGTCCTCGACCAGCGGCGCGACCTCCAGGGACGGATAGTCCTGGCGCAGGCTTGCGGCGGCCTCGTCGAGGGCGGTGGGGCTGATGTCGATCGGCGCATAGACGGCGATCTGCGGCGCGGCGTCCAGCACGATGCGGGTCTTGGTGCTGGCGCCGCTGCCGAACTCGACCAGGGCCGCGCCGTCCGGGATGCGCGCGGCGATCTCCGGCGCGATCCGGCGCAGCAGCGCCGTCTCGGTGCGGGTCAGGTAGTATTCCGGCAGCTCGCAGATCGCCTCGAACAGGCGGGAGCCCTCCGCGTCGTAGAAATACTTGGCCGGCAAGGTCTTGGGACTGGCCGACAGACCGGCGATGACCTCGCCCAGGAAGGCGTTCTCGGGCGTCACCTCGGCCAGGCGGTCGTCGTCGGCCAGGCGTAGGCCGGCGAACATCCAGCGGCTGCCGGGATGGAAGAAGTTGCGATAGGTCGCCCGCGTGTGGCCTGGCGGCGTAGCTTCGCAGCCGCCGCGCAAAGTCATCTGACTGACCATGAACTTGCCGTTGTACTCGCCAAGCGCGCCGGGACCGGGCTTGAAACCGGGATAGGGCCCGTAGGCGCTGGCGGTCCACTGCCAGGCCGCGCCGTACAGCTGGCGCAGAGCGGTCACGCCGCTGGCGGTCGCGGCGGCTTCCCATTCGGCCTCGGTCGGCAGACGTCGGCCCGCCCACGCGGCGTAGGCGGCGGCCTCGTAGTAGCTGACATGGACCACGGGCGCGTTCGGATCGACCGGATGGCGTCCGCGCAGGGTCATGGTGGTCCACACGCCGGCCTCGTCACGCCGCCAGTAGGCCGGAGCCTCCCAGCCCTCCTCGTTGACCTTGGCCCAGCCCTCGGACAGCCACAGGTCGGCGCGGCCATAGCCCCCCGCCTCGATGAACGCCAGCCACTCTCCATTGGTCACCAGGCGGTCGGACAGACGGAAGGGGGCGACATAGGTCTTGTGACGAGGCCGCTCGTTGTCGAAGGCGAAGCCGGCTTCACAGGCGCCGATCTCGACGAGGCCGCCGGCGAAGCGGTGGAAGCGCTGCGGCCCCGGATCCGGCCGCGCGGCGGCGGGACCGGCCTGGTAGGCCGGGCTGAGCGGCGACTGGGCGAACAGATGCAGGATGTCCATCAGGATCAGTTCCTGATGCTGCTCCTCGTGAGCCAGGCCCAGCTCCAGGCGCTCGCGGATCTCCGGCGCCATGGCCCCTTCCAGAAGCGGGCCTTCCAGCAGGCGCGACATGGCCGCGTCGACGTGGGCGCGATAGGCGCCGACCTCGTGCGCCGACGGACGGGTCAGCAAGCCGCGCTGCGGGCGGGGCTGCCGCGGACCGACCGCTTCATAGTAGGAATTGAACAGATAGCCGAAACTGGCGTCGTAGACCGTGTAGCCGGGCAGGAACGGCGTCAGCAGGAAGGTCTCGAAGAACCAGGTCGTATGGGCGCGGTGCCATTTGGTCGGGCTGGCGTCCGGCATCGACTGGGCCGCCTGGTCCTCAGGCGAGAGCGGCGCGGCCAGCACCTCGGTCCGTCGCCGCACGCGGCGATAGCGGTCGACCAGGGCGTCGATCGACGCATCCAGCAGGTCCATAGCGGGCAGATCGTCCGGGGTCATGGGCCCTCCAGGCCGAGCGGGACTGTGGCGCAGCCCCGAGCGACGACAACGTTCCCGGAACTTCGGTGTTCCCGCCGCCGCTGACAAGCAGGCGCGCGGCGCCTTGCTGACACGCTGTGGCAGGAGGCTGTCCGCAAGGCCTGAAGATCAAAACCCATTCTGGTCATTTTTCGTGGCCGGACGGCTGGAGGGAGAGCTTCCGCGGGGGCGTCAACCCTATGGAGGACGCCGGCTGCCCCTTACCGTCGGCGGACCTGCCGGTCGGAGAATTGAGCAGCTCCGACCGGCCATCCCACTTTCATGGAACTCAGGCGCCGAACGGGTTGTCCGGATAGACCGACGACGCCCGCGTCGTCGCTTCCCCTTCGGCTCGGCCGCAGATCTCCAGCGCCGTCAGGGCGTAGATCAGGGCGCTGTCGGCCAGGTCCTTCGGCGTCGGCCGCCAGCGGCGTGGCCCCGTCGTGATCGCCGGCACGCGATGCATGTTGAAGACGTTGTGGTCGCGCCACATGCTGGAATACACGGGGCTGGCGCGCTGGAGGGCGTGGCCCAGGCCAAGCCGCGTGGCGGCGTCCACCGCCCCCACCAGCGGCGCGACCTCGGCCGCGTCGGCCTCGAAGCCGTGGCGCACGACCACCGGCTCGACCTCGACCCGCCCCACGCCCGCCGCGCGCGCCATGGCTTCCAGGGCGTGCTGCACGTCGGCGGCCTTCTGGCGGGGGTTGAGGCCGACCTCGAGGTAAAGATTGACGAGTTCGGTCCCGTCGCCGAACTGGAACGGCGCGCCGCCCCGGACAGCGCACAGCTGGGCCTTGGGCTCGGCGATCCCGCCGGCGCTCTCGTGGCGGCTGGCGGCCTCCCACTCGCGGGTCCAGGCGTGGATGGCGTCGGTCAGCTTGCCCAGACGATAGATCGGATTGGGATGGTCGGCGGCACGCTCGGGATGGCGCAGCAGCGGGGTGAAAATCCCGTCGCCCCAAAGCCTTAGCCGAAACACCGCATAGCCGCAGCCGACGCTGGTCCAGCCGAAGTCGCAGCCCTCGGCGGCGATGGCGTAGTCCGGCGCGACGCCGCCATGGTGGAACAGGTAGTGGGCGCCGATATCCTTGCCCAGGTACGCGACGCCGCGATGTTCCTCCATCGGCTCCGGCCCGATCTCGCCGGGACAGGCGGTCAGGTACATCTTGCCGGCCAGGCCGTAGCCCGCCTTCTTGAGGGCCTTGGCGGCGATCAGGAAACAGCTCATCGGCCCGCGATCATTGGCGATCGGGTAGCCGCGCAGCACCCCGTCCTCCAGCCAGCAGCGCTCCCATTCCGGATCGGCCAGGGTCGCGGGACTGTACTTGTAGACGTCGAGGTCCGGCTCCCGAGTCGGGCTCTCGGTGTCGAGGTGGGCGGTGAACAGCAGGTTCTTGCCCTGCCCCAGCCCGCCATAGGTTCCGATGACGTTGAAGCGATCCTCGGTCGCCCCGACCCTGCGCGGCGAGAAGCCCTCGCGGGCCATCCAGTCGTGGACGAAGTCGCCCGCCTCGCGCTCCTGACCCGAGCGGCTGGGAATATTGCCCAAGGCCAGGGCCAGTTCGGTCAGCTCGTTCTCGTCGATGGCGGCGGCGATCGCGTCCCGATCGGCTTGCGAGATCATCAGACGCGCCAGGCGTCGACGACGCTGTCCGTGTCGGTCAGGATCGCGGTGTTCAGGTCCAGCATCTTCAGCGCCCCGGCATGCAGGTCAGGCTCGTAGGCCGCGCAGGCGTCGGCGGCGACGAACACATGGTAATCGTGGTTGAAGGCGTCCTTAGCGGTGTCGGCGACGCAGCATTCGGTGGTCAGGCCGGCGATCACTAGGGTGTCGACGTCCAGGGCCTTCAATTGCGCGTCGATATCGGTGTCCCAGAAGGGACTATAGCGGGTCTTGCGCAACACCAGCTCGCCAGACTGGGGCTGGGGACCGACGAAATCGCTGCCCGGCGCGCCCGCGCGGCACAGCGCCGGGCCGGCTTCGGGGTCGGCGCCGCGCCGGCGCATCCGCTCGTCCCAGGCGTCGGAATCGGTTTCCGGCGTCGTGAACAGGCCCACGAACACCACCGGGACGCCCGCCCTCCTGGCCGCGCCCGCCAGGCGCTCGGCCGCCGCCAGGGCCGCCGGCACGGTCGAGAGATCCAGTCCCCACTGAGCGCTCAGGCCCTCGGGCGAGGCGAAATCGACTTGCATGTCGACGATCAGCAGGGCGGTGCGGTCCGGGGCGATCCAATGCTCCAGGTTCACGAGAACACCGTGCGCAGCTTGGGCAGGATGTCACTTCCGAACATGGACAAGCCTTCGACATAATCCGGGAAGATCAGCATCAGCCCGTCCAGCTCGCAGTCGGTCATGAAGGCCTCGACCTGCTCGCGACAGGTCTCGGGCGAACCGATCATGGTCTGGGTCATGAACGCCCCCTGCTTTTCGGCGACCGAGGCCAGACGCTCGGCCGGCACGCCCCAACTGGCCAGCATGGCCAGGATCGCACCCATGTCCGCGCCCTCGGCGTAGCGGCGCGCCAGGGCCTCGGCGCCCGCGTCGCTGTCGGCGTGGATGATGGTGCACATGGCGTAGGTGCGGACGGTCTTGCCCAGGGTCGCCGCCAGGGCCTTGGCGCGACGGGAAGCTTCGCGGTGCTCATCCCGCGACCGCCCGCCGATAAAACAGGCGTCAGCCTCGCGCACCGAGAACTGGAAGCCGCGATCGGACATGCCTGCGCAGATCAGCTCGGGGCGCGGCCGCGACAGGGGCTTGGGCCGCGATTGGCAGTCGCGCATGGTGAAGAACTTGCCGGCGAAGTCGACGCTGTCCTCGGCCCACAGGCGCTTGACGATCGTCGTCCACTCCTCGGCCAGAGCGTAACGGTCGTCGTGGGACAGCGAATCATCCCAGGCGCTCATCTGGTCGAACTCGGCCTTGTAGGCCCCGGCGACGATGTTGAGCCCCGCCCGGCCGCCGCTGATATGGTCCAGGGTGGCGACCATCTTGGCGGCCACGGCCGGATTCTGCAGCAGCGGATGCACCGTGGCCCAGATGCGCACCCGCTTCGTCGCCTCGGCGATGGCGGCCATCAGGGTCACCGACTCGAGCGAGGTCCCCCAGTGGTCGGTCTCGCCGCCGAAGCCGCGGAACTTGCCCATCGACATCACGAAGTCCATGCCGACCTGGTCGGCCGCGATGGCCGCGGCGCGGTTCTGGGCGTACAGGCCATCCAGCGTGGGCGTGGTTTTCGACACGATCCACCCGCCGTTGGCCACCGGCAGGAAGACGCCGAAATCCTTGTGCTGCGAGGGTCGATCGAACATGGCGCGGATCATCACGCGCTTCGCCCGCGCAAACAACCGACCCGATCACGGCCTTGACGAACCGCCCGGCGACGCCATCTGCATCCTGCTCGCCCCGCGTCCGGACCGCGCCACGACCGCGCACCGGAAAACAAAGGTCTTGGGCGAATGACAACGTGGGACTATCCATTCCCCAAATGCTCACCCAGACCGACGGCGCTTCGGCCGTCCCCGCCACTCCCAGCGCCGCAGAACGGGCCCGCAATCGTCGCCGGGCGCCGGTCCGACGCCTGCGCCTGGCGCTGGCCGTCTTCGCCGCCGGCGTCGGCGTCGCCGTGGTCGGCCAGGCTTCGCTGCGCAGCTTCGCCTCGAACAAGACCCAGACCCAGGCGGCCAATACGCCGCTGCTGCTGAACAAGCCGCGATTCACCGGCGTGCTGAAGGACGGCCGCGCCTTCCTGATCACCGCCGATCACGCCGAGCGCGACGCCAAGGACCAGAACCTGGTTCGGCTGACGACGCCGCTGCTGGTGCGCGGCTATGGCGCGCCCAACCCCAGCCAGGCCACGGCCAAAACGGGGCTCTATCGCGAGGCCGAGCACACCCTGCTGTTGTCCGACCAAGTTAAGATCACCAGCGCCGAAGGCTACGACTTCGACGCGCCCCAGGCCCTGATCGACATGCGCACCGGCGAGGTCAGCGGCGGCGCGGGCATTGCGGGCTCGGGTCCCAAGGGCAGCACGCGCGCCAACAGCTACAACGTCACCGACAAGGGCGACCGGGTGGTGCTGAACGGCCGCGTGCGCACCCGGCTGGAGCCGCGTCGCTGACGTGGCCGCCGGCAAACGCGTCTGCTTCCTCTACATCGCGCAACACCATCAGGTCTGGCACAGCCTGTCGGTGGCCGTCGCCATGGCCAGACGCTGGCCGGCCATCAAGGTCGAGATCGCCGCGACCACGCCCGAACTGATCGACTATGTCGCCGGCCTGATCGCCGAACTGGGCGGCGCGCCGATCGAGCTGGTCCTGTTGCCGCCCGCCTGGCTGCGGCGACTGGGCGGCGGCGGAGCCCCGCCCAAGGCGCCGATGCTGATCGCCAACGCCCTCCGCCTGGCCCGCTACGACGCGGTGATCACGCCCGAGCGGACCACCGCCCTGCTGCGCCGCCTGGGCGTGCGCCATCCGCTGCTGGTCTATACCCAGCACGGGGCCGGCGACCGCGAAGGGCCGTTCGAGCCGCGCCTGAAGCTGTTCGATCTGGTGATGGCCGCCGGCCGCAAGCAGCGAGACCGCATGCTCAGCGAAGGCTGGGTCACCGAAGACACCTGCGCCATGGTCGGCTATCCCAAGTTCGACCTGGTGGACGAACTGCCGCCCCGCCCCGCCCCGCGCTTCGACCGCCCCGGCCCGGTGGTGCTGTACAATCCGCACTTCCACGCCGAGCTGGGCTCGTGGCCCAAATGGGGCCGGCAGGTGCTGGAGCATTTCGCGGCCAACGACCGCTACAACCTGATCTTCGCGCCGCACATCCGCCTGTTCGAGACCGCCTCCAGCGACGAGCGCGCGGCGTTCAAGACCTTCGCCGAGAACCCTCGCATCCATGTCGACCTGGGTGGGCCGGCCGCGGCGGACATGACCTACACCAGGGCCGCCGACCTGTATCTGGGCGACGTCTCCAGCCAGGTCTACGAGTTCCTGCGCACGCCCAAGCCATGCCTGTTCCTCAACAGCAGCGGCGCATCGTGGTGCGGCGACCCCAGCTTCCACCACTGGCTGTTCGGCCCGGTGCTGGAAAGCATCGACCGGCTGGGGGATGGCCTGGACCAGGCCTTCGCCACCCATGACGACTATCGCGAGACCCAGGTCTGGGGCATCGACGAGACGTTCGACGTGAGCAATGTCACCGCCTCGGTGCGCGCGGCCCGCGCCATCGTCGACAAGCTGGAGCGCGCCGCATGAGCGACGTCGCCCCACAGGAGGCCGCGCCGGTCTCGCCGCTCAGGAAGGTCCTGGCCAACGCCGGCCAGCTGCTGAGCGGGCGCGTGGTCAACGCGATCGTCGGCCTGGCCTATATCGCCCTGACCGCCCGCAGCCTGGGCAAGGAGCTGATGGGCGTGGTCGTGCTGATCAACGCCTTCGCCCAGTTCCTGGGCGAGGTCGCGCACTTCCAGTCCTGGCAGACCCTGATCAGCTACGGCGCCGCCCCGGCGATGGAAGGCGACCGTCCCCGCTTCCAGCAGGTGCTGCGCCTGTCGCTGCTGCTGGACCTGATCAGCGGCGTACTCGGCACGGCCCTGGGCGTGGCGGGCGCCTTCCTGTTCTGGCGCGAGCTGCAGTGGCCCGCAGACATGACCGCCTATGGCGCGCTGTACGCCCTGTCGATCGGCGTGATGACCTCGGCCACGGGCGTGGGCCTGCTGCGCCTGTTCGACCGCTTCCGCTTCCTGGCCGGCCAGCAGGCGGTGAGTTCGCTGGTGCGGATGATCGGCTGCGCGATCTGCGCGGTGATCCAGGCCCCGATCCAGTGGTTTCTGCTGGCCTGGGCCGCGGGCACCTTCGCTTCGTTCTTCTACATCGCCGCCATCGCCGTCTGGGACCTGAGCAAGCGCGGACTGCTGAAGGGCTTCACCTTGCTGGGGCCGACGAGCCACGGCCTGTCCGGCGTCTGGCGCTTCGCCCTGGCCACCAACTTCTCCAGCACCATCGACGTGGGCTTCACCCATGTGCTGACCATGGTGGTCGGCGCGATGCTGGGCCCGGTCCAGGCCGCCTATTGGCGGATCGGGCGGCAGGTGGCCGACGGCATGGCCAAGCCCGCGCGGCTGATGGTCCCCGCCCTGTATCCCGAACTGGCGAAGATGCGCGCCTCCGGCGGCCAGCAGGCCATGACCAAGCTGGCCTTGCAGATCGGCCTGATCGGCGGCGCCGCGGCCGGCGTGCTGCTGCTGGTCAGCCTGGGGGCCGGCCGGTGGATCCTTGAGATCGTGATGGGCAAGGCGTATGGCGCGGCCGCCGGGGTCATGAACTGGCAGGTGGCCGCCGCGGCGATCGGCGTCATGACCCTGCCGCTGGAGCCGATGCTGGTCTCCATGCGGGCCGCCGGCGCCGCGCTGGCCGTCCGCCTAGTGGTCGTAGTCGCCTATCTGGCGGCCCTGGTCCCACTGATCGACGCGTTCGGCCTGGCCGGCGCGGGCGCCGCCCTGGTTGCGTCCGCTTTGGCAATGGCCGTTGGCATGTATTTCATGGCGCGCCGCAGGCTCGCCCGACTCGCGGCGGAAGAAGACTCCGCGCGCACGACTAAAGACGATGAAGGCCCAAGTTATGATCACGCCCACGGCGTCTGACCGCACCGTCCGGTTCGCCGACTTCCCAACCCTGACCCAGGCCCTCGATTTCGCCGCCACCGGCAAGACGGGGGTCAACCTCTATTCGCTGCGCGGCGAACTGGTCGAGGCCATCCCCTACGCCAGGCTGCGCGAGGACGCCCTGGCGCTGGCCCGCCGCCTGCTGGCCACGGGCGCCAAGGTCGGCGACAGCGTGGCCCTGCTGGCCGAGACCGACGCCGACTTCGTCCGCGCCTTCTTCGCCTGCCAGTACGCCGGCTTGCTTCCCGCCCCCATGGCCCTGCCGACCCCGCTGGGCGGTCGTGCGGCCTATATCGAGCAGATCAAGAACCTGACCCGGTCGGCCAAGGCCAGGATCCTGATCGGCCCGGTCGGCCTGAAGGATTGGCTCTCGGAGATCGGCGAGGCCGCGGGCCTGACGTTCGCCGGCGTCCTGGCCGACCTGCCAGATGACGAGAACGGAGACGGCGGCGCGGATCTGCCCGAGATCACCCCCGACAGCCCCTGCTACCTGCAGTTCTCGTCGGGCAGCACCCGCACCCCGACCGGCGTCCTGGTGCTGCACAAGGCCCTGATGGCCAATTGCGTGGCGATCACCCGCGACGGCCTGCAGGTCGTGCCCAGCGACCGCGCCATCTCGTGGCTGCCGCTCTATCACGACATGGGCCTGATCGGCTTCCTGCTGGCCCCGCTGAGCTGCCAGATGTCGGTCGACCTGCTGCCCACGGGCGCCTTCGTGCGCCGTCCGTTGCTGTGGATCGACCTGATCTCGCGCAACAAGGCCACCACCGCCTACAGCCCCACCTTCGGCTACGAGCTTTGCGCCCGCCGCGTCCAGGGCCAGTCGCTCGAAAACTACGATCTCAGCCATTGGCGCCAAGCCGGGCTGGGTGGCGACATGATCCGGATGCCGCCGCTGAAGGCCTTCGTCGAGGCGTTCGGCCCGGCCGGCTTCTCGGACAAGGCCTTCGTGGCCAGCTACGGCATGGCCGAGGCCACCCTGGCCCTGTCGATGGCGCCGCTGGGCAAGGGGCTGCGGGCCGAGACCCTGGACGTCGAGCGCCTGGAGCGCGACAACCTGGCCGTCGACGCGCCGGAAGGCTCCGACCGCGCCCGCGACTTCGCGCGTTGCGGCCCCGCCCTGCCCCACCACCTCCTGGAAGTGCGCGACGAGACCGGCGCCGTCCTGCCCGAGCGCGGCGTCGGCCGCATCTTCGCCAAGGGCCCCTCGGTGATGAGCGGCTACTTCGCCAATCCGGAAGAGACCGCCCGCGTGCTGTCGGCCGACGGCTGGCTGGACACCGGCGACCTCGGCTTCAAGATCGAAGGCGAGATCGTCATCACGGGCCGGGCCAAGGACCTGATCATCCTGAACGGCCGCAATATCTGGCCGCAGGACCTGGAATGGACCGCCGACCACGAGATCGAGGGCCTGCGCAGCGGCGACGTCTGCGCCTTCTCGATCCCGGCCGAGCCGGAAGACCAGATCGTGGTCCTGGTCCAGGCGCGCGGCGGCGACGCCGACAGCCGCGCGGCCCTGGTCGAACAGGTCGCCACCCTGCTGCGCACCCGCCACGGAGTCGAGGCCAAGGTGAAGCTGGTCGGCGCTCACGCCCTGCCCCAGACCTCGTCGGGCAAGCTCAGCCGCTCCAAGGCCAAGGCCGCCTATCTGGCCGGAACCTACGGTGACTAGCCTTCGCGCTTCTGGGCCGGTCGTCGCGGTCACCGGGGCCACGGGCTTTCTGGGCCGTCATCTGGTCCGGACCCTGGCCAGGGACGGCTGGACGCCGCGCGTCCTGGTCCGCCGCGACCCGGTCCACCCCCTTTGGCGCGACATCGAGCTCGAGGTCGTCGCCGGCGACCTCAAGACCCCCGGCGCGCTGGACCGCCTGGTTCACGGCGCCGAGGTCGTCGTCCACGCGGCCGGCCTGATCAAGGCCGCCACGCTGGAGGGCTTCAACGTCGTCAACCGCGACGGGGCCCGCGCCGCCGCCCTGGCCGCCAAGTCCGCGGGCGCTCGTTTTATCCTGATTTCCAGTCTTGCCGCCCGTGAGCCGGGGCTCTCGAACTACGCCGCCAGCAAGCGCGCGGGCGAGGACGCCGTCCGCGAGGCCTGTCCCGAAGCCCTCATCGTGCGGCCCCCGGCCATCTATGGCCCCGGCGACACCGAAACCCTGCCGCTGTTCGAACTGGCCGCGAAAAGCCCGATCCTGCCGGTGCTGTCGCCGGACGCCCGGGTGGCCATGATCCATGTCCAGGACGCCGCAAAAAAGCTCTCGAACTACTGCACAAACCCGATTCAGGGTCTGGTTGAGCTCTCGGATGTGCGGCGTGACGGTTACACTTGGACGGAAATCATGAGCGCCGCGGGGGCCGTCATGGGCTCAAAGCCGCGCCTGGTAAGGCTTCCCGACAAGGCTTTGACACTGGCCGGAACCCTTGCGGATGCTTGGTCTTCCGCCTCGAACACGCCCCTGGTGTTCGGCTCGGGCAAGGTCAGGGAGTTGCTTCATGCCGATTGGTCACTATCTAGCGCTCCGATGGCGGAGGGAGTACCCAGCGTGTTCGGCCTGATCGATGGGTTCGCTCACACCGTCGATTGGTATCGAACAGAGGGTTGGTTGCCCAAAAATATCGGCGCCGAGTTCGAATAAGGCGGAAATCTGACAGACTCGCCGTTACAGTAGTGTCACGGGTGGGGCTCCCGGAGGTTTGATTTAGAATGGATACGGTGACGGATCTCAGCTTGCGCGAGATCGGGGTGGCGGCGAGCAAGGTTCTGGGACGACCCGTCGAGGTGCGCTCGGAATCGCATATCGGTCGCGACCTCGCCGTGGATTCGCTAGCCCTCATGAACATCATCATGGAGCTCGAAGACACCTTCGACATCTCCATTCCCCTCGATCGCCTGGCCTCCGTCGAGACCGCCGGCGACCTCTCCAAACTGATCAACGATCTCCGGACTAGGGCTTAACTAATGGGGCTGTTTGATAAGCACCTGGCCTATCGCGATGCGTACAAGGCCATCCAGGACGCCGGCGCCGATCCCTTCAAGGTTCGTTTCGACGCCGTGACCTCGCCGACCGAAGGCGTCGTCGAGGGCCGCCCGACCATCCTGCTGGGCACCAACAACTACCTGGGCCTGACCTTCGACGAAGAGGCCATCGCCGCGTCGGTCAAGGCCGTGCAGGAACGGGGCACCGGCACCACCGGTTCCCGCATCGCCAACGGTTCGTTCGAGGCGCACGTCGAGCTCGAGCAGGAACTGGCCAAGTTCTACGGCCGCAAGCACGCCATGGTCTTCACGACCGGCTACCAGGCCAATCTGGGCGTGCTGTCGACCCTGGTCGGACGCGGCGATCACCTGATCCTCGACGCCGACAGCCACGCCTCGATCTATGACGGCTCGCGCCTGGGCCATGCCGAGGTCATCCGGTTCCGTCACAACGATCCCGAGGACCTGGCCAAGCGCCTGCGCCGCCTGGGCGATGCGCCGGGCGAGCGCCTGATCGTGGTCGAGGGCGTGTATTCGATGATCGGCGACGTCGCGCCGCTGAAGGAAATCGCGGCCGTGAAGCGCGAGCTGGGCGGCTACCTGCTGGTCGACGAAGCCCACTCGATGGGCGTGCTGGGCGCCACGGGCCGAGGCCTGGCCGAAGCGGCGGGCGTGGAAGACGACGTCGACTTCATCGTCGGCACCTTCTCCAAGAGCCTGGGCGCCATCGGCGGCTTCTGCGTCTCGAACCTGGACGACTTCGACGTCATGCGCGTCGTCTGCCGCCCGTACATGTTCACCGCCTCGCTGCCGCCGGCCGTGGTCGCCTCGACGGTGACCGCCCTGCGTCGCATGGTCGAGCAGCCGCAGCTGCGCGACCGCCTGAACCGCAACGCCAAGCGCCTGTACGACGGCCTGACCGCCATGGGCTTCCACACCGGCCCGACGGCCAGCCCGGTGGTCGCCACGACCATCCCGGACCAGGAACGCGCCATCGCCATGTGGAACGGCCTGCTGCAGGCCGGCGTCTATCTGAACCTGGCCCTGCCGCCCGCCACGCCGGACAGCCGTCCGCTGTTGCGCGCCAGCGTCAGCGCCGCCCACACCGACGAGCAGATCGACGCCGTCCTGGGCGCCTTCGCCGAAATCGGCGCGGCCCTGGGCGTCATCGAGCCTCTCAAGCGCGCCCGCGCCTGATACCGCTCACGTCATACCGCTCACGTCGCTGACACGAAGACGCCCGGGGTTCCGCCCCGGGCGTTTTTGCTTGTCAGGACGGCTTGCGACGGCTCTTCCAGACCTTCATCAGGACCGCCGGCGCCGAAAGGATCGGGTGCCGCTCGCGCCAGGGCGTGACCTCGACGGCGACACCGGTATGCCGCTCGATCTTCCAGGCCGCGTAGCGCGCCGCGCCCTGGAAGGTGAAGGCAGCCTTCATCAGCCGCGCCACGTTCAAGGGCTTGCCCAGCAGCCGGCGAACACCCCAGGCCTTCTTGAGGCGCATTCGCTCGCCCTCGCCCAGGGCTTCGCCCTCGTCGGCCTGGACGGCCTCCATGACCCGATCGTAGCGCTCGGGATCGAAGGTCAGGATCGAGACCTCCCGCCCGGCCTTCTCGACCCGCAGCTCGGCCTTGTAGGTCTCGCGGAACAGCGCCGTCCACAGGACGTGCGGCGAACCGCCGACGGGGCCCAGGGCGACGGCGAAGCGTCCCGCCGTGCGGCAGGCGTCGGTGACGGCGTCCACGACCGTCTCGCGGGCGTCCCGGTCCGCCCAGACGAGCGCGCAGGGCTGGACGAAACGGGCCCAGATGGTGGTGTCCTTGGTCGCGCCGGCGGCCGCCCGCTGAAACTGGTCCAGGGTCATCGAGGCGACCTTGGCCCGCAGCACCCGCCCGTCATGCTTCAGCTCGTGATAGCTGACGTCCGGCCACAGGATGCGGGTGAAGAAGCCGCGCCAGCCGGCCGGCCGCCGGTCGGTCAGGACGTAGTAGTCCAGCACCCCCGACAGGTCGCCCGTGCGCAGGATCGAACCGTAGAACAGCACCGCGCGCGCGTCCTCGAACACGGTCGCCAGGTGCTCGGCGAAGGCGGTGATCGGCGCGGGAGTCGGAACGGACAGCTCGGCCGCGACCAGGTCGCGCAGGCGGTTCATCCGACCAGAAACCTCAGGGCGGGTCCCAGGGCGATGGTCAGCTCGCCGCCCTCGAACACCTCGCCATCCAGGACGAACGGCGCGCCGCCAGCCAGGCTGACGACATTGGGGTCGCGACGTCGATAGCCCAGGCCTTCCAGCTGCGGCTCGGCCTTGCCGCTGAGGACCAGCGGCAGCGCCTTGAGCAGCCGCCGGGGCGGCGCGTCGACGTCGAGCAGCTTGAGCCCCTCGCGCGGTGCGCCGAAGGGCTTCAGGCCGAACGGCAGGCGCTTGAGCGCGGTCGCCACCACGGCGAAACGCTCGCCGCTCGCCTGGGCCTCGCCGTCCAAGGCCAGCTTGGCGGGGACGCCTTCACGCCACTCATCGCGCGCGCCGCCGAACAGGGCGCCCAGCGTCGCCGTCACGATGGTCACGGCCACCGCCAGATTATGGAAGAAGCCGACCTTGTGGACCGTCTGCGACAGGTTCGTGGCCTTCACCGGCGCGCCGACCCCAAAGAAGAACCCCTGCAGGCAAGGACGATGACCGTCCGCCCAGCTGACTCGCAGCGGGGGACGCGACTTGACGCGCGGCTCGGCCCGGCGGGCGGCCAGCAGAGCCTCTTCCAGCCGCCAGTCGTTGGGAGTGCCCAGGTCGATGGCCAACACGTTGGTCTTGCCGGACGGCAGCACCGCCAGCAGCGGCGGCTCTTCCCCGAAGGTATGGGGCAGCAGGCTGATGACGTCGCGCACCGTGCCGTCGCCGCCGTCGATGACCAGGAGGTCCAGGCCGTCGCGGGCGAAGGTCTCCAGTTCGGTTCTCAGGGCGTCGCGTCCGAACGGCTCGACCAGGCGCACGCCCTCGGGCGCCGGACCGGGCGGGTTGGCCCGGTTTCCATGGCTCTTCGGATTTCGCACGACCCCGATGCGCGTCATTTCGAGAGCCAGGATTGAATGGAGCCCTTCGGCGCTGCCAACCCCTGCAGGATCTGCACGGCGTGGACGACGAAGCACAGGGCGGTCCAGATCGCCACCAGGGTGAAGCCGACGTCGGGCCGCCCCGCCAGGGCGCAGGCGGTCATCAGGATCAGGTTCGGGTTCCGGCGCGCCGTGATCAGCCGGAAGAAACTGTCGAACGGCCGCCAGGCGTGCATCTCCAGCTTGAAGAGGGCCAGGAAGATCCCCTCCTCCACACGCTGGGCGACATAGCCGCCGATGACGATGGCCAGGCTGAGACCAGCGTACGGGATCGACTGTCCCACGGCGTAGACGCCGACGAACCACGCCCACCACCAGAACGGCGGATGCAGCAGGTCGATGCCGTGGTCGAAGACGTTCCCCCATTTGGACGAGGTCAGGGTCACGCGGGCCAGCTTGCCGTCGACGGTGTCGAGGAAGGTCATGATCCAGGCGCAGACCAGGCCCCAGCCGAACTGGCCATGCCAGAACAGCCAGGTGGCGGCCAGGGTCAGCAGGAAGCCGATGAAGGTCACCTGGTTCGGCGTCATCCTGGCGATGGCGCACCAGCGGGTGACGATCCGGGCCGGCGTCGGCCAGACGTATTTGGTGACGAGGTCGGTGACGCCCTTGTACGAACCCTGGAACAAACGCCTCTCAACCGCACGGACGGTCTCCGGCGTCAGGCGTTCCAGCACCGGCGGCTCGCGCTTGCGCAAGGCGCTGTTGTAGGCCGAGCCCAGCTCCAGAGCGGTCAGCCGCGTCAGGCGCGGATCCAGGCCCGACGGGTCCTGGCCGGCGTTCAGCGCCTCGCTGGCGGCGTAGGCGATGTCGGCGGGCGCGTGCACGGCCACGGCGCGACCGGTCTCGTCGACCAGCACCGCCCCCTCGCGGCCAGCCAGGGCCTTGATCAGCGACTCGTCGAACACCCAGCCGGCGTCGACCGCGACGACGGCGTGCGACAGATCCACGGCCGGCGTCTCGGTCAGGCCCAGGCGGCGATAGATCCGCGACAGGCGTTCGGCCGAGGTCATGCCCCAGATTCGCCCCCCGGCCTGACCCACGGTCAGGGCCCGCGGCCCCACGCCGGCTCCAATTTGTGTTTCAGCGCTCAAAGACAGATATACCTTTTGAAATCCGAGGCGATTGATAAGCAGCTTCGCCCGTTTCGACCAGAACGACCCGAGCCGTCTTGTCCATATATCGCATCGCGCACCTCTCGGACCCCCACCTGCCGCCGCCGCCGGGCGCGTTCGGATGGAAGGACGTCTTCACCAAACGCCTGCTGAGCCGCATCGCCTGGCGCCGCAAACGCAAGGTCCATCGCCCCGAGGTGCTGGCCGCGCTGGTCGCCGACGTGCGGGCCGCCGGCCCCGATCATGTGGTGATCAGCGGCGACCTCACCAACTTCGCTTCGCGTACGGAGATCGCCGCCGCCCGCACCTGGCTGGAATCGTTGGGAAAGCCCGAGGACTTCACGGTCAGCCCCGGCAATCACGACGCCCTGGCCGGCCGAGGCGGCGACGAACGCTTCGCGACCTGGACGCCGTGGCTGGGCGACTCTGGCGAGGCGCGGTTCCCGCAGGTGCGGGTGCGCGGCCCCGTCGCGATCTTCAACCTGTGCTCGGCGGTCCGCACCGCCCCGCACCTGGCCACCGGCCGCCTTGGCGAGGACCAGCTGCGACGCCTGGACGCCCTGCTGGGCGATCCTGCCTATGCCGGCCTCTTCCGCCTGGTCGTGCTGCACCATCCGCCCCACAAGGGCGCGGTGTCCAAGCGCAAGGCGCTGGAAGACCAGGAGGCCCTGCGGGCGATCCTGGCCAAGCGCGGCGCGGACCTGGTTCTGCATGGCCATGCCCATGAATCCCTGGTCGGCGCCGTACCCGGCCCGAACGGCGCGGCGATCCCGGTGCTGGGCGTGCCATCCGCCTCGGCCAAGCCCAGCGGCCACTCGCCCGCGCGCTGGCACGCCCTTGAGATCGAGTCGCTGCCCGACGGCCTCCGCCGGGTCCGAATCGTGGCGCGCGGGATCGAGCCTGGCCGCGAAGGCCTGACCGAGCTGGGCCGCTACAGCCTGGCGGACGTCACTTGCCGGACGGGTAGCGCACCTTGATGCGGATGGTGGTCTCGCCGACCGGCTTGACCCCGAAGCGCACCGCGTCGAACGACGGCGCGCCGAACTTGGTCGGCGCGTCGTTCGAGAAGCCATAGCCCTCGATCGGCATGCCGGCTGGGCTGCGCCCCAGATCACCGTCGCCGTCGGCGTCGTGATAGACCGCCACCGCATAGGCGTCGGCCGCCGACGGCAGGAAGAAACAGGCCTGGCTCATCGGCGCCGAGGTCTTGATCTTGGCGCGCGCCAGCTTGCCGCGCGGGGCCATGAAGCGGCTGGGATCTCCCGGATACACCGTGATCACCACATTGCCGGCGTCCGAGCGCAGCGCGCCGACCTGGACGTTCAGCCGGGTCGCGGTCTTGCGGCCGATGCACTCCTTGTCCGTCAGCGCGCGCGCGGCGCCTTGGGCGTGGGCGGTTCCCGCCATCGCCAGGCTCGCGAACATCACGCCGACGAGAACGGATCGTGCTTCCATGTAAAAGGCCGCATCCCTATTGTTACGCGTCTTAGGCACAGGCGACATCAGCCTAGAGTTCCGGCTTTCTCATGACCAATCCCACCGCCCTGGCGTTCGGCTATCCCGGTTCCAAGATCGCCGAAACCGATCACTGGCTGATTCTCGTTCGTCCGAAGCAACCGACATTTGGGTCTTTGGTCCTTGTGTGCAAGGAAGCCGTCCAGGCGTTCTCCGAAGTGAGTCCCGCCGCCTTCGCGGACTTGCAGGTCGCCGTCGCCGGCATCGAGCGTCTGCTGAAGGCGCAGGTAGGATACGAGAAGATCAATTACCTGATGTTGATGATGGTCGACAAAGACGTCCATTTCCACGTGCTTCCGCGCTACGCGGGCGTTCGCGAGCACGAAGGCCTGTCTTTCCCTGACACCGGTTGGCCGGCCGCCCCCGCCCTGGGGTCGGCCGTCGCGTTGTCCCCCGACGCCGTCGAGCGCCTCGCCGCCCGCTTCGCGCAAGCCTGGATCCAAGCGTGAGCGCCAAGGACCTGCAAGCCGGCCCGCTGCGGCTGATCGATCGCTATCTGCTGCGCCTGCTGTTCTGGCCGCTGGTCGGCTGCCTGGGCGTCACGGTGGTGGCCCTGCTGCTGGAGCGCGTGCTGCGCCTGCTGGACGCGCTGTCGCAAAGCAGCGCCCGCTTCGGCTATGTCACCCAGCTGGCCGCCAACCTGGTGCCGCACTATCTGGGCCTGGCCCTGCCGGTGGCGTTCTTCGTGGCGCTGTTCATTGTCATCGTGAAGCTGTCGGACGGCTCGGAGATCGACGCCCTGCTGGCCAGCGGCCAATCGCTGGAGCGCATCGCCGCGCCATTCTTCGTCGTCGGCCTGCTGCTCAGCGTCTTCAGCGTCGGCGTGTTCGGCTACATGCAGCCCTACAGCCGCTACACATATCGCGCGGTGATGCACGCCGCGATCAACGCCGGCTGGAACGGCCGCCTGGCCGGCGGGGCCTTCATCGACGACAAGGGCTCGCTGCTGACCGCCGACAGCGCCGACCTGGCCGGCCAGCGCCTGACGCGGGTCTTCATTCGCCGCCTGGACGCCAAGGGCCAGGAAGAGATCATCACCGCCGCCTCGGCCAACCTGAAGATGGATCCCGGCGGCAAGACGATCACCATGGACCTGAAGGACGGCCGCCGCATCGCCCACGACGCCGACGGCCAGTACCGCAACCTGGCCTTCGACAGCCTGACCACCCAGACGCCGCTGGCCGCCGCCGCGGTTCTACTGCGCGATCGGGGCAGCGACGAGCGCGAGCTGACCATGGGCGAGCTGGCCCGGCAGGCCAAGTCCAAGACCCCTGTGGTCTCCAAGGAAACCCTGCTGAGCGAGCTCTATGGCCGCTGGGCGCGGGCGATCTTCCTGCCGTTCCTGCCGCTCCTGGCCTTCCCGCTGGGTCTGGCGTCCAAGCGCGGCAACCGCGCGCCGGGCCTGGTGATGGCCGGCTTGCTGCTGCTGGCCTTCCAGCACTCGCTGCTGCTGGGCCAGAGCCTGGCCAAGGCCGGCAAGGTCGCGCCGCTCCCCGCCATCTGGATCCCGTTCACGCTGTTCGCCGCCCTCGCCGTCTGGCTGTTCGTCGGCAGCCGCACGCGGCCAGGCGACACGCCCGTTTCGCGCCTGGTGCGCCGGATCAACAAGGTCGTCGCGCGCATCGTCCGCGCCATGCCCGCGCCCAGGAAGCGACAAGCCGCATGAAGCTGCAGCTCTACGTCCTGCGGACGGTGGCCACCCGCATCCTCGGCGCGGCCCTGATCCTGATGTCCATCCTGCAGATCCTGGACCTGCTGGACGTGACCACCGACATTCTCGACCGGGGATTGGGCGTCGCCGGCGTGGCCTACTACGCCGCCCTGCGCCTGCCGCGCCTGTTCGAGCAGGTGGCGCCGATCGCGGTGCTGGCGGGGGGCCTGTTCGCCTTCTCCGGACTGGCCCGCGAAAGCGCCGTGGTGGCCATGCGCGCCAGCGGCATCTCGGGCTATCGCATCGTCGGCATGGCCGTCCCGGCCGCCGTGGCGGTGATGCTGCTGGACGTCCTGTGCGGCCAGGTGCTGGCCCCGCGCGCCGATCCGACCCTGGCCGACTGGTGGAAGAACACGACGCCGGTCGCCGAGCGCAAGGTTCCCTCGCCTCGCACGTTCCGCGCCGGGACCGATCTGGTCATCGGCGCCAGCGCCTCGGCCGACGGCCGCGAGATCACCAACGTCACCGTGTTCCGCCGCGATCCCAAGGGCATTCTGATCGAGAAGGTCGAAGCCCCCAAGGCCCGCTACGCCAACCACGCCTGGACGCTGGACCAGCCCAAGACCACCCGCTTCACCGGCGACCTGGCCCAGACCTCGACGGCCTCCACGACCACCTGGCCGACCGCGCTGAAGCCTCAGGACGTGCAGGGGCTGTTCGGCGATGACGCCATGCCCACCGCCGCCTCGGCCCGCCGGGCGCTGCAGAACGGCGGCTCGGATCGGCCCGAGAGCTTCTACGCCACCCACCTGCAGGCCGCCTTCGCCAGTCCGTTCGTCTCTCTGGTCATGCTGCTGCTGAGCGCGCCGGTCGCCCTGGCGAACTTCCGCAGCGGCCAGGGCGCGGTGCTGCTGACCACGGGCCTGGCCGCCGGCCTTCTGTTCCTGGTGGCCAATGGCATGCTGACCGCGCTCGGCGAGTCCGGCTCGTTGTCCCCCTGGCTGGCCGTCTGGGCCGCCCCCGCGATCTTCGGCGCCCTCGCCGTGCGAACCTTCTTGGCCCTGGAGGGGTGATGCCTTTCGACTCCGCGAACGCCGACCTGCAGGTCATCCCCGTCAAGACGCCCGACGAGCTGAAGCGCTTCATCGCTCTGCCCGCGCGCCTGAACGCCAAGGATCCCAACTGGATCACGCCGCTCATGCTGGAGCGGACCGAGGCCCTGACGCCCAAGACCAACCCGTTCTTCGCCCACGCCGAGGTGCAGCTGTTCCTGGCCACGCGCGGCGGCCGCGACGTCGGCCGGATCAGCGCCCAGATCGACCAGCTGACGCCCCAACCCGCGCCGGGCCGCCTGGACGGCCACTTCGGCATGATCTCGGCCGAGGACGATCCGGCCGTGTTCCAGATCCTGTTCCGCACCGCCGAGGACTGGCTGCGCGCCCGCGGCCGCACCCACGCGGTCGGCCCGTTCAACCTGTCGATCAACGAAGAGCTGGGCCTGCTGGTGCATGGCTTCGACAGCCCGCCGATGGTCATGATGGGCCACGATCCGGTCTATGCCGGCAAGCGCGTCGAGGAACAGGGCTACGCCAAGGCCAGGGATCTCTTCGCCTATGTCGCCGACGAGACCGGCGACATCCCCGAGATCGCCCAGCGCCGGGTCAAGCGCGGCCTGCCCTCGGGCGTGGTCCTGCGCGAACTGGACATGAAGCGCTATGACGAGGAGGTCGTGACGTTGACCGACATCCTCAACGACGCCTGGAAGGACAATTGGGGCTTCACCCCCACCACCGAGGCCGAGACCCGCCAGCTGGCCAAGGCCCTGAAGCAGGTGATCGACAAGCGCCTGACCTGGTTCGCCGAGATCGACGGCGAGCCGGCCGGTTTCCTGGTCTTCCTGCCCAACGTCAACGAGGCCATCGCCGACCTGAACGGCAAGCTTCTGCCCTTCGGCTGGGCCAAGCTGCTGTGGCGGCTGAAGGTCAAGGGCGTGAAGTCGGCCCGGATCCCGCTGATGGGCGTCAAGCGCAAGTTCTCGACCACCCAGCGCGGCCGCATGCTGCCCTTCTGGATGATGAAGGCCGGCCGCGACGCCGCCATCGGGCTCGGCTACAACCGTTTCGAGATCTCGTGGGTCCTCGAGGACAACCTCGCCATGACCCACATCGCCGAGAACGTCGGCGGCACGCACTACAAGACCTATCGCATCTACGAGAAGGCCCTGTGAAGGCAGGCGGTTCGAGCCCGCCGTTCAGGGCGCTGATCCTGGCCGGCTCGCGCGGCGGCGAGGTCGATCCGGCCGCCGCCTATGCCGGCGTCGCGCACAAGGGCCTGATCGTCCTGCAAGGCCAGACCCTGCTGGCGCGGGTGTTGGCGGCGGTTCAGGCGGCTGGAGCGGAAAAGATCGGCGTCTCGGCCAATGACGAGGCGATCCGCGCGGCGCTGGTCGGAACCGGGGCCGAGGTCCTGCCGCCCGCCGCCGGCCCCAGCCAGAGCGTCGCCGACGGGGCCACCCGGCTGGGCTTCCCGCTCGTGGTCACGACGGTCGACCATGCGCTGTTGAAGCCCCAGTGGATCACCCAGTTCTTGGCCGATACGCCCGCCTCCGCCGACGTCGCCGTGATGCTGGCGTCCGAGGATCGCGTCCAGGCCGCCGCCCCCCAGACCAAGCGGACGTACCTCAAGTTCCGCGACGGCCGCTATTCGGGCTGCAACCTCTTCCTGCTGCGCAACGAGAACGCGCTGAAGGTCATCGCGGTCTGGCGCAAGGTCGAGGCCCTGCGCAAGCAACCCTGGAAGATCGCCGCCATGCTGGGTCCCGGCTTCCTGATCCGCTACGCGCTGGGCCTGTTGACTCTAGACGAGGCCGTGGCGCGCCTGGGCCGTCTGGCCGATGTCGAGGCCGCCGCCGTCCGGGCGCACGACGGCCTGGCGGCCGTCGACGTGGACAAGCCGTCCGATCTGGATCTGGTCAGGGCGTTGGTCGGAGAGGTCCCCTCGTCCAACTAGATCAGACGGCCTCGGCCTCCTTGGCGGCCCACTGCGCCGTCAGGGCGCGGTTGCGGACCAGGTCCTCCGGGAAGTCCATCTCGGCCCAATCCAGGCCCTGGATCGAGCGAACTCGCACGGCGTCATGGTTCTGCGCGATCTCGTTGATCACGCTGAGATACCAGCGCTTCAGGCCCTCCGGCGTGCGCATGATCGCTTCCAGCGTCCGCACGAACAGGGCCGAGCCTTCCTGGTTGAAGCGCAGGAAGCCGATCGATTCCGCGTCGTATTCGGTGATGGTCTTGCCGATGGCGCGCAGGGCGTCGCCGTCGGTCAGCACCTTCATGTCGTCGCTGTCGTAGACGCCGTCATCCTTGCGATCGACCGTCACGGTGATCGGCGCGTCCGGGGCGCTGATCAGGCGTTCGGCGATGGCCGGCTCGAACAGGGTGTCGCCATTCAGGATCATGAAGGGCCCGCCCTTCATCTCCTCGCGCGCCAGCCAGCAGGTCGCGAGGTTGTCGGTGACGCTGTAGAACGGGTTGTAGAGCGTCCGGATCGTCATGCCCGGCAGCGAAAGGCGCTCGACCTCGGCCTCCACCAGGTCGCTGCGGAAGCCGGTGACCACCACCGCCTCGGTGACGCCGGCCTGGTGGAGGTGGCGCAGCTGCCATTCCAGCACCGTGCGGCCGGCCAGCTCGACCAGGCACTTGGGCCGGTCGTCCGTCAGGGGCGACAGGCGCTTGCCCTGACCGGCGCTGAGGATGAGGGTCTTGACCGGCTGCATGACGTTTCAAAAATCTCGCTGGATCGGGGCTGTCCTCGCCCCTCTTAGGAATCAGAGGCCGCGAACCGGGCGGCCGCGAGCGCATAACTGAGCACGAACCCGCCTCTCGGCAAGGGCGCCGCCCCGCCAAAAGCCGGTCATGAGGTCGCGGCGCAACCCCCTCGCGAGATCATGCGGCGCTTTTTCGCCGAACCGCGTCGAACGGGTGACGGTGCGACGCGGTTCCGGTCTCCGTTCGCTCTTGCGCGCCATGGTTCAGCTTGGGTTCAGCTTGACCCAAAGATTGTCCGCCCGACGACGAAGGCGCCCCTTCCGGAAACTGAACCATTCCACCATATGCCCATTGTCATACGGAGGATTGGGCGGGGGCCTCGGAGTAACTTAACGGAGGCGTCGTGCAGCTCGCGGAAAGATCGATTCGTCAGTTCGCTGAGGAAAAGCCGGCTCAAGGCCTGCGCCTGGCGCTGTTCTCCGGCAACTACAACTATACCCGCGATGGCTCGAACCAGGCGCTCAATCGCCTCGCCGCCTATCTGATCGACGAAGGCGCGGAGGTTCGCGTCTATTCCCCCACGACCGAAACGCCGGCTTTCGAGCCGGCCGGCCAGCTGGTCTCGGCCCCGTCGGTGGCGATCCCCGGAAGGGGCGAGTACCGCTTGGCCCTGGGCCTGACCCGCGCCCTGCGCGCCGACCTCGCCCAGTTCAAGCCCACGGCGGTGCACCTGTCCGCGCCCGACCTGCTGGGCTCCCAGGCCGGCAAGTGGGCTCGTCGACAGGGCCTGCCGCTGGTCGCCAGCCTGCACACGCGGTTCGAGACCTACCTCTCCTATTATGGGCTCGACTGGCTGCGCCCGAGGGTCGAGCGCTATCTGGACAGCTTCTACCGCCGCTGCGACCGGGTCCTGGCGCCCAACGCGCCGATCGCCGACCTGCTGCGCGAACAGGGCCTGGGCCAGCGCGTCGCCGTCTGGGGTCGGGGCGTGGATCGCGACCGCTTTGCCCCCGCGCGTCGCGACGCCGCCTGGCGACAGTCGCTGGGCGTCGCCGACAACGAGATCGTCGTCGCCTTCCTGGGCCGGCTGGTCATGGAGAAGGGCCTGGACGTCCTGTCCGAGACCATGATCCGCCTGCGGGGCCAGCCGGTCCGTCCGCTGATCATCGGCGACGGCCCAGCGCGCGCCTTCGTGGAGGAACGCCTGCCCGAAGCCATCTTCACCGGCCACCTGGACGGCGAGGCTCTGGGCCGCGCCGTGTCCAGCGCCGACATCCTGTTCAATCCCAGCCTGACCGAAGCCTTCGGCAACGCGACGCTGGAGGGCATGGCGGCGGGCCTGGCCGTGCTGTGCCCCCGCGCGCCCAGCACCAGCGCCCTGATCACCGACGGCCAGGACGGCGTGCTGGCCCCGCGCGCCGACGCCGAAGCCTACGCCGCCGCGCTGCAGGCCCTGGTCAACGAACCCATGCGCCGCCTGCGCCTGGGCCGCGCGGCCCGCATCGCCAGCGCCCGCTATGACTGGCGCGCCATCTGCGCCGACGTGCTGGACGTCTATCGCGACCTCGGCGCGGCGCCGGTCCAGCGCGCGCGCTCGGCGGCATGACCGACGAGACCACGGTCAAGACGTCTTCGCCGTGGCGAGGTTGGCTGCTGACGATCGGCGTCGGGCTGCTGGCGACCTTGCTGGCCACCCACGGCGCCGGCGCTGTGCGCGAGATCGTGGCCCAGGTCGGGTGGCAGGCGGTGATCGTGGTCGCCGCCCACCTGCCCGTAACCTTCCTGGCCACCGTCGGCTGGCAAGTGCTGCTGCCGCCCGATCGCCGGCCGCCGCTGTCGTTCCTGTTCCGCGTCCGCCTGATCAAGGAAGCGGTCAACGCCCTGCTGCCGGTCGCCCAGGTCGGCGGCGACGTCGTGCGCGCCAAGCTGTCGGTCCGCAACGGCCTGACCCTGGCCGAGGCCACCGCCAGCTGCGTCGTCGACGTGCTGGCGGGCACGGTCGGCCTGGTGCTGTTCGTTCTGACCAGCCTGGTCGTGGCGATCACCACCCTGCACGACCCGCGCCTGGCCCAGGCGGGCTTGACCCTGGTCGGCATCGTCGCGGCGGTCGCCGCGGTCCTGTATGTCGCCCACAAGGCCGGACTTGGGCGGCGCATCGGGCGGGTCTCGCAGCGCTGGACCGCGATCGCCGGCCGGGTCGGAGAGCTGGGCGAGGCCTTCCGGGGCATTGGCCGCCAGCGCAACAACCTTTTCGCCTCCTGGGCCTGGCACATGGCCGCCTGGATCGCAGGCGCGTTCGAAACCTATGTCTCGATGTGGGCCCTGGGCTTGAACCCCACCATGTTGCAGGCCCTGATCGTCGAGGGTCTGGCCCAGACGGCGAAGGTCGTCGGCTTCGCCATCCCCGGCGCCCTAGGCGTGCAGGAGGGCGGCTACCTGCTGCTGGGCGGGGCGCTAGGCCTCTCGCCCGACCAGGCCCTGGCGCTGTCGCTGCTGCGCCGCCTGCGCGAGCTGACCCTGGGCGCGATCGGGCTCGTCCTATGGCGCACGACGCGGCCTGAGACGGTCAACGCCCCGCCAGAAACCGCAAACGCATAAATCCCATATTACAGGATAATATCCTGCATTTTGGCATTGAACCCCTTCCCCGGCGGAGCTACCAAGACCTCGGACTCTGCACGCGAAGGGAGGCGGCATGATCCTGGATCGGCGCAAGCTGCTGGCTGGCCTCGTTCTCGCGCCGAGCGTCGCGCTCGCCAGGGAGGACGCCCCCGTGTGGGCCTTCGATTTCACCGCCTCGTCCATCGGTCCGTACGATCCGGCCCTCGGCCACGGCTTCGAGCCGGGCCCGGGCAAGCTGTTCTCGGTCAAGGTTCCCGAAGGGGACTATCGCGTCACCCTCGACCTCGGCGGCGACAGAGCCTCGGAGACGACGGTCAAGGCCGAGTCCCGGCGGCTGATGCTGGAGACCGTTCGCGTCGGCGCCCGCAAGACCGTGACGCGAGACATCGTCGTCAATGTCCGTCGGCCAGAGTTGGCCCCGCCGCCGGCCAACGCGCCTGGCGGCAAGCGCGTGGCGCTGAACGCCCGCGAAGACGGCGCCTATGACTGGGACGACAAGCTGGCCCTGGAGTTCTGCGGCCCCGCCGCCGCCGTGCGCCGGCTGAAGATCGAGGCCGTCACCGTCCCGACCGTGTTCCTGGCCGGCGACTCCACGGTCACCGACCAGCGCTTCGAACCGGCCGCCGGTTGGGGCCAGATGCTGCCGCGCTTCTTCAAACCGGACCTGTCGGTGTCCAATGAGGCCGAGTCCGGCGAGACCCTGAAGGCCTTCCTGATCGAACGGCGGCTGGACAAGATCCTCAGCCGGATGAAGCGCGGCGACTGGCTGCTGATCCAGTTCGGCCACAACGACCAGAAACCCAACTGGCCCCAGACCTATGTCGAGGCGGCCACCACCTATCGCGACTATCTCCGCGCCTACGTCGGCGAGGCCCGGCTGCGCGGCGCGACGCCCGTGCTGGTCACGTCCATGCACCGGCGCAAGTTCGACGCGGCCGGCAAGATCGTGAACACCCACGGCGACTATCCCCAGGCGGTGCGCGAGACGGCCCAGGCCCTGGGCGTCGCGCTGATCGACCTGCACGCGATGAGCGCGACTTTCTATGAGGCCCTGGGTCCGGACAACGCCTGGAAGGCCTTCAACGACGGCGGCAAGGACGCCACCCACCACAACAACTACGGCGCCTATCAGCTGGCCCGCTGCGTGGTCGAGGGAATCCGGGCCAACGTCCCCGACCTCGCCGCACACCTCGCGGCCGATCTGCCGCCGTTCGAGCCGGGCAAGCCGCCTGCGCCCGAGACCTTCACCTTGCCCGCCAGCGCGGCGTCCAGTCAGGAGCTTCCCCGTGGAAACTGATCGCCGCGCCCTGCTGGGCCTGGCCGCTGGCCTGATGACCGCGCCGGCCCTGGCCCGCGCCGCCGAGACCGCCGCCTCGCCTGTCGACACCGTCGACCTGTGGCCCGGGGCCGCGCCGGGGGCTGAGAAGGTCACGGTCACCGAAAGCGTGATCCTGCGCACGCCCGGCGGCGATCCCAACGACACCGCTTTCCTCAACGTGACCAAGCCCTGGCTGACCATGCGTCGCCCGGCCAAGCCGAACGGCGCGGCGGTGCTGATGATCCCGGGCGGCGGCTATGTCCGCGTGGCCGTGGGCAAGAACGGCGGGCCGATCGACGCCTGGCTGGCCAGCCTGGGGATCACCGCCTTCGTCATGGACTACCGCCTGCCCGCCGACGGCTGGACCGCGGGACCGGACGTCGCCCTGCAGGACGCCCAGCGGGCCATGCGCCTGATCCGCGCGCGGGCGCCCGCGCTGGGCGTCGACCCGGCCAAGGTGGCGGCGATCGGCTTCTCGGCCGGCGGCCATGTCGCCGCGCGGCTGGCCACCCAGTTCGGCCGGGAGACCTACGCGCCGGTGGACGAGGCCGACAAGCTGTCGACCCGGCCGTTCGCGGCGGGCCTGTTCTATCCGGTGATCACGGGGACCCTTCCCTATGCGCACGGCCAGTCGTTGAAACAGCTGGTCGGCGCCGCCCCTACCGAGGCCCAGCGCCAGGCCGTCTCGGCCGAGCGTCACGTGCCCGCCGACACGCCGCCGACCTTCATCGCCGCCGCAGCCGACGACAAGGTGGTGCCGGTCGAGAACAGCGTGCTGATGTGGCAGGCCCTGCGCGCCCAGAAGGTCCCGGTCGAGATGCACCTGCAGGAGGTCGGCGGCCACGGCTTCGGCCTCAAGGATCGCGCCGGAAATCTGGCACCGGCGATGATCGCCCTGGACGCCTTCTTCAAGCGTCACGGCCTCTACGCGTGACCGTGCTGGCCACCGAGGCGATCAACGCCGCCATCGCCCATGCGCACGGCCGGGGGGGCGGCGAGGTCGTGCTGCCAGCGGGCCGCCACCTGTCGTTCTCGATCCGCCTGCTCAGCGGCGTCACCCTGAAGCTGGAAGAAGGCTGCGTGCTGGAGGCCGCCGATCCGGCCCTGCACGGCGGGAGCTACGACGCCGCCGAACCCAATCCGCACGACCTGTGGCAGGACTTCGGACACAGCCATTGGCGCAACAGCCTGATCTGGGGCGAGGACATCGAGGATGTCGCCATCGTCGGTCCCGGCCGCATCGACGGCGCGGGCCTGACCCGCGAAGGCCCGGGCTCGCGCTGGAAGAAGCAGGCCGGCGAATTCCCGCTCAGCATGAGAGGCCTGTCGGCCGAGGCCATGGCCGAGCTGTCGCCGCAGGTCGAGGCCATGGCGGGCCTGGGCAACAAGACCATCGCCCTGAAGCGCGCCAAGCGCGTCCGGGTCGAAGGCCTGACCATCTTCCGGGGCGGCCACTTCGCGGTGCTGGCGACGGGCTGCGAGGACCTGACGCTGCGCGACCTGGTGGTCGACACCAACCGCGACGGCCTGGACATCGACGCCTGCCGCCGAGTGCTGGTCAGCGGCTGCCGGGTGAACACCCCCAACGACGACGCCATCGTGCTGAAGAGCTCCCTGGCCCTAGGCGAACTCATGTCCACCCAGGACGTGGTGATCGAGCATTGCGAGGTCAGCGGTTTCGATCCGGGCACGATGCTGGGCGGGACCTTCGGGCGGACCCAGCAGGTCTCGCCCGACCAGGACCGCGTCACCGGTCGCATCAAGCTCGGCACGGAGTCGAACGGCGGCTTCAAGAACATCACGATCCGGGATTGCCGCTTCGTTCGCTCGCGCGGCCTGGCCTTGGAGGTGGTGGATGGCGGGACGATGGAGAACATCGTCTGCGAACGGCTGCATCTGTCGGAGGTGACGACCGCCCCCATCTTCCTGCGGGTCGGCGACCGCCGGCGCGGGCCCGATGGCACACCGCTGGGGGCGATGCGAAACATCGTGCTGCGCGACATCGAGGCCGTCGACATCCTGCCCGACTATGCGGCGACGATCGCGGGCCTGCCGGACTCGCCGATCCGGGACGTGATCCTGGCCAATATCCGCCTGTCCTATCGCGGCGGCGGCCCGGCCGAGTGGGCGCAGCGGCGCCCCGGTGACCTGCCCGAGGCCTATCCCGAGCCCAGCATGTTCGGTCCATCCCCGGTCCACGGCCTGTGGGCGCGGCACGTGGACGGCCTGGCCATTGAGAACCTCACGATCGAGACCACGACCCCGGACGCCCGTCCCGAGCGATTGCTCGAGAACGTCCGCGAGGTCGACGCATGATCCTGGACCGTCGCGCCCTGCTGGGCGGCCTGGCCGTCACGCCCTTCGCCGGCCGGGGCCAGCGCCTGCACGCCGACGACTTCCGCCACGGCCTGAAGCGATGGACCCTTGAGGCCGAGAAGCCCGCGACCGTGACCGCCAAGAGCGGCGTGCTGGACATCGTCGCCCCAGCCGGTTTCACGGCTTGGTTCAGGCCGGAGCTGATCGGCCCCGTGGCCATCACCTACCAGGCGCAGGCGGTCTCGGAGGGCGGCCCCTTCGACCGGGTCAGCGACCTCAACGCCTTCTGGATGGCCCGCGAGGCCGACGGTTGCTCGCCCCTGGCCCGGCCGCGCTCGGGCGCCTTCGCCGACTACGACACGCTGAAGACCTACTATGTGGGCCAGGGCGGCAACACCAACACCACCACCCGCTTCCGCCGTTATGTCGGCAAGCCGGGTGAGCGGCCGCTGCTGCCGCAGCACGACCATTCGGCGGCGGACGAGATGCTGGCGCCCAACCGCTGGACGACCGTACGGCTGGTCGCCGACGGCATGCGCATCGAATATTGGAGCGACGGCCGCCGGCTGTTCGAGCACCGCGATCAGGACCCCTACACGCGCGGCTGGTTCGGAATCCGGACCACGCAGAGCCACCTGCGGATCCGCAACCTCGAGATCTTCCGGCTAGTCCCATCCGGCCGGTAGGCTCTCGGGCGCGGCGTCGCCGACCAGGGCCAAGAGCTCGAACAGATTCAGGGCCCACTGCGACGACTGGTTGGTCGAGACATTGGCCATCTCGTCGATGGGCCTGAGCACGGCGGCGCCCGTCACGCGCGTGATCGGCGCGGGGCTGCGCTCCTGACCGCTCTTGGTCTTGCTCAGAAACTCGCTCCAGGCCCGCTTGGCCAACACCGGGTCGTTCAGCTTGCGCGCCGCCCAGGCGGTGAGGCGCGCGTGCCAGACCGGATAGCCGAACACGCGGTCGACCGCCGTGGGGCCCAGCGCCGCCTGCCGTTCGGCCTGCGGCGCGTTGTAATAGGCGCAGAAGCGAGTCCAGGCCTTGGCCCAGGCCGGATCGTCGATCAGACCATCCAGCTCGAAAATGAACTCGGCCCCGCCCATGATCGTCACCAGATGGTAGCTGGTCGTGAAGGCCGTACCCAGGTCGTACAGCGTCGCCGTGGCCGGGTCGTAGCCGAACGGCGGGCCCGAGAACATGCCGTGGGACGAGCCGGCGATGGCGTCCAGCCCCTTGACGATCTTGTCGCGCCAGCGGGTGTCGCCGGTGCGCTCCCACGCCACCAGCCAGTTGCTGGCGAAGGCGAACCAGTCCGGGCCCGAGCGGGCCTGGGTCGGATAGGAGGTCTTGGCGGCGACCTTGCGCACCGGGTTCACGGCGGCCAGGGCGTGGTCGGCGTCGACCAGGCTGGCCATGATGTCGCCCGTCCGCTCGTCGGCGGTCAGGTAGTAATAATGACGGCGCAGCAGCGACTGGCTGATCCGCGCCTCCTTGGCCCCGTCGCCCCAGTGGCTGACATTGTGCCGCGAGCCCAGCCCCTTGAACGGCCCCAGATGGTGGATGTCGACCTCGCCGGTGTGGCGGGTCATGGCCTCGGCCATGCGGAAGACGTCGGCGCGGCCTGTGCGCATGAACGCCGTCCACAGCCACAGATCGGGCACGAGTTCGCTATTATCCCAGGCGTAGCCGCCGACGTCGTAGCGCCAGACGTGCCTGTCCTGGTCGTAGGTGTGCATCACGTCGCCGTGGTCCCAGAACCCGTACCAGCGGCGCTGCTCGACCTCGTGCTGGTAGAAGCCCAGCAGGCGCTCGTGCTCGTCCTCCAGCCTGGCCTTGACCGGCGTCGAGCGGTCGACCGGCGCCCAGACGCCGAACGCCCCACAGCTTTGATAGTAGGCCGGCGCGGCGACCGGCAAGGCGGGCTCGCTGGTCGCCCTGGCCATGCCCGACAACGTCTCGCGCGTCGGGGTGGCCGGCACGGGCCACAGGAAGACCTGGTTGGTGCGGGCGATGCCCATCGGGGTCGAGTGCCCGGCCTCGACGTCCTCGTACTGGATCTCCAGGCCGTGGGCGCGAGCGCTGTAGTGGCGCAGGTCCATCGCCCCGGCCTGCGGCGACCACAGCCACAGGGTCACGGTGGCGGCGTCGGTGGCCGCCCCCTCGATCTCCAGGCCGGTCGGATGGCGTTGCCAGAAGTGGCGCAGGCCGAAGGCGACGCCGCCCGAGACGCCACCGACATAGCCCATGCCGGGAGAACGGCCGCCGTGGTCGGCGCGCAGCCAGCTACTCCTGGTGTTGGTCCGCTTGTCGATCGCGAAGGCGTCGGCGTCGCCCTGGAACAGGCGGTAGCCGTCCCAGGCGGGCACGGTGGCCAGCTGGTCGCGGGTCTTGGCGTCCATCGCCGCGAGGTCCGGCACGCGCTCGCCGCGCAGCTGGTCCGGGAACTTGCCGGCCAGGGCGAACTTCGTCGGCTGCCAGCCTGGAAGGTTGCGGACGGCCTCGCCCCACATCCCCTCGCCTTCCCCGGCGAAGCGAACGTGGCGGTTTTGCAATTCGTCGGTCAGCGGGACGTCGAAGCGGATCCCCAGGCCGGCGATGAAGTCCTTGTTCCCGTCGCCGTCGAATACGAAGCTGTGGGTCAGGGTCAGCCGCCCTTCGGCGTCCACCGCGACGCGGACGGTGAACGGCAGCCAGTCACGGCCAGCGCCGCGATGCTTGCCCTCGAAGCGCACCACCGCCCGCACCGGACCGCGCTGCTCGATGGAGATCGTGTCGATCGCGCCGTCGAAGACCTGCGTCTCGCGGACGCCGAGATCGCCGGGCGGCAGGGTCTGGTTCAGACACACCAGCCGCCCACCGCGCAGGGTCTCACGGCCGGCCAAGCTGACGCTCTCGATCAGCGCCCCGCCCGTGCGCGAGAACCGGCAGACCAGAGCGCCGGCGGCGACCTCGATCCGCTCGGGCGTCTCGCGCACCTGTACGGGTTCGGAGGGCTGGATCGGCTTGCCGGGTTTGATCTGGAAACCCTTGGCCGGCGATCCTGCGACGGCGTGGCCCGTCCACTTCAGCGAACCGTCGGGCCACCACGCCAGCGGCCAGGTCTGCAGCGGCAGGGCCTGGCCGTCGGGCCCGAGGGCCGTGAGGGTCGTCTTCGGCTTGACCGCCCCGCGCGGCCAGGGCGTCCCCCAGACCGCCGCGCCGGGCGCGGACGGCGGAAGATCACCCAGCCAGCGCAGATCGGCCGAGGCGGGCCGAGGCTTGGCGGCTTGCGCCTCGCCCCCTCCCGCCAGCGCCACGGGCAGCGCCAGACCAGACCCCAGCACAACCCGTCGCGATACGCTCACGCTGCTACTCCACTTAGTTCTTGTAGACGAAACCGACCGCGATGCGCGAACCGCCGAACTGCACCGACCAGGGATTCGGGCGGCCCGCGAAGCCGGCCCGGTCCGAGCCGACGCTCAGGCGCGCGGCGTTCAGCAGGTTGCGGCCTTCGGCGTAGATTTCGAGGTTGTCATTGATCTTCCGCGAGATCTTGGCGTCCAGGTACTCGTACTTCTCCGAATAGTAAGGCTCGCTCGGATTGTACGGGAAGCCCACGAAGTTGCCGACGTTGGTGTTCGGCGAGTTGCGGACCGGCGAGGCGGAGGTCGAGGTGCACGGCGAGATGCAGGTCAGCGTGCGATCGCGGGTCTGGTAAGCGATCCGGATCTTGGTGACGTCGTCGTCGTACCAGAACACCAGGTTGGCGAAGTACTTCGACTGGCCAGCCGGATCCAGGCCTTCGGCGGTCAACGGATCGATATAGGCCGCCGCCGTGCCCGACTTGGTCGTCGAGATGTTGAAGTCGGCGCCGGTGTGCTTGAGCACCCAGGGCAAACGCGTAAAGGCCGTCCGCGCCACGAACTCCCAGCCCGACTGCACGTAGCCCGGACCGTTGAGATAGGTGTTCAGGCCGAACTCGTAGTCCGAGAACTTCTTGGTCGTGCCCGGGACGACGTCGTCATTGCCGGCGAACAGGGCCAGATTCTTGACCGGGGTCAGAACCGGCGCGCCGATGCGCACCTTCTGACGGTAGTAGGCCAGGCTGAACGAGGTGTCGCGGTTGGGATACCACTCCAGGCTCGTGTTGTTCTTGGTCGCCGTGTAGGGCTTCAGGTCCGGATTGCCGAACGTGCCGCAGCTCATGTCCTGTTCGGAACCGTCGGAGTCGTTCACCCCGTCGCGCCGTTCGTCATAGGTGCAGGTGCCGCCCGGCCACAGGCGGTTCATCGGCGGCGGGGCGATGGTCTTGGCCCACGAATAGCGCAGCACGAACTTATCCGGGATCATCCACAGGGCGGCGTTGTAGGCCGGCATCCAGCCCGTGTACTCGCGGTTGATCGCCACGGCCTTGGTGACGGTCGTGGTCGTCACGCCGGCCGGATTGCCCGGGTCGTTGCCGTTGTAGAGGGCGTTCTTCAGCGTGGCCGTCAGACCGACATAGCCGGAACCCGACACCTCGGTCTTCAGCATCCGCATGCCCAGGTTGCCGTTCAGCTCCATGTTGAACGGCAGCTGCTGTTCGAACTCGGCCATCCAATACCAGGAGAAGTACTTCTCCTGGGCCCTATTGACCGGCTGGTCGTAGACCTTGCCGTCGCTGGCCGTGCACGACTTCACGCAGCTGAAGTTGTAGTTGGCGGCGCTGGCCAGCTGGCTGAAGGCCTTGGGCACGTCGATGCTGTCCCACACCGTCAGCCCCTTGGTGCCGTCATAGCCCTTCATGAACGGACCCGAATTGCTCTCCAGGCTGCTCTGGAAGATCGAGATCAGCTTGGATTGCGGCATCGTCTCGACGCCGTAGAGGAAGGCGGTGCTGGTCGGGGCGTTCGGCGTGTAGCCGTAGACGCAGGCGTTGGCGCTGGTCGTGGTCGGCAGATTTTCGCAGGCGCGGATGTCGCTGCGCAGGGCCATGGTCGGGACGAAGACCCCGGCCGACGGCGAGTAGCCGCCAGCGCCCCACGAGTCGGTGCCGGCCTCGCGATAGAAGCCGCCGACCTTGAAGCGGGTGAAGAACGGCAGCTTGTCGTCCACCAGGTAGCTGATGTCGAGCTTGTACTGGTCCTCGGTGCTTTCGACGATCCGCGGGTTCCACTGCAGGCGGAACAGCGCGCTGTAGCTCGCTTGACCGGCCGTCGTGGGCGCCAGCAGCTGGGCGAAGTTCGCCATGTTGGTCTCGTCGTACGAGCTGGGCGTGTCGATCGTCCAGATCCCGTTCTCGAGCGCCCGCATGGTGGCGTTGCCGTAGGTGTAGCTGCGCGAGAGACGACGGTCGTAGCGGGTGTAGCTGGCCTCGGTGCGTCCGCCCCGGAACTCGACCTTCAGCGGGCCCTTGTCGTAGTCGGCGCCGTAGGTCAGGTAGCTGGTTTTCCAGTCCTGGGTGTTCTCGATGTGGTCGATGCCCACAGCGGCGTTGGTGATGTCGAACGAGGTCAGGTGGTGGGCCTCGTCGACCTTGATCGAACCGGGGACGATGTTGGCGGCGATGCCGGTGATCGGGAACGAATTGTTGGTGATCACCGAGCCCGGCGTGGTGTCGATCGTCGACACGCCGGTCGGGAAGCCGCCGCTGTAGATGTAGTAGCCCGAGTTGGCGACGGTCGCGAGCGGGTTGGGCGTACCGGCGGCATAGAAGGTGTTGGTGACCAGCGGAGAGGTGACGGCGCCGGTGGTGGCCACGCCCAGCGAGGTGACGCCGCCGCGGGTGCGCTGGCGGTTGTCCTCATGCTGCTTGCGGTTGGCGACCTGATACTTGCCGAAGATCGTCAGGTTGTCGGTGACGCGATAGTCCAGGCGCAGGTCGTACTCCAGACGGTCCTCGTACTGCGACCAGTTCTGGTCGCGGACGAGGTTGGGCGTGTAGTCGTTCCACTGGTTCAGACAGCTGATCTGCGAATTGATCAGCGCCGCCTGCGCCGCCTGGCGGTTGGCGCCGTTGTTGCCCGCCGCGATCGTCCCCAGCTGGGCGTCGGTCAGCAGCGGGAACGCCGCCAGACAGTCAGCCTTGGTCTTGGCGGCGGCCGACTTGGTGACCACCTCCAGCGGCGTCGGCGCCAGGAAATTGCCCGAACCGTTGGCCAGGGCCCAGGTGCCCAGCGGCGTGTTGGCGTCGACGCCGTTGGTCGCGGCCGGATTGTAGGTCCAGGTCTTGTTCGGCGAATTGTCGAAGTCGGCGAAGCGCGTATAGCCCTGCTGGTTGTTCGAGCCGGCGTTGTTCAGCGCATGGCTGTCGTTGTAGCGCTTCGTCGAGTTCAGGTTGACGATCACGCCCAGGCGGTCGTCCAGGAACTTGCGGGTCGCGACCACGCCGATCTCTGGACCGATCTTCTTGGACAGCGAGTTGGCGGCGCCGGCGCCGCGCAGCGACAGGAAGGGCTTCTTGAAGTCCAGACCTGTGCGAGTCTGGATCTGCACCGTCGCGCCCAGACCGCCGGGCGTCATGTCGGCCGTCTGGCCCTTGATGACGTCCAGGCTCTTGATCATTTCGGCGGGCAGTTCGCGCATGTCGGCCGAGCGGCCGTCGCCGCCGCCGGCGGCCAGGCTGAAGCCCGAGGCCGCGACGCCCAGGCCGTCCAGCTCGACGCGCGTGAGATCGGGACCGTTGCCGCGGATCGAGACGCTGTCGCCTTCCCCGAAGCCGTTGCGCTCGATGGCCACGCCGGCGATCCGCGACATGGCTTCATTGACGTTGCTGTCCGGGAACGAGCCCACGTCATCGGCGACGATCGAATCCTGAGCCGTCTTGCTGCGCTTCTTGCGCTGGATCGAGGATTGCTGCGAAGCGCGGGCGCCGACCACGATCACCTCGACCGTGTTGTCCTCGGCCGCCGTCTTGGCTGGGGGTGCGGATTGGGCGCGAGCGCTCGGCGCGGTCAGCGCCAGACCGGCGCTCAAGGCCAGGATCGATACGGTAGCCGCGGCCGCACGACGGCGCGCCAATGTCTGCTGCATGGTGTCCCTCCCATAAATCGCTTGGATCCCGTCCCCACGAGACCCTGCTCGCCTGTGGCGCTTGGCGCGCGGCCCGAAGGCCCACCGTCAAACACTACGACGCATTCTTAGTACAATTAGCTTAGTGCCATATGTTGAGATGTCAAAGCAATTTGTGGGAAGACATAACCCCGGTTTCGTGATGTAAACCTCGGCGGTTCCGCAACCTCCGTTGCGGGCGCGCGGGAGAGAAGCCGTTCTCGAAGCGGCCTGAGATCGCGCAAGGCTTTCAGGGAGGCGCGGCTCATGACGACTCGGAGGAAGGCGCTCGGCGCGGCGGTCTGCGCGGCGGCCTTGCTGACGGAAGTGGCGGGCATGGCCCAGGCCGCCCCCCGCTGGATGGAGTCGCTGGATCGCGGCGTCGTCGCGGTTCCGGCGAAGGATGGCGGGACGCTGGTCAGCTGGCGCTGGCTGGGCGACGATCCGGCCGGCGCGGCGTTCAACCTGTACAAGGACGGCGCGAAGCTGAACGCCAAGCCGCTGAAAGGCGCCACGGACTTTGTCGACAAGACCTCGGGCTCGGGGGCCTATACGGTCCGCCTGGTCGCCAAGGGCAAGGAAGGCGCGGCCAGCAAGCCGGTCCAGGTCTGGACCGACGGCTATCTGTCGATCCCGATCGAACCTCCGCCCGGCGGCGTGACCCCGGCCGGCGAGACTTATGAGTACACCGCCAACGACGCCAGCGTCGGCGATCTGGACGGCGACGGCCGTTACGAGATCGTCCTGAAGTGGGATCCGACCAACTCCAAGGACAACGCCTTCGGCGGCTACACCGGCGACGTCTTCCTCGACGCCTATACGCTGGAGGGCAAGCGCCTGTGGCGCATCGACCTGGGCCGCAACATCCGGGCCGGCGCGCACTACACGCAGTTCCAGGTCTATGACTACGACGGCGACGGCAAGGCCGAACTGGCCGTGCGAACCAGCGACGGGACGGTCGACGGGACCGGCCAGGCGCTGGGCGACGCCAATGCCGACTGGCGCGAGAGCGGCGGCGAGCGGCCCCAGGCCGACCGCACCGGCGCTTTCACCAATCCCGACGGGACCAGGGTCGCCAAGATCCAGGGGCGTATCCTCAAGGGACCGGAGTTCCTGACCGTCTTCGACGGCGCGACCGGCGAGGCCCTGGCCAGCGCCCCCTATTCGCCCCCGCGCGATCCGCGCACCGACGCCCCGACCGTCGAGCAGATGACGCAGATCTGGGGCGACGGCTACGGCAACCGCTCCGACCGCTTCCTGGCCGGCACAGCCTATCTGGACGGCCAGCGGCCCAGCATCGTCATGGCGCGCGGCTACTACGGCCGCAGCACGATCGCCGCGTGGGACTTCCGCGATGGCAAGCTGACCCAGCGCTGGCTGTTCGACAGCGCCGCGCCCGGCGCCGAGGCCTTCGGCGGCCAGGGCAACCACCAGCTCAGCGTCGCCGACGTCGATGGCGATGGCCGCGACGAGATCCTCTACGGCTCGATGGCGGTGGACGACGACGGCAAGGGCCTGTGGAGCGCCCGCCTGTTCCATGGCGATGCGATGCATGTGGGCGACCTCGATCCAACCCACCCGGGCCTGGAGAAGTTCGGCGTCCACGAGAGCCCCAAGAGCAACGGCGGCGTCGGCGCGGCGATGCTGGACGCCAGGACCGGCAAGGTCCTGTGGAGCACGCCTACCGACAAGGACACCGGCCGGGGCCTGGCCGCCGACATCGACCCGCGCTTCCCCGGCGACGAGGCCTGGGGCACGAACCAGGACGCGCTCTATACCGCTCAGGGCAAGGCCATCGACGGCGTGAAGCATCCGCGCCAGGTGAACTTCGCCATCTGGTGGGACGGCGACGACCTGCGCGAGCTCCTGGACAAGAACCAGATCAGCAAATGGGACTGGAAGACGGGCCAGACGACGCCTCTGCTCACGGCCGAGGGCATGCTGTCGAACAACGGCACCAAGGCGACGCCGACCCTGTCGGCCGACATCCTGGGCGACTGGCGCGAGGAGTTGATCCTGCGGGCCGAGGACAACAGGTCCCTGCGGATCTACGCCACGCCCTACCCCACCGAGCGCCGCCTGGTCACCCTGATGCACGACCCGCAGTACCGGGTCTCGATCGCCTGGCAGAACACTGCCTACAATCAGCCGCCGCACACCCGTTTTCACCTCGGCCAGGGCATGAAGCCGCCCAAGCCGGCGGCCATCGTAACCCGGAAGGCGTCCCAATGAAGTCGTTTGTGATCGGCGGCCTGACCGCCCTGCTCCTGGCCGGTTCGGCTAGCGCCCAGGACATGCAGACTGCCGCCAAGCCCGGCGCGCCCGAGCCGCCGCTGGAGTGGGTGGACAAAACCACCGGCCACCGGATCGTGCGCCTGTCGCGCGAGCCGGGCAGTTCAAGCCTCTATTTCAACTACAACGGCTACACGCCCAAGGGCGACCGGCTGGTGTTCTCGTCGCCGAACGGGATCACGGCGATGGACCTGACGACCCGGGCCCTGACCAAGATCGTCGAGGGCAAGGTTCGCCTGCTGTACGTCGGCCGCAAGACCGGCGCGGTCTACTACGAGAAGGCCCTGACCGCCGATCCGACGGGCCCCAAGGCGGTGATGGCTGTCGATCCCTACACCAAGGCCACGCGCCAGGTGGCCGTGATGGATCGCGGCTCGCTGCAGACCATCAACGCCGACGAGACCCTGCTGGCCGGGGTCGCGGTCCGCACCGACGTGCCGATCCCGCCGAACCTGGCGGACGCCCTGCCCAAGAACCCCGATGACGTAAAGAGCGCCGACGGCAAGGATTTGTCCTACGCGGAGGGGCGCGAAGTGCAGCTGAACGCCCGCCTGGACAGCCGCATCCCGATGGAGATCTTCACGATCAATACGGTCACCGGCGAGCGCAAGATCGTCCACCAGGCCACCGACTGGCTGAACCACCTGCAGTTCTCACCGACGGATCCGGGCCTGCTGATGTTCTGCCACGAGGGTCCCTGGCACAAGGTCGACCGCCTGTGGCTGATCCGGACCGACAAGGCGGGCGACCAGCCGGTCAAGATCCACACCCGCACCATGAACATGGAGATCGCCGGCCACGAGTGGTTCAGCTCTGATGGCAAGACCGTCTGGTACGACCTGCAGACCCCGCGCGGCGAGGACTTCTGGGTCGCCGGCTACGAGGTCGCCACCGGCAAGCGCAATTGGCTGCACGTCCAGCGCAACGACTGGTCGGTGCACTTCAACAGCTCGCACGACGGCAAGCTGTTCGCCGGCGACGGCGGCGACAGCGAGATGGTCGCCCACGCCCCGGACGGCAAATGGATCGTGCTGCTGAAGCCGCGCGCCATCCCCGACGTCGCCGGCATCCACGCCCCCGGCGCGGAACACCTGACCAGCCCGGGCGTCCTGGATTCCGAACGCCTGGTCGACATGCGCGGCCACGACTATCGCCTGGAGCCGAACGTCAACTTCACGCCCGACGACAAGTGGCTGGTGTTCCGCTCGAACATGCACGGCGCCAACCAGGTGTATGCGGTCGAGGTGGCCAAGGCGCGGCCCTGACGAAGGCGAGCGCATGAGCGAAATTTAAGCTGCGCCACGTCTGGCGACCTGAAACTGTGCCGGGTCGCCAGGGAGCCGCGCATGCTCGTTTTGCTGAAGTCCTCTGCTCCGCTGGCGCTGGCGATCGGCGCCGTGTCGACGGCGACGGCCAGTGCGGCGCCAATACCCAGAGCCGCCATCGCCGCATTCGAGCGCGGCCCTACCGTCCAGCAGGCCAAGGCCGGCGACGCCCTGGCGCTCGGCCCCCTTTCCGAGCGCCTGCGGAGGGCCAAGACGCCGGGCGTCAGCGTCGCGGTCGTCGACCGATGCAAGTTGGCCTGGGCGCGCGGCTATGGCGTGCGGTCGGCCTTGGACGCCGCCCCGGTGACACCGGAGACGCGCTTCCAGGCCGCTTCGATCAGCAAGACCCTGACGGCCGTCGCGGCGCTGCGTCTGGTCCGGCAGGGCAAGCTGGCGCTGGACAGGCCGGTCAACGCCCAACTTCGCACCTGGACCCTGCCGGCCGCGCCCGGGATCGACGCCGACCAGGTGACGCCGCGCGCCCTGCTGTCCCACACCGGCGGAACCACGATCAGCGGCTTTCCCGGCTATGCGCGCGGAACCCCGATCCCGACCTTGGATCAGGTCCTGGCGGGCGGTCCGCCAGCCAATACCTCCGCGATCATCGCCGACAGGCCCGCCGGCGCGCAGGTCGCCTATTCCGGCGGCGGCATGACCGTGATGCAGAAGCTGATCGAGGACGTCTCGGGCGCGCCATTCGCCCAGGTGCTGGCCCGCGAGGTCATCCGCCCCTCCGGCATGACTCGCTCGACCTTCCTGATCCCTGCTCCCTCCAGCGACATGGCCCTGGGTCACGACGACCAGGGCGCGCCGATCGCGGGCCACTGGCATGCCTATCCCGAACTGGCCGCCGCCGGCCTCTGGACCACCCCGACCGACCTCGCCCGCTTCGGCATCGCGATGAGCAGGGCCTATCAAGGCCAGGGCGACCTCCTGCCCCAGGATCTGGCCCGGGAGGCGCTGAGGCCGCAGAGCGCGCTGAAGGGCTCGTTCGGCCTGGGCTTTCGCTACATGGCCGCCAACGACGGGGACACGATCTTCTTCCACACCGGCAGCAACGCCGGCTATCGGGCCTTCCTGGTCTTCGACGCACCGCGATGCCAGGGCGTGGCGATGATGACCAACAGCGACGGCGGCATGGCGCTGGGCATGTCGTTGCTGCGCGATATCGGCAGGATCTACGGCTGGCCGTTCATCGACAAGCTGCTCGGCTAGCGGCGATCCAGCCGCCTGTGCAGCTCCGCCTCCACGATCCCCAGCCGTCCGCCGGCCGCGACCTTCTCGGCGCCGGTGTCGAAGCTGGCCTTGGCCCCGTTCACCTCGACGATCTTGCCGAAAGCGTCGCGGTCCACCGTCGGCCCGGTCAGGGCGATGCGCAGGCGCGAGCCCTTCAGCGGCTTCAAGGGCAACACGACGTAGCCCAGGCTCTTGGCGGGCGCACCCTCGTAGACGGTCTTGCCGTCCATGGTGACGCGCAGCGGATATGAGCGCAGGCGCCAGCCGATCAGCTTCAGTTCCAGCTCGTCGACCACCTGGGGCTTGTCCAGGCGGTACTCGATCCAGGCGTTGGCCAGCTGGCCGTCGCTGGCCCAGTGGGTCATCTCGTCGTCGTCCTGGGCCAGGCGCGCGTCGGCGGGGTTGGAGCCGGCGACAGTCTCAGCCGGACGCACCGTGACACGCCAGGGCTTGAACGACGGCGTCGCGGGCGTGGGACCGCGGACCAGGCTGACCGGCAGGGCGTCGTCGCCCACGGGCCAACGGCCGTCGGCCTTGGCCGGCGCGGCGGCGTCCAGGGTCAGGACTGCGTCGGGCAGGCCCTCGGCGCTGGCGGTGATAGTCACCTTGCCCGCCTCCAGGGTCGAACGCAGGGCGACGCGGTTGACCCCCGCCTCGACCGGCAGGGTCTTGGAAAGGATGAAGTTGTCGTCCGAGCGCGCCGCGCCGGGGAACTTGGTCACCTGGTCCGCGCCGGCGGCCTTTTCGGGCTCGGTCGAGGTCGGGGCGGCGGGCTTGCGGCCCAGGCTGTCGCCCTGGGCGATGCCGCCGCGCCACTCCACCGGTCCCGTCGTCGTGAAGCTGACTGTGTTCAGCGCCGTCGGCACGCGACGGCCCTGCTTGTCGACCACCTCGACATCGACCAGCGCCAGGTCCGCGCCGTCGGCCTTCCAGCCGCCCGGACCGGTGCGCGGCGTGAGGCGCAGGGCGGCGGGCTCGCCGGTTGTCTCGACCGCATGGCGCGAGACGACCTTGCCCTTGGCGTCGTAGCCCACCGCCTCGAGCTTTCCGGGCGCCCAGGCCACCTTCGGGAAGGTGAACAGGAAACCGTCGCTCTTCTTGCCCCAGCCCAGGGCGCGGCCGTTCAGGCTGAGGGCGACCTTGTCGGCGCTGGAGACGACCAGCACGTCCTTCACCGTGCCGGCTGGGTAGTTCCAGTGGCCGATGATGTGGCTGCGCGGCCGCTCGACATCGACCCAGCCGTCCCACATCACCTGATGGGCGTAGAAGCCCTCCTTGGGCAGGCGCATGGCGTCCACCTCGCCGCTGCGCCGATAGTTGTTGTCGCCGCGGAAGTGGGTGTTGCTGTCGGAGAAGACGATGTTGACGCCGCCCGAGCTGACCCGGTCGCCGCCGCCCGGCCGCTCGCGCCAGTAGTCGTACCAGCGGCGGACGTTCTCGGCTGCGTGGCTGTCCTGGTTGCGGTTGTAGTCGGGGCTGTCCTTGTGGAACGGCGGGGTGAAGTCGTCCTGGAACTTCCGCGCGCCCTCGTCGCGGGAATACTCCATGGCCCAGACGGGCTTTCCCGCGCTCTTGTTGATGTACAGCATCTCGCCGCCGTACTCGGCGACCTTGCTGGACAGCATTTCGCGCGAGCCGATGGCGCGGCCGCCGTGCGGGTCGAAGCGGTCTCGGATGGCCTTCAGCTCGGCCATGTGGGCGTCGCTGATGTTCTCGTTGCCGCCCTCGTAGAAGATGATCGACGGGTTGTTCCGGAAGCGGACGATGGCGTCGGTCATGACCTCCTTGCGCTGCTCCCACCGGCGGCCCGTGACGTCGCTCTCCGCGTCGCCGGCGGGCATGGCCTGCAACAGGCCCACCCGGTCGGCCGAGGTCACGTCCTGGCGGGCCGGCGTGATGTGCATCCAGCGCACCAGATTGCCGCCGCTCTCGACCATCAGGGCGTTGGAGAGGTCGCTGACCCACGGCGGAATGTCCGTGCCCAGGGCCGGCCATTCGTTGCTGGTGCGCTGGGCGTAGCCGTGGACCTGGATCACCCGGTCGTTCAGCCGGACCATGCCCTGGCCGAAGCCCGTCTTGCGGAAGCCGGTGCGGGTGACGACCTGGTCGACCGCCTTGCCGTCCTCCACCAGGGCCGTGCCGACCGCGTAGAGATAGCCGTAGCCCCAGCTCCAGAAGTTCAGGCCCGACAGGCGCTGCTTGGCCGTCACCACCCGGGTTTCGCCCGGCGCCAGGGTCACGGTCGGGCCGGCGAACTCACCGACCATCTTGCCCTCCAGGTCGCGGACGGTGACGCGATAGCTGAACGTGCGCGGCCGGTCGGTCTCGTTGCGGACTTCCGACTCGGCGTGGACGGTGGCCGCCCTGCCCTTGATGTCGAAATCGTCGGCCCAGATGTAGACGCCGGTCGTGCCCAGGCTGGAATACAGCGGCAGGGTCTGGTGCAGGCCGCCGGTCAGGTGCAGCCGCACGGCGCGGTGGACGCCGCCGTAGTTCACATTGAAGTTGTCGTTGTTCCACTGGAAGCCGCTGCCGGTGGCCTTTTCCTTGTACTTCCAGTCGCTGTCGACGCGCACCGCGATGACGTTCTCGAACGGCGCGGGCTTCAGCAGCTTCGAGGCGTCAACGCCGAAGGCCGTGACGCCGTTCTCGTGGCCGCCCGCCAACACGCCGTTGACATAGACGTCGCCGGCCTGGCGAACGCCCTCGAACTCCAGGAACGCCTTGTCGAAGCCCGCCGGCAGCACGAAGCGCTTGCGGTACCAGGTGATCCCGCCCTTCAGGTCGTGGATGTCGACCTTGAACGCCTCGTCCTCGTTCCAGGCGCGCGGCAGGGTGACGGGCTTCCAGGCGGCGTCGTCGAACCCAGGCGCCTCGGCCCCAGCGATCTCGCCCGTGGCCATGCGCCAGCCGTCGTTGAAGGTGAACTCGGCCCGCTGGGCCAGGGCCTGGGCCGGGGCGACGGCGGCCATGAGCGCAAGGGCGACCGGAACGGGCCTGAAAAAGCTCGACATGCAACGCCTCCCGCTGGTCAGGCCAATTTTGGCTCTTCCACACGTTTGGCTTGACAACCTGGGGGCTGTCAAGCAATCTCATTATATCGGATGATGCCTCAATATTTGAGACTTCTCCGCCTGCGGCTGGTCGTCTCCTCGCCTTCCGCTGCGCAAACTTTTTGTCCGCCTTCCCCCGTGCGGATCCTGGAGCGCCTCCTTCCAGGCGCTCCATTTTCTTTATCGTGACGGGCAGGTCGGCTCGCCGAGGCGGGCCTGGTTGTCCAGCGGCGCCGGATGGACGTGGCGCGAGATCGGCAGCTTCAGCTTGGCCAGGCGCGTGGCCACCAGGGCCGCGCCCAGGCGCGCACCCTGCTCGTTGATATGGGTGTCGTCCTTGATCCCGTCGGGATAGCGGGCCACGTGATCATAAGGCTCGTACTGCAAGTACAGCCGGCGCGAGGCCATCTGCCCTCTCGCCCTCAGCGCCGCCATCATGTCGCCGTCCAGGTCGACCAGCGGGACCTTCAGCTCGGCCGCCACGCGGTGGATGGTGGCCGCGTAAGGCCCGTGCGCATCCTTGAGTTCGCCGTTCTCCCACAGCCAGCGGGCGATGGGAGTGACCAGGACGGGCGTGGCCTTCTTCGCGCGAACATCGGCAACAAAGCGCCGCAGATTGACGTCGTAGGCGCCGTTCGGATCGGTGAAGCGGACGATCTTCTTGGTGTCGGCGTCGTTGTGGCCGAACTGGATCAGCACCGTGTCGCCGGGCTGCAGCTGGGCCAGCAGCTGGTCCCACAGGCCTTCCTCGATGAAGGTCTTGGTCGAGCGGCCGCCGCGCGCCAGGTTCACGACCTGGACGGTCGGGTCCAACGAGCACTTCAGCACCATGCCCCAGCCCATCTGCGGATACTGGGACGGACCGTAGCTGGCGGCGGTGGAGTCGCTGGCGATGACGATCCGCGGAGGCGTCCCCGGCTTCTGGGTCGCCACCGCGGCCGCCAAGGCCAGCGCCGCGATCACCGCGTCAGTTCCGCGAGGATCGAGCGGTCGATGCTGGCGACGTCGCGCACGCCCGTCAGGGCCATGGCGACGCGCATCTCCTTCTCGATCAGGTCCAGGAGCTGGGTGACGCCGGCCTCGCCGTTGGTCGCCAGCGCGTAGACGAAGGCCCGGCCCAGGAGTACGCCCTTGGCGCCCAGGGCCAGCATCCGCACCACGTCCAGGCCCGAGCGCACGCCGCTGTCGGCCAGCACGGTCAGCTTGTCGCCCACCGCGTCGGCGATGGCCGGCAGGGCCCGCGCCGAGGAGAGGACGCCGTCCAGCTGGCGGCCGCCGTGGTTGGAGACCACGACGCCGTCCGCGCCGATGTCGGCGGCGGCCCTGGCGTCCTCGGGATCCAGCACGCCCTTGATGATCAGCGGGCCCTTCCACAGGTCGCGGATCCACTCCAGGTCCTTCCACTGGATGGACGGGTCGAAGTTCGCCCCCAGCCAGCCCATGAAGTCCTCGAGGCCCGAGTTCTTGCCCAGCACGGGCGCGACATTGCCCAGGGTGTGCGGACGGCCCATGACCCCGACGTCCCAGGCCCACTGCGGCTTGAACACCGCCTGGACCAGGCGGCGGGCGGCGGCGTTGGGACCGCTCATGCCCGAGTGCGCGTCGCGATAGCGGGCGCCGGGCACGGGCATGTCGACCGTGAACACCAGGGCGGTGGCCCCGGCGTCGCTCGCGCGGATCAGGAGGTCGCGCATGAAGGCCCGATCGCGCAGCACATAGAGCTGGAACCAGATCGGATTGGACGAGGCCTTGCTGACCTCGTCGACGTCACAGACCGACACCGTCGACAGGCAGAGCGGAACGCCCTTCTTGGCCGCGGCGCGGGCGGCCTGGACCTCGCCCCGGCGCGCATACATGCCCGTCAGGCCGACCGGAGCCAGGGCCACCGGCAGGGCCTGCTTGACGCCGAACAGCGTCGTCGAGGGATCCCCGGCCGAGACATCCTTCAGCACCCGCTGGCGCAGAGCGATGTCGGCCAGGTCCGAGACGTTGCGGCCCAGCGTGCGCTCGGCATAGGCGCCGCCGTCGATGTAGTCGAACAGGAAGCGCGGCAGCTTCCGCCGCGCCGCCTCACGAAAGTCGGTCGTGGACGAGACGATCATCGCGCTTACTGCAGATTGACGAAGGCGCCGCCGTCGACCAGCAGCGCCGCCCCGGTGACGTACTTGGCCAGATCCGAGGCCAGGAACACGATCGGCCCGGCCAGGTCGTCGGGCTCTCCCAGGCGGCCCAGCGGGATGCGGCCGGCCATGTACTCGCGCTTGGCGACGTCGGCCAGGTCTTCCTTGTTGATCGCGGTCTCGATGGTGCCCGGCAGCACCGAGTTGCAACGGATGCCGTACTTGCCCAGCGCGATGGCGGTCGACTGCATGAGACTGTGCACGCCGGCCTTGGTCGGGGTGTAGTGGGTCTGCATGCCGCCGCCGACCAGGGCGCTGATCGACGAGACGGCGATGATCGCGCCGCCGTGGCCTTGGCGGACCATCTGGTTGGCCGCCGCCTGGACCATGTAGTAGGCGCCGAACAGATTGACCTTCATCGTCCGCTCCATGACCTCGGGCGGCATGTCGAGGAAGGCGTGGAAGGGACAGATGCCGGCGTTGTTGACGAACACGTCGACCTTGCCGAACGCGTCCACGGCGGCCTGCACGAAGGACTTGGAGGTCTCGACATTGGCCACGTCGCCCTTGATGGCGATGGCGCGACGCCCCAGCGCCTCGATCTGGGCGACGGCGTCGGCGGCGCCGGCCTCGTCGGAGTGGTAATTGATCGCCACGTCCGCCCCATGCTGGGCGCAACCGATCGCGGCGGCCTTGCCGATCCCCTGCGAGGCGCCGGTCACCAGCACCACCTTGTCCTTCAGCAGCATCCCTACCTCTTCCTACTAAGCATCAGCGGGCCAGCCGCTTTCCGTTCCAGCCCAGGTCGCGACCGATGGCGTTGGCCGTGTCGCGGACATCGTCGACCAGCGTCTTCATGCGCTCGTCGTCCATGTATTGCGCCGCGCCCGAGACGCTGATCGCGCCGACGATCTGGCCCGAGGCCCCACGGATCGGCGCGGCGACGCAGCGGATGCGGTCCTCGTTCTCTTCCAGGTCGAAGGCGATGCCGCGCTTGGAATAGTCGCGCATCCAGTCGATCCACTGCGTCTCGTCGGGCGCGCCCGGCGACGCCGGCCCCTCCGAACGGTACAGGGCCCGCCAGCGGTCCTCGGTGTCGTCCAGCACCAGCGCCTTGCCCAGGCCCGTCGAGCGGATCGGCTGACGATCGCCCACCCGCGAGCTGATGTTGATGCGGCGACGGCCGGTCAGCTTGTCCAGATAAAGCGCCCGCTCGTCATCCAGCACGCCCAGGTGGACGGTGTCCTCGGTGTTTTCCCACAGCTTTTCCAGATGCGGACGGGCAATTCGGGGGAGATCCATCTGCTGGCTGGCCAGATAGCCCAGCTCCAGAAGCTTGGAACCCAGGCTGTAGCCTTCGCGCGGGGCCTGCGAAAGCAGACGGCGCTCGACCAGGGCCGTGGCCAGGCGGTGAGTCGTGCTGCGGGTCAGGCCCAGCTGCTTGGCCAGGGCGGGCAATGCGATGGTGCCGGATTCGGCGACTACATCGAGCAGATCCAGGCCCCGAAACAGGGTTTGGCTCCCGCTGGGAGACTTGGTCGTCGCGTTTTCATCCGCCGCCACCGGTTCCGCTCCCCTTGACGCTGGTTTCATTTTGTAGCACTACCTCTCATATTGTGGAACGCAAGGCAAGCGGAACGACGGCGACTCTCGACGAGCGCGCCGGCCTCGCGAACCGATAGCGTTACATAGGTTATGTTGGGGAGGTAGGCGTAGCCTGACAGCTTCGCCATGGAGCCCGCCGGAAGCCCTCCGGCAGGCGCGGCCTCCCTTGTCCCAGGGCGGCGTCGAGCGACCGCCCATCAGGTTGGAGCCTCGTCGCCCATGGCGTTTCCGGTCATCAAGCACGTACGCGCGTTCGTGGTCCGCGGGGGCGGCGCCGACTATCACGACCAGGGCGACGGCCACTGGATCGACGACCATATCGCCACGCCGATGTCCCGCTATCCCGAGTATCGCCAGAGCCGCCAGAGCTTCGGCATCAACGTGCTGGGCACGCTGGTCGTCGAGATCGAGGCCGCCGACGGCACGATCGGCTTCGCGGTGACCACCGGCGGCGAGCCGGCCGCCTACATCGTCGAGAAGCACCTGGCCCGCTTCCTGGAAGGCCGCGACCCGACCGAGGTCGAGAAGATCTGGGACCAGATGTACTTCTCGACCCAGTATTACGGCCGCAAGGGCCTGGTGGTGAACGCCATCTCGGGCGTCGACCTGGCGCTGTACGACCTCCTCGGCAAGCTGCGCCAGGAACCGGTCTATGCGCTGCTGGGCGGCAAGGTCCGCGACGAGCTGACCTTCTACGCCACCGGCGCGCGCCCCGATCTGGCCAAGCAGATGGGCTTCATCGGCGGCAAGATGCCCCTGCACCACGGCCCGGCCGAGGGCGAGGAAGGCCTGCGCAAGAACATCGAGGAGCTGGCCACGATGCGAGAGCGTTGCGGCGAGGACTTCTGGCTGATGTTCGACTGCTGGATGTCGCTGGACCTCAACTACGCCACCAAGCTGGCCCACAAGGCCCACGAGTACGGCCTGAAGTGGATCGAGGAAGCCCTCAGCCCCGACGACTACTGGGGCTATCGGGACCTGAAGAAGAACGCCCCGACCGGCATGCTGGTCACCACCGGCGAGCACGAGGCCACCCGCTGGGGCTTCCGCATGCTGCTGGAAATGGAGTGCTGCGACATCATCCAGCCCGACGTGGGCTGGTGCGGCGGCGTCACCGAGCTGATCAAGATCGCCAACCTAGCCGACAGCAAGGGCGTCCTGATGATCCCGCACGGCTCGAGCGTCTACAGCTACCACTTCGTCATCACGCGCCATAACAGCCCGTTCGCCGAATTCCTGATGATGGCCCCGAAGGCCGACGAGGTGGTGCCGATGTTCCACCCGCAGCTGATCGGCGAACCCGTGCCGGTGAACGGCAAGCTCAAGCTCTCCGACGCGCCGGGCTTCGGCGTCGAACTCAATCGCGAGGTCGGCTTGCACCGGCCTTACGCCCGCTAGACCTCCCTGAAGGCGACAAACACCTATGAAACTGCTCCGCTACGGCCCGCGCGGCTCCGAAAAGCCTGGCCTCCTCGACGCTGAGGGCAAGATCCGCGACCTGTCCGGCCACGTGGCCGACATCGATGGCAAGACCATCACGCCGGAAGGCCTGAAGGCGCTGGCCGCCATCGACCCCGCCACCCTGCCCGTCGTCGAGGGCTCGCCGCGCTACGGCGTGCCGGTCGGCAATGTCGGCAAGTTCCTGGCCATCGGCCTGAATTTCGCCGACCACGCCAAGGAAGCCGGCCTGGAGCCCCCGCCCGAGCCGATCTTCTTCACCAAGGCCATCAGTTGCCTGAACGGCCCCAACGACGACGTCATGCTGCCCAAGGGCGCCGAGAAGGGCGATTGGGAAGTCGAGCTGGGTGTCGTGATCGGCAAGCGCGCGCGCTATGTCGAACAATCCGAGGCGCTCGATTACGTCGCCGGCTACGTGCTGGTGAACGACGTCTCCGAGCGCGCCTTCCAGAAGGAGCTCGGCAGCCAGTGGGACAAGGGCAAGGGCTGCGACACCTTCGGTCCGGTCGGTCCGTGGCTGGTCACCGCCGACGAGGTGGGCGACTGCCAGAACCTGGACATGTGGCTGGATCTGAACGGCAAGCGCATGCAGACCGGCAACAGCAAGACGATGATCTTCGGCGTCGCCGAGCTGATCGCCTACATGAGCCGCTTCATCACCCTGGAACCGGGCGACATCCTGACGACCGGCACCCCGCCCGGCGTGGGCGAGGGCCAGAAGCCCGACAAGATCTTTCTGAAGCCCGGCGACGTCATGGAGCTGGGCATCGAGAAACTGGGCAGCCAGCGCCAGAACGTCATCGCCTGGACCAAGGAAGGCGTCGCGTGAGCACCATCTACGCCAATCGTTTCGCCGGCCGTCGCGCCGTCATCACCGGCGGCGCCTCGGGCCTGGGCAAGGCCGTGGCCGCCCGTATCGTCGCCGAGGGCGGCCAGGTCGCCCTGTGGGACCTGGACGCCGAGAATCTGAAGGCCGCCGCGGCCGACGTCGGCGCGGCCCACACCGTGGCGCTGGACGTCTCGGACGAGGCCGCGGTCCTGGCCGCCGGCAAGTCGACCGCCGAGGCCCTGGGCGGCATCGACATCCTGGTCGCCTCGGCCGGCATCACCGGCGCCACGGCTCCGGTGTACGAGTACCCGACCGACAGCTGGAAGCGCGTCTTCGACATCAACGTCAACGGCGTCTTCTACAGCTGCAAGTCGGTGGTCCCGTTCATGCTGGCGGGCGGCTACGGCCGCATCGTCAATGTGGCCTCGGTGGCCGGCAAGGAAGGCAACCCCAACGCCGGCGCCTATTCGGCGTCGAAGGCGGCGGTGATCGGCCTGACCAAGTCGCTGGGCAAGGAGCTGGCCACCAAGGGCGTCATCGTCAACAGCCTGACTCCGGCCACGTTCGAGAGCCCGATCCTGGAGCAGCTGCCCAAGAGCCAGGTCGACTACATGCGGGGCAAGATCCCGATGGGTCGCCTGGGCGAGGTCCACGAGAGCGCCGCCATGGTGTGCTTCATGGCCTCGGAAGAATGCAGCTTCACCACCGCCGCGACCTTCGACACGTCCGGCGGCCGGACCACCTTCTAGGCCAACGAAAGAGAGACTGGAGCCATGGCGTACACCGGCCCCATCGTCGATGCCCACATGCATCTGTGGGACTTTGATCGGCACTACTACGCCTGGCTTCAGGACACGCCGCTGCCGAACAATCCGGCCGGTGACATGACCCCGATCGCCAAGCCGTATGGCCTGGACGACTATCTGGCCGACACCAAGGGTTGGAACGTCGTCCAGGTCGTGCATGTCGAGTGCGGACTGCCGCCCAAGCACCAGGTGTCCGAGACTGACTGGCTGCAGTCGATCGCCGACCAGCGCGGCGTGATCGGCGGCATCGTCGCCGGGGCCAATCTGGATGATCCGGGCGTCGAGGCCGTGCTCTCGGCCCACGCAGCGCGCAAGAATGTCCGGGGCATCCGCCAGATCGTCAATTGGCACAAGGATCCGGCCAAGACCTACGGCCCGACCGACAAGCTGCTGGACGACCAGTGGCGCAAGGGCTTCGCCCTGCTGGCCAAGTACGGGCTGTCGTTCGACCTGCAGCTCTACGCCTCGCAAATGGCGACGGCGGCCGCCCTGGCCGACGCCCATCCGGACATCCCGCTGATCGTCAACCACGCCGGCATGCCGACCGATCGCGACGAAGTGGGCCTGGACGCCTGGCGCGAAGGCATGGCCGCCCTGGCCCTGCGTCCGAACGTGTCGTGCAAGATCTCGGGCCTGGCCATGATCGACCGGTCGTGGACCACGGCCAGCCTCAAGCCCTTCGTCCTCCAGGTCATCGAGACCTTCGGACTCGAGCGCTGCATGTTCGCCAGCAACTTCCCGGTCGAGAAGGTGCACGGCAGCTTCGGCGCCTTCTACGCCGCCTATGACGCCATCACCGCCGACTTCAGCCATGACGAGCGCGAAGCGCTGTTCGCCGGCAACGCCCGGCGGATCTACCGCCTGACCTGATTGAAAGAAGAACTCCGGGAGGAAGACGATGACGACCGAAAGCCGCCCCCTCGCCTTCCGCATGCAGCTGAAGCCGGGCGTCGCCGCCGAGTATGAACGCCGTCACGACGCGCTGTGGCCGGATCTGGCCGAGGCCCTGCGTGACGCCGGGATCCATGACTATTCGATCTTCCTGGACGAGGAGACCATGAGCCTCTTCGCGGTGCTGCGCCTGCGCCCAGACCACAAGAAGGACGCCCTGCCGCTGCAGCCGGTGATGAAGCGCTGGTGGGACTTCATGGCCGACCTGATGGAGGTCCATCCGGACAACAAGCCGGTCGAGTGGCCGCTGAAGCCCGTCTTCTATTTCGAGGGCTGAGCATGCGTTTCGCCCTGACCGGGCTTGGGCTTGCGGCCGCCTTGATGGCGACATCCGCCCTGGCCGATCCCGTCCGCTACACGATGACGGCGTTCACCAACGCCAGCCAGTCGAACATGAGCGTGTACGACTCGGCCGACGGCGTGCGCTTCACGCTGAAGAAGCCCCTGGCTTACACGCCGCCCCAGGGCCTCATCCGCGATCCCAGCGTGATGAAGCATACGGACGGCTGGTACTATGTCGCCTACACCACCGGCTGGACCGGCGACACCATCGGCCTGGCCCGCAGCAGGGACCTGACCGCCTGGACCTTCCTGCGCGACGTCAAGATCGACGTCCCGGGCGGCGCGACCAACAGCTGGGCGCCTGAGTGGTTCGTCGACCAGGACGGCTCGATCAACCTGATCCTGTCGGTCTCGACCACCGGTATCGCCGGCCAGTTCCAGGCCTATCGCATCACCGCGTCCGACGGTTCGCTGGCCAGCTGGAGCAAGCCCAAGGTGCTGTCGGGCCTGGGTCCGAACTACATCGACGCCTTCGTTGTGCGCCAGGACGGCCTCTATCAAGCCTTCGCCAAGAACGAGACGACCAAGTACATCGAGCTGTGGACCGCCCCGTCGCTGGACGGCCCTTGGGCGCTGAAGGGCGCCGGCGACTGGGCCGGCTGGGGCCGCTTCCTGGAGGGCCCGGCCATGGCCCGAACGCCGGACGGCGGCTGGCGGATCTATTTCGACGAGTACATGGCCAAGCGCTACTGGTACTCCGACAGCAAGGACGGCTTCCGCACCTGGACGGCCAAGGCCGAGCTGCCCGAACTGTCGGGCACGGTCCGCCACTTCACGGTGCTGAAGGAAGGCGGCGCTTCAGCGGCGGCCGCGAAACCGGCCGAAGCGCACAAGATCACCTGGGACAGGTATTCGCTGAAGGTCGACGGCCAGCGGCTGTTCTCGTGGGGCGGCGAGTTCCATCCCTTCCGCGTCCCCAGCCCGGACCTGTGGCGCGACATCCTCCAGAAGATGAAGGCCAGCGGCTACAACACGGTCGCGATCTATTTCGACTGGGGCTACCACTCGCCCAAGCAGGGGGTCTACGACTTCAGCGGCGTGCGCGACATGGACCGCGTGCTGACCATGGCCAAGGAAGAAGGCCTGTACGTCATCACCCGCGCCGGCCCCTATGTGAACGCCGAGCTGACCCGGGGCGGCTTCCCAGGCTGGCTGGTCAACCAGCAGGCCCGCGCCCGCACCGACGCGCCGGAATACATCCAGGCCGCCGACGAGTGGCTGACCCGGATCAACGCCGTCATCGCCCGCCACCAGCTGACCACCGGCCAGGGCACGGTGATCGCCCACCAGATCGAGAACGAGCTGGACGTCGTCGGCGCGCCGCAGCAGCGCTACATGCAGTGGCTGTACGACAAGGCCAAGGCCGACGGGATCACCGTCCCGATCTTCCACAACGACAAGGGCCGCAACGGCTATTGGACGCCCAAGGGCTCGAACGTGCCAGGCGCGGTGGAAGGCCCGAACGACCTCTATGCCTTTGACGGCTATCCGGGCGGCAACTGCAAGGTCGACTCGACGCCCGCCAGCCCAGGCGTCGCGCCGGACTGGGGTCTCTATGGTCCCGGCGGCGCCAAGGGCGGAGCCTCGGCCAGCCCGAACACCCCCGGCTTCCTGGCCGAGTTCGGCGGCGGCTGGTTCGACTACTGGGGCAGCAACGGCGACTACGACTGCACGGCCATCCATCGCGGCGTCGGCTACCAGCGGGTGTTCTACGGCGCGAACATCGCCAACGGCCTGACGCTGCAGAGCTTCTACATGACCTATGGCGGGACCAGCTGGGGCTGGCTGCCGGCCCCGGTGGTGTTCACCTCGTACGACTACGGCTCGGCCATCGACGAGGCGCGCGGCCTGCGCGACAAGGCGCGGGTGATGAAGCAGATGGGCGAGTTCATCAACGCCGTCCCCGACCTGACCCGCATGGACAAGGGCGAGGCCGTCGTTCCGTCGAACGAGAAGGTCCGCGTCTATCACAACGTCAACGCCGAGACGGGCAGCCACCTTTATGTGGTGGTGCACAATCCCAGCAGCGCCACCGGCGACGAGGCGTTCACCTTCAAGGTCAAGACCCGCGACGGCGAGTATGTGGTCCCCTCGCGGATCAAGGGCCAGGACAGCAAGATGCTGATGGCCAGCTACGACCTGGGCGGCCAGCGGTTGGTCTATTCGACGTCCGAGATCCAGACGCATCTGAAGTGGAACGACGGCGACCTGGCCCTGCTCTACGGCCGCGCCGGCGAGGCGGGCGAGACGATGCTGCGCTACGCCAGCGCGCCGAAGGTCGAGGTGATCGAGGGCGACGTCACGTCCGCCTTCGACACGGCCAAGGGCGACCTGAAGCTGACCTACCAGCACAAGGGCCTGGCCCGGGTGCGGATCACCGGCGGCGGCCGTCCGCCGCTGACCCTGCTGCTGGCCGACGCCGAGACGGGCCAGACCTTCTGGCGGCGCGAGAACGGGCTGGTCCGCGGTCCTGGCCTGGTGCGCAGCGATGCGATCAAGGGCGGCGTGCTCAGTCTGACGGGCGACACCGAGACCGACAGTCCGCTGGAGGTCTTCGCCCCCAAAGCCGTCACGTCCATTCGCTGGAACGGGGCCAAGGTCGCGGCCAAGGCTACGCCTTCTGGCAGCCTGCTGGCCGAGAAGGCGCTGGCCGGTCCTCGCCCCATCACTCTGCCCGATCTGGCCCAACTGACCTGGAAGACAGCCCCCGGCTCGCCCGAGGCCGATCCCAAGTTCGATGACTCGTCGTGGCTGAGGACCGAAGGCCGGCGCAGCGGCTCGACCGTGCGCGGGCCTACGGGTCAGCCCGCTTTGGACATGAGCACCTACGGCTTCCACCAGGGCGACGTCT
>CBIHOB010000004.1:0-145308 GCA_966211605.1 uncultured Caulobacter sp.
GGCTTCATCACGGTCATCAACAACACGCTGCTGCCGCACCTGCGCAGCGTGTTCGTGCTGGACTACACCCGCACGACCCTGATCGAGTCGGTCTGGTTCATTGCGTACTTCGTGGCCTCCATCCCCTCGGCCAAGCTGATCGAGCGCATCGGCTACCAGAAGGCCATCGTCGTCGGCCTGCTGGGCATGGCGGTCGGCGCGGCGATGATGGTCCCCGCCGCGATGCTCACCTCGTACGCCCTGGTGCTGACGGCCCTGTTCGTGATCGCCAGCGGCATCACCCTCCTGCAGGTGGCGGCCAACCCTTATGTCGCGGTCATCGGCCCGCCCGACACCGGCTCCGCCCGCCTGAACCTGGTGCAGGCCTTCAATTCGCTGGGCACCACGCTCGCCCCGCTGTTCGCGGGCTATCTGATCCTGGGCCGCTCCAAGAGCGGCACGGCCGGCGCCAATGTCACCCTCACCCAGGCCGAGCGCTACGCCGACGCCCAGTCGGTGATCCTGCCCTACGTCATCGTCGCCGTCGCCCTGGTGCTGCTGGCCGTGGTCATGGGCCGCGTGAAGCTGCCGGCCATCGGCCAGGCGACCCAACGCTCGTCCCGCGAGGCGCGCAAGAAACTATCCCTGTGGTCGCACCGCAACCTGGTGTTCGGCGTCCCTGCCATCTTCATCTATCTGATCGCCGAGATCGGCGTGGCCAACCTGTTCATCAACTTCGTCTCGCAGCCGAACATCGCCGCGATCACCCACGAAGAGGCCTCGCGCTACCTGGCCATCCTGTGGGGCGGCATGATGGTGGGCCGCTTCCTGGGCAGCGTGCTGATGCGCCGCTTCCCGGCCGAGCACGTGCTGGCCGCCTTCTCGATCGGCGCCTTCGTCGTGATGCTGATCACCACCTTCGCCCACGGCCCCGTCGCCATGTGGTCGCTGATCGCGGTGGGCTTCTTCCATTCGATCATGTTCCCGACCATCTTCACCCTGGGCATCAAGGGCCTTGGCCCGCTGACCGAGGAAGGCTCGGGCCTTCTGATCATGGCGATCGCCGGCGGCGCCCTGGTCATCGTGCAAGGTTGGCTGGCCGACACTTTCGGCCTGCAATGGTCGTTCCTGCTGACGGCGGCCTGCGAGATCTACGTCCTGTTCTATGCGCTGTGGGGCTCAAAGGCGACCAACGCCCTGCCCGACCAGCACGTCGAATAGGGAGCCGCCAGTGACCGGATCGTCGCGTCGGACCGCCCTCAAGACGGGGGCCGCGCTCGGCGCGGCGGCCCTGGCCTCCCCCGCCCTCGCCCAGCCCGCTGGCCAAAGGGGGCGGCTGGAAAGCTTCCCGCTATCGCAAGTTCGGCTGAAGCCCTCGCGTTTCCTGACCGCCCTGGAGACCAACCAGCGCTATCTGCTGTCGCTGGAGCCCGACCGCCTGCTGCACAACTTCCGCGCCGGCGCCGGCCTGACGCCCAAGGGCGAGGTCTATGGCGGCTGGGAGGCTCGCGGCATTGCCGGTCATAGCCTGGGCCACTACCTGTCGGCCGTCTCGCTGACCTGGGCCCAGACCGGCCAGTCCGAATTCAAGCAGCGCGCCGCCTACATCGTCGAGGAGTTGGCCGCCTGCCAGGCCGCCAACGGTGACGGCTACGCCGGCGGCACCACCGTCGATCGCGAGGGCAAGACCGTCGACGGCAAGATCGTCTACGAGGAGGTCCGCGCCGGCAAGATCGACACCGGCGGCTTCGGCCTGAACGGCGGCTGGGTGCCGATCTACACCTATCACAAGGTCTTGGCCGGGACGCTGGACGCTCACGCCCTGTGCGACGATCCCAAGGCCCTGGCCGTCGCCATCGGCCTGGCCGACTATCTGGGCAGGATGTTCGAGGCCCTGGACGTCCAGCAGGTGCAGACCGTGCTGCGCGCCGAACATGGCGGCATCGTCGAGAGCTTCGCCGAACTGCACGCCCGCACTGGCCAATCGCGCTGGCTGGACCTGGCCCGTCGCGTCCAGCACGAGGACATCATCGGCCCGCTGGCCGAAGGTCGCGACGACCTGGCGGGCAAGCACGCCAATACCCAGATCCCGAAACTGATCGGCGAGGCCCGCCTCTACGAGACCGGCGGCGACGCGCGCGCCGCCAAGGCCGCGATGTTTTTCTGGGAGACGGTCGTCCACGACCACAGCTACGTCATCGGCGGAAATTCCGAATTCGAGCACTTCGGCAAGCCGCGCCAGCTGTCAACGCGCCTGGGTCAGCAAACCTGCGAGTGCTGCAACAGCTACAACATGCTGAAGCTGACGCGGCATCTCCATGCCTGGTCGGGCGAGAGCCGCTATTTCGACTTCTATGAACGGGTTCACCTGAATCACATCCTGTCGCAGCAGGATCCCGACACGGGCATGTACACCTACTTCTCGCCGCTGGCCTCGGGCTATGCGCGCGGCCACTCGACGCCGACAGACTCGTTCTGGTGCTGCGTCGGCAGTGGCATGGAGAACTATTCCAAGCTGGGCGACAGCATCTTCTGGCGCGATGGCGAGCGGGTCCGGGTCAATCTCTACTACCCTTCGACCCTGGACTTGACGCAGAAGGGTGCCAGGCTCGAGATCGACACCGATTTCCCCTACAGTGAACAGGTCGTTCTGACGCTGAGCAAGGCCAAGGCGCCGATACCGGTCTCGCTGCGCGTGCCGGGCTGGTGCGCCGATCCCGCAGTGAAGGTCAACGGCGCGAGACGCGCGGTCACGGCGAAGAACGGTTATATCGACCTGACCTTGCGCGCGGGCGACAGGGTCAGCCTGACCTTGCCGATGACGGTGCGCACCGAAAGCATGCCGGACGCGCCCGACCTGATCGCCTTCGTGAACGGCCCGCTTGTGCTGGCCGCGGACCTTGGCCCGGCCGACCAGCCGTGGGAGAGCTTCGACCCGGTGGTGGTCGGAGCACCGTCGTTGAGGCCTGCCAGCGATCCGCAGCGCTTCACTCTGGCCGACCGCAGCCGTCCCCAGAACCTGGCACTACGCCCCTATTTCGAGCAGCACCATAACCGCACGGCCGTCTACTTCCGAAACCTGACGCCGGAGCAGTGGGCAAAGGCCGAGCCGGGCCTGGTCGCCGACGCCAAGGCCCGCGCCGACATCCGCGACCGCACGGTCGACGTCCTGCGCTTCGGCGAGCAGCAGCCCGAGACCGACCATGCCCTGAAGGCCAGCGCCGGCACCCAGGACAGCGGCAACCTGACGGTTCGCAGCCGCGTGCTGAACAAGGGTTCGATCGCCTTCCAGATGGCCGCCGCGCCAGGACCTCTGATACTACAGGTCACCTATGACGGCTCGGCTCGCAACAAGGACTTCCGGATCCTGGTCGAGGGTCAGGAGGTGGCGCGCGAGACCCTGCCCGGCGAGCGCTCGGCGACCCTCAATGTGCAGACCTATCCCCTACCCCCGGCGCTGACCAGCGGGAAGGAGAAGATCACGATCAGCTTCGAAATGGCCGCCAACCAATGGACAGCGGTGTTCGAGGCCAGGATTTTCCGGAGCAAGTAACACCCTGAACGCCGCCCAACCTCGCGAAAGCGGGGATGGGCGGCAATTTGATCAGGCCTAGTGATTGTCGCGCGGCAGGCCCTTGGTCTGGGCGATGCGCTGGTACTTCACGGCCGGTTCCAGAACCGCGCCGGTTTCCATCTGGCCGACGACGGCGCGCTGGATTTCCTGCCAGGGCGTCTGGCTTTCCGGATACTGATAGCCGCCGGCGGCTTCCAGGGCCTTGCGGCGCTCGACGATCTCGGACGGCGAGACCAGCACGTCGACGCGCGACTTGCGTAGATCGAAGCGAACCTTGTCGCCGCTCTTCAGCAGAGCGAGGCCGCCGCCAGCCGCTGCTTCCGGCGAGGCGTTCAGGATTGAAGGCGAGCCCGACGTACCCGACTGGCGACCGTCGCCGATGCACGGCAGCTGGTGGATGCCCTGCTTGATCAGATAGTTGGGGGCTCGCATGTTCACGACCTCGGCCGCGCCAGGATAGCCGACGGGGCCCGCGCCGCGCATGAACAGGATCGAGTTGGCGGTGATGCCGACCGACGGATCGTCGATCCGATGATGATAGTCCTCGGGACCGTCGAACACGATCGCCTCGCCCTCGAAGGCGTCGGGATCTTCGGGGTTCGACAGATAACGGTCACGGAACTCCTGGCTGATCACGCTGGTTTTCATGATCGCCGAGTTGAACAGGTTGCCGCGCATGACCACGAAGCCGGCGCGCTCGACCAGCGGGCGCGAGAACGGACGAATGACGTCCTCGTCCTCGATCTGGGCGCCGCGATACTGCTCGCCGATCGTCTGGCCCGAGACGGTCTTTACGTCCTCGTGGATCAGGTTCTGCTCGATCAGCTGCCCGAACACGGCGGGCACGCCGCCGGCGCGGTAGTAGTCCTCGCCCAGGTATTCGCCGGCCGGCTGCAGATTGACCAGCAGCGGCACGTTCTCGCCCTTCTGCTGCCAGTCGTCGATGCTGAGCTCGACGCCGACGTGGCGCGCCAGGGCGTTGAGGTGGATCGGAGCGTTGGTCGAACCGCCGATGGCCGAATTGACGACGACGGCGTTCAGGAACGCTTCGCGGGTCAGGATGTCGGAGGGCTTGAGGTCCTCGTGCACCATGTCGACGATGCGCAGGCCGGTGCGATAGGCGTTTTCCTGGCGGTCGCGGTACGGGGCCGGAATCGCGGCCGAGCCGGGCAGTGACATGCCCAGGGCCTCGGTCAGCGAGTTCATGGTCGTGGCCGTGCCCATGGTGTTGCAATAGCCGGTCGACGGGGCCGAGCTGGCCACCAGCTTGATGAAGCCGGCATTGTCGATCTCGCCCGCCGCCAGCAGCTCACGGGCCTTCCAGACGATGGTGCCCGAACCCGTGCGCTGGCCCTTGTGCCAACCGTTCAGCATCGGGCCGACCGACAGGGCGATGGCCGGGATGTTCACCGTAGCCGCCGCCATCAGGCAGGCCGGCGTGGTCTTGTCGCAGCCGATGGTCAGCACCACGCCGTCCAGCGGATAGCCGTACAGCAGCTCCACCAGGCCCAGATACGAGAGGTTCCGGTCCAGGCCGGCCGTCGGGCGCTTGCCGGTCTCCTGGATCGGGTGGACCGGGAACTCCAGCACGATGCCGCCAGCGCTACGAATGCCCTCGCGCAGGCGCTCGGCCAGCACCAGATGGTGGCGGTTGCAAGGCGACAGGTCCGAACCGGTCTGGGCGATGCCGATGATCGGCTTGCCCGACTGCAGCTCTTCCAGCGTGAGACCGAAGTTCAGATAGCGCTCCAGATAGAGCGCCGTCATGTCGATGTTGTCCGGATTGTCAAACCAGGCGCGCGAACGAAGGGCGCGGGACGGAACGGGAGGAACGCTCATGACAATCCTTGGCGACGACGGGAGGCGCGGGCTTTCACGAACATCCAGACCAGGCGCGGAATTGCGCGCTCGTCCGTCCATGACCCCGCTAAAATCGTATTTGTCTGACTATACCGCGCCGTACCGAGCGTCAATCAGGCCTGACCGCATTGAGAGTAGGTCACAAAAGCCGAACTTTACGCCGTTTAGCGCTCTTTCGACCCCGGCGCCTTCCGCAAACGTTTTTGCCTTGATGAAGGTCTAGCGTACGGGGCGTCGCTCGATCGCCGCGTGCGTATCGTCCAGCGCCAGGCTGACCAATTTTTCCATCGCCTGGCGCGCCTGGTCAGGGCGTCCGGCGGCGATGGCGTCGAAGACCTTCCAGTGATCGGGCATCGGATCGCGGGCCAGTTCGCGGTCGCGCTGCTTGAAGATCGTGGTCCAGCGCACCGCCGCCCCGATGCTGCTGCTCAAGGTGAACAGCGGCGCGTTGCTGGTCGCTTCCAGCACCGTGTCGTGGAAGTCGCGATCGGCCGCCTGGCCGGCCTCGGTCGCCAGCGTATGGTGCTGCATGGCCACCAGGGCCGCACGCATCCGCTCCAGTTGGGCGTCGTCGCGGCGCTCGGCGGCCAGGGCCGCGGCGGCCGGCTCGACGATCATCCGCAGTTCGTACAGCTCCTGGAGGAAGCTCTCGCTGGGCTCTGATTCGAAGAACCAGGCCAGGACCTCCGGGTCCAGCAGGCTCCAGCGCGTGCGCGGACTGACCCGGGTGCCGGTCTTCGGACGACTCTCGACCAGCCCCTTGGCGGCGAGGATCCGGATAGCCTCGCGATAGGCGCTGCGTGAAACCTGCAGCTGCTCGCTGGCGTCGATTTCATTGTTCAGGACGTCGCCGGGCTGGTGCTGACCCGAGACGATGGCGATGCCCAGCGCTCGCGCGATCGAGCCGTGGATGCGGCCGGAGAAGCCTTCCTCGTGCGCGGTGTCGGGACCCACGCCCGGTTCCTTGGCCTTCGACACGCGCCTTTTGCTCCTGCTAGATCGGTCCGTCGAGGCGCTCCAGGACAGCCTCGATCCGGACTCTAGCGAGACCAATTGTCGGAGAACAAGAGAATTCGCCGCTGCGGCCGCGCCGATCCCGACGCGAGATTTCCGCAAATGTACGATCAATCGGGCCGCCAACGTCGACGTGGCGGCCTGTTTCGGGAGCGATGCGGCGCATTTTTACAAGCGGATTGATCCCCATCCTTGCGAAACGCCGTTTGACAGGGCGTCTTCCCACGTTATTTGTCAGACTATTATACAGCTTCAGAAGGTCGTTCGCCGTGGTGTTCCGGTTCGTGCAATTGAAGACCTCCAACGGCGCGAGGCAGTTGGCCGCCGTCGACGACTCGGGTCGCGCGCGCGAGGTCGAGGTCGCCGACACCCTCTATGACCTGGCCCAGGTCGCCTTGAAGGTGGACGCCACCTTGACCGAAGCCGCTCAGGCGCGTCCTCTGGGCGCCGAGATCGATATCGCCGCCGCCCTGGCCGAAGGTCGCGTACTGGCCCCGATCGACCATCCCGATCCCGCCCACCTGCAAATGACGGGCACGGGGCTGACCCATCTGGGTTCGGCCGAAGGCCGCGACAAGATGCACAAGGCCGCCCAATCGGGTGAGCAACTGACCGACTCCATGCGCATGTTCCTGATGGGTGTCGAGGGCGGCAAGCCCGCGCCGGGTCAGGAAGGCGTGCAGCCGGAATGGTTCTACAAGGGCGACGGCGGGCAGCTCGTCGCGCCCGGACAACCCCTCACCTCGCCGTCCTTCGCCAAGGACGGCGGCGAGGAGCCCGAGATCGCCGGCGTCTACCTGATCGGTCCCGACGGCACGCCGCACCGCCTGGGCTTCTGCCTGGCCAACGAGTTCTCGGACCACGTGATCGAGCGCGGCAACTATCTGTGGCTGGCCCACTCCAAGCTGCGCCAGGCGGCCCTGGGCCCTGAACTGCTGACCGGCGAACTGCCCGCCGACGTGCGCGGCGCCAGCCGCATCGTCCGCGACGGCGCCACGGTCTGGGAAAAGCCCTTCCTGTCGGGCGAGGCGAACATGTCCCACACGATCGCCAACCTCGAGCATCACCACTTCAAGTACGACATCTTCCGCCGGCCGGGCGATGTGCACGTCCACTTCTTCGGCACGGCCACCCTGTCGTTCTCCGAAGGTTTCCAGACGCAGCTCGGCGACGTGTTCGAGATCGAGGCCGCGCCGTTCCGCTATCCGGTCAGCAATCCGCTGGCCCAGGCGGGCGCCCAGCCGGTCGTGGTGAAGTCGCTGTGACCATCACGCCCATCCGTCTGGCCCTGGTGGGCCTGGGCAAGATCGCCCGCGACCAGCATTTGCCGTCCATCGCCGCCGATCCGCGCTTCGAACTGGTCGCCATCGTCAGCCGCAACGCCGACCTGGACGGCGTCGCCCACTTCACCGCGCTGGCCGACCTCTTGGCCAGCGACGTGGCGGTGGACGCAGTCTCGCTGTGCACCCCGCCCCAGCCGCGCCATGCCCTGGCCCACCTGGCCCTGGCGGCCGGCAAGCACGTGATGCTGGAAAAGCCGCCCGGCGCGACGCTCAGCGAAGTCGAGGACCTGCGCCAGGCCGCCGCCGCGCGCGGCCTGACGCTGCAGACCACTTGGCACTCGCGCTACGCCCTGGGCGTCGAGCCGGCCCGCGAATGGCTGGCCGAGCGCCCCATCAAGGCCGTGCGGATCAACTGGAAGGAAGACGTGCGCGTCTGGCACCCCGGTCAGGACTGGATCTGGGAAGCCGGCGGCCTGGGCGTCTTCGACCCGGCCATCAACGCCCTGTCGATCGTCACCCGCATCCTGCCGCGCCCGTTCTTCCTGTCGAAGGGCGTGCTGCACGTGCCGGAGAACAAGCAGTCGCCGATCCAGGCCGAGCTGGACTTCCGGGACGCCGCCGGCGCCCCCATCCGCGCCGAGCTCGACTTCCTGCAGACGGGGCCGCAAAGCTGGGACATCGAGGTCGACACCGACGACGGCCAGCTGAAGCTGACCAACGGCGGCGCCAAGCTGTGGATTGACGGTCAGTTGATCCAGGAGGGCCCCGACCGCGAGTATCCGGGCCTGTACGACGCCTTCGCCAAGCTGATCGCCGACGGGGCCAGCGACGTGGACGTCAGTCCGCTGCGTCACGTGGCCGACGCCTTCCTGCTTAGCGAGTGGGTCGCGGCGCCGGCCTTCGTGGAATAGGCGCCAGAAAGAACGACAAAGGGAGAGAAACATGAAGCCGAAGACCATTTTCCTGAGCAGCGCGCTCGCCCTGGTCGCCGTCTCGTCGGCCAACGCCGTCGAGCTGTCGCGCAAGCCGTTCGGCGCCATCGCCTCGGGTGAGGCCGTCGAGGCCATTACCCTGACCAACGCCAAGGGCGTCAGCGCCACGATCATCACCTATGGCGCGACCCTGCAGTCGCTGATCGCGCCGGATCGCACGGGCAAGAAGGCTGACATCGCCCTAGGCTTCGCCGACGCGGCGGCCTACGAGAAGAACGCCAGCTATTTCGGCGCGTCGGTGGGCCGCTTCGCGAACCGCATCGGCAAGGGCCGCTTCAGCCTGGACGGCAAGACCTACCAGCTGGCCCTGAACAACAATAAGGTCGCGGCCCTGCACGGCGGCGTGAAGGGCTTCGACAAGGTCGTTTGGAAAGTGCTGGAGGCCAAGTCGGGCCCGAAGGCATCGGTGACCTTCGGCTATGTCAGCCCGGATGGCGAGGAGGGCTATCCCGGAACCCTGACCGCCACCGCGACCTACGCCCTGGACGAGCAGAACAACCTGACCATCACCTACGGCGCCACGACCGACAAGCCGACCATCGTCAACATGACCAACCACGCCCTGTTCAACGTCGCCGGCGAAGGCGTCGCCGAAGGCGCGATGGGCAACGTCCTGACCATCCCGGCCGACGGCTACACCCCGGTCGACAGCGAGCTGATCCCGACCGGAACAATCACGCCTGTCGCCGGAACGCCTTTCGACTTCCGCAAGCCGACCGCCGTGGCGGCTCGCGTCCGCGACGCCCGCGACCCGCAGATGGTCATCGGTCGCGGGTATGACCACAACTACGTCCTGAACGGCAAGGCCGGCGGCGCCCCTCGCCTGGCCGCCCGTCTGGCGGATCCCAAGAGCGGTCGCGTACTGGAGATCCTGAGCGACCAGCCGGGCATCCAGTTCTACGCCGGCAACTTCATCGACGGCACGATGGTCGGCAAGAGCGGCAAGATCTACCGCCAGGGCGACGGCATCGCGCTGGAGCCGCAGCACTTCCCAGACGCGCCAAACAAGCCGCAGTTCGCACCAGTCCGCCTGGATCCGGGTCAGAAGTACAGCAACACGATGGTCTTCCGGCTGACGGTCGCCAAGTAGCCTCGCGCCGCATTCGCGGGCGCCCCGCGCCACGATCGTTTGCAATCGCAACGAACACCAGGAACCCCGGCTCAATCCGTTTGACCCGGGGTTTTTGCTGTCGCCTGCTAGCCTGGCTCTCGCGGGAGAGATCGGGCCCCGGCCCGGCGCTGAAGGCGAAACCACCCCGGAAACGCTCAAGCAAAAGGACCGCGCGGGCTTCTGAACGCTGGAAAGCAGGGCGTAGCAACGCCCTCGCCGAAGGAGCAAGGCGCGGCGCCTGCGGCCCCGCTGAATCTCTCAGGCTTCAAGGACAGCGGGGGTGCGAAGGCGAGCCATCCTGGCCGCCCAACCCCGTGTGCGCGATGTCGAACTGACTATTACCCCAATCGCCACCTTGCTGATAATGTCGAGAACGCGATCGTCAAACTGACTTTCGCGAAACCAATTTTGCTTATCAGCATGATTATATCTTCACTGTTCACATATTGAACAAAGCTGTGCATCATATCGACTTAGTCATTATATCAGCGCCTACAGAGAAATTCTGAGTTTACCTCCAAAATCACGGTCGCGACGTTGAGCCCAGTCACAAGTGATTGGGGATAGTCATGACCTTCCGTAATACCTCGCATCGCCTGCGAGCCCTGCTTCTCACTGCGTCGATCCTTGGGGGCGCGACGCCCGTCCTGGCCCAGGAGGCCGAAAAGGTCGCCGAGGTCGACACCGTGGTGGTCACCGGCAAGCGCCTGTCCGAAGCCAGTGTGGCGATCGGCACCGACCACGCTACCGCCACGGTGTCGATCACCCGCGAGGCGCTGCTGTCGGCGCCGGCGGGCATTACGGGCCTGAAGATGCTGGAGTCCCTGCCCGGCTTCAACGTCCAGGCCAACGACGCCCTGGGTATGTACGAATTTGGCAACTCGGTCTCGGTGCGGGCCTTCAACTTCCAACAGATCGGCTTCCTGTTGGACAACATCCCGATGGGCCGCAGCGACCAGTTCGGCGGCAGCCCGATCTATCGCTATGTCGACAACGAGAACCTTCTGCGGGTGACGGCGTCGGCCGGCGCGGGCGATGTCGCCCTACCCAGCTATGCCTCGCTGGGCCCGATCGTCGACTACTTCACCCAGGCGCCGTCCAAGACGGCCGGCGGCGCGATCAGCGGCACCCTGGGCAGCGACGACCTGCGCCGCACCTTCCTGCGCCTGGAAATGGGCGAGCACGGCGGCCTGTCCGGCTATGTCAGCGGCTCGTGGATCAAGGGCGACCTGTGGCGCGGTCCGGGCACGATCGACCGCAAGCACTACGAGGGCAAGCTGCGCTACGCCCTGCCCAACGGCGGCGACATCAGCTTCCAGACCGTCCACAACGACTATTTCGACTATGACAGTCCGTCGATCACCCTCGCCCAATACAACGGGACGGCGGGCGACGTTTTCGGACGCTCGGGCCGCTATTTCGCCTATCTGGGCATCGTGCCGAACCCGGGCCCGGCGGGCAGCGCCCAGACCGCCACCAATCTGCCGGCCGTTGCAGGCGGCCCGACCTATTCCAACGCCAACTACGCCCAGTACTACAAGTTCGCGGTCAACAGCCGGCAGGACCACCTGTATGGCCTGACCTTGAACACGCCGATCACCGATAATTTCGACCTGACCGCGACGGCCTATTACGAAGACAAGGGCGGCTATGGCGTCTCGCCCGAGGCCTATGCGACCTCGCTGGCCAGCTACACCGCCGAGATCGGCAGGGTCGCGGGCATCGTCGCGCCCAAGGGCATCCAGTATGGCCTGTCGGGCGTCGACGGCATCCGCAAGGGCGTGACCGCCAAGGTCGCCTGGCATCTGGGCTTCAACAAGATCGAAGCGGGCCTTTGGCTGGAGAACGACGACTACCACCGCACCCAGAACCGCTACAACGTCGAGAATGGCAATCCCGACGGCGCGCCGCTGTTCAACGAGCGCGTCCACGCCCAGCGGGACTACAAGTCGCTGCGCGAGACCAAGCAGTTCTTCGTCAAGGACACCCTGACCCTGCTGGAGGCCAGGCTGAAGGTCGAGCTGGGCTTCAAGGCCACCGACATCGACTACAAGATTGCCGGTTATCGCAATCCGAACGACTACATCAACCTGCGCCACCCGATCCTGAAGGACAATTGGAAGGACAGCTTCCTGCCGCAGGTCGGCGCGGTCTACAGCCTGACGGGCCGCGATCAGGTGTTCGCCTCGTACTCCGAGAACATGGCCCTGCCCCGCGGCGCCGACGACATCTTCTCGGCCGCCAGCCCGACCGTCACCGGCCCCGAGCCCGAGACGTCGACCAACTGGGAAATCGGCTACCGCGCAAACCACCGGACGTTCAACGCGTCAATCGTCGCCTATCAGACCGAATTCAAGAACCGCTTGCAGTCCTTCGCGGCCTTGGTGCCCGGCGGTGGCGGTGTGACCGAAACCTTCTTCCAGAACGTCGGGGCGGTGAAGGCCAAGGGCGTCGAGTTCAGCGGCCAGTGGAAGCCCGAGGTCTTCGCCGGCAAGGCCTATTTCAACGCCAACGTCTCGTACAACAGCGCCAAGTTCCAGGACGACGTGCTGAACTACCGCGCCAGCGCGACGGCGGCGGCGAACACCCTGGCCATCGCCGGCAAGAAGGTTCCCGATTTCCCCGCCTGGGTCTTCACGACCGGCGTCACCGTCGAACCGTTCGACGGCCTGCTGGTCAATGTCTCGGCTCGTCACCTGGAGAGCCGCTTCACCAATTTCATCAACAGCGAGAAGGTCGGCGGCTACACCATCGTCAACGCCTACGTCGACATCGGCGACGGCTTTGCCGCCGGTCCGTTCAGCCAGATCAAGGCGCGAGTCAACGTCGATAACATCTTCGACAAGGACTATCTGGGCACGATCAGCACGACGGTGAACACCCCGGCCAGCTTCCGCCCGGCCCCACCGCGCACGATCCAGTTCACGATCTCGGCGGACTTCTAGAACGCCGAAGCCGGTCGGCCCACAAGGACCGACCGGCTCCGGTTTCTGCGCTTTGTCGTGCAGGCGGACGTTTTCGAGCGCGGGCTAGCCCTGCTCGACCTGGCTGACGTCACGCACCGCGCCGCGCGCGGCGTTGGTGGTCATGGCCGCGTACGCGCGCAGGGCCGGGCTGACGTCGCGCTTGCGGTCCTTGGGCTTCCAGGCGTCCTTGCCGCGCGCCAGTTCGGTGGCGCGCCGCTGCGCCAGAACCTCATCCGAGACCTCCAGGGTGATACCTCGGTTGGGGATGTCGATCAGGACGGAGTCGCCCGTCTCGACCAGGGCGATCAAGCCGCCCTCGCCGGCCTCCGGTGAGACGTGGCCGATCGACAGGCCCGAAGTCCCGCCCGAGAAGCGGCCATCGGTGATCAGCGCGCAGGCCGCGCCCAGACCCTTCGACTTCAGATAGGTGGTCGGGTACAGCATCTCCTGCATGCCCGGCCCGCCCTTGGGTCCTTCATAGCGGATGACGACGACTTCGCCGGCCTTGACCTGGCCGCCCAGAATGCCGCTAACGGCGGTCTCCTGACTTTCGAAGACGCGCGCGGTCCCCCTGAAGGTCAGGATGGAGTCGTCGACGCCGGCCGTCTTCACGATGCAGCCCTCAGGGGCCAGGTTGCCGAACAGCACGGCCAAGCCGCCGTCCTTCGAGAACGGGTGCTCGACCGAGCGGATGACGCCCCGCTCACGGTCCAGGTCCAGCTCTTCCCAGCGGGCGGCCTGGCTGAAGGCGACCTGGGTCGGCTTGCCGCCCGGCGCAGCGCGGAAGAACTCGTGGGCCGTGGCGCTGTTGGTGCGGCCGATGTCCCAGCGGGCCAACGCCTCACCCATCGTCGTTGCGTGCACGGTCGGCTGGCTGGCGTCGATCAGGCCGCCGCGCTCCAGCTCGCCCAGGATGGCCATGACGCCGCCGGCGCGATGGACGTCCTCCATGTGCACGTCGGCCTTGGCCGGCGCGACCTTGGAGAGGCACGGCACCCGGCGCGACAGACGGTCAATGTCGGCCATGCCGAAATCCACCCCGCCTTCGTTGGCGGCGGCCAGCAGGTGCAGCACGGTATTGGTCGAACCGCCCATGGCGATGTCCAGGCTCATGGCGTTCTCAAACGCCGCCCGCGTGGCGATGCCGCGCGGCAGGGCCGTGGGGTCCTCCTGCTCGTACCAGCGCTGGCACAGGTCGACGATCAGACGGCCGGCCTCCTTGAACAGCGCTTCCCGATCGGCGTGAGTGGCCAGGACCGAACCGTTGCCGGGCAGCGACAGCCCCAGGGCCTCGGTCAGGCAGTTCATCGAGTTGGCGGTGAACATGCCCGAGCACGAACCGCAGGTCGGACACGCGGCCTTCTCGATCGCGGCCACCTCCTCGTCGGTGTACTTGTCATCGGCGGCGACGACCATGGCGTCGACCAGGTCCAGGGCCCGGATCGCGCCCTTCACCTGCACCTTGCCGGCTTCCATCGGACCGCCGGAAACGAAGACCACCGGGATGTTCAGCCGCATGGCGGCCATCAGCATGCCCGGCGTGATCTTGTCGCAGTTCGAGATGCAGACGATGGCGTCGGCGCAGTGCGCGTTGACCATGTACTCGACGCTGTCGGCGATCAGTTCGCGGCTGGGCAGCGAGTACAGCATGCCGCCGTGGCCCATGGCGATGCCGTCGTCGACCGCGATGGTGTTGAACTCCTTGGCGACGCCGCCGGCCGCCTCGATCTCACGAGCGACCAGTTGGCCCAGGTCCTTCAGGTGCACATGGCCCGGCACGAACTGGGTGAAGCTGTTGGCGATGGCGATGATCGGCTTGCCGAAATCCTCGTCCTTCATGCCGGTGGCGCGCCAGAGGCCGCGGGCCCCCGCCATGTTGCGGCCGTGAGTGGAGGTTCGCGAGCGATAGGGAGGCATGGGAAATCTCAATGTCGGCGGTGTGGTCTTTTACGGCCGTTCATCAGCCCCGCAAAATATATTAGTAAGCGCTCACTAAGTCGTCAGAGATATCGATGGACGTCCGCCAGCTCCGCCATTTCGTCGCCGTCGCCGACACCCTGCACTTCGGCCGGGCCGCCGAGCGACTGCACATGACTCAGCCGCCGCTGAGCCAGTCGATCATGGCGCTGGAGCAGAAGTTGGGCGCGCCGCTGTTCGCCCGCACCAAGCGCAACGTCCGACTGACGCCTCTTGGCGAGGCGTGGCTGCCCCACGTCCTGGAGGTCATCTCCGGCCTGGACGAGTTGCCGACGATCGCCCGCGGCATCCGCGATGGCCAGACCGGGCGCCTGTCGCTGTCGTTCGTCAGCACGGCCGACTACAGCGTGTTGCCGTCCCTGGTCAGACGCTACTCCCAGGCCTTTCCGAACGTCGAGATCCAGTTGGTCGAGGCGACCAGCGACGTGCAGCTGCCCGCCCTGGTCAATGGCGAGCGCCACGCCGGCATCATCATCCCGTCGGCCGAGCAGCCCCTCCCCTCGTCCTTGAGCTATCGACGATTGCTGAGGGAGCCGCTGGTCGCCGCCGTACCCGAAGCGTGGATCGACAGTGGACGCATCAGCGGCGCCGACGGCCTCTCGGCCAAAGAGGTCCTGGCGTCGCCGCTCATCCTGTTTCCCAGACAGGTCGCGCCGGCTTTCCACGATCTGGTCACGGGCTACTTCGCCGCCCTGGGCGGCCGGGCCCGGATTGTTCAGGAGGCCATCCAGATGCAGACGATCATCAGCCTGGTCTCGGGGGGTCTTGGCATCGCCCTGGTGCCGGCCTCGCTGCGCAATCTGGCGCGCACGGGCGTGCGCTATGTCCCGCTGACGGGACAGGCGCCGGAACTGGAGACCGGCCTGGCGTGGCGCAGCGGCGACATCGCGCCGCCGCTAGCCAACTTCTTGAAACTCCTGGACTAACGCAGCGCCCAGGCGCGGCCGACCTCGGCCAGCGGCACGCAGCCGTGATAGGCGCCGGGAACCGGATCGTACTTCAGCGCCTGAGTCGCGCCGACCTCGGAGGTGAAGTAGCCGACGGTCACCATGTCCTCCAGCGCTGGAAAGAAGTGCGACTGGCCCTGCTCGCGCGCGATCCCGGCCTCCTGGTCATAGACCGTCAGCAGCGCGACCTGCTTTTCAGGCGCCAGGGCGACGAAGGAGTCTCCGTGCGCCGCGCGGGCGTCGGCGTCCATCCGCGCCAGGCCGCCCAGCAGCTGATCGACCTGGCTCTTCTCGTAATAGTCGCCCACCGCGCGGTCGATGAACTGCGGCACGCCAGCTTCGCGCGCCCCAGGGGTGTCGGTCGCCGGGATGATCAGCTCGGCCACCACGTCCAGCAGGCGGGCTTGGTCCTGGGTCAGGGCGGTGGGCGTCCAAGCCAGGGCCGCCGGCGCCGGGGCGGCGGCCAGGGCGCGCTGAGCCCAGCCGGTGGAGCCGACCCCAACGGCCAGGGCCAGGCCGCGGATCGCATCGCGTCGGTTCAGCATCAGAGATCTCCCCGCTTGCGGGCCTTGACCGCATGATCAGCAGCCCGCGCCGTCAGCGCCATATAGGTCAGGGACGGGTTCACGCACGAGGCCGAGGTCATGGCCGCCCCGTCGGTGACATAGACGTTCTTGCACTCATGGACCTGGTTGTGAGCGTTCAGCACGGAGGTCTTCGGGTCACGGCCCATGCGGGCGGTGCCCATCTCGTGAATGCCCAGACCCGGTGCGTAGCCGCCATCGTGGCCCTTCACGTTCTTGAAGCCCGCCGCCTCCAGCATCTCGGCCGCGGCCGTCTGCATGTCGCGTCGCATGGCAATCTCGTTCTCGCGCATGGTCACGTTGAACGTCAGGGTCGGCAGGCCAAAGGCGTCGGTCTTGTCACGGTTCAGGGTGACCCGGTTGTCCTCATAAGGAAGGATCTCGCCGAAACCGCCCAGGCCCATGGTCCACGGACCGGGCTGGCTGAGCGCGGCCTTGCGCGCCGCGCCAAAGCCCTTGGCGCCCTGCGCACGATTTCCCAGGTCGCGATCCCAGGTCGCACGCGACGCCCCGCCCTGATAGCCGAAGCCGCGCAGATAGTCGCTGCGCTTGGTGGCCGCGTCGCCCAGGTTGCGGAAGCGCGGCACATAGATGCCGTTCGGCCGCCGACCGGAGAAATACATCTCAGCGAACTCGGGCGCCTCGCCGCTGGCGCCGACGCCCAGATGATGGTCCATGACATTGCGGCCCAGCTGGTCGCTGCCATTGCCGAAGCCGTTGGGGAACCGCGAACTCGTCGAGTTCATCATGATCCAGGTCGAGTTGAACGCCGACGCGCACAAGAACACGACGTCGGCGTGGAACTCCTCGTCCTTGCGCGTCACGGCGTCCAGGATCCGCACGCCGGAGGCCTTGCCCGCCTTCTCATCGTAGATCAGCTCGGTAACGATCGAGTTCGGACGGATCACGAGATTGCCGGTGCGCTCGGCAGCGATCAGCCCCCCCGAGTTGGAGCTGTAATAGCCGCCGAACGGGCAGCCGCGAATGCACTGGTTGCGGAACTGGCACTTGGTGCGTCCCAGGGCCAGCTGCTCTTCCGTGGGGTCGGTCAGGTGCGCGGTCCGGCCGATCGAGATCCGCCGCTCGGGGAACTTCGCTTCGGAGCGACTCTTGAAAGCCTTCTCGACGCAGTTCATCTCCATCGGCGGCTGGTAGTGGCCGTCCGGGAAATGGGGCAAGCCCTCGGGTTGACCCGAAACACCGATGAACCGCTCGACGTGCTCGTACCACGGCGCCAGGTCCTCGTAGCGGATCGGCCAGTCGACGCCGATGCCTTCCTTGGCGTTGGCCTCGAAGTCGATCGGGCTGTGGCGATAGCTCTGGCGGCCCCAGGTCAGCGAGCGGCCGCCGACATGATAGCCGCGTATCCAGTCGAACCGATTTTCCTCGGTATAGGGGTTCTCGTCGTCACGGACGAAGAAGTGCTGGGTGTACTCCGTCATCGTGTAGTTGGTGCGGCGCTGCACGGGGTAATGCGCGGCCAGCTCGGCCTGCGGCAGCTGCCCCTGGGGATACTTGGTCTGCCAAGGATCCATGACGGCGGTCGGATAGTCCTCCAGATGACGGACCATCCGCCCGCGTTCCAGGACCAGGACCTTCAGGCCCTTCTGCGTCAGTTCCTTGGCGGCGATGCCGCCCGTAATACCGCTGCCCACCACGATGGCGTCGTAAGTGTTCTTTCGACGCGCGCGGCCGTTCAGATTGGCCATGTTCGCTCCCTTCGCGGCCGCTCGATGGACCACGCCGGAAGCTTTACGCAACACGACGCCCCGACCTCGACGACCCCTTCATTCTTGTCTGGAGGCTTCCATGAAATGGGTTACATTGCAAGAAAGCTCGGCATTTGACGTCAAAAATGGGCTGAGCGAAGGGAGAGACGAGAGAGCCATGATCAAATCGACCGTCCGCGGCGTCGCCGTGGGATTGCTGTTGGCGCTATGCGCGGGCGTCGCGAACGCTCAGGACGTCAAGGCGGGGCCCTGGCGTTCGCTGTTCGACGGCAAGACCCTGAACGGCTGGACGCCCAAGGTCGCCAAGCATCCGTCGGGTGAAAACTATCGGCAGACCTTCGTGGTCGACCACGGCGCGATCCGGGTCTCCTACGCTGGCTACGACAAGCTGGACGGCCAATTCGGTCACCTGTTCTACAAGACACCGTTCAAGGCCTATCGCCTGCGGCTGACCTATCGCTTCCTGACCGAAGGCGGCTTGGCCGACACGCCGGCTTGGGCGCGCAGCAACAGCGGCGTCATGTTCCACAGCCAGAGCCCCGAGAGCATGACGGTCGATCAGCCCTTCCCCGTCTCGGTCGAGTTCCAGCTGTTGGGCAAGGAGGGCGACGCGCCCCGCCCCACCGGCGCGGTCTGCACGCCGGGCATCACCATCACCATGGACGGCGCGAAGGTCAAAGAGCATTGCACCCCGCCGAAGGATGCTCCGACGGTGCCCAACGGAACCTGGGTGCAGGCCGAACTCGAGGTCCTGCCCAGCGGCGAGATCACCCAGAAGATCAACGGCGTCGCCGTCCACCACTATGCGGACGTGACCCTGGATCCGGACGACACCGTCGCCGGCGGCGCCAAGCCCTACATTCTGGCGCGCGGCGCCCAGCCGGTCAGGGAGGGCTATATCGCGCTGCAGAGCGAAGGCCATCCGATCGAGTTCAAGGATATCCAGATCCAGGAACTGACGGCGAACTAGATCTCCGACCATCCTGGAGACGGCGAAGGCCGCTCCAGGATGGCCGCCATGGCCCTACTTCTTCAGAGAGCTCAGATACTGGATCACGGCGGCGCGCTGGGCGTCATCCGGCGCGCCGAGCAACATCTTGGTGCCAGGAACGGTCTTGCCCGGGGCCTTGATGAAGGCGTCCAGCTTGTCGGGGGTCCAGGTGATGCCCGAGGCCTTCAACGCGCTGCTGTAGGCGAAACCGGGGGCGCTGGCCGCCTTGCGACCGACCACGCCAGCCAGCGGCGGCCCCATCTTGCCCGGCGCCGGCTGCAGCGAGTGACAGACCGTGCAACGCTGCTCGAACACCTGCTGACCGGTCGGCGGCGCGGCGGCGGCGCTGGTCGCCATGCCGGCGACAAGCGCGGCGAGCGTAAGCTGGAACTTCATCGAGAAAATTCTCCGTCAGATTGGCGGGGCTTAGAGGCCCAATAGCCGGCGATTGCGACCGGCGTCGGGCGCGCTGCCGGCGAAGTCGTCAAAAGCCTTGTCCGTGACCTGGATGATGTGGTCGCGGATGAACGGCGCGCCCTCGCGAGCGCCTTGCTCGGGATGCTTCAGAGCGCACTCCCACTCCAGCACCGCCCAGCCGTCGAAATCGTACTGGGCGAGCTTGGAAAAGATCGCCTTGAAGTCCACCTGGCCGTCGCCCAGCGAACGGAACCGGCCCGGGCGCTCAGCCCAGCCCTGATAGCCGCCATAGACGCCCGATCGGGCCGACGGGCGGAACTCCGCGTCCTTGACGTGAAACGCCTTGATGCGCTCGTGGTAGCGGTCGATGTAACCAAGGTAGTCCAACTGCTGCAGAACGAAGTGGCTGGGGTCATACAGGATGTTGGCGCGCGGGTGGCCGCCGACCTCGTCCAGGAACCGCTCGAAGGTCGCGCCATCGTGCAGGTCTTCCCCAGGATGGATCTCATAGGCCGCGTCGACGCCGTTCTCATCGAAGACGTCCAGGATCGGCTTCCAGCGGCGACCAAGCTCGGCGAACGCCTCCTCGATCAGGCCCGCAGGCCGCTGAGGCCAGGGATAGAAGTACGGCCAGGCCAGCGCGCCCGAGAAGGTCGCATGGGCTTTGAGACCCAGGCGACGGCTGGCGACCGCGGCGGCCTTGACCTGCTCGACCGCCCATTCCTGGCGTTCTCTGGGCTTACCGCGCAGCTCCGGCGGCGCGAAGCCGTCGAACAGCTCGTCATAGGCTGGGTGAACGGCGACCAGCTGCCCCTGGAGGTGGGTCGACAGTTCGGTGATCTGCAGGCCGTACTCGGCCAGGAGGCCGGCGATATCATCGCAATAGGTCTGGCTCTCCGCGGCCAGCGCCAGGTCGAAGAACGAATCCGCGCCGCCGGTCGGCATCTGTACGCCCACATAGCCGAGGTCGGCGACCCATTTGGCCATGGTGTCCAGCTTGTCGAACGGCGGCTTGTCGCCGATGAACTGGGCCAGGAAGATGGCCGGCCCCTTGAGCGTCTTCATCGCCCGTCTCCTTCAAGCGACACCCAGCCGGCGTCGTCTCGGCTGGCGGCCACGGCGCGCTCGACGAAGGTCATGCCGCGCACGCCTTCTACGATGTCAGGCACGAGCCCACCGCTTTTGCCGGCCGCGATGTCGTCTGCGAAGTCGCGGTAGATGTTGGCGAAGGCCTCGATGAAGCCTTCCGGATGCCCCGTCGGCAACCGGGTCACGGCGCGCGCGGCCGCCCCCAGATAGCCCGAGCCGGCATGCAGAACCTGGCTGGGACCGTCCAGCCAGTCGAGCGTCAGGACGTTGGGATCCTCATGCGACCAGGTCAGCCCTCCCTTCTCGCCATAGACGCTGAGCGTCAGGCCATTACGGGCGCCGGCCGAGATTTGCGAGGCGATCAACACGCCGCGCGCGCCGCCCTCGAACCGCAGCAGCACGTTGCAATCGTCGTCCAGGCCACGCCCCGGAACCACGGTCGAGACGTCGGCGCACAGCCGGGCGACACGCTCTCCGGTCACGAACTCGGCGATGTTGAAGGCGTGCACGCCGATGTCGCCGATGCAGCCGCCGACGCCCGACTGCTTGGGATCGGCGCGCCAGCTGGCCTGCTTGTTGTCGCCGTCGCGTTCGAGCGGCTTGGACAACCAGCCCTGCGAGTACTCGACCACCACCTTGCGCACCGCGCCGAGATCGCCGCGCGCCACGATCTCGCGCGCCTCGCGAACCATCGGGTAGCCGGTATAGGTATAGGTCAGGCCGTACAGCTTGCCCGACGCCGAGACGACCTCGGACAGCTCCCGCGCCTCGGCCAGGTTCAGGGTCGCCGGCTTGTCGCTGATAACGTTCAGCCCGCCACGCAGGGCTGACGCTGAAACCTCGAAGTGCAAGTGATTGGGCGTCACCACCGAAACCAGCTGAACGCCATCCTCACGCGCTCGCTCGGCGGCGATCATCGCGTGATGGTCCGGATAGACGCGGTCAGGCGCGACGCCCCAGTCGGAGGCCGCCCGGGCGTTCTTGGCCGGGTCGCGGCTGAAAACCCCGGCGACCAGCCGGATGCGGCCATCAAGCTCGGCGGCCATGCGATGCACCGGCCCGATGAACGAGCCGGGACCACCGCCGACCATCGCCAGTCTCAAGGCCATCAGGCGACAACCTTCGCCAGATAGTCGTAGCTGATCTTGGCCGACTCCAGGCGCGTGTGGGCGAACGGCGGCTCCTGCTCGTAGTAGAAGCCCCGCACCCCCTCGGCATAGGCGGCGGGCAGCAGCTTCTTCCAGTCGATCATGCCGGCGCCGACTTCGGTCGGATCCTGCTTCAGTTCGAAATTGAACTTGGTGCTGGGCTTGATGTCCTTGACGTGCATCTGCGTGAAGCGGCCCGCGTGCGCTTTCAGCAAGGCGAACGGATCCTGGCCGGCGGCGGTGACCCAGCCGGCGTCCATCTCGAAGGTGACCAGGTTGGGGTCCGTGCCCTTCAGCAGGATCTCCATGCCGTTGGTGTCGGCTCCCTTGGCGTCCTTGAGCGGCGCGAACTCAAAATTGTGGTTGTGGTAGCCGCTGACGATGCCAGCCTTCTTCAACACGGCCGCCTTCTCGTTCAGGAAGTCGGCATTCCACTTCCAGTCGTCGGCGGTCATCTGAGGGCCGGCCGCGCGCAGATCGTTGCCCAGACGATCGGGGATGTAGAGGATCGGCATGATCGCCGCCTTCACGCCGATCACGTGCAACTCGTCGGCCAGCTTGGCCAGGTCGCCGCTGAAGCCGCCGGGGCCCTTGGGCGGGATGTGGGCGCTGTGGCAGACGAGGCCCGCCTTGTCGAAGGCGGCGCGCAGTTCGGCCGGCGTGCGGCCCAGATAGCCGGCGAGCTCCACCGACTTGAAGCCGATCTTGGCGACAGTCGCCAGCTGGGCGTCCAGCTCCTTGGCCAAGTCCGGACCCAGGCTGTAGAGCTGAATGCCCAGGGGCAGCTTGCGGCGCTGGAAGAAAGGCGTCTCGGCCGCGCCGGCGGCGTTGGTCAAGCTGGCGCCCAGAGCGGCCGCGCCGGCGGCGAGGAGGCCGCGCCGCGAAAGGTCGGCGGCTCGGGTTTCGTTGGCGATCATGCGCACGAGGCTTTCCTTTGATCTGAAGCTAGACTTGGGCCGGGGTGGCGGCCGCGACAGGCTCGCCCTCGGCGGCCTCGGCGACCGGACCACGCGACGGCGGCCGGAAGAACAACGCCAGCAGCAGCACGGCGGCCAGGGCCATGCCGGTCGGGACCATGAACAGGCTGGTATAGTTCACCGTCATCGCCCCATTCGGGCCATCGGTGCTGAGGCGGCTGATCAGCGACGGGAACAGGAAGCTGGCCACCACGTTCCCGACGCCCAGGATCAGCAGATTGAACAGGCCTTGGGCGCTGGAGCGGACGTCCTTCGGGAAGACGGCGTCCACGAAGATATACACGGTGGCGAAGAAGAAGGCGTAGCAGATCCCGTGCAGCAGCTGCACGGCGACGATCACCGGGATGCTGTCGGCGAAGAAGGCGAAGACCGCGAAGCGCGCGGCGTGACCCAGTACGCCGATGATCATCGTCACCTTCCAGCCCAGGCGCGCCAGCACGCGGCCCAGGAAGAACATGGTCAGGATCTCGGCCACCTGACCCAGGCTCAGGACCACCATGGAAAGGTTCCCGGCGATCCCCACCCGGTTGGTCAGGAAGGCGTCGGCCATCACGAAATAGCCGTTGTGGATCACGCTATCGATGAAGGTGACCAGGAACAGCACCAGCACGAACGGCGCGGCCAGCAGCTTGAAGGCCCGACGCCAGGCCAGGTTGTCGATTCCCGGCGCGTCCTTTCGGGCCGGCGTGTGCGGCAGGGTCAGCGAATAGCCCGCGAACACGAACGAGATGATCGCCGCGACCAGGAAGATCCAGCGCACCTGCTCGGCCGTCGAATGGGCGCCCAGCAGGAAGACGAAGGGCCAGCTGACCAGCACCCAGCCAACCGTCCCGCCCATGCGCACCGCGCCGAATTCGCCGGCGGGATCCTTCAGGTTGGCGAAGGCGATCGAGTTCGTCACCGACAGCGTCGGCACGTACAGCAGGCTGAAGACCAGGTAGCAGCCGAAGAACGGCCAGAAGCTGGTCGAGAACGCTGTCCCGACCAGGGCCAGGCCGCCGATCAGATGGCTGACGGCCAGGAAGCGCTCGGCCGCGAAGTTGCGATCTGCGAACTGGTTGGAAAAGAAGATGCCGACCAGGGCGGCCACGCCCCAGGCGCTGCCGACCAGCGACTGCTGCCACGGCTCGAAGCCCAGCATGCCCATATAGGGGAAGATCTTCGGCGCCCAGGCGCCCCAGATCGCCAGCTGCAGCACCATCATCAGAAAGAGCCGGAAGCTCGTCTTCATGGATCTGGCCCTCCCCGACCAGTTTGGGCGGCTGGTCCGCGCTTTTCGGCGGCCTGCGCTCCGATGTAATCGAAATCATCGATAACAGGGGCGGGTCGAACCGGCAACCAGCTAAAGGTCGATAGAGAGACGCCAGCTTCGCCTTGCCAATACGTCGGCTAGTCGCCAGTGTCCGGCCGATGGCGACCATTCAAGATGTTGCGCGCGACGCGGGGGTGTCCACCGCGACGGTTTCACGGGTGTTCAGCGCGCCCGAACTGGTGCTTGAGGCGACCCGCACCAAGGTGATGGAGGCGGTCAACCGCCTCGGCTACGAACCGAATTTCGCCGCCAAGAGCCTGCGCACCCTGCGCACCGAGAAGATTCTGGTCACGGTGCCGGATATCTCCAACCCGTTCTTCTCGCAGGTGATCCGCGGCGTCGAGGAAGCGGCCCTGGCCGCCGGCTACTCGGTGCTGCTGGGCGACACCCGTCACGAGGAAGCGCGCGAGGAGCAATACGCCGCCATGTTCCGTCGCAAGGAAGCCGACGGCCTGATCTTCCTGGGCCATCGCCTGCCCGACGTGCTGGCCGAGATGGTCGCCGCCAAGGGCCCCAGGACGCCGATCGTCAACGGTTGCGAATTCCGCCCCGGCCTGGCGGTGTCCAGCGCCCACATCGACAACGAGCGCGCCGCCGCGGAGGTCGTCGACTACCTCTACAGCCTGGGCCACACCCGGATCGGCGTCGTGACGGGCCCGCTGGCCAGCCCGATCAGCAGCGACCGTCTGGCCGGCGTGCTGTCGGCCGCCCAGCGTCACGGCCGCGCCAGCGCCCTGCGCATTTCCATCGGCGACTTCTCGATCGAGTCGGGCGTGCGCCAGGCCGGTGAGTTGCTGGACGAGCCCGGCCGCCCCACCGCGATCTTCTGCTTCAGCGACGAAATGGCGATGGGCGCCATCGAGGCGATCCGCCAACGCGGCCTGGACTGCCCCCGGGAGGTGTCGCTGGTCGGCTTCGACGACATCCGTTTCGCCCAGTATCTGCACCCGCAACTGACCACGGTCAGCCAGCCCAAGGAGCAGATCGGCCATGAGGTCGTCCGCCTGCTGCTGGACATCCTGGGAGAGCGGACCACCATGCTGCAGAACGTCACCCTGCCCCACAAGCTGATCGTCCGCGCCAGCACGGCGCCGCCGACGCAGGCCTAGGGCCGAGGCGCCAGCTCGCGGACCCAGATGTTGCGGAAGCTGATCGGCGCGCTGGGGTCGCCGTGCGCCTGCAGCTTGATCGGCGCGGGGCCGTGGGCCTTGTAGGTCGGCTTGCCGATATAGACCGTTTCGCCGGCAAGAACGGCGTTGTCCTGCACCAGGACGCCGTTATGGATCACCGTGACGGTAGCCGGCTTGGCCAGGGCGCCGTCCGCACCGAACGCCGGCGCGCGCCAGACGATGTCGTAGGTCTGCCATTGGCCGGGCGCGCGGCTGGCGTTCACCAGCGGCGGATGCTGCTTGTAAACACTGGCCGCCTGACCATTCACGTAGGTCGCGTTCTCGTAGCTGTCGAGAATCTGCACCTCGTATCCCTGGTCGCGCGGGCCGGTCGACGCCAGGAAGACCCCGCTGTTGCCGCGCGCCTGACCAGAACCGGCGATGTCGGCCGGAATTCGCCATTCCAGATGCAATTGGTAGTCGCGGAAACTGCGCTTGGTTTCGATATTCCCGCGAGCCTTGTTCACCGTGATCACCCCATCGGCGACCGTCCAGCCGGCGGGCGACTTGTCCTGGGCCGTGACCCATTGATCGAGATTGGCCCCATCGAACAGGACAATCGCATCCGATGGCGCGCCGCCCGCGTCCTTGGCGGGGGTGACCTTGGCCGGCGTCGGCGTCCAGATCTCGGTCTCTTCCGGCTTGGTCTGCGCCCAGGCGGCCACGGCCAGCAGGCCGGCCAGGCCCAGCGCCGCGGAACCGGCGATGACGCGTTTGGTCTTCATCTCGTTCGTCGCTCCTTAAAGGGCGCCGGCGTCAGGATGACGCCGCAAAGCCGCGGACCGCGACCCTAGAGCGATTTCCAGTCCGCGCGCCACGGCTCGCGCTGCTCTTTCACACCGCTGGGCGCGGCGCCCGCGCGTCGGCGTCGGCGCTGTTGACCAGGAAGATGGCCAGCACCGTGGCCGCCTGGGCCAGATCTTCCGGCGACAATCGCTCCAGCGTGTCCAGGTTCGTGTGATGCGCCCGGCCGTCGTAGTCCAGCGGGTCCTGCAAAAATGAAATCCCCGGAAGGCCGATCTCGGTGAAGGTCGACTGATCCGCCGGCCAGTGCGGGCCATCATACACCGCCAGCACGCCCAGATCCCTCAGGGGCGCGATCCAGCCGCGATAGAGCTCGGCCAACGCCGGATTGCCGCCCGTGAAGACGCCGCGGATACGGCCCGCCCCGCCGTCCAGGTTGAAGGCGACGCTGAAGTCCTCGTACTCGGGGCCCTTTCGCAGCGGCCCGATCTTGGCGCGGCGGCCTTCGACCGGAAGCGCCAGCTGCTCGGGCGTGGTCGAACGCGGGATGAAGCCCAGGCGTTGATGGGCATAGGCCTCCGAGCCATATAGCCCCTGCTCCTCCCCGCCATAGAGCACGACGCGGATCGTACGCCGGGGCCTGAGATTCAGGGCGCGCAGGATGCGGACCGCCTCCAAGGTCGCCGCCACGCCTGCGCCGTTGTCGGCGGCCCCGGCGCCAGCGGCCCAGCTGTCCAGGTGCGCGCCGGCCACGACGACTTGGGACTTGAGCCTCGGGTCGCCGCCCGGAATCTCAGCGACGACGTTGTAGCCAGGTTCGGCCGGATCGCCTTCCTCTGTGACGATGTCGAGCTGAAGCCGCACGGTCGCCCCCGTCTCAGCCAAGCGCCAACAACGGGCATAGGCGTCGCCGGCCAGACAGATCGCCGGGAAGGCCGGACGCTCCGCCGCCAGCCAGGGGCGACCGCCCAACTCGGAACCATCGACATGCAGGACGCCGGGCTCGCCGCCCCCAGCGTCCAGGACCACCGCCGCCACGCCCTCAGCGGCCAGAAAGGCGTTACGGCGCGCCCTGAACAGCCCTTCCCGCGCCTGGCGCGCGCGGCGTTCGGCGACGGTGCGATAGTAGGCCCGCACGGCTTCGGCGGCGCCGCCTTTCAACACCTCATCGTCGGTGTAACGGACCACGGCGGCGGGCTCGACGGCCGGCGAGGGCTTGGGCCGGCCCAGCAGCACCATCTTGCCGGTCAGCTTCCCCCTCTCGCGCGCCAAGTCCTCGTCGGTGTCGAGGCGGACGGCGATCGCTTCGGCCTCGATCGGTCCCTTCGTCGCCACCGACCAGGACGCCGCAACAGCGGTGAAGACGGCATCGCCCGGCGTGGTCATCCGGGCCCAGGCGCGGACCTGCCGCCAGGACAGGCCGAACGGACCGATCGACTCCAGGCGAGGGTCGCGGAGCTTCAGCTCACGCATCCGCGCCAGCGCCCAGTCGTAGGCTCGACGCATGTTCGGCGAACCCATCAGTCGCGCGCCGACGCCGTCGACCAGACCCGCCGCGTACCTCATGGCCTGGCTGCGCCCGAGCCCTTCGTCACGGATCGCCTGGTAAAGCGCCAGGTCGGGCCCAGTTCGACCGAAGGCCGGACGGGCGACGACCAGCGCGCCCAGGCCGACCAGCGCCCGCCGCCGGGCCAGTCTCATTTCGCCGCCACGCGGATCACGCCGAGGTCGCCCTCGATCTCGATCTTCGTGCCGAACTGGACCGAGGCCGCCTGTATGCGCCTGAGCACCCGCTGGGCCTCGTCGTGAGACGGCGAGCGCGGCGTGCCGATCAGGCGGTCGTCCTCCAGGTTCTGGACGAAAGGATGGATGCGGATCACCGCGACCCGGCCGTTCTGGTACTCGCTGACCGCCACCGCGCCGTCGTACCAAGCTTGCGGCAAGGTGAAGCCCCGGAACTGGCGCTTCTTGTCGCCGACCTGGAACATCAGGCTGCCCATGCCATAGAAGATCGGCCGCCCCTTGTAGATTTCGACGCCCAGCAAGGCATGCGGCCCGTGGCGCACGACAGCGTCGGCGCCGGCGTCGATCAGGTCGTGGAACAGCGGCGTCATGTAGTCGGCCGGCCGAATGTCCTCCGGATCGGACGACGCCGTTTCATGGGCGTGGATCGAGAACACCACCAGATCGGCCTTGCCGCGCGCGTCCCTGACACTGGCCAGGGCGGCGGCGTGGTCGTCGGCATTGAGGTCGTAGCTGAGGCCCGGACGATCTTCGACGCGGAAGGTCGTGCGGCCGAGCGTGAGCTCCTCGCCGGTTTTGGCGGCAGTGAAGACCTCGGGGTTCTTGGTCGCGTCCGGCGTCTCCGAGCGGGCGGCGATGGCGCGCAGGGTCCTCATCTGTTCAGCCGTCACCAGCTGCAGTTCGCGCGCGCGCAGCGGGGCCAGGCCTGGACGGGCGCGGAAGCCTCGGGCTGGATTGGCGTCGGCGGCGAGGGAGATGTCGGTATAGGTGCCCGCGAACGACACCAGGGCCACGACGCCGGCCGGCGTCTGGGCATAGGCCGGTTGGCGCGCCGCGCTCAGGCTGTCGCCCGTTCCGGCATGGACCACCTCGGCGGCGTCCAGCGACTGCTGCGTGCGCAACAGACCGTCCACGCCGAAGTCGGTGGCATGGTTGTTGGCCAAAGACATGATCTTGAAGCCCATGGCCTTCAGGTCGAACGCCACGGCCGCGTCGTTGATCGGCGTACCGCCGCCGTTCTGGGCGGCCGGATAGCCGGGGAACTTGTCGAGATCGAAGATTGCGCCTTCCTGGTTGCCGAACGCCACGTCAGCGGCCGACAGCAGCTTCCGGATCCGCAGCGTGCCCGGATCGCCAAGACTGACGATCGGCTTTTCCGGCCCGATCAGATCGCCGGTCACCGCCAGGGTGAAGCCGTCCCTGGGCCCCTGCGCCGCGGCCGAGCCCGCCAAAGACGTGGCCAGGATAGCGGCGGTCAATAGACGCATTTCAGGCCCTCCGTCCCCGGCTTGCGCCGCCACTGATAAACCTCGACCGCCTCGCCGCGCGGCAGATAGGTCAGCGGAAAAGTCTTGCCGTCGCGAGTGACCTTGAGGGTCAGTGTGGCGGCCGGATCGCCCTGCACGCCGTCCAGCGCTACGGCGTAGGTGACGATGTCGCCGTCCTTGAGCCCCGCCCTGTCGGCCTCCGAACCCGGGATCAGTCCCCGGATCGTCTTGGTGCTTCCGACCAGCGACCTGGGCTCAAAACCCAGCTCGAAACGGCGTGTCCAAGCCGTCGTGCGGGTGAAGCACGGACCAAAGTCATCCGGTTCGGGCAGCATCAGACCGCCGGTCAGCATCGACTGGTGCAGCTTGCGGCCGTCCTCGCCGAGCTCCCTGACCACCAGCTCGACCCAGGCGGCGTCATCGGCCTTCTGACCGGCGGCGAAGCGGCGGTTCATCTCCAGGACCAGGTCGTCGACCGAGCGCCCGCCGCGGCTGGCCCGGCGGATCCTTCCGTCCAGCACCGCGAAATAGAGGCCGCCCCGGTCATAGGGCAGCACCCGAATGCGGCTGTCTTCCCAAAAGCGCGGCGCGATCTCGCCGTCGGGCGTTCCATTCAGCGGATTGGCGTAATAGCGCCGGGCAGTGTCATTGAGATCTTCCAGGAATTCTTCCGGCGACAGCAGACCGGCGCGGAACGGTAGAAGACCCTGGTAGTGGACCGCGACGCCCTCGCCATACCACTGTCCGGCGTCGGAGTCGGTCCAGGTGTGGACCATCTCGTGCGAGAGCGTGCCTTTCAGGCTGTCGCCCTTGGTGTCCGCGCCATAGGTGGTCAGGAATGAGCGCGTCAGCGCCGTGCCACCGCCCGCGTTGATCGGATTGTAGCGCAGGAAGACCCGGTACGGTGGAATGGTCTTGTCCTGGAAGAAGCCGCTCATCCAGCCGTGCAGGCGGTTGGTCCAGGCCATCAGCGGCGCGGGATCGAACGGCGGTCGGCCCAGCCAGGCCGACGAGAAGCCGGTTTGCGAAACGACGCCCGGCTCGCGCTTCATCGGGCCGGCCATGAACACGGTCGAGGCCAGTTGGTCGGCCGGACCGTCCGGCAGGGCGACGTCGCCCTCGCCGAAGCTGGAGGTCGCCGTCGAGCCCTGAGGCAGAGCCGTCAGGTCCCAGCGCAGGCTGATCTTCCGGATGCTCTTGTCCTCAGGCAGCAGGATGAAGGTGTTGCCCACGCCCGAGACGCCGCCTCCTTCGGTGCGCAGAGCGTACGGCGGTCCCGAGCCGCGCGTGGGCGGAGTATTGTCGACAGGGGCGACGTAGCGGACGACGACCGGTCCACGCGTGGCCCGGGCGGCCAGCCAATGGCGGGACCAGACCAAGCCCTTGGCCGGATCATCCTTCACGGTCAGCGGAACCTCGCCGTCCGCGTCAGCGGCCCTCAGGTCCGTCAAGGTCTCGGCGACCGTTGCGGTGTTGGCGATCACCATGGGCAAGGTCAGCAGCGGCGCGCCGACCTTGACCGGCAGCTCGGAGAAGCGCAGCTCGACCACCAGGGTCCCTTGCCCCCTGGCCTCGTCCATGCGGCCGGGCTTGAGCAGGACCGACAGCGACGGCTGGGCCAGGGCCGCGCCCGGGACATTCAGCAGGAGAGCGGCGGCCAGGCCGCCAAGTCGGTGCGCCAGGGTCATCGGCTTTGCTCGTGGAGATAGGCCGCAGCCGCCAGGTCCTGCACGGCGTGGCCGATCGACTTGTAGACGGTGATCTCCGAAGCCGACAGGCGGCCCGGACGCGTTCCGGCCAGCACCTCGCCGATCTCGGCCTGGATGCAGTCCTCGGTGACCAGACCTGCGGCGACGGCGCGGAGGAACTCGCCTGCGCCGTTGCGGGCCGACTCTCGGCTTTCGACGAAGTAGCGGCCGACCGAGACGACAGCGGCCTCGGCTTCGGCAGCGGAGGCGACGCTGGCCCCGACCAGGTTCACGTGGGTTCCGGGCGTCAGCCAGTCGGCGAACAGGATCGGCTCGACCGCTCCGGTGACGGTGCAGACGATCTGGGCGTCGGCTACCGCCTCGCGCGGATCGGCGACGGGGACCATGGTGAGGCCGGTCTTATCGGCCATGGCCGCGCAGAACGCGCCGGCCCTATCGGCCGATCGCCCCCAGACCCGAACCTCGCGCAGCGGCCGCACACGGGCCAGGGCCTCGATATGGGCGCCGGCCTGGTGGCCATAGCCCATGACGGTCAGCCGCTCGGCGTCAGGAACGGCCAGGGCGTCAGTCGCCACGGCGGTGCCGGCGGCGGTGCGGATCAAGGTGATCGCCCCGGCGTCGGCGACACACGCTGCCTGACCGGTCTCGGCGTCGAACAGCACGACGACGCCCAGGTGGGCGCTGCGGCCGGGATGGGCCGGATCGCCGAAGACGCTGATCAGCTTGGCGCCGAAATAGCCTTCGTTCAGCAGCGCGCCCGGCATCTGGCCGAACAGCCGCCCCGCGCCGATCGGAATGATCGAGCGGGGCAGCTGGCGGGTCTCACCGGCGGACAGGGCGATCATCGCCCCGCGCACCGCCGTCCGGCAGCCCTCGAGATCGAGGCCTTTCAGAACAGCGGCTTCGTCGAGGAACTTCATGCCTAGAAGCTGCGGGTCACGGAAACGCCCACGGTCCGCGGCTGCAGGAAGATGGCTTGAGGGGAGCTGGTGCCGCCGCGCGTGGTCGCCTCGATGACGCCGCGCTTGTCGCCGACGTTCTTCAGATAGGCCTGGATGCGCCAGTCGTCGTTATAGACGCCGCCACGCAGGTCGATGGTCGTGTACGACGGCAGCTTCACCCTCGCGCCATAGGCGGTGTTGGCGGTCGCGGTCGGCAAGATGTTGGCGAAGTCGGCGTAGCGTTGGCCGACATAGGCCAGGCTGGCGCCGGCGAAGGCGGAGAAGCCGCCGCCGATCGACCAGTCGTATTCGCTGGACAGGCTGGCCGAGACCTTCGCCGAGCCCGGCAAGCGGTCCCCCTTCGATCCATAGATCGGCGAGGCGCCGGCGGGCGAGCGCAGAGCGTCGGTCAGCTTGGCGTCCAGATAGGTCATCGCCCCGTCGATCGAGAAGCCACGCACCGGCGACCAGCGGCCGGACAGCTCGACGCCGCGGCTGCGGGCGGTCGAACCGTTGGTGTAATAGGTGAACTGCGAGACGACATCGGTGGTCAAGAGCTGGATATCGTCCCAGTCGATCTGGAACAGGGCCGCCTCATAGGTGGCGCGCAGGGCCGGGATCGCGCCCTTCAGGCCGGCCTCATAGCTGACCACTCTGTCGGACTTGAACGAAAGGGGGATGCCCGCAACGCCCGAGGCGTTGGGACCGCCCGGACGGTAGCCGGTGGCGACGCGCAGATAGACCATGGCGTCCGGCGAAATCTTGTAGCGCGGCGTGAACAGCCAGGTGAAGGCGTCATCCGACGACCTGGAGTCCGGCTCTGATGAGCTGGGGCCGAAGAAGCGCTGGGCCGGGGTGGCGATCGTGGTGGTCGAGCCGCTCGTCTGGTCATTGGACGAATAGCGTGCGCCGACCTGCACGTCGAACTTGGGCGTGAAGTGGTAGGTCGCGTCGGCGAACAGCGACTTCTCCTCGAACTTGGCCGGAGCCTTCGAGGTATAGGCGGTGGTGTTGGCGCCGCCCACAGCGTGGACGACCAGCACCTGGTCCACGGCGATCTTCTCATGGGTGTAGAAGCCGCCGACCAGCCATTCCAGCGCGCCGTCGGACTTCGAGGCCAAGCGAACTTCCTGGCTGAATTTCTCGGTCTCGTCCGCGTTGATCAGCGAGACGCTGCCGCCGGCTGCCGAGAACGGCGATAGCAGGAAACGGAAGGTGTTGGTCTGATCCAGGTCCGAGGCCGACTTCACACGGTCGAAGGCGCTGATCGAGGTCAGGTCGGCGAAGCCCAGATCCAGGGCGCCCCGCGCCTGGTACAGGGTGAAGTCGACGTCGCGCTTTGTCGGCGCAATATTCAGGGTCAGGTCGCCGAAATAGGGCTCGAAGGTCGGTGCGCCGGTAAAGGCGCCCGCGCCACACGACGGGCAGACGCGGGTCTGCGGCGTGCCAAAGAAGTGAGCCTTCTGGCGCACGGCCGACAGATCCAGGCTGAAGGCTTCCGTCGGCTTGATCAGCAGCGCGGCGCGACCGCCCCTGACGCGGTTCTTGTTGATGTCGTCACCGCCGGCGGTGGCGCTGATGTTGTCCAGATAGGCCGGGTCGCGGCGGGTGAAGGCGCTGACGCGGAGGGCCACCTTGTCCTGGATGATCGGCACGTTGACGGCGCCGCGGAGCGAATAGCCTTGGCCGCCGCCGGCGACGTTGTTGGCGCCGGCCTCAATGCGGCCGCTGAACTGGCTCGCGTCCGGGCCGACGGTCACGTACTTGACCAGGCCGCCCAGGCTGGACGCTCCGTACAGCGTGCCTTGCGGACCGCGCAGGATCTCGACCCGCTGCAGGTCCGAGGGATCGATGTCGATCAACGGCGATTGGGCCGAGGCAGCACCCGAGGTCAGCGGCACGTCGTCGAGGACGAAGGCCACGGTCGCGGCCGTGCCGCCGCCGGTGGTGACGCCGCGAATAGCCACGCCGTTGGCGCGCTGTTCGGTCCCGCCGCCGCTGAGCGAGACGCCCGGCACGCGGTTATAGAAGTCGCGGATCTGCACCAGGTTCTGCTGCACCAGGCTGTCGCCAGTCACGGCGGCCACCGACACCGGCACGTCCAGCAGACGTTCGGACTTCTTTTGGGCGGTGACGACGATTTCGCTCATCGTCGTGGCGTCACTGGCGGCTTCCTGAGCCTGGACGGCCGCGGCCGCGAGCAGGCAAGCACCACCCGAACCGGCCAGTAGCAGAACCTTCAAACCGTTGCGCATCGCAATCCCCCTTGGCGCGGAGGATGGCGTGAGCGCCGCCTCCCCGAGATCAATGTTCGCCAGCAGAGTTGCAACAAAACAAAGACGCATTCAACGTTTTGTTGATGCCAAAAACAAAGCTTTGAGACCTGTCAGTTTGCGCGTGGATTCCGTGCACTAACCGGCCAAAATGCGGGCAAAGTTCGCCCGATCGACGCCGACCGCCGATCGTGTTAACCCCGAACCAAGGTTTGGATATCAACGTTTCGTTGAAGTCGCCCCGCCTCCCATGGCCATCGCAAACGATCGCATGAAAGACTCAGTCCCCGTGCAAGACGAACAGGCCCTGCTGGCGGTGCTCCAAGGCGTGGCCAAGGCGCTGGAGTGCGCCGTCAGCCAGCACACCGAGGTGGTGGTTCACAATCTGCGCCAGCCCGAATCCTCGATCGTCGAGATCGTCAACGGTCACGTCAGCGGCCGCCGGGTGGGCTCGGCGATCATCGCCGGCCCCGCTGAAGACAAGGCGTTCGACACCCTGGTCGCCAGCAAGGCCGCCGCCCATCCCAACGAGGTGCGGGTCGTCGCCAACTATACGTCCAGGGCCAGCGACGGCCGGCCGCTGCGCTCGTCCTCGGTCGTGATGTTCGACGCCGAGGGCGTTCCCGCCGCCGCCCTGTGCGTGAATGTCGACATGGGCGCGATCGAGAAGATCCAGCGCGATATCCAGGGCGCGTTGTTTCCGACGGTGCTGCCGCCCCTGCCCGCTCCGCGCGCCGAGACCAACATCGAGGACCTGATCGAGGAGATCATCGCCTCGGCGCTGGACGGCGCAGGCGTTCCCGTCGAGCGCATGTCCAAAGCCGAGAAGAAGACCGCCGTCTCGATCATGCACGAGCGCGGCCTGTTCGTGATCCGCGGCTCGGTCGAGCGCGTGGCCGCGCGGCTGGGCGTCACCAAGTTCACGATCTACAACTACCTCGACGAGATCGGCGCCAAGCGTTCCTAGCGCCGGCCATTGACTGGGCTCGGCGAGCATGGCTCGTTCCCGTCCATGGCGACCATGATCCTGAGCGTAATCGGAAGCGACCGACCGGGCCTGACCCAGGCCCTGGCGCGCGCGGTGCTATCGGCCGGCGGCAACTGGCTGGAAAGCCATCTCAGCCGGCTGGGCGGACTCTATGTCGGCTCGGTGCTGGTCGAGCTGGAAGCTGGCGACATCGACCGCCTGCGCGCGGCTGTCGCCGAGGTTGACGCCCAGGGCCTGGAAGTCCGGATCGCGCCCACGGTCGAAACCGCCTGCGCGGTTGGCGAGTCGGTCGGCTTCAGCGTCGTGGGCCAGGATCGCCCGGGCATCGTCCATCAGGTCACAGCCGTGCTGAGCGATCTCGACGCCAACATCGAGACCTTCGAGACCCGGCTCAGCGTCGAGCCGCACTCCGGCGCGCCGCTGTTCCATCTCGATGCGGTCCTGCGACTGCCACCGCAGGTGGGCGCAGAAGCCGTCCAGGCGGCGCTGGAGGCGATCTCGGCCGAAATCATAGTCGATGTCTCGCTCGCCACCACGGCCTAGACACCTTAGCCGAGCGTGAACGCGGCCGCGCGGAACCTTCGCCGTAGAGTCGCGTTTTGAGCCCCACGCGCCGGAGCGCGTACGGGGGCGTAGTGTCTGTGTTGCAAGGGTCATGGGCGCCGCGTCGGGGCGCCGCCAACGCGTGGGCTAGGCCGGAACGCATCCACCGCCACGTCATCGGCGCAGCATCTCCGCGGCGCCCTGACCGTCACGACCGCTCCACCCGACCTTTCACGACCTCTTCGCTTCAGAGCTCCTAATGCCGTTGAACACCCCTTCCCGCGCGTCTCTTTCGGGACCCAGGATCGAACTCTGGTCGGCCCTGGGGCTGGGCCTGGTCCTCGCCTTCTTCGTGGTCAGCGGCCTGATCGCCTATCGGAACGTCGAGACCCTGCGGGCCAATAGCCAGAGGATCTGGCACACGCACGACGTGCTGATGGCGATGGACGAACTGCTGTCGACCATGCAGGACGCGGAGACCGGACAGCGCGGCTATCTCCTGACCGGCGACGACAAATATCTCGAGCCCTACCAGGTCGCCGTCGCCGACGTGAGTTCAAAGGTCGAGACGATCGGCGCGCTCACGCGGGACAATCCTGTCCAGCAGGACAACCTCGTTCTGCTGAAGCGCCACATCACCGCCAAGCTGGCGGAGCTGGACCAGACCGTCGGCCTGCGCCGCGACAACAACGCCCAGGCGGCGCTGGCCCTCGTCAGCACCGATCGCGGCAAGGTCGAGATGGACGCCGTCCGACGCCAGTTGGGCGTGATGCAAAAAGAGGAAAACCGCCTGCGCGATATCCGCTTGGCGGAAATGGACGGCGCCTATCGGACAGCCCTGTTCAGCGGCGTGCTGTCCGGCCTGGTGGGCGCGGCCCTGACCATCCTCGTCTTCTATCTCATCCGCCGGGCGGCCCGCGCCCACGTGCGGAGCGAATGGCTGCAGTCGGGCCAGGTGGGCCTGGCCTCCGCGATGATGGGCGATCAGTCCGTCGAAGGCCTGAGCGACAGCATCCTGGCCTTCCTGGCGCAATACCTGGGGTTCCAGGCGGGCGCGCTGTTCAAGGGCGAAGGCGGTCGCTTCCAGCGCGTCGCGGCCCTGGGGATTCCCGCCGACGCCAGCACGCCGACGCGCTTCAATTTCAAGGAAGGGCTGCTGGGCAAGGTCGCCGCCGAGGGCCAGCTGACGGTCGTCCGCGACGTGCCTGAGGGCTACATGACCATTGGCTCGGCTCTGGGCCAGGACAAGCCCCGGCACCTGGTCCTGGCGCCGACCCATGCCGACGGCGCGGTCAACGCCGTGATCGAGCTGGGCTTCCTCCATCCCGTCGACGATCGCGTCATGGATCTGCTGACCCAGGCCGCGGACGCGATCGGGATGGCCCTGCGCTCGGCTCGGTATCGCTCGCAACTGCAGGACGCGCTCGAGGAAACCCAGCGCCAGTCCGAGGAATTGCAGGTCCAGTCCGAGGAATTGCGGGTCTCCAACGAGGAGCTCGAAGAACAGGGCCGGGCGCTCAAGGAGTCGCAGATCCGCCTGGAACAGCAGCAGGCCGAACTGGAACAGACCAATAGCCAATTGGAGGAACAGGCCCAGACCCTTGAGGCTCAGCGCGACGAGCTGGAACGCGTCGGCGCCGCGGTCGCTCTGAAAGCCCGCGAACTGGAACAGGCCAGTCAGTACAAGTCCGACTTTCTGGCCAACATGTCTCACGAACTGCGAACGCCGCTGAACTCGCTGTTGATCCTGTCCAAGCTGCTCAGCGACAATCCTGCGGGCAATCTGACGACCGAACAGGTGAAGTTCGCCCAGACCATCGAGTCGTCAGGCAACGACCTGCTGACCCTGATCAACGACATCCTCGACCTTTCGAAGATCGAGGCTGGCCATGTCGAGGTGCGGCCGGAAACTCTGACCCTGCAGCGCCTGACCGGCGACCTGAACCAGCTGTTCCAGCCCGTGGCCAACGCCCGCAAGCTGACCTTCGAGATCCATGCCGACGGCGCTCCGGCCGCCATCGAGACGGACCGCCAGCGCCTGGAGCAGATCCTCAAGAACCTGCTGTCGAACGCCTTCAAGTTCACTGAAAAGGGCGGCGTTCGCCTCGACATCCGCCCTGTCGGCGCGGACCGCCTGGCCTTCGCCGTGAAGGACACCGGCATCGGTGTCTCGCCCGAACAGCAGGAGAGCATCTTCGAGGCCTTCCGTCAGGCCGATGGCACCATTAGCCGCAGGTATGGCGGCACGGGCCTGGGGCTGTCGATTTCGCGCGAACTCGCTCGTCTTCTAGGCGGCGCGATCACCTTGGAAAGCCAGGCCGGCCAAGGCAGCACCTTCACGGTGACCATTCCTCTCGCCTACGACCCGGCCAAGGTCGCGCCGCGCGAGCAACCGGCCCGCGCCGAGGCGGCGAGCCCGCTCGCCCCGCAGCCGCGCGCGCCACGGTCGACGCCCGTTCCGAAAACGATCGACGACGACCGCGACCAACTTTCCGACGCGCGCCGGGTGCTGCTGGTCGTCGAGGACGACGACAAGTTCGCCGGTATCGTGCGCGATCTTTCGCGCGAGATGGGCTTCCAGTGCCTGGTAGCCTCCACCGCGGAGGAAGCTCTGCGCCTGGCTCGTCAGTTCAAGCCTAGCGCGGTCGTTCTCGACGTCGGACTACCGGACGAATCCGGCTTGATGGTGCTGGACCGCCTCAAGCGCGACGACGCGACCCGCCACATCCCGATCCATGTCGTGTCGGCCTCCGACCACAGCCAGACGGCCCTGTCGCTGGGCGCGATCGGCTATCTCGTCAAGCCCGTCAAGCGCGACGAGTTGGCCGGCGTGCTCAAGACGCTGGAAGCTAAGCTCGCCAGCAGCGTCCGGCGCATTCTGATCGTCGAGGACGATCCGGTGCAGCGCGAAGCGGTCGGCAAGTTGCTCTCGTCCGGCGATGTCGAGACCGTAGGCGTCGGCACGGCGGCCGAATGCCTGGAGCAGCTGCGCCGCCAGACGTTCGACTGCATGGTCCTGGACCTGTCGCTGCCGGACGCCTCGGGCTATTCGCTGCTGGAGACCCTCAGCCAGGACGGCGATCACGCCTTCCCACCGGTCATCGTCTACACCGGCCACGACCTGTCGGCAGACGACGAGCAGCGCCTGCGCCGCTATTCCAGTTCGATCATCATCAAGGGCGCCAAGTCGCCCGAGCGTTTGCTGGACGAGGTCTCGCTGTTTCTCCACCAGGTGGTGTCGGAGCTGCCGGCCGAACAGCAGAAGATGATCCAGAAGGCGCGCAACCGAGACGCCGTGCTGGAGGGGCGCCGCGTGCTGGTGGTCGAGGACGACATTCGCAACGTCTACTCCCTGACCAACGTGCTGGAGCCGCGCGGCGCCATCGTCGAGATCGCCCGCAACGGCCAGGAAGCGATCGACGCCTTGCACCGTTCCGTCGAACAGCCTTCGGCCGCGATCGACCTGGTGCTGATGGATGTGATGATGCCGGTCATGGACGGGCTGACCGCCGCCCGGACGATCCGCGCCGACGGACGTTGGGACAAGCTGCCGATCCTGATGCTCACCGCCAAGGCGATGCCCGATGACCAGGAGCGTTGCATCGCCGCCGGAGCCAATGACTACATGGCCAAGCCTATCGACGTGGACAAGCTGCTGTCGCTAGTCCGGGTGTGGATGCCGCGGTGAGCGAAGCTGTGACCGCCACCACCGAGGATCTGGAGATCCAGCTGCTGCTGGAGGCCCTGCATCAGCGCTATCACTATGACTTCCGCCATTATGCGCGGGCGTCGATCAAGCGTCGCCTGATCCATGCCCGCAGCCAACTGGGCTTTCCGACCATCTCGGCGATCCAGGACCGGGTGCTGCACGACCCGTCGATGCTGCCGCGACTGCTGGACTTCCTGACGGTGCAGGTCAGCGACATGTTCCGCGACCCGGCCTATTTTCGGGCGCTGCGGGAAAAGGTGCTGCCCCATCTGCGGACCTATCCGTCGCTGAAGGTCTGGATCGCCGGTTGCAGCGCCGGCGAAGAGGTCTACTCCCTGGCCATCCTGTTCCGCGAGGAAGGCCTCTACGACCGGACCATCTTCTACGCGACCGACATCAATCCCGAAGCCCTGGCCGCCGCCGAGGCCGGCGTCTACCCGCTCGATCGCCTCCGCAAGTTCACCGAGAACCACCAGAAGTCCGGCGGCAAGTCCTCGCTGTCGGACTACTACACCGCCGCCTATGGTCGCGCGGCCTTCGACAAGAGCCTGCGCAACCGGGTGGTCTTCTCGGACCACAGCTTGGTCACCGACGCGGTCTTCGCCGAGATGCACCTGATCTCGTGCCGAAACGTGATGATCTATTTCGATCGCCCGCTGCAGGACCGCGCCGTCGGACTGTTCCGCGAGTCCCTGACCCGCAACGGCTTCCTGGGTCTGGGATCGAAGGAAAGCCTCCGCTTCTCCGTCCACGCCCCCGCCTTCTCCGAGTTCGTGGCGGGCGAGAAGATCTATCAGAGGCGCGAGCGATGACCGAGACCTCCGTCAAGGCCGTCGCCATCGGCGCATCGGCCGGCGCCGTCCAGGCGCTGCTAGCCATCCTACCGGCCCTGCCGTCGCGCTTCCCCCTGCCCGTCCTGGTGGTCGTGCACGTGCCGCCGGACCGTGACAACGCCCTGGCGCCGCTGCTGCAGTCCAAGTGCCGGATCATCGTAAAGGAAGCCGAAGACAAGGAGCCCATCGAGGGCGGCGCGATCTATCTGGCGCCTTCGGACTACCACCTGCTGGTCGAGACCGATCGGACCCTGGCCCTCTCGACGGACGAGTTGGTCAACTATTCGCGCCCGTCGATCGACGTGCTGTTTCAGAGCGCGGCCGACGCATATGGCCCAGGGCTGCTAGGCGTCATCCTTACGGGCGCAAACCACGACGGCGCGGCGGGGCTGAAAGCGGTGCGCGACGCCGGCGGCGTGGCGATCGTGGAGGATCCGACCGGGGCCTACGCCGCAGCCATGCCCTTGGCGGCTCTCGAGGCCTGCCCATCCGCAACCATCATGAACGTCGATGCGATCGCATCGTATCTGTCGAGTCTGGGGCCCGCATGACGATGGCCGAAAAACCGATCAACTTCTTGCTGGTCGACGACCTGGAAGAGAACCTGCTGGCGCTCGAAGCCCTGCTGCAGCGCGAAGGCCTGACCTGCCTGAAGGCGCGCTCAGGCGAAGAGGCGCTGGAGCTGCTGCTGGCCCACGAGGTGGCGCTGGCCCTGCTGGACGTTCAGATGCCCGGCATGGACGGCTTCGAACTGGCCGAGTTCATGCGCGGCAGCGAACGCGCACGCCACATCCCGATCATCTTCGTCACGGCCGGCAGCGCCGACCTGCAGCGTCGGTTCCGGGGTTACGAAGCCGGCGCCGTCGACTTCATCCAGAAGCCCATCGAGCCGACGATCCTGCGCAGCAAGGCCAACGTCTTCTTCGAACTTCATCGCCAACGCCAGCAGATCCTGGCCCAGCGCGATGAACTGGAAGCGGCCACCCAAGCCTTGCGGCTGGCCGATCGTCACAAAGACAGTTTTCTGGCGGTGCTCGCCCACGAACTACGCAATCCCGTCGCCGCCCTGAGCGGCGGCCTTCACCTGCTGAACAAGGACATTTCGCCCGAGCGCAGCCGGGACATCCGCGTCCGCATGGACCGCATGCTGACCCACCTCTCGCATTTGGTGGACGATCTGTTGGACGTCTCCCGTGTCAGCCAGGGCAAGATTTCGCTGAAGAAAGCGCGGATCGAACTGGGCGAAGTCCTCCGATCGGCGATCGAGGCCAGCCAGCACAACCTGGACGCCGGCGACCACCGGTTCGTCTTCGAGCGACCGGCCGAGGCGATCTGGCTGGACGCCGATCACACGCGGCTGGCGCAGATCGTGTCGAACCTGCTCAACAACGCCGCCAAGTACACGCCGTCCGGGGGTGTGGTGACCCTGTCGGCGCGCGCTTACGACGGCGTGGCCGAGATCAAGGTGACCGACACCGGGATCGGCATTCGGCCGGAAATGCAGTCCCGGATCTTCGAGATCTTCGCTCAGGTCGAGGATCACCTGGCCAAGGCCCAGGGCGGCCTCGGAATCGGTCTCGCCCTGGTCAAGCAGCTCGTGACCCTGCACGGTGGTGCGATCAGCGTCGAGAGCGCCGGCGAGAACATGGGCAGCACGTTCGCCGTGACCATCCCCGTCGCCGACATGCCGGCTTAGTCGTGCGTCGATCCGCTCGCCCAATAAAGCCCCCATAGGTTGATTTATTTGAAAACACGCCCCAAGAGGGTTGACGGCGAGGATGGAGCCGGAGCAAGCTCGACCACGGATCGAGGCTGACGACCTCACTTCGATCGAAGATTCCAGAGTCCCGACCTCGGGACTGCGAGTCGGTCCGCTTAGCGTTCGAATAGCGTCACAACGTCCCGTCACGTCTGGTCGCCGCGCCTCCATGCCGCGCGGTGAGGAGATCTTCGGTGAGGTCCACGACCGATACGCCCGGCTACCCCTTGCCGCCCGTTCGACGCTTGCGCGTCTATGCGTTCGATCCCCAAGCGTCGGTCGAACTGGACACCGCGATCATCAACGACGCCGTCATCAAGCTGCCGTGGGAGACGCGCTGGGAAGACCCGCTCGCGAAAGGCCCAGTCAACGACTATCTCGAAGTGGTCGACTTCGATCCCAGTTCGGGCGTCTTCTACGCGCCGGTCGATCTCAATCACCCGGTCCTCTTGGCGCAGGATGGGCTCCCCCCATCGGAAGGTCGGCCGCAGTTCCACCAGCAGATGGTCTTCGCCGTCGCGATGGACACCATCCGCACCTTCGAGCGCGCCCTGGGCCGCCCCGTCCTGTGGGCGGGGGACAAGAGGGCCCCCGACGGCAGTCTGGAGCAGGCCTTCACCAAGCGGCTGCGGATCTATCCGCACGCACTTCGCGAAGCCAATGCATACTATTCGCCGCGGAAGCGCGCTTTGCTCTTCGGGTACTTCAAGGCGCCCAACGCGGGCGCCGTCGACGGCAGTTGGGTGTTTACCTGCCTGTCGCGGGACATCGTCGCGCACGAGACCACGCATGCGATCTTTCATGGCATGCAGCAGCGGTCGATCGAACCTTCGAACGTCGACGCCCTGGCCTTTCACGAGGCTTTCGCCGACATCGTGGCGCTGCTGCAGCACTTCTCGATGGGAGACGTCGTTCGCCACGAACTGACCCGCAGCCACGGCTCGTTGCGAGAGCATGGCTTGCTGACCGGGCTGGCGCGTCAGTTCGGCCAAGCCACCGGCCGGAAAGGTTCGCTGCGATACGCCCTGGATCTGTTGTCTCAGACCACGACAGCGGGCGCGTCTTCCGAAACAACGCCGGCCGACCTGGCCCACACGTTGGAGCCGCACGCGCGCGGCGGCTTTCTGGTCGCGGCAGTCTTTGACGCCTTCGTGACGATCTACGAGCGACGCGCCTCGGATCTGTTCCACCTGGCGCGCTCGACCGCCCGCGGCGGGAGTCCGGACCTTCCCGCCGACCTCATCGGACGCCTGGCGAAGGAGGCCGCCAAGGCCGCCGAACATGTTCTGCGCATGTGCGTCCGCGCGCTGGACTACATCCCGCCGGTCGACCTGCATTTCGGCGAGTACCTGCGCGCGGTGATCACCGCCGACACCGATCTGGTGCCCGACGATCCCATGCGTTACCGCGTCGCCTTCGTCGAAGCCTTCAAGAAGCGGGGTGTCGTCGTTCCGGGCTGCATCTCGATGGCGCCCGACAGCCTGCTGTGGGATCCGCCGGACTTGGCGGATCTTCCGGAACTAGCCGTCAAGGGCTGTGGTCTCGACGACGCCGTCAGCGCCATGTTCGCCGACCTACTGGGTCACCTGCAGATCTCCGTGGGTTTCGACGGCTCGCTGGCGCGACCGACCGAGGGTCAGACTGGCCGGGTCGGATTCGAGCCCGGCGACTTCGAGCGCAATCTGCGGCGGCTCAGCATGCAGGTCGTCCAGTTCAACCAAGCCCGCATCCACGAGTGGCTGGAGCGCGCGAGCGACAACGACGAGGCCTGGGAGAAGCTGCTGGGCCTGCGCATGCTGGCGAGCGACTCCCCCCGCCGCACGGCGGCCGTCCCGCCCCTGGGATCGCTGGCGTCGCGAGACGGCCAGTCGACGCCGCTGTTCGAGGTCGGCTCGGCGCGCATCTCCCGACGCGCGGGTCCCGACGGACAGGAACTGCACCAGCTGATCATCCAAGTCACCCAGCGCCGGCGCGGCTATTTCGACCTGGCGGAACAGGCGGCGGCTGAGCGCGGCGATCATGAGACGATTGGCGAGGCGCGTTGGAAAGAACCGGACTTCTGGTTCCGGGGCGGCGCGACCATCCACGTCGACCTCCGCGACGGCCGGCTTCGACGGATCATCCGTAAGCGGATCGACAATGACGAGCGCCTGACATGCGAGCGGGGTTTCCGGACCGGCGACTCCACAGGCCTGGCCATCAGTCGCCGCGGAGCCGGTCGCCAAGAGCCGTTCGCCTTCATGCACAGGGGCGGCCAATGAGCGACGAAGCGGCCGGCGGCCTGCAGGTGTACGTCCGCATGTATCGAGGCTTGCCGCCCAACGCGGCTTATAAGGGCCTTCTGGGCGACTGCTTTCTGATCCGTGTCGTAAACGGAGCCTCCCAGTCCACGATCCTGATCGACTGCGGCATCCTGCAAGGCAGTCCCGACGACCGGGCTCGCATGAAGGCCATCGCCCAGGACATCGTCGACACGACAGGCGGCCGCCTGGACCTGCTGGTCGTCACCCATCGTCATTGGGATCACATCGCCGGCTTCTCGCTGGCGGCCGACACCTTCTTCGATCCGAACCAGTTGACGATCGACAACATCTGGATGGGCTGGACCGAATGCCCCGACGACGCGGCCGCTCTGGCGCTGCAGGCGCGGCTGGATCGGGCGGCGGGCGCTTTCGTCGCCTTGGCCATGCGCATGGACCCCGACAGTTCGGACCCACGCTTCGCCCTGAACCCCAGCCTGGCGACCGATGGATTGGACGCCTTTCTCGGCCCGCTGTCCCTGGCTGGAAGCATGTCCTCGGAGGGCTTGGCGGCGGCCGCGCGTATGAAGGGCGGCGAGGTGATGGACGCGCTCAAGAAGCTGCGAGCGCCGCACTACCTGTCTCCCGGCGCGGTGTTGTGGACGCCGGGCGCGAACGCCCTGCGCGCCTATGTTCTGGGGCCGCCCCGAAACACCGACCGGCTGTACGACGATCTTCCCTCGAAGGGTGACGCCCGCGAAACCTATTTCGACCGGATGGTCCTGGACGAGGACCTGCTGCTCCGTGTGGCCGAAGGCGGCGATCCCGATCCGTCGCGGGACTCGCCGTTCGCGCGCACCTTTACCCGTCTCACGGTGGCCGAAGTCCAAGGCCATTCGGGTTCGGCGGGCGCAGACGACGTCCGGGACTGGCTGCGACAGCGCTATTTCGACGACAACGACTCCTCCGGGGAAGACCAGACGAGGCGGCGCATCGACGTCGACTGGCTGGGCGCCGCAGGTCCGCTGGCGATCGCCCTGGACGGCCACATCAACAATTCCAGCCTGGTGCTGGCGTTCGAACTGCCCGACCGGTCGTTGCTGCTTTTCGCCGCCGACGCCCAGGTCGGCAACTGGCTGTCCTGGCACGATCAGCCCTATGTCGCGGATGGCGTGTCGCAAACCGCCGCTCAATTGCTGGCGCGGACGCGGTTCTACAAGGTCGGCCACCACGGCAGCCACAACGCCACGCTGGACGCCCTGGGACTGGCCTTGATGACACGGGAAGACCTGGTCGCGGCGATCCCCACCGACGAGGAACTGGGAGCGCGTCAGGGCCGTAAGGGCTGGCGCATGCCCGATCCGAACGTGAACCAGGCGCTGCTCGAACGCACCCGCGGCCGCATCCTTCGCAGCGACCGAACCTACGACGAGCGGTCACGGAAGTCGGATCCGGCGCTGGCCGGCGTCGAGGCGGCTTTCTTCGACCGGCTCACCGAGGACCGCCTGTTTCTCGAATACCGCATCTTTGACCAATCCTGATCGGGGGCTCAAAAACGTGACTCATATCGTCTTCGGTATCATGGTCCGCCACGCGCCCAAGGCGCTGTCCTGAGATGGCCAGCTGTCCCTTCGCCATCCAGCGCCCGATCAGCGGCTCGGCCGGCTCCAATCTGGGCGGACCGTTCAAGATCGTGCATCACACCACCGAGGGCTCGACCGCCGAGGGCGCTATGAAGGCCTTCGAGAAGCACCGTTCGGATCCGCACTTCACGGTCGACAAGACCAAGATCTACCAGCACATCGACACCGATCAGGCGGCTCGCGCCCTGCGCAATGCGCCGGACGGCGTCCAGACCAACCGCGACAGCGCAGTACAGATCGAGGTGGTCGGCTTCGCTGGCGCTCCCAAGGACGCCGCGGCGCTCAAGAACGTCGCGCGCCTATGCCGCTGGATCGAGGCCACGCACGGCGTCGCCAATGCCTGGCCTGCAGGCCCGCCGAAAGCGGCGAAGAACGGCAAGGATCCGGGCGGCCATAACCGGGATCCAAACCTCTGGGACACGCGGAGTGGCCATTTCGGCCATTCGCAGGTGCCGGAGAACACCCATTGGGACCCGGCCTACTCCAAGGTCGAGGCGGACTATCTGCTGGCGGCCCAGTTCGACGCCGCCGGCCACCTGACCAACCCCAGCCATCCCGCCGTCAAGGCGTTGGCCGAGCGCGTGCTGAGCGCGGCGCCGCCGAACCCCGACGTCATCACGGACCATGCGGACGTCGGCAATACGCCCTAGGTCGGCGTCCGTTTCACGAAAGCCCCCTACCCTGCCCAGGTCCCGTCGCGGCGATAGGGCAACGCCTGCGCAGGCGATGCGCTCAGGTAGGCGCGCATCGCCGCGTCACACAGACTGTAGCCGTGATTGGCCAGCCTGCCGAACGCCTTGTCGCCCAATGACCAGAGCCTGACGCTCTCATGTTGGGCGCGAAGGACGTCGTCCTCGACAGGCGCGGGCCCATCGTCCGGCTTGAGATAGTCCGCGCGCATATTGCGCAGCGGCCAGTAAGCGACTTTCCGTTCGCCAAGCTTGGCCAACAGCATCAGCGGCCTTTGGCGGTTGTTCTCGGCCTGACGATGAATCAGGCCGATGATCCGCAACAGCAACCCCGCCCAGTTGGAGGGATGCTCCTCCTCGTCGACGGCGTCGCCGGCGTTGCTGACCAGTAGCGTGTGATAACGCTTCCAGATCGGCTCCAGACCCATGTTGTCGTAGATCCCGCCATCGGCCAGCAGGGCGCGCTTCAGGAAGCGCCCGGCGTTGCGATCGGCCCCATCCGTCGACTTCACCTTGATGCCCGTCAAGTCCAGCTCCAGCGGACAGAAGAATGGCGGAAAGGCCGATGACGCCGCCACGATGCGCGCCAAGGAGAAAGGGGGACGGTCGACCATGCCCACCCGGTAATCCGCCGCGTAACGTCGGGAAAACCGCCATAGCGAATTGAGTTCGTAGTTGGTCGCCAGCAGGACGAACTCGGGCGCGCCGTCGCCCGGCTCCGGCAACGACTGCAGCGACGCCCCGTGGAAGAGGTGCTTGTCGTACCCCTTGGCCACCCCGTCAGCACCCGATCGGAAAGGCAGCAAATGCCCCAGAATGCCTTCGCTGATGTCAAGGTTCACTTCGGTGAGGAAGTCCCGCAGCGGTTCGGCGAACGCCTCCCGGAAGTTCGTCGCGACACCAGCCGCATCGAACGTCAGGTCCTTCCATCGGAGGCCGAGATAGCCGGCCGCGATGGAGCCGCCCGACACGCTGGTGATCCGATTCAACCGCCGCAGATAACCCAGTTCGTTGAGCCGGATCAGCGCGCCCGTATGATAGGCGGCCGCCTTGTAGCCGCCGCCCGACAGCGCCAGACCGACGCCGTTCTGATCGTATTTCGGAGAATTGAACAGGCCGACCAAACCGACGTCGTCCTGGACGTTGAACTGGCGCCCGGCTGCCTGAGCTTGTGCGTCCGGCATGCTTCCCCCGCAAGCTTGCTAGACTTCACATTCCAGCGTTATGCGGAATTCAGCAATCAAAAATTGCATACTCGAGCGTCACACCTGACGCCGGCGCCATTCGGCTAGACCCGCCGTTTGATGTCCCGCCGACCTGACCTTTAAGCGAAGGGCGGTGCGAACGGCGCCCACGTCGACCGAACCGGCCCGGACCGGCGGGATGCCGGGCGCCTTTTCAATTCAACCCACACTTTGCAAATTATTATTAATAGTAGGTACGAGGGGTGACTTTCGATTCACGAGGCGACGGGCATGTTCAAGACGGCAGGCGGATTTCGTAGTGCGGCGTGGGTGACCAGCGCGTTGGCGTTGAGCTTGAGCGCCCTGGCCTGTTCGGCGACGGCCGCCGAAGACCCCGTTCCACGCGACAGTGTCGCGCTCGACGCCGTCGTCGTAACGGCCGATCGCAGAGACAGCTTCGGCGCCGACTTCGTCCAGGTCGGCGCTTTCCGAGACGCGCGCGTACGGGACACGCCCCTGACGGTCACCATCCTGCCGCGGGAGCTTCTGGACGCCCAGCAGGCCCGCTCGATCTTCGACGCGGTGCGCAACACTGCCGGCGTCAGTCAGGCCCAGATCAACACGGTGATCTACAGCAACCTGGCGATCCGCGGGATCCAGGTCGACAACGCCACAAACTTCCGCCTGAACGGGGTCTTGCCCATCTTCAACTTCGTGGACATGCCGCTGGAGGACAAGGATCGCGTCGAAATCCTGAAGGGCGCCGGCGGTCTCTACTACGGCTTCGCCACTCCGTCGGGGATCGTCAACCTGGTCACCAAGCGGCCGACCGCCAAGCCGCTGACGGCGGTGGAACTGTTCGGCGACAGTCATGGCGGCGTGGGCGGCGCGGTCGATCTGAGCCGCCCGCTCGGCGACACGGCCGGCCTGCGGATCAACGCCGGCGCGTCGACCATCAAGACCGGCATCGAGCGCACCAGCGGCCATCGCCATTTCATTTCGGCCGCCCTGGACTGGAAGCCGACCGACAAGCTGACCCTCGAACTGGACGGGCAGTACGTCTTCAAGACAGTCACCGAGCCGACCGAGTTCGTCCTGCCATCCGCCGTCGGCGGGGTCATCGCCGTGCCTCCGTTGCAGGCCTCATCCAAGAATCTGGGCGCGGACTGGATGCAGGCCCGAGGCTGGGAGACCAACCTCCTGGCCAAGGCCCGCTACGACATCTCACCGGCCTGGAGCGCCTCATTCAGCGCCGGCCAGTCCTACATGAAACGCGATCGAGCCTATTCGTCGTTCAGCGCCTACAGCCTGGCCACCGGGTCAGGCACGCTGGGTGTGGCCATGACCCACGGCAACGACTATCGCAGCACGATCTACCGCGCCGATCTGGCCGGCGCCGTCCAGACCGGGCCGATCGAACACCAGCTGCTGATCGGCGTCTCGCAGAACGTCCGCGACACCAATATTCCGACGGCGGTGCGCTACAGCTTCGCCCAGAACCTCTACAGCCCGGTCGCGATCCCCGAACGGCCCAATCCCGCGCGGATCATCGCCAACCCCTCGCGAGCCAAGGATGCCGGCGTCTTCGTCTTCGACCGCGCCACCTATAACGGCTGGCTGCAGGCGACCATCGGCTATCGCAAGGCCGACTACAGCGACATCAGCCGGACCAGCGTCTACAAGGCCAAACCCGGCGCTTGGTCCTACGGCCTGATGATCAAGCCGGCCAGGTGGGCCAGCCTCTACGGCAACTACATCGAGGGCCTGGAGTCTGGTGGCGCCGCCCAGCAGATCGCCGCAAACGCCGGCGAAACCCTGCCCGCCGCCCTTAGCAAGCAGAAGGAATTCGGGGTCAAGATCGAGCCCCTGCCCGGCTTCCTACTGACCGCCGCCCACTTCGACATCGACCGCGCCTCGTCCTACATCAACAGCGCCAACTACTTCGTCCAGGACGGCCGGGCCAACTACAAGGGCTTCGAGTTCAGCGCGAGCGGCGAGGTCACCCGCGACCTGTCCATCTCGCTAAGCGCCGTCTCGCTCGACGCCAAGCAGGTGTCGGGCGCGGCCTCGGTCGTCGGCAAGCAGATCGAGAACACCGCCAAGACCTCGGGATCGGTGTTCGCCGAGTACAGGGTTCGCGCGCTGGGCGGACTAAAGGTCTCGGCCGGGCTGTTCCGCGTCGGTTCGCGTGCGGTCAATGCCCTGAACCAGGCCTTCGTGCCCGGCTACACGACCCTGGACCTGGGCGCGAGCTATCAGGTCGCCATCGCCGGCCGCCCAACGACGTTCCGAGTCTACGGCCAGAATGTCGCCGGCAAGCGCTACTGGGCGGCCACGGGATCCAGCCTGGCGGCCCAGGGCGCGCCCAGCTCAGTGAAGCTGTCGGTCTCGACCGCCTTCTAGCGCAACGAAAAAGAAGGCCGGCGAGGCTTGAGCCTCGCCGGCCATGAGCGTTTGTGCGCAGGGGAGCCACAAACAAGGTGGTGGCGGGAGGGATCCCGCACGGGAACTTAGAACTTGCCGCGAACGCCGAACTTGATCGTGCGGCCGTTGAACTTGGCGTAGTCCATTCGGGTCTTGCGACCGTCGCCATAGCGGCCGCTGACATCGTCGAAGAAGTCGTAGGTCAGGGCGTTGGTGAGGTTCAGCGCGTCCAGGCGCACCTCGATGCTGTCGTTGACCTTGTAGGTCACATTACCGTCCAGGAAACCGCCGCCCGAGTGCCAGCGCTGCAGGTCCGAGCCGTTGTTTGTGGTCTCGATGATGTTCTTGGCCTTGTAGTTGTAGGACAGGCGAAGACCGAACGGCCCTTTCTCATAATAGCCAGTCAGGCTGTATGAGTACTTCGGCACCGTATTGACGTTGATGATCTTTCCGCCCGTCGTCGTGTAGTCGTAGCCGGACGTGTTGACGTGGGTGTAGCTGGCCAAGGCCCCCAGGCCGCTCCAGAAGCCCGGCAAGAAGTCGAACGACTGCTGGTAGGCCAGTTCGTAACCGTCCAGCTTGATCGAGCCCTGATTATAATAGGTGGCCAGGGTGATCGGGAGGCTGGGATCGACCTTGCCCGTCGCCGGGTTCTGGAAGATCGGGGCCAGGGCCGTGTCGGGCAGGCCCAGCGACGAGAACGGCACCGTTGTCGTGGTCGAGACCGTGGTGTCCTTCAGCTCCTTCCAGAAGAAGCCGGCGCTGAGGATGCCGCCGCGGCCGAAGTACCATTCCACCCCGGTGTCGTAGTTCGTCGAGGTTTGCGGCAGAAGGTCGGGATTACCCGAGGTGGCGCGGGTGTCATAGATGTTCGGGATCACGGTGTTGGCCGCGATGATCGAGAGCGAGGCGCGCGTGATCGTCTTGCCCCACGAACCGCGCCAGATCAGCTTGTCGCTCAGGTCATAGGCGAAGCTGGCCGATGGCAGGGTGTTCTTGTACGAGCCATCCGCCTGGTTGGGCACATAGGTCGTCACCGTGCCATTGGTCTGGCGCAGGTAGTTGTCGATGTGGGTATTGGTCTCGGAGTAGCGGACGCCCGCATTGACGCGCAGTTCGCGATCGAGGACCTGGCCCTTGAGGTCGGTCTGCAGGAACGCCGTCTTGACCTCTTCTTCCGCGCCAAAACTGGCGTTGAAGTCGATCGGCGTCGCCTTGGCCGTGCCGATCGGGTCGAAGGTGCTCATCACGTAGTCACGGCTGAAGGTCGCCCACTGCTGCGGGTAGCCCGAGCCGATCACCAGGTTGTCCAGCGGCACCTCGCGCAGCATCGCCGCGCGCAGGGCCGTAGCGCCCAGGCTGTTGATCTTGGCCGTGCCCGCCGCCGTGGCGTTGCGCTTGGTGGTGTTCTTGCGCGTCGAGACGTACGAGAAGCCGCCCTTCAGGTGGCCCTCGACGCCGAACAGGCCGTAGTCCCAGTCGGCGAACAACTTGGCCGTCTTTCCCCGGTCGATTTCACGCCGCCAGTCGAAGCCGACGCCGAAGTCTTGGTAGTTGTTGGGATTGGTGAAGTCGACGCCGGGAGCTGACAGGGCCGGATAGACGTGGTCGTCGGTGTAGTCGATCGTCGTTGTCACGCCGTACAGGTTTGCGATCAGACGGTTGCCGGTGAAGTAGGCGTCACTCTTGCTCAGGCTGCCCTGGGCCGTGACCTTCAGCTTGTCGGTCAATGCGTAGCTGGCGTTGAACGAGGCCATCTTGAACTCGGTCTGCGAGTTGTAGAAATAGCTCTCGCCCAGGTACGAGGTGTTGCCGAACGTGCCTTCCAGCAGGTTCGAGCCCGCGTCCAGGGTGACGTTGATCGGCACCAGGCCGTTGTGCCCCGGCGCGCCCGCCTGGGCGGCCGTGTTGGTGGTCTTGGAGTTCCGGATCGGCAGACCGAAGGTGTATTCGTCCAGCGAGTCCTGAAGCTTCGAATACAAGCCGTCGACGCTGACGTTCAGCTTGTCGGTCTGATACTGCAGCGACCCGACCGCGCCCGTGCGCTCGCGCGTGTTCTCGCCGCCGTAGTAGCGGTAGAAGCGCGGCAGGTAACCGTTCTCGATCTGCGCCTGGGTCAGCGAACCGCGATTGTAGCGCGGGTCGGCGAAGTCCAGGGTGACGGCGAACGGGCCCTTATTGGGCGACAGGCTGCCCAGGGCATGGCTATTGTAGCCGCCGGTGGCCTCGAAGCCTGAGCGATTGTTGACGCTCTTGGAATGGGCCACGGCGAATAGCGCGCCGAAATTGCCCCAGGTATTGGAGAACAGCGCAAAGCCGGCCGGGTCCAGGTGCTTGGACTTGTCGTTGTACGACCCGACCACCTGGTAGCGGATGTGGCGACCGGGGCTGTCGAACGGACGCGGCGTCTGCAGGTCGACGACGCCGCCGATCCCGCCCTCTTCCAGCTCGGCCAGCGGCGTCTTGTAGAAGTCCACGCGCCCGAACAGCTCCGAGGCGAAGACGTCGTAGTTGAAGTCGCGCGACGAGCCGCCCACGTTGCTGGACGACGTCGTGCGCACCGGCGCGCCGTTGATGGTGGTGACGTTGTAGTCCGAGCCCAGGCCACGAATGGAGATCCGTTGACCTTCGTTCGACGCGCCGTCGCGGCTCAGATACACGCCCGGAATGCGCTGCAGCGCCTCGGCGACGTTGGCCTCGGGGAACTTGCCGATGTCCTCGGCCACGATCGAGTCCCGGACGACGATCGCTTCCTTCTTAAGGCCCAACGACTTCTGCAGCGAGGACCTGAAGCCGGTGACGACCACTTCATCTACCGTGTCCTGGCCCGCGGCTGGCGCGGCGGCCTGGGCCCAGGCGCCCGTCACGACGCTGCCGGCGCCCATGGCCAGCATCGTCGTCAGCAATAGCTGCTTCTTGAATTGCTTCTTCATAATTCCCTCCCCTGGCGGCTCATTCGGCCGCGCAGTTTCCCCCTCCCTCCCGAGCGGTTCGGAAGGGCTGCCCCGCCCATGGCGGCGCAATCTAAAACTCTGAGAACAAAGGCTTTTAGGGCGACTAGGCGGTTGAAGCCCGCCGGATTGATCTAGGCATGTTTCCTCACGTTGAGCTTTGCGCTTCTGACGCTAGGCGTAACACATAGCGAAGCGGTGCAACATATATGGGAACGTCATTTGTATGATTTTTCAGGCAGCGGCGTGTTTCAGCGACCAATGTTGCGTGACGGCAACACGATGCCGGCAATGCGGGCGTGCAGAAGCAGGCGCGGTGTCAGGCGCGAAGCCCAAACGAGGGGTTCAACCGCGACTCAGCGGTAACCGAACTCGGCGCTGATCTTCTGGGTGGTTTCCTTGACGTAGGCGGCGACCGTCGCGATCCGCGCATCGTCCATGTACTGAGCGACCGAAGACACCGAAACAGCGGCGATGATCTTGCCGGTCATGTCGCGGATCGGCGCGGCGACACACCGGATGTGATCCTCGTTCTCATCCAGATCCAAGGCGTAGCCGAGTTCGCGATACCGGGCCATCACCTCCAGCCACTGGCGCAAGTCGTAGCGATAACGCGGGAAGACCGCAGCCTCGCGCAAAAAGACCTCGCGCAGAAGCTCTTCGTTCTCGTCCAGCAGCAGCGCCTTGCCCAGACCCGTGTGACGCAACGGTTGTCGCTCGCCGACAACACAGCGCACCTCGATACGACGGGTGCCGGGGATCTTGTCGATATAGTGGACCTGATCGCGGTCCAGAACGCCCAGATTGACGGTATCACCAGTGTCGATCGACAGCTGGCGCAGGTGATCGTGGCTGACCCGGGTAAGGGTGATCTGCTGCGAAGCCGCGTAGCCCAGCTCCAGCAGCTTGGTGCCCAGGGCGTAGCCTTCGCGCGGCGAAAAGGACAGGAACCCCGCCTCGACCAGGGTCGAAGCCAGGCGGTGCACCGTCGTCTTGTTCAGGTCCAGCGACTTGGCCATCTTGCCGAGTGTGGTGTCGCCTTTGGCCACGCGGCTCAGCACTTCCAGGCCCTTGAACAGGGTCTGGGCGCCTGCGCTCGTCCGCGACGAGGAGACCTCATCCGCATCCGTCGTGGCGATGTCCGTCATATCAACCATTCACGCGGAGCCGCAGCGACATTGCCGCAAGCCGTACCGAATAGTGATACGGTCGCGCCAGCAAAATGCAATGGCTGCTCAAGCGCCATCGTTCCGGTTCAGAACTCGACGGCATAGTCTTTCTGGAACGGTTGACCGGCGAAGGCCAGCTTCTGGGTCCAGGGCTGGGCGGGCGCGGTCCAATAGCTGTCGGACGCCGGCAGACCCAGGGCCAGGAACCCCTCCGTCGTGATGTACATGCTGCCGTTGTTCGAATACCAGTCGCCCAGCGCCGGATTGTGGCCTGCGAAGCCGATCGTCAGGAAGCCATCTCTGAAATTGCTCTCGTGGCTGAAGATCGCCCTGTGCACGGCGGTCAGCGCCGACCGCGCCTGTCCTTCTGACACCTTGGCGGGCAGTTGCTTGCGCAGCGACAGCAGCGCCAGCGGCTGGAACGCCGCGGTGCGATAGGTCAGCGACCGACCGAACGGCGGGAACGTCCCTTCCGGCGAGACGAACCGCTCCAGGTGCTCGGCGAAGCGCTGGGCGCGCTTGATCGCCAGTTCGCGCCACTTGGTCAGATCGTCCTTCCAGAACGGCGCCTTGCGAGCCTCCATGATCTCCAGGACCTGGATCATCATCGGATGCATCACGAAGGCGTTGTAGTAGTCGAAGTGGAAGGTCGCGCCGTCCTTGATCCAGCCATCGCCGACGTACCAGTCGTTGATCGCCCGCACGGCGGCGTTCAGGCGCATCGGATCGGCCTCCTCGCCGATCTGCAGCAGGAAGGCCTCGTTCATCGCCGCGAACAGCAGCCAGTTGGTGATGGGCGGGTTGAAGCGGCGGACGCCCTTGATCTCCTCGACGATGCGCCTCTTGGTCGTCGTGTCCAGCGGCTCCCACAGCGCCTTGGGCGCGCGCAATAGGGCCTGGGTGAAATAGGCGGAGTCGACCAGCGCCTGACCATGAACGCGCCAGGTCAGGTAGTCGGGGCTCTTGGGATCGACGGAATGGGCGTAGGCCTCCAGCGCCTGCTCGGTCAGGCGCTTGCGGACCCGGCCTTCGGCCGTGGCGTCTTCAGGCAAGGCCAGCCAGGGCGACAGGCCCGAGATCATCCGGCCGAAGCATTCCAGATAGGCCACGCTAGGATCGCGGCCGTCCCAAGTGGGGCTAAGCTCCAGGGCGAAACTCTTCTTCAGCTCGCCCTTGGACATGGCCGCCAGGACCGGGCTGGCGATCTTTTCCAGCAGGCCGGCCATATTGGCGCGATCGTCGATCGCCACAGGCTTGGCGGCGGCGTTGGCGGGCGCGCCGGCGCCAAGGGACGCGGCGCCGACCAGGGCGGCCTTCATGAAGTCGCGCTTGTGCATGGTCGCCTCTCCTACTTCGCCGGCTTGAGGTCGAGGTCAGCGATCGCCGTCGCCGCCAGCAGGAAGGCGCCCACGCCATAGAACTGGGTGTCCTCGTAGCTGACGCTCTCGGGACGATCGCCGATCGGCTGCACCCAGCCGAACTTGCCGTCCGGATGCACCGCGCGGGTCAGAGCGCCCCAGCCCTTGCGCACCGTCGGCTCATAGCTCGCGCGATCCAGGAGACCGGCCTTGAGCCCCCAGGCCAAACCATAGGTGAAGAAGGCCGTGCCGCTGGATTCCGGCAGCGACTTGGCCGGATTGGCCAGCAATGACGGCGACCAATAGCCATCCGGCTTCTGGATGGCCTTCAGCTTGGCGGCCATCTCCTTGAAAATGGTCTCCATGCGGACGCGGTCCGGGTCGCCTGGCGGCAGCAGCGGAATGATCCGCGCCAGGCCGGCCAGCACCCAGCCATCGCCCCGGCTCCAGAACACCTTTTCGCCGTCAGGGCCGCGCCGGGTGAAGAAACGGGAATCCCGATAGTAGAGATGCTCTTCCTTGTCGTAGAGGAAGTCCGTAGTGGCCGCGAACTCCTTGCGAGCATAGGCGGCGTACTTGGGATCGCCCGTGACGGTCGAGAGTTCGAACCATGTCGCCGGCGCCATGAACAAGGCGTCGCTCCAGCACCAGCGCTGATCGCAGTCGACACCGCGCGGGTCGGTATATTCGGCATGCTCCAAGCCGACCTTGGGCGGATAGGCCAGGATCGCATCGAAGCGCTGGCGCAGCGGCCCGATCGCTGCGTCGCCGGCCCCGTGCCTGGAGGCCCACAGATAGGCCTGGCCAATGACGTGCTCGTCGGCGTGATAGAACCGCTTGCCCAGAACCCATTTGTTGGCCGCGCCCCGCGCCAGGATCGCTTGGCGATACGCCGGATTGTCGGAGCGGTCGGCCAGGTCCCGCAGGCCAACGAACAGGGCGCCCTGCACCCAGCCGGCGGGATCGGCGCTGTCGCGAGCAGCTTCCGGCGGAACGTAGCCAGCGGCCATGGTGGCCAACTGATAGTCGGCGACCTTCTCGGCCAGCCGCATGACGTCGGCGCGGGCATAGGGGACGACGGCGCCCGCCTGAGCCGCCGCCGGAACCGGCTTGGCGGACACAGCCTCGACCGGGGCCAGCGCCGCCATCGAAACGGCCAGTCCGATCGCCGCGCGGTACATCAACTTCATCGCTTCGCTTCCTCCATCAGGGTCGGGTGGGCCCGGCCTCTCGTTATGGCTCCCCCAGGGGCGGGGCCCGGCGCTCACTGCAGCTGGCAGATGTCGAGCACGTTCATGTCGTGATAGTCGAGGTTCTCGCCGCCCATCGCCCAGATGAAGGCGTAGCTGCCGGTGCCGACCCCGCTGTGCACCGACCAAGGCGGGCAGATCACCGCCTGCTCGTTCTCGATCACCAGGGACCGCGTTGCGTCGGGCTCGCCCATGAAGTGGACCGCCCGAGCGTCGTCGCCGAAGCGGAAGTAGAAGTAAGCCTCGGACCGGCGGTCGTGCAGGTGCGGCGGCATGGTGTTCCAGACACTGCCCGGCTGCAGGATGGTCAGGCCCAGTAACAGCTGGGCCGAGGCGCAGACGCCCGGCACGACCAGCTGATAGATGATCCGGTGATTGGCCGTCTCGAGCGAGCCGCGCTCCAGCGGGATCGCCGTCGCGGTCGAGATCGCCTTGGTTTCGAAGGCCGCGTGGGCCGGCGTCGAGGCCAGGTAGAAACGGGCCGGGCCGGCGACGTCCAGGCTCTCGAAGCGCACATCGGCCGCGCCGCGCGTTATGTAGAGGGCATCCAGCGGCTCAAGCACGAAGACCTGGCCATCGACGACGACTCGCCCCGCGCCCTGCCCCACATTGACCACTCCCATCTCGCGATTGACCAGGAACGGCTGGCCGGCCTGCGACGGCGGCTCGGTGTGCGCCGGCAGGACAAGCGCCTCGCCCAGCGGCGCGGCCCCACCGATCACCAGGCGCTCCTGGTGCAGGTAGTTGAGCTTCACGGCGCCGGGGGCGAACAGACCTTCAATCAGGTAACGATCACGGAGATCCTGGTTGCTGGCCCCCGCCATCATATCGGGATGGGTGGCGTAGAAGACCTTGTCGTACGTCAAGCCTCAGCCCCCGATCCCATCACTTCAACGCTGCGCCATTCGCGAACGGCCACGCGCCGCGCACCTTGCATCCACATGCTTATAGCATTTATCTGACAAATACGTTCTCGGAACGCAAGTCCAGAAATCGGAACACTAAGCCTTTAGCGCCTGTTCATTCGCAACGCCACCGCATCCCGCCAAAAGCGCGAAAGAACGGATAGACGGCGGTTTGAGCCGACCGAAGACACCCGTTACGGACTTTTGCTCGCACCGCGCCAAAATCGGAACGGCAATTCCCGTAAAATGGGTTTATTGCGCAACATCTAGAACACACCTCGGATCGAGACCGTCACGGCCCGGCCGTCGTAATCGTTGGCCCTCGGGACTTGCTCGATGTTCTGATACTGGGTGCGCCGCGCGTTGGTGAGGTTGTAGACATCGACCGATAGATTCACCCGCTCGTTCACGGCGAAGGCGATCGACGAATCGATCTGCCCCCTCGCCTTCACCCGACTTGTCCCGCCGGTGAAGGTGTTCAGACCCGACAGGATGTATTCGTCGCGATAGTTGTAGACGACGCGCACACCCAGGCGCTTGGTCTCGTAGTAGCCGATGACGTTGTAGCTGCGCGCCGAGACACCCGGCAGGATGGCTGGTGAGCCGTCGGGATTTCGCCCCTCGATCCGCGTCAGCGAGTAATTGATGACCCCGCCGAAGTTTCGCCAGAAGCTCGGCAGGAAATCCAGGTTCTGCTGAAGGCTGAACTCCAGGCCGGTCACGCGCAGCGGCCGCTCCTGGTTGAAGTTGCCCGTGGCGGTGATCACCGCCGGCTTGCCCGCCACCAGGATGTCGCTGAGGCACTGGTCGCCGTGGATCGTCAGGTGGCCCAGCCCGAAGGCGGTCGCGTCGGCCGGACAAAGCTTCTCCAGCCGGTTCTCGACCGTCGCCAGGTTGCGGATATCCTTGCGATAGACATCCAGCGACACCATCCCGCCCGAACGGTTGTACCACTCCAGCGACACGTCGTGCGAAAACGCGGTGAAGGGCGTCAAATCGTAGCCGCCATAGGTGATGTTGAAACCCTGGTCAGTCGCCGTCACTGAGCTGGCCGGACTGAGGTTCCGCGGCTGGGGTCTCACGAACGTCTTGTACGACGCCAGTCGCAGCACCAGCGTCTCGCTAAGATCGGCGGCGATCAGCAAGGACGGCAGCCATTCGCCATAGTCGCTCTCGAAACTAGCCGGGTCGTAGCGGATGTCGCCCGAGAGCGCCGTGTTGCGGTTCAGGGTGACGATGTCCTGCTGGGTGTGCTCGTAGCGCAGGCCCACATTGCCCCGGATCGGCAGCCCCCAGGCGCGGCGGTCGAACCGTCCTTGGACATACGCCGCGCCGGTCAGACCCGAGACCCGGAAATTGTTGGCCGAATAGGACTCGTTCGACGGATCGTTGACCCAGCCGGTCGTCGTCAGCAGATCGCCCGGCTGAAGGTTGACCGGCTGCAAACGCGCGACAGCGTAGTCGTAGTCGACGCTGGTGAACGGGTTCAGATAGCCGGGCGCTGCGCCTCCAAAGAAGTCGGCCGCATAGGCGCTGTTCTTCAGGAAGCTGGCGTCGATATTCTGAGTGCGAACGCCCTTGGCGCTGGTTCGAAAGCCACGCGACACAAAGCGAGTGTGCTCCATCCTGACGCCGCCCGAGAGCGCGGAGAACAGGCCGCCGCCGGTGGATCGGTCGATATCCAGCTGAGCAGCGTCGATCGCGTTTCGGGTATAGCCTGACGACCCGGCCACCACCAACTGATCGCCGACGCTGTTCTGCTGAAACGCCGGATTGGCCATCCCCAGCCAGGCCCAGGGCCCGGGCGTCACCGGGGGTGCGGACCTCGGCGCCAGGGTCAGTATGTACTTCCGGATATCTCCGCCGCCCGAGAAGAACGTTCCCGAGACTCCGTTGCCGCCGCTCTTGGCGACGTTGCGCCAATCGATCTGGGTCTGGGTGTAGTCGTAGGCCCCGCGCGAGCTGATCAACGCCCCTGTCAGGCTCCAGCGTCCCGCCGACCACAGCGCACGACCGTTCAGGCTCCAAGACTCCTGGACAATCGGCTCGGAGCGGAAGGAGGTGTTGATCTGGGCGTTCGAAAAGTCGACCGCGTTCACATAGGCCAGACCATCCGGCAGCGTTTGCACGGGGGTCGTCGGCGCAACGAGCGTGCTCGTCGGTCGCATGTCGACCTCGTTCATCTCGGTGAAGTTCTTGGCCAGATCACGGCGCGTGAAGAACCCGTCGAGGCTGACCTTCACACGGCTTGAAAGAGCATATTCGACGCCGCCGGCCGCCGTCAGGAGGTCGCCTTCGTTGAGCTTGACCACCTGCCGCACATCGGACGGAAACAGCACGCCGGCACGCGCGAGCCGCCCCGTGCCCAAGGCGCTGCAAGCCTCGCCCTTGGCGCAGGCCCCATCCGCTGCCAATGGCGCGAAATAATCCGCATAGCGCGCCTGAAACCCGGGCGTCAGGTCATTGAGCGGCGTGTATTGATTGAAGTTGATAGAGTCCCTGCGGAACCGCTCCTTCTTGAAGGCCACCACGCCATACGCGGCCAAATTGGCGCGGAAGTGATGGGCGGCCGACAGCGTCACGGCGGGCGTGGCCAACTCACCCAGGCTGTCCTTCTCGTACGAGATCTTATAGGCGGCGCCGTCACGACGGCGGAGGGCCGACTGGATCTTCAGATCGATATTGCCGCTCAACCCTCCCGACTGGTCCGAGGCCGACGGCGATTTGTTGATGGTGATCGCCGAAAAGATGTCCGAGTTGAACGCACCCAGCGGGACCGAGGAATCCAGCATCGGCTCGGCGAAAGCCTGACCGTTGATGGTGATCCGCGCGAAGGTGCCCGGCAGGCCACGCAAGTTGATAGTGGCGTTGCGGGACTCGGCTTCGCGGTTGATTTGGACGCCAGTGATGCGTTGGATCGCTTCGCCGACATTGAGATCGGGAAAACGCCCAAGGCCGTCCGACGAGATGGAGTCGGTGATGCCGGGATTGGAACGCTTCATGCGAATGGCGTCGGCGTAGCTCTGGCGGAAACCGGTGACGACCACCGACGTCACGATGGTCGGCTCCTCGGCCGGCGCCGCCAATTCGACGGACTTCGGCGGCGCGCGCCTGATGATCAGCACCGTTCCGTTCGGACGCGGCTGCGCCACGAGGTCGGTGCCCTGCAGCAGGATCCGCAAGGCGGTCTCGGTGTCGAACGCCCCCGAAAGAGCCTGGGTCGTGACGCCATTAAGGTCCGCGCCGTTGGCCAGAACCTGCAGGCCCGATTGACGGAAGAAGGCCTGCAGAGTGTCTACGGCGGGCCCCGCGGCGATGTCGAAGCGCTTCAGTCGCCCCTGGGCCTGGACGTGACCGGCGGCCAGCAGGATGCAGGTCGCCAGCCACGGCAACAGCCGCTCTCCTCCCCGACCGCGACTGGTCGACGACGTCATCCAGCGCTCACCCTCCCCTCTCGGCTTCTTCGACCGCTCACAGCGATCGCGAGCCTGTTCTTGGCCTTAGGACTAGCTTCTATCCGACGGTGTCTTCGCAGGCCTCTTTGCGCCGACCATGAGGCGCTCGCCCGATCGGGTCACCCGCACGTCCATCAGCGTCTGGACAGCGTCGACGAACTGCTCCGGCTGGTCGGCGCGATACTGCCCGACCAGGCGATGCGCCCCCAGCGCCGGGTCAGCGACGAGGATCTTCAACCTGTTGTAGCGGTTGAACTCCTGCGCGGCTTCGGCCAGCGTCTGGTTATTCAAGATGATGTTTCCTTCGCGCCAGGCCAGCCGGCGCTCGACCTCCTGCGGCGCGGCCAGCACCGAGAACGGCGCGGCGCGGTTGGGCACGAAGGCCTGCTGGCCGGCCGAAATGCGCTGCGCACCGGCGACGCCGCCGGCATTCCAGGCTTCGACCACGCCCTCGGTCACCAGGACGTCGGCGCCGTTCACTCGCCGACGGACGCTGAAGGCGGTGCCGACTGCGCGCACGACAACGTCCCCGGCCTCGACCACGAACGGCCGCCGCGGGTTCTTGGCGACCTCGAACAGGGCCTCGCCGCTGACCAGCACGACGCGTCGCAGCTTGGGCGTCATGCTCACCTCGAGCCGACTGTCGCTGTTCAGGCTGGCTATGGATCGATCCTCGAGCGGGACCTTGCGGACTTCACCCAAGGTAGTCGCGAGCGTCTTGCCGCCGACCAGTCTCGGCCCAAATACCATGGCGACGACCCCGGCCGCCGCGCTGGTCGCGATCCCCGCCCCGATGAAGGCGCGACGCGAGGGCCGCTGAGCGAAGCGGGCCTTCGCCGGCCGGCGGGCGGCTTCAGGCCGCAGGTTGGCCTGCACCGTCGCCTTGTCCAGGCTGCGCCAGATCGCCTGGGCCCGCAGATAGGCGCCCTGCTGGCGCGGCCCGGTGTCGTACCAGGCCTCGAAGGCGCGCTGGGACGCTTCGTCCAGCGGTCCCGAAGCTTGGCGCACGACCCAGTCGGAGGCCTCCTTATCGATCGCCGACATCAGCGGCCCAGCCGCGCGGGATTTCGGAGACGACCTGGATGGCGGCGTTGGGCGTCGCGACCGCCCGAGACACTGACCCGCGCGACCGTATCGGAGATGATGTGCATGCCGCGCATCGTCTCCTTCTCGACCACGTTTTCACTCAATCCCAGTTGCTGGGCGGTCTCGGCCTGGGACAGGCCGTAGACCTTGCGCATCTGGAAGACGTCGCGGCAGCGCTCCGGCAGCTTGGCGATCACGCCCAGAACCCATTTCAACTCGGCGCGCGCCATGGTCACGCGCTCCGGAGACGGCGCGCCGTCCAAGACGGCCAGTTCGTCCAGGCTTTGGGCCGCTTCGATATTGACCACCCGTTTGCGGCGCAGGTGGTCAATGACGAGATTGCGGGCCATCTGGAAGACATAGTTGCGCGGATCGTCGATGTGGTCGACGGACTGCATCTTGAGGAAACGATAGTAGATGTCCTGCACAAGGTCGTCGACTTCGTCGGCTGTCCCGCAGATATGGCGCAGTTTCTTCCGCAAGTCGGCCTCGAACGGCACGACGTGCGAGCTGACCCAGGCGACGATCTCCGGATCAGCGCCTCGCATGACGTCCTCCGGGAGGTGTCGCGTCCATGTTTCTCATCCCGATCCCCCCGGCCCGCCCTATTCCAAGAGCTTGATGGCCACCGATCCCAGCCGATCGTTCGATCCACTATTTGGGACGATTTATCATATAATAGCAGCTTCTTAGAGGCGGACGATCTCGTCAACCGAATAGAGGTTGATCGCGCCCGCATCACTGGACCTGCGGACGCAGGGTCATGAACAGCAAGGTCGTCGGATCGGGGATGTCCGGCGCGGCCATGTCCCGATGCGGCGGCCGCGCATTCCAGACCAGGGCGTAGACCTCTCCCTTGTCGCCCTGCGCGTTGACGATGTTGACCTGCATGTCCTCCGGCGTCTTGACCACCGCCTTCAGCTGATCGGCGAGCGAGAAGACCGGCCGCGCCTCGACGAGCGACAGGTCCGCAGACCGGACGATGAAGTCGATCGACTGACCCAGGCGGATCACCGGCACCTTCAGCAGGCCGTCGCCGATCGGCTGGGCGCCGCCGACATAGATTTCCGACTTCAGCGACCCGCCGCCGCCGAAGTCCCAGCGATAGCCCTTCCAATTGCTGACCTGGGCCCGCTCCCACCCCGTCTTCGAAGCCTTGCCGACATAGCGCGCCAGATAGATCTGCGTGTCTCCGGCGGCGTCGAACTTGTGGTAGGTGATCGTCGGCCGCCCCTGCTCGTCGAAGCCCAGCAGGGTGTTGTTGTTGATCATGCCGCCCTTCACGGGGACGGGATCGACGATCTCGGCGTCTTTCAGCTTGATCGGCAGCGGCAGGGGCGTCCCATCCGCCTTGAACCAGTGGATCAGGTCCGGGCTCTTGGCGTAGCTGAGGTCGTGGTTGGTCTCGGCCATCGGCGTCTCTCGCCAGACCCAGACGATATGGAACCAGTTGTCAGGCCCGATCACCGGCCCCATGAAATAGGCGTTGCGCTCCCCTTCCCCATCGACCAGCGGCGCGGCGGTCAGGCGAGCCCACTTGCCGGCGCCCGCGTCGAGCACGTCGTAAATCTCGTCGCCGGCGCCGCTGACGCCGTTACGGTACTTGAAGATCAGTCGCCCCGCCTTGTCGCGCAAGAAGATCGGATAGGTCGCCGCGCGCTCCAGAGCGGGATCGACCAGCACAGGCGCGCGCTTGAGCGTACGCACGTCGCCCGATGGATCCGACACGAACATGGTCATGGGGCTGGAATGCATGTTGGCCGCCACGTGCAGGCGGCCCGCGGCGTCCTCGGCGACGGCGATGTAATTGTGGCTGTCCCAGTCGTTCCAGGTGTCCAGCTTCTGGTACGTCCAACCCCCGCCGCTCTTGCGCCGGCGCGCCACCGTCAATTGGCGATTGGCGTCGTAGTAGCCGATCACGAGGTCGGTCTTGGTAGTGATTAGAGCGAACCGCACGCTGTGGCCCGACCACACCCGGTCGATCGCCTCGGTGGCGATGATCTCGGCCTTCATGGTCGGCGAGGCGCCCGGCGAGGGGGTGAAGGTCTGGGCCTGGGCGGGGCCCATCCACAGCGCCGATGCGGCCAGGAGACTCGATAAGAAGCGGTTCATCGGGAAGAGACGTCCTGGTCTTGAAGCGCACTGAAGTCGAGCATGGTGGATACGGGAAAGACGCGCCAGACGGAGGGGAAGGGATTCCGCCTGGCGCCAGTTAGCGCTTAGAACGAACCGCGCAGGGTCAGGGTGTAGGTCCTGCCGTCGTAGTCGTTGGCTCGCGGCATGGTCTCGACGTTCTGGTACTGGGTCCGACGCTGATCGGTCATGTTGTAGGCGTCGAAAGACAGCGAGAACCGGTCGTTGATCGTATAGGACAGTGAAGCATCCAGTTGTCCGCGCGCCTTCACGCGACTGGCGCCGCCGGTGAAGGTGTTGCCCCCAGCCAGGATGTACTCGTCACGATAGTTATAGACGATGCGCGCCCCGTACCTGGCCGTCTCGTAGAAGCCGATGACGTTGAAGGCGTTCTTCGAGACCCCGGGCAGGATCGCCTTCGTGCCGTCGGCATAGGTCCCCGAGATCTTGGCGTACGAGTAGTTGAACACACCGCCGAAGTTCTTCCAGAATCCGGGCAGGAAGTCGAAGTTCTGCTGGATGCTGATCTCGACGCCGTCGACCTTGATCGGCTTGTCCTGGTTGTAGTTGCCGCTGATCTGGACGACGGCCGGCTGGCCGTTGATCAGGATGTCACTCTGGCAGGTCGTGCCATTCAGCGTCAGATGGCCCAGGCCGTAGGCGGTCGCATCGGCGGGACACAGGCGGCTCAGACGGTTCTCGGCGATGACCAGGTCGTTGATCGTCTTGTGGTAGACGTCGACAGACACCAGGCTGTTGGCGCGGTTGTACCACTCCAGCGAGATGTCGTGCGAAATGGCCGTATAGGGCTTCAGGTCATAGCCGCCATAGGCCAGCTGGAAGCCATTGCCCGTCTTGGTCAGCGAGGTGGTCGGGCTCAGGTTGCGCGGCTGGGGACGCACGAAGGTTTTGTAGGAGGCCCCGCGCAGCACCAGGGTGTCGGTCAAGTCGGCCGCCAGCATGACCGAAGGCAGCAGTTCGTCGTACTTCTGGCTGAACTTCTCGGGCACGTAGATGACGTTGCCGGCCGCGTCGAATTTCTTGTTCAGGGCGTTGATGGTCTGTTCGGTGGCCTCGTAGCGCGCGCCGAAATTGCCGCGCACCCGCACGCCCAGGACCTCGGTGTCGACCTTCCCCATCAGATAGGCAGAGGTGATATCGTTGCGGACCGAGAAGTTGTTAGCCGAGTACGAGCCGTTGGTCGGATCGTTGATCCAGCCCGACGGTGTGACCAGGTCGCCAGCCGACGTCGTGACCGGCTGCAGGCGCGAGACCGCGCGAGCATAGTCCACGGTGTACCAGTTGCGCGCATAAGCGCCGCCGGAACCGCCGAAGAAGTCGTTGGCGTAAGGGCTGAGCTTCAGGAAACTGCTGTCGACGTTCTGGCCCTGGACGCCCTTGGCGCTGGTCCGATATCCCTGCGACTTGAACTCGGCGCGCTCAGCCCGCAGGCCGGCGACGATGCTGCTGAGCGGTCCCTTGTCGATGAAGCGCTCGATATCGCCTTGGGCCGAGTTCAGTTCGTTGGTCAGATAGCCCAGGCTGCCGGCCACGATCAGCTGGTCGCCGGCGGCGTTCTGGGCCGTGGGGCTGTTACCCGCGCCCTGCCAGACATAGGGACCGGCCGTGACCGTCGGCGCGCCGGCCGGGTTAAGCGACATCAGGTACTTCTCGATATCGCCATTGCCCGAATAGAAGCTGCCCGACACGCCGTTGCCGGCCGCCTTCGATAGGTTGCGCACGTCGATCTGGGTCTGGACGACGTTGTTCGAGGCTTTAGAGGTCACCAACGCGCCGCTGAAGCGCCAGTCGTCGGTGCGGTACTCGACATTGCCGGTCAGGTCCCAGGTCTTCTGGACGGCCGGCTCGGAGCGGAAGGACCGGTTCACCTGGGCGTTCGAATAGTCGAACGCGTTGATGTAGTTGAAGCCGTCCGCGAGCGTGAAGACCTTGCCGGTCGGGGTAACCACCGCCGTCGTCGGGCGCACGTCGACTTCCAGAAGGTCGGTGTAGTTCTTGTCCAGGTTGCGCCGCGTATAGAAGCCGCTCAGGCCGACCTTCAGCGACTCGTTGACCCGGTATTCCAGGCCGCCGGCGGCGGTCCACAAGTCGCCTTCGTTGTATTTGACGATCTGGCGGTTGTCGGATGGGAACAGCACGCCCGCGGTGGACTTGGCGCCCGTGCCCCACGACCGGCACTGCTGGCCGGAAGGACAGGCCGCCCCGCCAGCCGGCGTCGGCGCGTAATACGCAGCCAGGTCCGCGTTAGGAACCGTGAGTGCGTTCAGCTGAGTATATTGAACGAAGTTGATGGAATCCCGACGGAACTTCTCTTTCTTGTAAGCCACCACGCCGAAGACGGCGAGGTTCTCGGTGATGTGCTTGTTGTAGCCCAGGGTCACCGCGGGGCTCTTCAGATTGCCCAGGTCGTTGTACTCGTACCCCAACTTGAACGTGCCGCCGTCGCGACGCCCGAGGGCGGGCGCGATCTGCAGGTCGATGTTGCCACTCATGCCACCGGACTGATCGGCCGCCGACGGCGACTTGATGATCGAGATGGCCGAGAAGATGTCGGAGTTGAACGCCCCCAGCGGCGTCGAGGAGTCCAGGATGGGCTCGGCGAAGGCCTGGCCGTTGATCGTCGTGCGAGCATAGGTGCCCGGCAAGCCACGCAGATTGATCGTGGCGTTCCGAGACTCGGCCTCGCGGTTGATCTGGATGCCGGGCAGGCGCTGGATGGCCTCGCCCACGTTCAGGTCGGGAAAGCGGCCCAGACCGTCGGACGAGATGGAGTCGGTGATGCCGGCGCTGTCGCGCTTCATGCGCACCGCGTCGGCATAGCTCTTCTTGAAGCCCGTGACGACGACCTCGGTCACCGTGTCGGCGTCCTTGGCGGCGGTCTGGGCGTAGGCCGGCGCGGCCAGCGCGATGAAGCTCGTCGACGCGAGCATTAGCGTCGTCCGACCGATCTTGAGTGTCATCCGGTTCGTTCCCTCAGGTTGCCGTTCAGCATTCTTGTTCGTTGGAGCAAGCCTGGAGCCGCCCCCGATACCGAAACGAGCGGCCGGATTTTTTCCGCCGACTTTTTTCTAAGGACGCCTCGCCGCTGCGCCACACCCAATTGTCAGACATATTTTCGATACAAACCGGCCTTCTGGGCCGACTTCAGCGACCTCGTAGGCCTTGCCACGCCATCAACCTCGAATTAGTCAGACATAAAAAGGGAGGATGGACATGGCGAAGTTCGGCTCGAGCTGGCGCGTATTGTTGCTGGCGATCGCTATGGTTTTCGGCCCGGTTCAGCGGAGCGCAGCCGCCCTCCCCGACACCATCCTCTACGGCGTCGCCTACTACGACGAGTACACGCCCACCGACCGCGTTGAAGAAGATGCGCGGATGATGCAGTCGGCCGGGATTACGGTCGTACGCATCGCCGAATCCACCTGGGGCACGCTGGAGCCGCAACCCGGCGTCTTCGACTTCAGCCACGTCGACCGGATGCTGGCCGCCATGCAACGGCACGGGATCAAGGTGATCATCGGCACCCCGACCTACGCCGTGCCGACCTGGCTGGCCCGGGAGCATCCCAACGTCCTGGTCGTCACCCCGCACGGCCGCGCCGAGTACGGCCGCCGCCAGAACATGGACATCACCGATCCGGACTACCGCCGCGCCGCCGAGCGCGTGATCGTCGCGCTGGTCGACCACGTGAAGGACCACCCAGCGGTCATCGGCTATCAGGTCGACAATGAGACCAAGGCCTACGACACCAGCGGCCCGAACGTGCAGGCCGCCTTCGTCGAGACGATGAAGCGCCGCTGGCCCGACCTTGACGCCATGAACAAGGCCTATGGTCTGGACTACTGGAGCAATCGCATCAACCGGTGGGAGGACTTCCCGTCGGTCAACGGCTCGATCAACGCCAGCCTCTCCAACGCCTTCGCCGACTTCCAGCGCGGTCTGGTCACCGACTTCCTGGCCTGGCAGGCGGACCTGGTGCGCGCCCACGCCCGCCCGGGGCAGTTCATCACCCACAACTTCGACCTCGCCTGGCGCGGTCACTCGTTCGGCGTTCAGCCGGAGGTGAACCACTGGAAGGCCGCCCAGGCGCTGGATGTCGCCGGGATCGACATCTATCACCCCAGCCAGGACAAGCTGACCGGGGCCGAGATCGCCTTCGGCGGCGACGTCACGCGATCGCTGCGCGACGGCCAGAACTACCTGGTGCTGGAGACCCAGGCCCAGGGCTTCCCGGAATGGACGCCCTACCCCGGCCAACTGCGCCTCCAGGCCTTCAGCCACCTGGCCTCGGGCGCCAACATGGTCGAGTACTGGCACTGGTCGAGCACGGCCAACGCCATCGAGACCTATTGGCGCGGCGTACTCTCGCAGGACTATCAGCCAAACGCCGTCTACGAGGAAGCCAAGACCATCGGCGCCGACCTCAAGCGACTGGGTCCCAAGCTGGTGAACCTCAAGAAGCGCAATCGGGTCGCGATCTATGTCAGCAATACTGCGCTGAGCGGGTTCGACGCGTTCAAGATCAGTTCAGACGTCGGCTACAACGCCGTGCTGCGACCGTTCTACGACGCGCTGTATCGCATGAATGTTGAGGTCGACATCCTGTCGCCCACCTCCAAGACGCCGCTGTCGGCGTACAAGCTGATCGTCGTTCCAGCCCTCTATGCCGCCAGCGACGCCGAGATCGGTCGCCTCAACGCCTACGCCAAGAGCGGCGGCCACTTGCTGTACACCTTCAAGAGCGGCTTCTCGGACGAGAACACCAAGGTGCGCCACACGCCCCAGCCGGGCGCGATCACCGAAGCCGCCGGCGTGCGCTATGAGCAGTTCACCAAGCCCGAGGGCGTCTCGCTGGACGGCGATCCCTTCGGCGTCGGCGACAAGGACAATCAGGTCCGCTGGTGGATGGAATTCCTGACCCCCACCACGGCTACGGTCGTGGCGCGTTACAAGCATCCCTCGTGGCCGGCCTATGCAGCGGTGACGCGCAATGCCTATGGCAAGGGCGAAGTCACCTATGTCGGCTTCATGCCGACCGACGCGACGATCGAGAAGATCCTGGGCGAGCAGGTTCAGCGCGCGGGCGTGGAGCTCCCCGAGGTCCGTTTTCCGATCATCGTTCGACGCGGCTTACTCTCGAACGGCCATGCCGTGCGTTACGTCCTCAACTACTCGGCTGCGCCTCACAGTTTGAATCTGAAAGCTCCCGCGGGGATCGAACTGCTTTCTGGGAGTCCTGTAGAGCCAGATGCGCCGATGGCCTTGGCGCCATGGGGTGTCGCGATCATCGAGGACAGCAAACCCTGACGCGGTGCAGATGGCCAGCCATGACGCTTCAAAGCTAAGTTTTGTCCGACTATATCTGAACGTCAGCTAGCGATCGTCAAGCGAGTCGTGAAAGGTCTCGCTTGATGGGCGTGAGCGTGCGACGACATGCGGATTCAGCAAGATATCCCTGCACCGCACCCCTTTTCACCAGCCTGAAAAACCCGTTCGAATCCAGACACATATAAAACTGAAATTACAATCTCGACATTAGTCTTATTAATGTCATTGACGAAAAACGACCTCCCAGTGCATTTAGTCAGACAATTAGGTCGCGAGGGGAGACACCTCGCACTCAAAGTGGGAGGGAAAAATGAAACGCCTTGCATTCATGCTGTCGGTGGCGCCCATGGCGCTTCTGGCCATGCCGGTCGCCGCACAGACAGCGACTGAAAAGCCGGCCGCGACCAAGACGGCGGATAACTCGGCCGTAACCGAGGTCGTCGTGACCGGCCTTCGCCAAAGCCTGCGCTCGGCGCAAACGATCAAACGCAATTCCGACGCCATCCTCGACGCCGTCGTCGCCGAGGATATCGGCAAGCTTCCCGACAACACGGCCGCCGAAACCCTGGCTCGCATCGCCGGCATTCAGGTCGAGCGCTTCAGCGACGAGGCCAATCGCGTGCTGATCCGGGGCCTTCCGGATGTCGCCACCACCTATAACGGCCGCGAGATCTTCACCGCCGAGCTGCGCCGCGTGCAGCTTCAGGACTTCCCGGCCCAGGCCCTGGCGGGCATCGAAGTCTACAAATCCGGGACCGCCGACATCGTCGAGCCGGGCTTGGCCGGCCTGATCAACGTCCGCACCCGTCGCCCGATGGACTTCAAGGGCCGGTTCATTGGCGGCGGCGTCCGCTTGACCTACAACGACCAGAGCAAGAAGCGCGACCCGAGCGGCAACATCCTGATCTCGGACCGTTGGGACACCTCGATCGGCGAGATCGGCATCCTGGCCAACGCCACCTATGCCCAGTCGCAGTACCGCAACGGCGTCCGCTACAACAACCAGGACATCTCCACGGTCAGCTCCCTGTCCAGCGTCTCGCCGGCGTCAGTGGGGCAGAGCTTCCGCTACCCCCACTCGGTCGGCCTCTATAACGACGGCGGCAAGCGCTTCCGCCCCTCGGGCAACGTCGCCATCCAGTGGAAGCCGAACGACAAGCTCGAGGTCTATTTCGACGGCATCTTCCAAGGCTATCGCGGCCGCCAGGCCACCGACAACCTGGACGTCAACCTGCGCGACTGGGATGCGGCCGTCCAGAAGGACCCGACCCTGACGAACGTCACGCTGGTTCCGGGCACGACCGACCAGGCGGCCGGCTTCACCAAGACCGGCGGCCTGGCGCCCCAAGCCTATCGCTCGACCGGCGCGGACCACACCAACACCTATCAGGGCGCGCTCGGCGCGATCTGGCGCGGCGATCGCCTGACCCTGTCCACCGATCTGGCCTACGAGGACAGCGAATACGAGGCTCGCAACTGGAGCTTCGACAGCGCCTTCGCCTCGGCGCCGACGGTCGTCGTGAAGTTCAACGAGAAGGACGGCGCCGCGTTCGATCTCCCGGGCTTCAACGCCTCCGATCCCGCCAACTATCTGTGGCGCGGCTACTATGAGCGGCACTACATCGCCAAGGGCAGCGGAGTGCAATGGCGCGGCGACGCGGTGTACGACACTGGCTCGTCTTTCATTCCCGAGATCAAGTTTGGGCTGCGCTACACCGACCGCGACGCGTCGCTGATCCAGGGGTCGCGGTATGCGTGGACTCTTCCGCTGAAGATCCCACTCGCCAGCCTGCCCGTGGGCCAACTGCAGCTGATCGAGGACCCCTTCAGGGGCGACGCGCAAGGCTTCACCCAATACCTGATGCCGACGCGGGACGGCATCGCGGGGAGCTTCGCGGCGCTGCGCCAACGCTCGGTGGCGGCGCTGCAGCAGCTGGTCGCGCTCAATCCGAATGATCAGGGTTACAAGGACGCGCTGACGGCGTTTTCCGCGCCGGACGTGCCGCTGGATCGAGCCGGCGCCTTCCGCGCTACCGAACAGAGCTACGCCGAGTACGCTCAGGCGAAGTACGCGTTCGATGTCGGCTCGATCGCCGTCGACGGCGTGGTCGGCGTCCGCGTCGTTCAGACGCTCGGCGAGTTCTCCGGCACCTCGCGCGTCCGCAACAACAACGTTACGACCCTTATCCCGCGGACGATCAAGCAGAACTATACCGACGTGCTGCCCAACGTCAGCATGCGGATCCGGCCGGTCGACAAACTTCAACTGCGCCTGGGCTATACCCAGACCCGCACCCGCGTCGATTTCGGCGCTCTGAACCCGGCCTTGAACATCGACCAGGTCGTTCGGGATCCCTCGGTCCCGATCAATCCCACCGACCCCAATGCGCTGATCAACGCCACGGGTTCGGGCGGGAACCCCGATCTTGTCCCGCTCACGTCCAATAACTACGACGCCAGCGTCGAATACTATTTCTCGAGCACCGGCAGCATCACCGTCGCCGGCTTCTATCGCGACCTCTTCGGTTTCACGAGCAATTATACCCGGAACATCCAAGATCCGGTCTACGGGCTTGTTCGGATCAGCCGTCCGGAAAACTCGGGCGCGGGCAAGATCAAGGGCTTCGAGATCAACGCCCAGACCTTCCTCGACTTCCTGCCCGAAGCGTTCAAGGGCTTCGGTGTTCAGGGGAACGTCACCTATATCGACGGCAAGAACCAGTTCCCCAAGACCTTGGGTGGGGATGATGCGCCTTACGTGCGCATCACGGGCCTCTCCAAGTGGACCTACAACGCCGCGGTGTTCTACGAGCGCAACGGCGTGACGGGACGGCTTTCCTACAATCACCGCTCGCCATGGGTCAGCTACTATCGCCAGGCGCCCGACGGCTCGCAGTACACGGGCGTCGGCGTTAAGGCGATTTCCCGCCTGGACGCCTCGTTGAGCTATGATGTCTCAAAGAATTTGACCGTCAGCTTCGACGTCACCAACCTGCTGGCCAAGCCCTTCGAGAACATCAACAACTACACGCCCAACCGGACCTATCCCGTCGATGTCCGCTATGAAGGCCGTTACTACGGCGTGGGCATGCGCTTCCGCTTCGGCGAATGAGGCCAAGCCGGCCAGCGACGGCGTCGCTGGCCGGTCCCTCTGCGCCATGGTGCGACAAATCAGACTCTTCGGATTTTACCGTTCGTTGATCTAGGCTCGCTCTTCTGCCGTGCGCGGCTTGGCCCTGGGGAAGAGTCCGATGATCAGCTCGCGCGAGCGCTCAATCGTCCGCCCTGTCGCCCCCGGTCCCTGAGGGCCACGGACCCGGCATGGCGTTTCGCTTCCATCTCTACCGATCGTCGGCCCCGAGCCATGGACTGCCCGCGGCCGCAGCGCTGTTCGCGGCCTATGTCGCGATCGAGCTTTGCATCTGGCTGTTCTGCCGAGATGTGAGCGACGCCGTCGCCTTCTTTCCGTCTAACGGCATCCTGCTTACGGCGCTTCTGGTGCTGTCGCCGCCCCTGGGGCTGGCTTTCTGTCTGGCCTGTTTCGCTGTCGACCTGGTTCACAACTGGATCGGCCGCATCGACCTTGCGCACGCAGTGCTGTTCAGCGGCCTCAATCAGGCCCTGGCCTTTGGCGGCGCGGCGCTGACCAGAACCTTCTGCGGCGCCGCGCTCGACCTGTCGCGCGCCCGACGCCTGGCGATCTTCTCGTTGATCGCCGCCGTCAGCGCGGCGATCGAGGCTTTCATCGGCCAGATCCTGGTCGGCCTGATCGACGGCTCCTTCGGCGACTTCTTCCACGCCTGGCTGCAATGGACGCTGGAGGACGGCCTGGGCCTGCTGATCGCGACACCCGCCGCATTGCTGCCCTTGAAGCACCAGCGGCTGTTCCATGCCGCCGGCGGCGCTCGCCTGGAGCGTTGGCTGCTGCTCGCCCTCACGGTCGCCCTCGCGGTCGCGGCCTTTGTCCTCGACCAGTTCATCGCCTTGACCGTGGTCATGCCGGCCTTGGTCCTGACCGCATTCCGCGCGGGTCCCGGCTGGGTCTATGTATCGGTGCTGGCGACCAGCGTCATCGCCATGGCGCTGACCGCCAATGGTCACGGGCCGATCGCCTTCATGGCGCCCAGCGATCCGTATCGGCAGCAGTTCATGGTCCAGCTGTTCATCGCCTCGACCTTCGCCACGACCGTACCCGCCACCGCCGCGCTCAGCGCGCGCAACCGCAGCGCCCAGCGTCTGGAGCGCGCCTATGCCGCCGTGCGCAAGGCCAGGGAGAAGGCCGAGGCGGCCAGCCGCTCCAAGTCGGAATTCCTGGCCAATATGAGCCACGAGATCCGCACCCCAATGAACGGCATTATCGGCGTCGTCGGCGCCTTGGCGCGCACTGACTTGGCCCCGAAGCAGCGGGACATGGTCCAACTGGTCGAGACCAGCGCCGACTCGCTGCAGGTCTTGCTCAACGACGTCCTGGACATGGCGCGGGTCGAGGCCGGAGAGCTGGCCATCCACCCCGAGACTTTCGACCTTCGGACGACCTGCGGAACCATCGTCGAGCTGTTCCGCGCCAAGGCCGAGGAAAAGGGGCTTTCGCTGGATCTCCGGATCGCTCCGCAGGCGGCGGAGCGCCATATCGGCGACGCGGCGCGATTGAAGCAGATCCTGGGCAACCTGGTTTCGAATGCGATCAAGTTCACTGATCGCGGCCATGTGGCGCTGAGCGTCGAGGCCGCGCCCGAGGTTGATGGAAGCCAGGCCCTGATCCTGGCGGTGACCGACACCGGCATTGGCTTCGACGCCGAGACGGGCCGACGCCTGTTCGCGCGCTTCGCCCAGGCCGACGGCTCGATCACCCGGCGCTTTGGGGGCACCGGCCTTGGACTGTCGATCTCCCGCGCCCTGACCCGGCTGATGAACGGCGAGATCGAGGTCGAGTCCGCGCCAGGGCAAGGCTCGCGCTTCACGGTGCGCCTGACGCTGCCCGTGGCGACGACAGACGAGCTGATACCGCCAACGCCTGATGCCACGAACTCGCCTCCGGATGCGGGACGCCCCCTGAAGATCATGCTGGCCGAGGATCACGACATCAATCGTCGGGTCGTGGCCCTGATGCTGGAGAGCCTGGACGTGGACCTGATCATGGCCGCAGATGGACAGGAGGCCGTCACCCGCTTCCAGCCCGGCGCCTATGATCTGGTCCTGATGGACATGCAGATGCCCAAAATGGGCGGTCTCGAAGCCATCGCCCATATTCGCCGGGCGGAGCGCGCCGCCGACGCACCGCCCACGCCAATCGTCATGCTGACCGCCAACGCCCTGCCCGAACACCAGGTGGCCGGGCTGACCGCGGGCGCCAACGCCTTCCTGACCAAGCCGATCGTTGCAGCGGATCTCGTCGAGACGATTGGCCGGCTGTTGACGCCGACGGAGGCCGGATAGCTGCCCCGAGAGCGCCAGGCGACTCCGGCGCTAGGGTTATTCCTAATGCCGCACGGATCGCGACCTCCGTAGTCTCCGACGATCGATGATCGCCAAGGAGGGGCAGATGCAAGTCTCCGCCGCCACCCGCCAGAGCGCGGACAGCCGTACGTCGGAAAGCGCAGCCCGCGACGAGCACGTCGTGAAGACGGGCGAGACCCTCTCGGGCATCGCCGCCGAGCGCGGCGTCCCGCTGGACGCGCTGCTCGCCGCCAATCCCAGGATCGTCAATCCCAACCTGATCCGGCCCGGCCAGGTCGTGAACCTGCCGCCGCGCGAGGGAGCGACGACCTATGTCGTGAAGTCCGGCGACACGCTGTCGGCGATCGGCGCCAAGTTCGGGGTGTCATGGCAGGCGATCGCCCAGGCCAACGGTTTACGCGACCCCAACCTGATCCAGCCCGAGCAATCCCTGACCATTCCCGGCGTCGGCCGGTCGAACACCCCTCGCCTGGCGCCGGCCAACGATGCGGAGACGTCAGGCGCTAGCGCCGCTCCGACGGGCGCCCTGCCATCCACTCAAGGCAAGACCCAGGCGGAGAAGTTCGAGCTCTACTCGGCATATGTGAACGCGTACGGCGACGCCCAGGCCAAGGCGGACCTGGCCGCCGGCAAGCAGGTGATCCTCGGCTTGCGCGCCGACACCGCCCTCGGCGCAAACGCCGGCAAGGGTGTCTATGACGACCGTATCGTCGTGCTGCAGTCGACCAAGGACGGCGGCCGCGTCAGCGAGTTTTCGGCCGCCACCGAACCTTCCAGCCAGTACGACGGCCGCTATGGCGGCGACGCCGATGGCGATGGTCGCAAGGAACTGGGCCGCATCGCCGAAGGTACGGTGACCTTCAGCAAGAGTCACAGCGATCGGCTGGGCGATGTCCTACGCCCCACCGAGGCTCACGCCATCGTCCGCGACACCAACCACGACGGCCGCATCGGCGCGGGCGACAAGGCGGTGAAGAGCACCGACGGCTCGTTCCTGTTCCATGCCGGCGGCAACACCAATACCGGCTCGGCGGGCTGCCAGACGATGAAGCCCGGCGACTTCCAGGCCTTCTGGAACACGCTGGGCGACCAGTCGCGCTTCAACTACGTGCTGGTGAACGTCGGAACTCAGGGCGCGCCGACGACGACCGCCAGCGCGACGACGCCGGCGAACAACGACCAGCAACGCATCGGCGGCCTTTCGGAGCGCTACGAGTCCGGCGGGCGTGGCCCCGGCACGGTCTCGTCCGGCGCCGGCGATCCGGGCGGCGTCTCGTACGGGACCTATCAACTGGCCGGCAACATGAACCGGCCGCAGGAATTCCTGGCGAACGAGGGCAGCCGCTGGGCGGCCGAGTTTGGCGGCGCGCGACCGGGCACGGCGACGTTCACCGCCACTTGGCGCGAGATCGCCGCGCGAGAGCCCGAAGCTTTCGGAGCGGCCCAGCACGATTACATCCAGCGCACCCATTACCAGGTCCAGGCGGATCAGGTTCAGACCCAGACGGGCGTCGACGTCACCGGCCGCTCGGCCGCCCTTCGGGACGTCGTCTGGTCTACCTCGGTGCAGCACGGGCCCGAGACTCAGGTCATCGCCCGCGCCATCGCCAATGTACGGGCCCAGGGCGTCGCGCCCGCCGATGGCCAGACCTACGACCGCGCCCTGATCAACGCCATCTACGACGAGCGCGGGCGGCGCGACGCCAGTGGCGGCCTGGCCTATTTCACCAGCGCCAGCGCTTCGGTGCAGGCCTCGGTCGCCAATCGTTTCGCCGAAGAACGACGCGACGCCCTGGCCATGCTGAACGAACGCTAGGATGGGCGCATGAGGACAGCCATCGCGCTCGCCGGCCTGACACTGGTCGCCCTTGGCTGCGGCGACGCGGCGGCGCGCGCGAAAGCGGCTGGAACCTATGCGCGGACAACGCCAGCACCCGGTCGAGTGGTGATCGCGCCGGCGGGGCCGAACCGCTGGCGCGTGAAGTTGTTCGGCGGCGGCCGTCCTGATGGTCCCGCGACCGGCGCCGACTGCCAATTCGAAGCCGACGGCGTCTTGCGCGATGGGGTTCTGCGCGCCGCTCGTCCAGCACGGCTCGAAATCCGGCTGGCAGACGACATGGCGCGCGTTTCCACCGATTTTCACGGTTGCGGCGTGGGTGTGAACTTCAATGGAACCTATCGCCGAGCTGGCGTCGCAATCGGTAAGCTTACGGTCGGAGACGACGTGGTGCGCGCCCGCCAGACCTATCCCGATACCCGGTTACGCATCGTCGAAGGCTATCCTTGGGCGCGTTTTGTCGTGCTGCGCGACGGACGTCCCGTCGCCACGCTGACCTTCGACGGCGAGAACGAGGAACTGGCCGACGGCGCCAACAGCTTCCGCCGTATCGGCGACGTCATCAATTGGTCGGCCCTGAAGCCTGGCTTGAAGATCACCCGCATCGAAGGAGCCCACCCGTGAAGGCCATCGAACCGATCGGTGCGGTTTCCCTGTCGGCGGACATCCCACGCACAGCCGCCGAGCACGTCGACGTCGCGCGGGTCGCGGTGGAAGCGATCAGCGCCATGGCCGGAAGCGCCGTCGCCGACCCATTGGGCGGAGCCGATCCCGGCGTCGTGCTAGGTCAGGGCTGGAGCGACCTGCATCAGCAGGGCCACGCCGTTGTCGCCGGCGACATGCGCAGCCTGACCGCTCAGACGGGCCAGACCGTCGCCGCCCGCCTCTCCGCCAGTTCACCGATCGAGACCGGCCGGATCGAACGCGCCCTTACCGATTTTGCCCGCGCGTTGCGGACATATGAGGCTGAGAGCCCTCACCTCTCCACGGCGCAAGTGGTCGAGCCTCTGCTGCGCGCTCTGGCGAGCGACCGCGCGATCCTGCCGGCGGTCGCCCATGACCCGGTCGAGCGTTTCCTGCGCCTGATCGACACCGCGCGCCAGGATCTGCGCCCATAAAGAAAGCCCCCGCCAAGGCGGGGGCTGAAGTAAGCGCCCCGGGGACGAGGCGCTGGGGTGTGGGACCCTTATTCTTCAGACATTGAGGGACGGAAGACCCAGGAAGCGGGCGGCCAGGCTGGTTTCGGCCTGCAGCGAGGTTCCGGCGAAGAGATTGACGCCGCCGCCCAGCAGCCAGCCGGTCAGGAACAGGCCCAGGCTGGAGTTGAAGGACTGCAGCCCTTCCAGCAGCGCCTTGTTCTCGTCGCGGGTCAGGTTGAAGTCCGCCTGGCCGACGTCGGCGCCGGTCAGGTCGCTGCTCCAGCCGGTCCTCGAGTCGTCATTTTCGTTGATCACCAGGCCATCGTCATTGGCCGCGTCGACCGCATAGCCGTTGCCTCCCAGCGAGACCGAAAGATCGCCCCTGGTCAGCTCGCTGACGCCATCGACGATCAGCGCCTGGTCGCCTCGCGTGACCACTACCTGGCTGGCATAGGTCATGTCGCGACCATCCGCCGACTTCTCGGTGTTGACGGTGATCTTCGTCCCATTCTCCAGCTGCAGGGTCATCGTGCCCCAGAAGTCGCCGACATTCTTGCCATTGTATTGGACATGAGGATCGCCCCAGATGCGGGTGGTGTTGCCGTCGGCGTCCTTCACCACGATCTCGGAACTGGCCTCGTTGATGGACAGCGTATAGCCGTCACCGATGTCGATCTCGGCCTTTCCCTCGGCCGGCATGGTGGCGGTGAAGCGCGGCGCCTCCGGCGGCGCCCAGACCGAGCCGCCAACGGCCGAGCCCAGCGAAAACTGCATCAGGCCGAAGTTCATGCTCTTGCCGAGCTCGCCGGCGAAGCTGGAAAGCAGGGCGGCGTTTATGCCACTGGTCAGCGCCCCGTTGATCGTCGTCATGGGAAGGCCCCTTCACAAGGTTCGGCCGCTCGTCGGCCTCGGAAGGAAGCTTGTTCCTGGCGCGGGGCAAGCGATAGCTGGGGCTTATCCCATCGGGGAAAACCCTAGCGCTAATGCGCCCCGGCCGTGCGAGCCATGGCCTTCAGCACCTGCAGGATCACCGCCGGCCGCGCCCCCATCTCGTTCAACAGGACCTGGACCAGACCTGTCATCATCGCCACCAGCACCGCCGTGGCGATCCAGGCCTTGATCGCCAGACCCAGGGCGAAGACGTTCAATTGCGGCGCGTAGCGATTGGCCAGCCCCAGCCCCGCATCAACCAGAAACAGCACCACCAGGGCCGGCGAGGCCAGCATCACCGCGATGGTCATCAGTCGAGAGAACTCGCCCTCGAACAGCGACAGGCTGCGCAGGCTGAGCACCGGCGTCAGGCTGCCGATCGGCCACAGGGCATAGCTGTCCAGGATGGTCCCGACCATCAAGAGCAGGCCGCCGGCGAACATGAAGACGAAGTTCGCCAGCCGCGCCAGGAACTCGCCGGTCAACGAGGTCTGGTGGCCGCTCAGCGGGTCGACAATCTGGGCCATGGTCGCTCCAACCTTGGCGTCGATGATCTGGCCGGCCGCTTCGAACGCCCACAGCATCGTGCCGAAAAAGAAGCCGATCACCACCCCGACCAGCGCTTCCTTGCCGAACACCAGAATCCACTGGACGGTCGGGAGGGCCATCTCCGTCAGCTGCGGCTGCAGGGTGACGACGATGATGCCAAAGCACAGGAAGATCGAGTTGCGCACCAGCGGCGGCACGGTCTCGGGCGACAACAACGGCATCAGGGCGAAGGCGGCCGCGATCCGCGTCGCCCCCACGGCCAGCACCAAGGTCTGGCCGAAGATCGCATGCATCCAGTCCGGGACGCCGGTCCCCATTGGACTCATCTCCGGATCATGGCCGGGAATTCGGTGAACACTCGGTCCCCGAACCGGTACAACGAGCCGCCGACCAGGCTGGCGGTGGCGAAGATGGTCAGCACGATGGCGAAGAACTTGGCCGCGTACTGCAGGGTCTGCTCCTGCAGCTGAGTGGCCGACTGCAGAATGGCCACCAGGAGACCGACGATGGACGCGGCGGCGATGGGCGGGGCCGACAGCACGAGGACCAGCCAGAGGGCCTGGTTCACCAGCTCGATGGCCTGAGCGTTCATCATGGCAAGCTCCTCCTAGGTGTACGAGAGCACGAGGCCGTGGGCCAGCTTCACCCAGCCGTCGATCAGCACGAACAGCAGCAGCTTGAACGGCAGGCTCACGGTGGTCGGCGACAGCATCATCATGCCCATGGCCAGCAGGATGTTGGACACCACCAAGTCGATGATCAGGAACGGCAGGAAGATCAGGAAGCCGATCTGGAAGGCGGCGGACAGCTCCGAGACGGTGAAGGCCGGCACCACGACGATGAAATCACGGTCAGTGATCTTAGCGGCGCGTTCCGGGGCGTTGATACGACGAGCGGTCTTCAGGAAGAAGGCGCGCTCGCGCGGCGTCGAGTGCTTGATCAGGAACCCGCGCAGCGGCTCCTTGGCGCGGTCGACATAGGTATAGAGCTGCTGGGTGTCGCTGCTGATCGCCGCCGTCGGCTTCATGTCGGCGTTGGCGCGGGCCATGTCCTGGCCGACGGGGTACATGACGTACAGCGTCAGGATCAGCGCCAGGCCGTTCAGCACGATGTTCGGCGGCACCTGCTGCAGGCCCAGCGCGTTGCGCAGCAGGCTCAGCGTCACGACGATCTTGGTGAAGGACGTCACCATCACCGCCACGAACGGCGCCAGAGCCAGCAGGATGACCGTGATCAGCGCCGAGCCCGGCGTGAACTGGGCGAGATTCATTCGCTCAGGCCTCCGCGCCGACTTTGTCTATGACTAGGCCGTAGGCCTCGCCCAGAGCCACCAGCCGCCCGCTCGCCACCGCGCGATCACCGGCCAGCAGCACCGCACGGGCCTCGGCGGGCGGGACGTCCAAGGTCACCGCCGCGCCGGGACGCAGGCTGGCCAGCTGAGCGGCCGTCAGGGTGACCTCGCCGAGCGCCACGCGCAGCGTCACCGGCAGGTCGCCCACCAGGGCGGCGGGATCGGGGGACGACGGCTCGACGGCGGCGGACACGGCGAAGTCGCTCATGGGGATCGGCTCCAGGCTGTTGACGAAGAAGCCCCCCCGGGCCGGTGAAAAGAGGCCGCGCGCCCGACGACCGCCGACCGCCATGGACGCGGACAGCGCGCGATCGGGACCGAACGGCAGCAGGACCACATCGCCGAGGCTCAGCGCGCTGTTCGCCGCGACGCTCGGGCCATCGAGGGTCAAATCAACCGGCAGCGGGACCGATAGGCTCGCGAGATCCGGTGAGGCCTCGCCAGCTTCCGGCCAGGCGTCAGCGACGGCAAGGTCCAGAGCCAGCACCACCACGTGGCGCAAGGCCTGTTCAGCGTCGAAGGCCTCGACGCGGACGTGGATATCGGCTTTGGACGTCGTCTCAACGCCGACAGGGTCAAGGACGAGGCCGCTGGTCTCGAGCGCCGCCAGCAGCGGTTCTATCCCATCGAGGCGCGCCAGCAGTTCAGCATGGTCGCGAGGCCCTTCCTTCCCAAGCTGCGCCAACGCCACCCGCCCAGCGGCGGTCTCGAACACCACCCACGGGCCCTCTGGCGCGGTCCCAACGATCGCCGCTCTCAATGTCAGCCCATCGATTGTCCGCGACAGGATCGACAGCATCCGATCACGCGCCTCGGCCAGCTGCGGCGACAGCGACGGCAGGCGGGCGATCAGCGGCTCGGGGGTCGCGAGCGGGCTCATCGCGTAGTGTCCACGCGCCCGGCCACCGCCATCCGCACCAAGTGGCTGACATTGGTCGCGCCCATCTTGGTCATGATCCGCGAGCGGTGCAGTTCGACCGTCTTGGGACTGATGCCCAGCTTGTAGGCAATGACCTTGTTCACGTCGCCGCCGACCACCAGGTCCATGACCTGCCGTTCGCGCTCGGTCAGCGTCGAGACGCGCTGCTGGAAGTCATCCTGCTCGGGCGACGCCTGCGGCATGCTGGCGAACGCCTTCCTCAGCGCGGCTTCCAGAGCGGCCTCGCGGAACGGCTTTTCCAGGAAGGTCACAGCCCCCTTGCTCATCGCCTCGACGGCCAGCGGCACGTCGCCGTGCCCGCTCATGAAGATCACGGGCCGATCGCAACCGCGTTCGCGCAAGGCGTCCAGCAGTTCCAGGCCCGACATGCCGGGCATGCGCACATCGAAGACCAGGCAGCTGCCGACGGGCGGGTCGCCCGCGTCCAGGAACGTGCGCGGATCATCATAGGTGCTGACGGCATAGCCCAGGCTTTCCAGCCACCAGGCCGCCGACTCCCGGAACTCGCCGTGATCGTCGACCAGGCAGACCGCGCCGGTCGCGGCAGGTGCGGATTGAAGGGTCATGGTGCTTCCTCCTGCTGCGCGCCCGAGAGCGCGATTGGCAGCGCGATGTGAAAGACGCTCCCCCCTCCGGGCGCGGCGGTGTGCCATAGCCGCCCCCGATGCAGCTCGACGATCGAGCGGCAGATCCCCAGGCCAACTCCCATGCCGCCGGCCTTGGTCGAGGCGAAGGGCGAGAACAGGCGCAGAGCTTGATCCTCAGGCACGCCCGGCCCGGTGTCGGTGATGGTCACCTCGACGAAGCGCTCGTCGGCCCGGCCGGAGAGCTTCAAACGCCGCGGGCCAGGCCGATCGCGCATGGCGTCCAGGCCGTTGCGGGCAAGGTTGACCAGCACTTGCTGGATCATCACCGCGTCGCCCAGCACCAGCGGCAAGTCGTCGGCAAGGTCGGAACGGGCTTGCACACGATCGCGGACGATTTCCCAATCCAGCAGATCCAGCGTGGCGCGGGCCAAGCCGCCCAGGGCCAGCGGCTCGGCCTTGGGCCGACGCTGCTCGACAAAGGTGCGTATGCGCTGGATGACGTCGGCGGCGTACAGCGCCTGGTCCGACGCCTTGGCCAGGGCCTCGTCCTGGATCTCGGCCGTCAACGCGCCGCGCGCCGCGCGCGCTCGCAGCCCCCGGACGATGTTGGCGATCGAGCCGATCGGCTGGTTCAGTTCGTGCGCGATCATCGACGCCATCTCGCCGACCGACATCATGCGCGAGGTCAGCAACAGGCGTTCGCGATCTGCCAGGCGTCGCCCCTCGGCTTCCTGCCGCTCCTCGGCGCTGGTCAGCATCAGCCAGACGCGGTCCTCGCCGTCCTTTGCCGCCCTGGCCTCGAACACCGTTCCATCCTCGGGTGACGCCACCCAGGCCGGCTCGCCTCGCGCAGCCGCGTCGAAGGCGGGGCTCAGCACAGTGCCCGGCGAGGCCCCCTCCTCCAGCGCTGGGAGCAGCCGGGCGAAGGCCGGACTGCGCCAGGAAAGGCGCGGCGGCGCGCCCTCGAATGCGGCCACGGCCAAGTTCAGGGCCGACATCGCCGTCAAAGCCGGATCAGAGACGGGCTTTGCTCGTTGAGTCAGGGTCATGCGGTCCCCGCTAGGGAAAACCCGCATGGTCGCGCCCACCGCCGCTTCCTATCTAGGCTGCGAAGGAGACCGCCATGAGCACGATCCGCAACGACTTGCAGGGCCTTTCGTCCGCTTGGGCCGCGCGTCTCGACCTCGACGCTGGCTCCACCCGCCGCGCCGACTCCGAGGCGTTCGGAGACTTCTCGGCCTTCAGCGCCGCCGAGGCGGGTTCGATCGACCTGGCCGCCTCGGGCCTGGGCGCTGACGAGACGACCCGTGCGGTGATCGACCACTTGACCGAGCTGCGCCACGACGGTCTGTTCTGAGTGTCCGCACAGCGTGTTCTGAAAGCCGAGCCCGACTGGCGTGGCGGCGCGGCCGCTCTGGCGGCGGGTTTGCGGGCGCAAGCGACCGTCGAGGGCCGCATCGAGATCCTGGAACGCGTCTGCGACGGTTTCGGCGAAGCCTTGTATCCCGGCTTCGCCAAGTTGCTGGCCGCGCTGGCCCACTTCGGCTCGCCGGCCGTCAAAGCCATGACCGCCGAAGCCCTGGCGCACGCTCTTGTCACCGCCCGCCTTCCTTCGACCCGGGTCCCGGCCTGGGGAGCAGGTGGTTTCGCGGGCTTGGCCGGCGGCGGTCTCAGCGTCGCCGCTCGCAATGTGGGGCCGCTGGAATTCCTCTGCGTCTGGCTGGTCCGAGATGTCGCGAGCGAGCGCCTGGACGACGAAGCCTTCCGCGCCGCCTTGCCGTTGCTGATTGACTTGGTCTCGGCCTCGCCCCGCGCCGCCGCCCTCTATGCCGACAAGCTGCTGATCGACATCGAGGACCCGGCCGAAGGCCTGCACGACGCGCGCAGTCGCCGCCTGGTCCGAACCTTGGCGGAGCGCTGGCGTGCGGGAGATGCGCCCGGCGACATCGCCGACGCCGTGCTGCGCAACGCTCAGGCCGATCGCGGCGACCGCTTCGGCTTGCCGGCCTTCTGAGCCCCCCGACCTCATTCCAGCGTTCCCGGGACCTTGGGGTCCGCCCCCTCGTCGCCGATCGCCAGACGCAATTCGGCCAGCGACAGACCGCGCGCTTCCAGACGGCGGCGCAGCGCCTCCAGGGCGCGAGTCACCTCCGGCGTCGCATCTGGCCGCGCGGCCAGGATCAGCGACAGCGAGCCGTCTGCCCCCCGCTTGACGTCCAGGCCGATCACCGCCGCCCGTTCGACCAACACCGACAGCGCCTTGCCCTTGTCGGCGGCCGCGGCCCAGGCGTTGTCCATGGCGGCCGACAACGCGCCGATGTCTGCCGCGACGCCGCCCGTCGCGGGAAGAGGAATAGCGATCTCGACCGCTTGTCCGCCGTGGGCCAGCATGGCGGGGCCGGAGATCGCGGAAGCCTCGCCCTCTCCTTTGGCCGCAGCATGCGCCGACAAGGTCGCCGGACCGAACAGGGACGATAGATCAGCGCCGGTCTCGCGCTCTTCCTTCTCGTCCTTCTTGGGTCGCGACGGCGTCTTGGTCGATGTCCGCTCGCGCGGTTCGGCCGCGCGTAGATAGGCCTGGAAATCCTGGCCGCCGCGCCAATCCGGCTCGGCGCGGCCGGCCGGGTTCGAGTTGGGATTGCGCACCCTTTCGACGCTCGTATCGATCTCACGGCCGGTCACCACGCACGCCTCCGGGTCAGGTCTTCCAGGTCGAGTTGTTCTCGGTCTTCCCGCTCGGCGCGGCGGCGCGAGCACGCGCCGGAGAGCTGATCGCGCATGGCGTCACAACGGCCCTCGGCGCGCTGGACGGCGGCGACGGCCTCGGTCAGGGCGAGATGCGCGGCTGCCAGCGTCTGTTCGGCGGCGTCGCGATCGCGAACGCCAACCGCCCGCGCCGCCGTCAACGCTTCCCGCCTGGCCAGCCCGGTCTGCATCGCCGCGCCGTCCAGCCGCTCGGCGAACCACGCGTCCAGCCGGTTGGTCTCCTCGGCGAGATAGGCGAGCTTGACCTCGCAACGCGCCACTTCGGCTTCGGCGTCGAGAACCGCCTCGCGCGCCAGGGCCGCCTCACGGCGGGCGAGGTCCAGGCGACGCTCGCGCAGCCTGACCACGGGGACCAGGACCTCGATCCTGCGGGAGGGCGTCATGCGGCCAGGCCCTCCAGCGCCGCCCAAGCCTCGTCCAGCGCGACGCGCTCGTGCGGGGTCTGGCGCAGCAGGGCGTTGATCGCCGGCCAGGCGGCGATGGCCGCATCGGCCTCCGGATCGCCGCCAGGCTTGTACTCGCCGATGCGCAACAAGAACTCGACCTCGGCATACTTGGCCATCCAGCCGCGCACCTTGGCGGCGGCGGCCTGGCGAACCGGCGTCACCAGGCGCGGGAACAGCCGACTGAGGCTGGCGGGGATGTCGATCGCGGGGTAGTGGCCAGCCTGGCCCAGGCGGCGCGAAAGATAGATGTGTCCGTCCAGGATCGAGCGTACCTCCTCGCCGACCGGGTCGCCCTCCTCGTCCTCGACCAGAACCGTGTAGAACGCCGTGATCGCGCCACCGCCCGGCGCGGCCCCGGCGCGTTCGAACAGACGTGGCAGCTCGGCGAAGACCGATGGCGGGAAGCCTCGGCGCACCGCCGGCTCTCCCACCGACAGGCCAATCTCGCGCAAGGCCCGGGCGAAGCGGGTCACGCTGTCCATCTGCAGCATCACCTTCTGGCCGCGCGCCCGAAAGCCCTCGGCAATGGCGGTTGCGACGTGAGCGGCCCGCACCCGCTCCATCGCCGGCCGGTCGGACGTCGAAACGACCACCACCGAGCGCGCCAGACCCTCCGGGCCCAAGCAGTCGTCGAGGAATTCGCGCACCTCGCGCCCGCGTTCGCCGATCAGGGCGATGACGTTGACGTCCGAGCGGGCATGGCGGGCGAACATGCCCAGCAAGGTCGATTTGCCGCCGCCGGCCATGGCGAAGACCCCGACCCGCTGGCCGACTCCGACGGTCAGCAGGGTGTCGACGGCGCGGGCTCCCGTGGCGAACACCGTGTCGATCGGCGGCCGCTGCAACGGATTGGGCGCATCGGCGAACACCGGCTGGGCCCGGGTCTGACCGACGATGGGGCCGAGCCCATCCAGCGGATGACCGTGGGCGTCTATCACGCGCCCCAGCAGGCCATCGCCGACCGCGATCTCGCCGCGGCTAGGCCCGGCGACTACCTCGGCTTCGACCGAGAGCCCTTCGAGGCTGGCCATCGGCGTCAGGATCGCCGCACCGTCAGACAGCCCCACGACCTGGGCCTTGATCACGGCGCCGCCGGCGGGATCGAGGATCTCGCACTCCTGGCCGATGCGCACGTCCAATCCCGTGGCGCGAATGGTGGTGCCGAAAGCCTGGGCTACGCGACCGCGACGCTCGACCGTGCGCGTACGGCGCAGGGCGGCCTGAAGGAGGTCGGGCGTTTCGGGGCTCATGCGGCTGCCCCTGTCTCGGTGCGTGCGAAGGCCTTCTCCAGCGCCGCCAGCTGCACGGCGAGGCCGGCGCGAACGTGGCCCGAGGGCGTATCGATCAGGCATTCGTCCGGATCCAGGCCCGGCTCGGCCGCCACCTCGACGCGCTCGTGGATAGGCCACAGGCGTGCGGTGACGGCGCCGACCCGCTCGGCCGCCACGCGCACGCGGATCGGTTCGGCCGGCAGAAGGTCGCGCACAGCGCGCTCGGCCAGGGCCGCAACGGTGGCGTCGGGGCCCAGCTCGACGGCGATACGGCGGACGATCTCCAGCGCTAGGGCGGCGGACTGGCCGCGCAGGCGATCGCGCTCGGCGTCGAGAACGCGGTGGGTCTCGGCCAGGATTTCTGCGGTCCGGGCGGCCGCCCTCTCCAGCCCCTCGGCGCGGCCGCTCTCGAAGCCTTCGGCGCGGGCGGCGCGAGCCACGGCTTCGCAATGCGCCTCGAGGGACGCGACCAGTTCGACGGCCGTGTCGAGGCGGACGACGTCGGCGGCCGGAATCACCGCGCGTTCGCTCAATACGGTCGCGGTCGGAGCGCTCGTCAAAAGGACGTAACTCATCAACGCGCCTCCCCGTCGATCGCGGCCCACTGCCGAGCCTGGGCGCAGGCCGCGCGGCCGATCGCCGGATCCAGCCTTACGGACGACGCCGGCAGCAGGGCCGCAAGACGTCGCGCCAGGTCAGGACGCTCGCCAGCCTCCGTACGCAATGCGGCGGCGCCCAGCACGGTCAGGGCCTCTACACTGTCAGGGAGATCACCGGACGGCTCGCCGTCCAGCGCGGGAGCGGCCAGCAAGGCGTCCAGCCGATCAGCGCCGATCGTCTCCGCGAAGATCCGCAGGGCTCGCCCGTCGATGGTCCGGCGCAGTTGCGGCGCACAGGCCGCCACGCCGGCGGCTCGGGCCAGATCGCGCCTCGCGGTCCGCGACCACAGGATCCAGTCCGGCGCGGCCGCGACGTCCTCGAAGATCAGCGGCGCCGGCACGTCGAGGCGCTGGGCCAGACGCCGTGCTCGAAGGCCCAGGTCGCCTTCGCTCAGAGCGCGGGCGCGGGCCACGATCTCCGACCGGACGCTCATGTGGCCGAGCTCCGCGGAGCGCGCAGGGTCAGGACGGGCTTGACCGGCTTGCGCAGGCGCGAGCTGAGGTAGAGCCCAACACCGACGATGGCGGCCAGGATCGCCAGCAAGGGCGCGGTCAGCGACTTGGCCGGAGTCGGCGGCGGAGCGGCCACCGGACGCGCCGGGAACATCACCACCGTCACCCGATCGTAAGGCAGCCCCTCGATGGAGTTGGTGACCAGCGCCTTGATCGAGCCCACCTGGCTAGAGAGGTCGACGTCGGGGCTGTGGCGGATGAACACTGAAGCCGACGAAGGCTTGGGCTCCTCCGACAGCGGATCGGCTTCGGGCACGGCGATATGGACCCGAGCCTGCACCACGCCGTCGATCGACGAAATGGTCTGGCTGAGCTCCTGGCTCAGGCCGTACATCAGCCGCGCCCGCTGCTCCATCGGCGACGAGACGAAGCCTTCCTTCTTGAAGACCTCGCCCAGGCTTTCGAAGCGGTCGCGCGGGTAGCCCTGATCGTGCAGCACCGCGACCGCCTTGGGGAAGTCGTCGGACCGCGTCTGCAAGGACCAGACCTTGCCGTCCTTGGACGCCTTGGCGGCGCTGACGCCGGCGCTCTGCAGCACCGCGACCATCTCGTTGGCCTCCTTTTCGGAGAGGCCCCCGTAGAGCTCTTTCTCGCCACACGCCGAGACCAACAGCGCGACGGCGACGAGAACCCCGGCGACTACACCTCTGCGCATGGCGCGCCACTCCTTACGATTGCTGACGGAACAGCTGCTGCAGGCCGTCGGACGTGCGGTTGGCGATGTTCGAGGTCAGTTGGCAGCTGAACATGAACTCGTGGCACTGCACGGTGAGCTGGATCATCTCGCCCGGCGTCACGGCTGCGCCCTTGGCCTCGGCGGCGCGAGCATGGGCCGCCAGGCTGGAGGCTTGGCCATTGACCACTTCCAGCTGGTCGAAGGCGCCTTTGAGCACCGGGCCCAGCGGTTCGGTTCCGCCCGCCGGGATCGAGAAGTTGGCGGCGGCGTGCATCGCTCCCTGAAACTGCACGGCGTCGGTGATCGAGGCCCCGTAGGGCGCCTGGGCGACGCGGAGCTCGGGCGTGACCAGCGCTCCGGCCGCCGTCGCGGCTTCGATGGACATGGCTGGCCTCAGTTCTTGCGGGCCATGGTCTCCAGCGCCCGGCCGACACTGTCGACCGAGGTGGATTCCGAGTTGGCCATGAAGTTCATCCGCAGGCTTTCCGCGGTGAGCATGGCCATGGTCGAGGGCTTATCTTCGCCGGCGCTGCTGACCTGGTCCGACAGTTCGGTGATGCGCGTGGCCTGGGCGTCGAGGGTCTGGCCCCACGCGTGGGCCATGGCTTCGAACCACGAGCCGGGCCGGTTCTGACTATTGGTCCCGCTGATCCCCGGCGAGACGGCCATCAGGCCAAAGTTGCCGAGGCTGTTGGAAACGCTGTCCGCCATGACTTTCTCTCCCTTTGAATGGGTGGACTTCAAAACATCAGTTGCGTGGTCTGGCCGTCCTTCTCGACGGTGACGCTTTGACTGGCGACTTCGACGATCCGGTCGCCGGTCGGTAGGACCGAGCCACGGAAGTACCGCGCCCCATCGGCGGTGGTGACGAAGCCAGCTTCGCCCGCGACGACCGCGACAACACGCTTGCCGGGCCCGTCCTCGAACAGCTTGCCGGCTTTTTCGTCGCCGGGCCGTCGCTCGATCAGCAGAGCTCGCAGACCCCGAACGTCAGCACGCACGATACGTTCGACTTCCGAAACGCGATCGGAAGGACCGGAGACCTCGACCCGGACACCGGCAAGGCCATGGGGGCGAGCAGCGGCGGGAAGGCCATTGGCGGTGAAGACATCTTCGACGCTCTTGGCCAGCCCCTCCCCGGTGACGACCTCGATCCGCGCGGGCAGGCGGCGGGCGTCCACGATCTGGACCAACCGGTCCTTGTCGGCCTCTCGCGGCAAGACCCCGCCGATCACCAGCTTGCCGTCGGCGGCGCCGGACTTCACCGCCAGCCGGCTGAAGCCGTTCTGGCTGAGCAGGTCGTGGACGCGGCCGGTGTCGGGCTTGCCCAGGTCCCACGGCGCGTTGGCGGCCGCGAAGGTGACGCAGGCCAGGGCGCCGCCGAACACCAGGATCGACGCGGCGTGCGGCGTGCGGCGCAGGGCCGCCGCCGTGCGGGTCACGATCGAGCGCCAGCCGGCCAGGACGTCGAGATCGATGGCGGGCGGCGCGGCGGCCTCTCCCTCGTCGTCATTGTCCGCGGCCTGCTGACTGGCCGCGCCCAGCAGACGTTCGGCCTCTCCCCAGCGCGGACTGTCGAGCGCGCCGATGGCCAGGGCGTTGTCGCCGATGACCAGAGGCAGATAGACGGGTAGGATGGCGTGTGATGGCGCGGCCAGGGCGTGACCCAGAAGCTGGATCTCGCCAGCCAGCACCTCGATCTCGGCGGAGGGCGAGGCGGGAGTCAACCGCAGCTTGATCCCCTTGGCGCTGGGATCGCGCAAGACCAGGTCGCAATCGAGATCATGGCCGATGGTCACCGTCGCGCCCAGGACCAGCGGCGCTTCGGCGCCCCGCGCGCGGCCGGCCAGCACCCTCAGGGTCAGGGACGGCGGCGCGTCGGCGACTGGATCGTCGACAGGACTTTCATCGGGTTCGGCGGCTTGTCGCGCTGCGGACTGAGCGAGCATCGAGAGCGTCCCTCTCTTAGGGATTGGGAATGGGCTGCATTGTCCCTGTCTGCGCTGGCGGCGGAGGCGGAGGCGGTGGTGGCGAGGCCGCTGCGGCGGCGCGTTTGCGAGGCCTGGTCGCCAGCGGCGGCGCGGGGGGCAGCGGCGCATTCTCGACGCCTTGAACGGGAGCGTCATAGCGGATGCCGGCCGGCAGCGCCCTCGCCTGCCCCACCGAAGCCAGCCGCGGCGTGATCAGGAACATCCGCTCGATGCGGCCGCTCGTCCGCGAACTGGTCTTGAACAGGTTGCCCAGCACCGGAACGCCGCCCAGCACCGGGATCTTGCTGACGCCCTTCGTGTCGGACTGGACGGTCAGCCCTCCAAGCAGCAGGCTCTGGCCCTCGGCGATCATCGCCTGGGTGTTCAAGGCCGCGCGACGCACTACCGGAATATTGTCGACGCGGTCGGCGGTCAGCGAACCGTCCTCGATGCTGACCAGCATGCGGATGCGCGCGCCGGTCTCGTCGCGCGTGACGTGCGGGGTGACCCGCAGGGTCGTGCCGCTGCTGACGTTGAAAAGGTCGACGTCGCGTTCCCCCGCCAGACGGACGTAGAAGTCGCGGCTGTTCTCGAACACCGCCTCGACGTTCGACAGGGTGACGATCTGCGGCCGCGAGACGACGCGGGCCACGCCCTCGGTCTCCAGCGCGTTCAAGCGGGCGGCGAAATAGTCGCCGTTGCCGATGATGGTCGAGGCCACCAGGCCTTGCACCGAACGCGGCGAGGTGTTGCCGCGCGTCAGGTTGCTGTCCTCCAGGCCCGACGGCGCGTTGGGACCGCGCCCGAACTGGATGCCGCCATTGCCGTCGTCGAAGCGCCAATTGACGCCCAGATCGCGGGCGCGCGACGTGTCGATGTCGATGATCGCCGCTTCGATCTCCAGAAGTTGGGGCTCGACGTCGAGGGCTTTGACCAGTTCCTCGTAGGCCGGCATGCGCTCGGCGATGTCGCGGACGATGATGGCGTTGAGGCGAGAGTCGGCCTGAACGCGCACCGGGTTCTGCGGCGCGTAGGAGGCCGTCTGCTCGTTGGCCAGCGGCAAGCCCAGCGTGGTCTGGGTCGCGCTCGCATAGTCGGGACCGGCCGGATTGGGCGTGCCCAGCGTCGCCAGTCCCTGACCGCGAAGACCCTGGACCGCCGCCGGGGCCGGCGTCTCGGTGCGAGCGCTGGCGCCGGCGCGCTCCTTGGGATCGGTCGAAACCAGCGAGCGGATGATCGAGGCCACGCCGGGGATCTGGACCTGCTTGGCCCCGACGGTCAGGCTGACATCGTCGGCCCAGCCGTAGCGCAAATAAAACACGCGATACTGCAAGGTCGGCGAGATCGCCTCGGCCTGCGCCCCGCCGCGCGCCAGGTCATCGACCTGCTGCAGGAAGCGCGGCGTGCCGGTAGCCACCAGCAGGTCCGACGTCGAGCGAAGGGTGTTGCGGTCATCCAGCAAGCCCAGCTGGCGAGCGCTCCGCTCGACCCGGCGCCCGGCCGAGCCCGAGAGCGGGAAGCTGCGATTGGAGATCTGCGACGCGGTGAATACGTGCACCGCCGAGCCGTCGTAATAGGTCACCAGGTCGAAAGCCCGTGACACGTCGGCCTGGATCTTGGCGGCCGAGCCCCGGAACAGGCCGTTGATCGTCCCCGACACGCTAGGCGAGATCGCCACCGGCAGACCCATTTGGCTATAGAAGGCTTGCAGGAACTGACCGATCGGCTGCTCGCGGGCGGTCAGGTCGACATTGCGGGCGCCGATCGGCGGCTCGCCGGCGGTCGCGCCGCTCGACAGGCAGGCGCCCAGGCAGGCCGCGACGATCGCGCCGCGACGTATGGAAGGCTTGGAACGAGGAGCGCGGCGTTTAGTCATTCGATCTCCGGCTTTCAGGCGGCGGCGGGAGCGGCGGCGTCGGACGCCGCGCCGTCGGTCTCGACAACCGTCAGGGGTTCACGGGGAAAGGCGACGCGGCCGGCGACGTCGAGCTTCAGGCTGGGCAGCAGCTCGTGGAAAGACAGGACGGCCAGGTCGAACAGTTCGGGCTCGATCAGCTTGCGAACGTGGCGGCGCAGGTCGATCGCGGTCAGCAGCACCAGCGCCTCGGCATTGGTCGCCGTTACGGTGATGGCGTCGATGATCCGGCGGGCGACGTCGGGATCCAGGGCCAGCTGCTGACCCGTTCCACCGTTGCGGATCGCCTCGCGGATGTGCTGCTCCAGCGCCGGCTCCAGCAGAATCGCGCGCAGGCGGCCATCAGGCGCATAGCGGTGGCTGATCTGCCGGCGCAGGGCGACGCGGGCGAACTCGGTCAGGGCGAACGGATCCTTCTCCCGCTGACCGGCGTCGGCCAGGGCCTCGAGGATGTCGCGCATGTTCCGCAGCGGGGCCTCTTCCTCGGCCAGGCGACGCAGCACTTCGGCGATGCGGGCCAGAGGCAAGGCGCGGGCCGCTTCCTTGACCACCTCGGGATAGTCTGCGCCGGCGCGGGTCAGCAGGTTGCTGGTCTCCTGGATGCCGATGAACAGGCCGGCGTTACGGCGCAGGCTCTGATGCACGGCCTCGCGCAGGGCGTTCAGATCGCCGGGATCGACCCAGGCCCCCTCACCGATCGGCGCTTCGAAGGCCAGCAGCCGCCAGCGCGTCTCACCGGTGTCGACACCGTAGTGCACCGAGGCCTTCGGCAGGCCCACGCCCAGCCGCAATTCGAAGGCGTCCAGCACCTCTTCCAGGGCTCGCACGACCTCGGGCGTCGGTCGGACGCGCGCGCCGGCGCCGTCCAATTCGAGCAGCAGGGGGACCATCGGCTGGGCTTCAACGCCGCGGGTATGGGCGATCGCGGGAGTATCCGCGCGGGTCGGCTCGCCGCGCAGGCCGGCGACGCGCTTGGCCAGCACCCCGCGCATGCCCACGTCCAACAGCGCGCCGGTGATCATGGCGACGCCGCCCAGGACCAGGAACACCGCGACCGGGAAGCCCGGGATCAGCGCCAGCAGCCAGCAGATCGCGCCGGCCACGAGAAACACACGGGGCTTGGCGGCGAATTGGCGGCGAACCGCGTCGCCCAGGTGGCCGTCATTGTCCTCGTCGGTGGTGCGCGTGACGATCAAGCCGGCCGACATGGCGCCCAGCAGAGCCGGGATCTGAGTGACCATGCCGTCGCCAATGGTCAGGATCGAGTACTTGTGGATGGCCGCCCCGAAGTCGAGGCCCTGCTGCAGCATCCCCACGGCTAAGCCGCCGATCAGATTAATGGCCACGATGATGATGCCGGCGATCGCGTCGCCTTTGACGAACTTCATCGCGCCGTCGAGGCTGCCGTGCAGCTTGCTTTCCATCTCCAGCGCGCGGCGGCGACGGCGAGCCTCGTCCTTGTCGATCAGGCCCGAGCGCAGATCGCTGTCAATCGACAGCTGCTTGCCGGGCATGGCGTCCAGGCTGAAGCGAGCGGCCACCTCGGCCACGCGCTCGGCGCCCTTGGCGATGACGATGAACTGCACGACGGTGATGATCAGGAACACCACCAGCCCCACCACCAGATTGCCGCCCGCCACCATGGTCCCGAACGTGTCGATGATGTGCCCGGCATGGCCTTCCAGAAGGATCAGCCGGGTCGTGGCGATCGACAGGGACAACCGGTAAAGCGTGGTGATCAGCAGCAGGCTCGGAAACACCGAGAATTCGACGATCGTCGAGATATAGATCGCCACCAGCAGCAGCATGACGCCGACGCAGATGTTGACCGCGACCAGGGCGTCCAGCGCCAGAGACGGCAGCGGCAGGATCATCAGGCCGACGATGGCCACCACCCCGGCGACCAGGAACAGGTCGCTGAACCGGGACGCAAGGCCCCTGCCCGGCGCCATGCGCGCGCGCTTAAGATAGGTCTCGACGCTCATCGGGCGGCTCCGGCGCGACTACCAGCCACCCGCGGCGCGCAGGCCGCGATAGCGATCCATGACGCTGGTCACGTAGCCCTGCGTCTCCCGATACGGCGGCACCCTGCGGCCGTACTTCATCACCGCGCCTTCGCCAGCATTGTAGGCCGCCAGCACCAGGTCGAGATTGTTGCCGAAGCGCTTCTGCAGCGTCTTCAGATAGGCCGCGCCGGTGCGCAGGTTGATCACCGGATCGTTGAGCGCGACGATCGGATCGCGCACGCCCATCCGCGACGCGGTCGCCGGCATCACCTGCATCAGGCCGCGCGCGCCCTTGGGCGAGACAGCCTTGGCGTTGCCGCGCGATTCCACGTGCATCACCGCCGCCAGGAAACCCGGATCGATGTCGAAGTCGCGCCCGACGGCGGCGATCTGGCCGGCATAGTTGACGGCCGGCGGCGGCTTCATCGCGACCGGCGCGGACACCTGATAGCGTCCCGCTGAAATGATCCGCGTCGCTTCGTCCGTGTCGTAGAGTCGGAGCTGTTCCGACCCGACCGGAGCCTTTGTTTCAGCGCTGCAATCGGCCAGCGCCAAAGTAAACTTTTCGTTGAGCGCGTGGGTCGAGTCGAACTTCAGACCGCTGAAAGTTTCGCATTCATACGCGAACCCAAGGGCTGGCGGAAACAAGATTACGCAATACGCCGACACACCAAGGCACAACTTGCGCATATACTCGTCCCTATCCTATGCGCCACACCCCGGTTCCCAGCCTTGATAATAGCTATCTTTCGAGTATCAATCCTGTCAACCTCACAATCATGACTTTTTATACGATCGGTATACTGACACACGGTGGAAAAATACTATGGCAGAGCTTTTAACTTCACCATGGAAACTTTCGCAAATTCGGACAGATAAGCTCGCCCGTAACGATAGTCCCACCCCCATCCAAACGCGGTAGGCGATGGCCGAAAAGAACGACTCCGGCGATCGCACCGAGAAGCCGACACCCAAACGCCTGGCCGACGCTCGCAAGAAGGGTGACGTAGCCAAGAGCAAGGACATGTCGTCCACGGCTACGCTGGCGGCCTGGCTGCTGATCGGGCTGTGCTTGGGGGCCTTCGGTCTTCAGCGGCTGAACGCGCTGTTCGACATCGTGCTCACGCTCACCGACCGGCCGTTCGACGAAGCCTTTCGCGTGGCCAGCATGGCCGCCTTCCAGGCCCTGCTGCTGCTGTCGGCGGTGACGTTCCTGCCCGTGGCGATCCTGGGCTCGGTCGCCGAGTTCCTGCAGGTCGGTCCCGTCTTCACCCTTGAGAAGATGACCCCGAAATTCTCACACATGAACCCGGGCGAAGGTCTCAAGCGGATGGTCAATCTCGACAATCTGGTCGAGACGGCCAAGTCGCTGGCCAAGACCCTGCTGCTGATCATCATCTGCTGGCTGGTGGTCGCCACCGATTTCTCACAGCTGACCCGCCTGCCAGCCAATGAGCCGCGCGACGTGCTGCATGCCCTGAGCTCGACGACCTTCAAGCTGGTCGCCGCCGCCGTCGCCGCCTTCCTGCTCGTTTCGGCGCTCGACCTCGTCTACCAGAAACACAGCTTCATCAAGAGGTTGCGGATGAGTCGCCGCGACATCAAACAGGAGATGAAGGACGCTGAAGGCGATCCCCACGTCCGCGCCCAGCGTCGGCAGATGCACCAGGAATGGGCCCAGCAGAACGCCGTTCAGGCGGCGCGGGACGCCTCGGTCCTGGTGGTCAACCCGACCCATATCGCCTGCGCCCTGGCCTACGACCCATCTGTGCACGCCGCCCCTGTTCTGCTGGGCAAGGGCGAGGGTCCGATCGCCGCGGCGATGCGCGAGGCGGCCGAGACGGAGGGCGTGCCGATCATCCGGAATGTCGAGCTGGCTAGAGCGCTGCGCGACAAGGCCGTCATCGACGATATCGTGCCTCAGGATCTCTTCGCCGCGGTCGCCGAGGTGATCCTGTGGGCCCGCCGCATGCGCGAGACGGCGGCCGAGGACGCCGCCGCCGAAGCGTCCGAGGCTGGGTCCGGATCGTCGCCTGACCTCACCTTTCCCGCCCCGCCCGCGATCGCCGTGAGGCCAGCGGATCGGCCCTCCGAGGAGACCTGATGAGCACGCTCTCCGCCCTACTCGACCTGCTGACCGTCGCCATCGCCCTGGCCATCGTGCTGGCGCTGGCCTTCTTCTCGCTGAAACTGCTCAAGCGCGCTCAGACCGGACGCCCCGGGGCCAGTGATGAGATCCGCTACATTCGCGCCCTGCCTGTCGGTCCACGAGAACGCCTCACCCTGGTCGAATACCGCGACGAGATCCTGCTGCTGGGCGTCACGGCCGGCCAGATCACGGTCATCGACCGTCGCCCGCGCCCGGCCGACGAGACGGCCGAAGCCGAGCCCGCGCCTGCCGCGTGGACGCCACCCGGCCCACTGCCCGACAGCCTGCGCCGTTTGCTGGGGAAAACCCTAGCTAGGGAACGCCCCAACTTATGACGCTGACCGCGAGGTGATTGTCTGATCCCGCCGGGCGACGGAGCGACGTCTCCAAGCCCTCCGAGCAAACCGAGCCAAAACGGAAAACACGGAGTAACGAGATGTCGTTCTTGAGCGGAATCGGCGGCAACCTGTTCAGCAGCGTCGCCAGCATCGCCCTGCAAGGCGCCTTGGGCATCGCCACCGGCGGGGCCTCGCTGCTGGTCACTACGGCCCTGAAGGGCCTGATGATGTCGATCGGCGACCAGCTGCTGCAGAATATCGGCCAGAAGCTGGGCCTGCCGCAGAGCGTGATCGACCTGGCCCAGGCCACCTTCCATGGCGCGGCCGGCGACCCGGGCGGCGCGATCCAGAACATCAGCGAAGCCAGCCAGGGCCTTGGCGCCGCCGCCGGCCTGGACGACTTCGGCACCGGCGAGATCCAGCGGCAATCGTTCGACATCGTCGACCAGCTGCAGAAGAACGTGCAGGAGCAGCTCGAAAACGGCACGGACGAGGACGGCAACAGCCGCGGCAGCGCCAAGACCCGCGCCGCCGCCTCGGCCTCGGCCGGCGGCGAAAGCTTCCTGGTCCGCCTGGCCCTGGCCCTGGGTAAGGCGATCGACGCCAAGATGGACGAACAGCTCAAGATCGCCGGCGAGATCGACGACGCCAAGAACAAGGCCGAGAAGGGCGACAAGGGCGCCGACTCGCAGATCACCCAGCAAGGCGCCAAGCTCACCGCGCTGGGTCAGGAAATCACCATCCTCTCCAACGCCCTGAACACGGCGCTGAAGTCGATCGGCGAAAGCGTCTCGACCCTGGCCCGCAAGCAGTAAGCGGCCGGAAAAAGGTTGTGGAAGGCGGCGGAGCGATCCGCCGCTTTCTGCGTTGGCAGCCCCAAGCACGAAAGGATCCCGCCCATGACCCTGCGCCTCGCTCGATCCCTGGCCCTTGTCGCCTTGACGCTCGCCCTCCCCTTGGCTGTCCCGGCTCAGGCCCAGGACATGCCGACGGTGCTGCCGAACAACTATGTGCTGTCCGACATTCTGAACAAGCAGCGGGTGGACTCGGCGATCAATTCAGGTCGCGGCGGCGGTGGCTATGCGCGGCAAGCCCAACGACCGAACCCACGCTACGCCAGTCCGCCGGCCGGCTTCCTGGGACGCCCCGGCCCCGCCGGCCCGGCGCTGACCCAGACCACCTACCGCGCCTCGCCCCAGGTCAGCGCGCGCGTGCGCCGGCAGTTCGCCGACTGGATGGGACAGCAGGCCGGCGCCGAAGGCGGTCGCCGCATAGCCGAGGCGATGACCCAGCGCGATCCTGTCCGCAACTGGGCCCAGATCGTCGGCGGCGATGGCCTTCGCCCGGGGGACACGGCCGACGCCATGGCCAGCTACTGGATCCTGAACTGGGTGATGGCCAACGGCGGCGACAGCAACCGGGCTCAGGCCCTGGCCGTACGCGACCAGGTCAAGCCGATGATCGCCTCCAACCCCGGCTATGCTCGCCTGAACGAAGCTCAGCGCCAGGAGATGTCCGAGGTGCTGATGCTGAACTTCCTGATCCAGCATGCGGCCTACATGGACGCCATGAAGCGCGGCGACCGCGCGACGGTCCGCCGGCTGGGCGATGCGGCCGTCGCCCGTTTCCGCAACGAAATGGGCGTGGATCTGCGCCGGCTGGAACTGACGAGCAACGGCTTCGTCCGCGCCGGTTGAGCACTAGGGTTATCCCCAGTAGGCCGCTCCCTTGTCGGGACCCATGATCGATCGTCATCCTGGAGATCGATCATGCCCTGCATCGACAGCATCGCCGCCGCCAGCACGCTGCTTTCGGTCGCCCGTCCGATCGAGCCGTTGGAGGCGGCGGTCGCTCAATTCGAAGCCACGGGCCGGCTCGACGTTCAGCCGTTCGCCCAAGCTGCGCCCGCCACCCTGCTCCGGGCCCTGTCAGGCGTGGCGCCGCAGCAGCGCGGCCTGCTGGAGCGTTTGCTGGGCGAGCAAGGCGTGCTCGGCAAGGACGGCCTGGTTGGCGGAACCGTAGGCGCTGTCGGCGAGACCGTGGCCCGCACCACCGACGCCGCAGTCGAGACTCCCACCGAACACGAATTCGAGCAGACCAGCGAGCGGATCGAGGACTCGCGCCTCGACCAGCGCATGGGACAGCTGCGCGGCCAGGCTGATCTCGACTTCGTGCTGGCGCCGTTCAGCAAGCTGGACCGCCCGCCGGCAGAGCTGGCCGCCGCGACGACGGTCGCCGCGCCGACCGAGGACAAGCGCCGATAGGGTTTACCCTAGCTAGGGATCATCCCACTGAAAGCGGCGTCCAGCCGCCGATAGCCTCTCTCCAACTGTTGGCGCCATTCCAGGGAGCATCGCCATGCTAGACGCCGCCGGAGGCTCATCGTCCGTCTCGTCCTCAACCAGCGCGTCCACGACCAGCCAGGTCCAGGTGAACACCAACCGCGTCGACGACGCGGTGAATAAGATCCGCGACCTGACCGGGGACGACGGTTTTCTAGGGACCGGCCGCAACGACCACATGCACGAGGTCGCCGACACCTTGGGCGGCCTGTCACCAGCCGAACGCAACGCGGTCGTGTCCAAGCTTTCGGACGGCGACCTGAAGGGGCTGGCCGAGGACTTCAACGCCGGCGGCGTGTTCGGCCACCAGGGCCTGTCGGCCGACGAAAAGCGCGACGTCTTCAACGACCTGGCCAACGGGCTGTCCGGCGCTCAGCTGGCTCGGGTTTCCAAGGCGTTCGGCGAGCGCGAGGATGTCGCGGCGCTGGCCGACTCCGTTTCCCGCTTCGCCACGCCGGATGCCAAGGTCGGCTACGTCCAGGCCATGGCAAGCCGCACGACCGACGGGCTGAAGGGTGAGATCGACGTCAACATCGGCGTGACCATCTCGCAGAACAGCGACGCCGACGCCGCGGCGGTCGGCAAGGTGCTAGGCAGCCTGACAGGCGCGAACTTCGATCGCGCGGTCCAGTCGCTGTCGAACGAGCAACTGGCGGCCGTGGTAAAGTCGTCGACCGATCCAACCACCTACACCTCGACCTCGGGCTACAGCGCCTCGATCAGCGGCAGCTACAAGGCCGACACCCTCAAGAGCGTGCTGGAAGCCGCCGCCACCAGCAAGGACGCTTCGGTCAAGGCCCGCGTCTTCGCCGAGGGCGGCAAGCAGCTGGGCGAGATCGCCGGCTCCAACCACTTGCTCGCGCCTAACGTTACGGCCAAGGACGAGGCCGCCAAGGTTCGCGACGGTCTGAAGGCCATTCTCGACAGCGACGTGACGGGCGTCGTGCGTCAGCTGGAGACTTCAGACCGCTATGGCGGCGCCCTGTCCAACTTCGTCACTGAAACCTTGAAGCAGGGCGAGGTCGGTCAGAAGGCTATCGGCGGCTATATCGCCAAGCTGCAGACCGGCGAGAAGCTGAACGAGAATCCGATTGCCCGCCTCGACGCCCAGGCGAACGGCTATTACCGCAACGCTCAGGACCTGGGCTATTTCGCCGGCGCGACCCAGGTCGGCGTCGCGAAGGTGGCGGCCTCGAACAAGGAAAAGGCCGAACTGATCGGCTCGATCTTCAAAAGCGCCGTGGGCCTGGCGACCGGCCCCGCCGGTCCGGTCGTCGGCGCTGGCGTCGGCCTCTATACCGACGCGGCGGTGAAGGAGGCGGTGGACGCCCTGGGCTCGGGCGACGCTTCGCTGAAGGACACGTTCTACGAACTGGCCTTCCCGCGTGATCCCGCCACGCACGACGCCTATGAAGGCCCCGCTGAGCGCGACTATGACAGCGCCCTGAGCCGTGTGCTTGACGCCAATCGCTGACGTCCAACCGGAGCCGTCGGTCCGCTCGGGCGTTGTGCCGGGCGGACCAGCCCTCGAGGCGCCGCCGACAAGGAGACGCCGATGCCCCCGAGATGGATCGCCATGGCCGCCGCCCCAGTTCTTGTCGCCGCCGCCTGCGCTCCCGCGACCCAGGCGACGCCCGCGCCTCCTGCCGAGGCCCGCCTTCTGACAGAGTCCGGCGCGCATGAGCAACGTCTGGACGACGTGACGCAGGAGCTACGCGACGCGCTGGAATCCCGCCATGGGCGTCTCGAGATCAAGGCCTACAGACTACCGGCCGACGCGAACTTCGAGGCTATCGCCGCGCACTATCGGGGCCAGCTCGCCGGCTGGAGCGCCGAGCCCGCCCTGCCCCGACGGATTCGCGCGGCGCAAGGCCAGGCCTGGAAACGCGGAAAAGCGGTGGTGGCGATCGCCCTCATCGACACACCCGTGGCCGGCGCGCCAAGCGACTACGCCGTACTCGTTCTCGCCCAGAGCTCCTAACCTGGCCGCATGGCGAGCCCGCCGACTGGCGAGCTCGCCCTAAGGCCTGTGCGATCAGAAGCGCGCGTTCAGGCCGATGGTGAAGGTCCGCCCGATCCGCGTCTGGAACAGCGTGTCCTGCCGTTTGCTATCGATGTAGAGTCGGTTCTGCTCATCGGTCAGATTCTGCGCCTCAAGGATCACCTTCCAGTGGTCGTTGATCGTGTAGGAGGCCGACGCATCCACATAGACGGTCGCGTCGTTGCCTTGCAGGTCGCTGCCCGGCGAGGCGGGGATGCCGCGAATGTACTTGCCGCGATAGCTGGCGGTGCCGCGGACGCTGAACCGGTCGTCTTCGTAATAGATCGTGCCGCTGGCCGAGTCGCGCGACAGGCCGGTCAGGTCCGCCGTCGTCGAGGCCGTCACCACGCCGTTGGCGCTGGCCAGGATGTATTTGATCTTGGAGGTGACGTGCGTGTAGTTGGCCAGCACGCCGAAGTGGCTCCAGACGCCCGGCAGGAAGTCCAGCTGAGCCTGCAGGTTCAACTCGACGCCCGACAGCGGCCCTCCCGGCGTGTTCTCGATGCGGCTGACGGTGAAGACGTCGCTGGGCGCGGCTCCGGTATTGTTCAGCAGAGCGTCAGGCAGGCCCAGCTGGTTGAACGGCACTTGGCTGGTCACGCGCTGGATGAACGTGTCGATCTTCTTGTGGAAATAGGCGACCGACACCAGCGATCCGGGACGGAAGTACCACTCAAGCGCCGCATCATAGGTATCCGCCCGGATCGGATCCAGGAACGGGTTGTTGATCGTGCCGGTGCGCGTGATGCCGTTGACGCCGCTGGACGGGGTCAGCGAGGCCAGTTCGGCGCGCGACATGACCTTGGCGGCCGACAGACGGCCCAGCAGGCTGGGCGTGAACTCCAGCACGACGTTGGCCGAAGGCAGCCAGTCGCTGTAGCTGCGGTCGACCTCGTTGCGCTGGCCGACCGTGGGATAGGTCGAGCCGGCCGGCGCAGCGACCGGAATGTAGCCCATCGCCAGTTGGTCGGTATGGACATAGCGCACGCCGACGTCGCCGCGCACCGGGATCGGCAGCGCGTCCTCGATGTGGAAGTCGGCCATGGCGTAGGCGCTCTTGATCGTCTCCTTGATCTGGGACGAGCCCGCGCCGCATTCCACGCCGCAATACTTGAAGTTGTCGAAGCCCGTCGCCTGGCGCCATTTGGCCGGGTCGATCGCCGCCCAGGCCGCGGGCGCGCCATGGCCCCACAGCTTGTCCAGGCCCGTGATCTGACGTGTGACGCTGGCCAGGGTCGTTCCGGCCGGCAGCGCCACCACCGCCGTGCTCGTCGGAACGATGTTCAGCTGGTAGCTGGTGAAGTTGCTCTCGCGGAACTGGCCGCCGAACTTCAGGGTGACGGCGTCGAACACATCCCACTTGCCGTTCAGCTCGGCGGTCGAGTTGATGGTCTTGTTGAACTGCGGGCGTCCCTGGGCCGTAAAGCCGCCCAGCACCGTGCCGTCCGCCAGCGGCGGGCCGTACGAGAAGTTGGCCGGATTGGCGACGTCGAAGCCGTACGAGATCTTCGGCGTGTCGCCGCCGTCGCGGAAGTCGATGCTGAAGTTGTCGGCGTCGATGACGTCCATGAAGGTCTGCAGTCGCAGCTTCCCGTCCCAGTTGGACACCGAACGACCGACCGCGCCGCTGACCTCGAACTTGTCGTTGAAGCGGTGGCGGAAATCGAGATTGGCCTGCTTGAACGTCGTGGTGAAGCGGTCGACCAGGCCTTCCGAACGCACGTCCACGCCGTCGAAGAGGCCGTAGACGAGCGAACCCTGGGAGTCGAACTGGATGTCGCGGACCGACACCATCGGCTGGCCGTTATTGTTGACGTTACGCCCAAACGAGATGCCGGCGATGTAGTTGTCGCGGCGCTCGACCTTGAACTTCGAATAGATCATGTCCAGCGCGACCTCCGTGTCGCTGCTGGGCTTCCACTGGAACGACAGCGTGCCGCCCAGACGCTTGGCGTCCTGCTCGGAGTTCACGTAGCGCGGCAAGCGCGGCAGGAAGGCGCCGCTGCCCGGCGTGTTGGGCAGGTCCGAACGCCGTAGGCCAGCCACGGTGTTGTAGGCCGCCAACGTGCTGGTGCGCGGATTGTTGGTGCTGCAGTTCGTGGCCGTCGCGCCCTTGGCGGCCTGCGCGATCGGCGACGGGCTCGTCGTGGCGTAGCCGATCGGCGTACAGAACGGATGCACCGCGCCATCGACCGTCAGGCCGTTGGTGTTGGCCGACAGGATATCCACGGCCGAGTAGCCGACCTCGCGGATGTCGCGGTTCTGATAGGCGACCGAGGCCAGCACGCCGAAGCTGTCGGTCAGCTTCTTGGAGGCCAGAAGCGAGAAGCGCGGATCCACGCTCTTGGCGACGTTGTTGTAGACCCCCCGCGCGGTGGCGGTCAGCACCTGGTCCTCCTTGGAGTCGAACGGACGCGGCGCACGCAGGTCGACCGTAGCGCCCAGTGACCCCTCCTCCACGTCGGCCGAGGCGGTCTTGCGCGCCGCCAGCGACGAGAAGATCTCGGTCGGGAAGACATTGAAGTCGAAACTGCGGCCATTGTTGCCCGCACCGTAAATGTCGGACGAGCCGGTCTGGGCCGCGCCTTCCATGCCGTTGATGCGAACGCGGGTGAAGCCCGGGCCCAGCCCCCGCACGGAGATGTTGCGGCCTTCGCCGCCATCCCCACGCGATAGGGTCACGCCGGGGATGCGCTGCATCGACTCGGCCAGGTTGCTGTCGGGGAACTTGCCGATGTCCTCGGCGACGATGCTGTCGACGGCGGCGTTCTCGGTGCGCTTCATCGCCAGGGCGTTGTTCAGCGAGGCGCGGAAACCAGTGACGACGATTTCCTCGACCGTGGCGGCGTCTGCCGGCGGCGCTTGGGTCTGGGCGGACGCGATCGCCGGAACCAGGTTGAACAAGGCGATCGCCAGGGCGCCGGTGGACGCCGAGGCGCGAAGCGACCCGACAGGCGCGCGGAGTTTTGTCTTCTGCATCGTTTCCTTCCCTCATCGGCGCCGACGATCGCCGGTCCCGCTTTTTATTGTTTTTGCTTAGGGCTCAGGAGGCGCGCACGACTCATGGAGTCCCATATAGCGAAATATATATACTTATATTGGGACAACGTTGCTTCGAATTGCAAGGGCGCCGGGGCTGAAACGAGCCCAGTTCAGCGCCGTTGAAACGCGGAGGCGCGACCATCTGTCGGTCGCCCTCGACACTGGGCCTGCGACAGTCTGTCCATCGCCACGGCAGAGCTTGTTCAGGTGAGCTTCATGTTGAACTGAGGATGCTTGGTCCACGGAGGCAGCCCTCCCGGGAACCCGCGACCGCCTGGACGCGCTCGACGGTGATGAGGACCGAACCATGGCGGACGGCCATTTTCCAGACGTCGAACTTCTACGGCGCGAGCTCGCGTCCCTGATCCTGGACTGGGCCGGCAAGGCCGTGAAGGACGACCCGGACGGGCCGATGTCGACCGCCTTGACCCGCGCGGTGAGCGAAGCCGCGCGCAACGCGATCGTCGAGCAGCATCAAGTTCTTACCGCCGACGCCGCCGACCGGATCGCCGAGGCGCTCGACCGGCGCGACAAGGCGGGCGGCCTTTTCGTCTGGCGCGCCACGTCATGGAGTTTCGGCCTGGTCGCCCTGGCCGGAGCGGCGTTGCTGGCCGTCGCCTTCCTCCTGGGCTTGCAGGCCGGGCGGACGGAGGGGGCTTTGCCCGCCGGGCCCGCCGCGTCGGCCTCGGCTCCGATCGCGCCTCTGGCGCCGACGGCCGACGAACCGGCCGCGGCCGATGCGCCTCGCGCCGAGTCCACGCCGCCCGCCGCTCACGCAGAGCACGCCCCCTCACCCGCTCGCGCCAAGCTCACGCCGCGACCAGCGCCGCGCGAGCTGGGCCGCCCGGCGCCGACCAGCGGCGAGTCGCCGTCCCGCTCCACTCAACCCGTCGGAGCGGCCGCGACCAGCCCGCCGGCGCCCGCCGGACCGACGACGCCATGACCGCCCCTGTCGCCGTCGCCGAGTGGTTGATTCCGACCGCCGTCATCGGCCCCAAGGCGCAGGGCCGAAACTATGGCCTACGCCGATATGCCGGCCCGCGCCTGAGTTCCGAGGCCCAGGCCCGCCTTGCCGACTTCGCTCTGTCGCTGGCCGGATGGGCCATGCTGCGACGCCGGCGGTTCGTGGCCATGTTGCCGCTGACAGCGGACAGTACGTCCTTCGCCGTCGCGCGGGCGCGTCACCTTGGCGAAGGCGATCTGGGCCCCATCGCCGTCGCCCATGTGCTCATCGTCGACACTGCTCTGCTGGAAGCCCTCGGTTGGGCGTCCACCCGCCTGCTGCGCCTCTTGCCCGAGCCTGAAGACCCGGGTTTCGGCCTCGCCCCCATGATGGTCTCGCCGACCGACCTGTCGGACGCCGGCGAACATGCCATCGTCTTCCCGCGCATCGGCTGGAGCGACGTGGCCCTCGATGTCGACGAGCAAGACCCCGAACTCGCGCTCCGCGCCCTGGTTGAGGGCGTCGAGCCTCCGGCCCGTCGAGCGCATCTCACCGGCTGGGCCAGCACCAGCCTGATCGCACCGGCTGGCGACCTCGTGCCTTCCCGCGTGTTCAAGCTCGTGACCCACGCCGCGGCGGAGAGCCCTTCCGCCTTTCAGGCTACGCACGAACTGTTGTCGCTGAACGCCCCGGCCGAGCCGTCGTTGGCCTGGAAGGCTTGGCTGAAGCTTGCCGCGATCGCCGAGCGCGAACCGGCGGCGGCCGCCTTGCGCTCGGCTCAGTGGTCACAGGACAAGGCTCGCCTGCCCGCAGACGACGTAATGTTCGAGGAGATCGCCTCGGCCTGCGCCGCACTGACTCCGGCGGAGATGGTCGCGTTGTTGCGCGCCGTGACGCGACATGCCGGAGACGCCGACGCGGTGAGCGAGGCCTTGCGCGACGGCGTATCCGAGACGTTCAACGCCCTGGTCGCCGTAGCCGACGCAGAGGGGGCCGCCTTCTATGTGCGTGGGTTGGCCGACGGGGCCGATCCGGCGGCCTTGAAGACCCTGCCCGCGCTTGATGAGGTGATGGCCCGGCCCGCCGTGGCCACCTGGCTCGGCGACATCGCCGACCGTATCGACCTCTCCGGCGTGGTTCGGCTGTGGACGGCCCGGCTGGCGAACGACGCTGCCTTCTCGGACACGCTCACGAGCGTCAATCCCGCCTTCCTGGACGCGGTCCTCGACGCCACGCTGGATCGGCTTGATGACGAGGAGACACGGCGGTTGGCCGCGACCTTGCTGCGCCTGCTATGTCTGCGGCCAATCGTGGACGGCGACCGATTTCGCCATGTGCTCTCGGCGCTTCTGACCCGCGCCCCTGGCAGGGCTGACGCTGACCTGGCTGATCCCGGCGTGCTGGAGGCCGCCCAATCCTTCGCGCCTGAATGGTCGGCCACCCTGGCGGCGCGCGCCATACCCATCGGCCTGCGCCAAGCTCGACATCCGGCCGAATTCACCCGCGCCGCGTGGGCCCTCGTCACCGCGGCGCGCGCGGAGAGGGCCGCGCGATGATCTATTGCGAGATCTGCACCAACGAGTTTTCCCGCGAGGATTTCGCCGACTGCCCGCATTGCGCCTTGGCCGAGGGCCGTGCGGCGACACCAGCGTCCCGCGCGCTCGATACGCCCACGCCTGGCGTGACCATGGGCCAGGTTATCGACACCCTGCGCCGTATGACCCCGCCCCAAGCGCCGCCCTCGACGTCCAACGCCGAGCCTCAGCCGCCCGAAGGCGTCAGTGAAAGCCTCCGCGCTCTGGTCGAACAGAAGGTGGACCAAGCCGTCGCCGCCGCTTCCGAGCCGCAGCCCTTCGCCGCTCCGTCGGCCGAGGCCGCCTCAGACGGCGCCGCCGCGATCATCGGCCAGTCCGCCCGCGAGCTGGACATCGAGACCCTGCGGCGGATTCGCGAGTCCGGCGTTTTCACCATGGTGTTGCTGGGCTTTCCGACCGCCGGCAAGACTTGGTTCCTCAACCGGCTGAAGTATGAGTTGCAGGAAGGCGACGCCTACGCCTGCTATCCGCGCCGAGCGCCGCCGGGCGACGTGGAAAACACCGTGCAGTTCACGGCCCACCGGTTCCGGAAGGGCGCGCAGGACTTCTATGTCATCGACATTCCCGGCGAGCGCTTCCAGCGCGCCGTCGAGGGCTCGTTCCTTGGCGAGTCCAACACGCTCATGCGGCATGTGATCCACACCGGCCAGGCCTTCCTGACCCTACTGCCTGCCGACGAGACGCTGTTCTCGGAGCTGGCCCACGATGTCCTATGGCGCCGCGCCGCCAACGGTGGAAGGCCATCGGTCGACACCGCCACCCTGCCGCCCGCCCAGGCGTTGATAGACCGGGTCGACGTCCTCAAGCGCCTGATCTCGCAAGCGCGCAAGGGCGTTGAAGCCGGAGACGCGAAAGCCCAGGCCAAGCTCAAGGCCTTGATCCGCGAACGCAAGCACCTGCTGGAAGGCGGCGTCGAGCAGGCCTTGCAGCGCTTGGCGTCCAAGCACGAAGAACTGGGCGAGTACATCAGCGGCGTTGGCCTCATGGCCCAGCTGATGGTGGTGATGGAAGAACGCGGCGGTCCCGACCTCGACCCATCGATCGACGCCTACGCCGTGTTTGACCGGAGCCGCGACGCCGAGCGCAAGAAACCGACCAAGCCGATGTTCATCGTCCTGTCGAAGAGCGACGACCTCACGCACCGTTCAGACGCGGTCCAACTGCCGATCCGCAGGCTGCTGCAGGGCCATCCGCGCGCGACTCATCTCTTGCGCGTCCTGCGCCGGGAACCGCGCAAGGCCGACGCCTTTGCGCTGCTCAACGCCCTGCGCCCCGGCGTGGCCCGCCAGATCGACGAGTGGTTCGCGTTCGCCAGCTTCCAGTTCGCCACCGCCTTTGAAGGCGTGGCGCGGGGCTCGAAGACCATCAACTACCGACTGAACCACGTTGGCGTCACGGATCTGATCCGCGCCTTATTGCGCCTGAAGGACCATACGGAAAAACGCCGCGCCTGGGACGGCGTGGCCGGCCTGTTCCGGCGACGCCCGCAAGCCGAGGCTTCCGTGGCGGAGCCGGCGCCGTGAACCGGCATGGCGGCGCCGGATCGTTGGTGGCGAGCGGTGTTCTGATCCTGCTCGGCGTCATGGCGCTCGTCTGGGCGCTCGGTTTGACGCCGACTTTCGGGACCGCCACGGTTGGGGCGACGCCGACGCGCGGCGGCGGCCCCTGGATCCAGCATCTGGGTCTGTCGCAGCTCGAGCCCTGGACGTCGCCGACACCGGCCTTCGCAGAACGGCTCGCGGCGCTAGGTGAAACGCCGCAGGGCGCGGCGCTGAGGCGCGACCTTTGTCAGGGATCCGGCATGGACGCCGATCCCGCTTTCCGCGAGGCGCGACAAGCCCTGGCGCGCAACGACAACGGCCTATGCCTCGCGCCGGCGGATCATGTGGCGGCGGTCTCGCCGATCATCGTGGCGCTGGGCCCGCGCCTGGGGTGGCCGTGCCTTGTCGTCATCGTCATCGCGACGCTGGGCCTGACGGTCTGGCGCGGGCTGGCGTTGAAGCGGGCGCTCGATCGCTGGCGACTATTGAGCCGGTCAACCTTCGGCGCGGCGCGGAGGGCGGGCAGCGGATGAGCGGTGTCCTGCTGGGTGTGGTCTGCCTGGCGCTCGGGTTGGCGTACTGGCGCGTGGCGACGGACGCCGCTTCAACACGGCGAAAATCGTCCGCCTGGCGCCAGGCGGCGTTGATGACGGGCATCGCCGCGCCGGCGGTCCTGGTGCTGGGTTGCCTGGCGACCGCAGCGCTTCAGGGACGCACGGGCGAGCTTCGCCTGTCCCTGTTGGGGTTGACGGCCGAGGTGCGCCAGTTCCCGCTCGCCATCGGCGGCGACCCTGACCGTGACGACATCCTCACGCCCCGCTTGCCGGCCCACCTGGCCACGGTCGCGCCGGACATCTCGGCTGACGGGGAGTCGCCGCCTCTCGCCCTCATCATCGAAGGCTCAGACAAGGCGCCGCCACAGACTGTGATCGGCTTGCGCCAAGGCCGTCGCCTCGCATGGCCCACGGCGCTCGCCTTCGCCGAGGGCGACGCCGTGTGCGTGCAAGCGCCCTGCGAGCGGGAGGGCGCGGACTGGGCGATCCTGCGGGGCCGCGCCTTGACGCCCGCCGATTGGCGCGGGGGCAGGATCGTGGCCCGCTACGGAACTGCGGGCCCGGCCCTGCCAGCGCGAAAAACCCTTCTGGTCTTCGAGGGCGTCAATGACTGGACTCCCACCCAGGCAGTCCATCCGTTGCGGGACTTCTTCCCAGGGCGCCGCGGCGCCGGGGACAACGGCGTCCTGGCCGACTGTGATCGCTGGCTATGCGTAGGCAGGGGCGCGACCCGCGCGCCGGCGCGCAGCTTCCTGTTCCAGCAGGGAGGATTTGGCGGCTCGGCCTGGTCGATCGTGCTGGCGGATCCCGGCGCCCGCATCGCGCGCGATGGTCAGGTCGTTTCCTATCGCCCGCCCGCGCCTGTTCCACTCGGGACCGGGATCAAGGTGGAAATCTACGAGCCGAAGTTTGTTGAGGGCGTCCTTGACGGTCCCGACGCCCGCCGAGGCCGCCTGCAACTGCGCCGGAGCCTTAACCTCGCCGAACACGGCGGGCAGGCCGAAATCACCTTCGCGACCCCGCCGACCGAGGTCGTCGGCCGCTGCGAACGCGGCGCGGCTTCGGTTCCCTTGAAGCCGCGGGCGTTGGTCGTGGGCGCCCTGACCGCCGACGCGCTGGGCCAAGCCCCCGCCCTGCCTCAAGGCCCGGCCTGCGCCACCTTCAGCAACGCTCGTCTGGATGTCCCCGCCACGGGTGCGGCGCTACGCACCGCGCATCTCGCGCTGGACCGGCTGATCACGCCCTGGACAGCGGCGCTGATCGTTCTCGCATGGACAGCTACGGCGCTTCTGGCCTGCCGCGACGTCTTCCATCGCCGTCCCGTCCTGTGGGTGATCCTCAGCCTGCTCCAGCTGCTGCTTGCCCTGCGGCTTCTGATCGGCCTCGCGGCCGCCCAGGCCGACCCCTCGCTGGCCTGGCGGGAGATCCTGGGCGACGCCGCGCTCGCCTACGTCGCGGTTCCAGCCGCTTTGCTGGCCTGGGCGCGCGCCGGCGAGCCACGCAGAGCCGGTGACCTGATGTTGGACCTTGCGCCGCCTTTGGCCGCGATCGCCGTATTGGCCTGGACCCGCCATTTCAGTGTCCTGAGCGTGCTGCTGCTCGCCGCCTGGGGCCTGGCCGTGCTCTGGCGCGCCGTCCGCGCGCCGCCGCGGAAGGGCGAAGCGCCCTCGCCGCTCGCCCGTTTCGTGGCCGCTTTGGGCGAAGAATCCGCCCTTCGCGGAGCGTCGTGGGGATCGGGCGTTTTGCTGCTCACCATCGTCCTGATGGTCCGCCTCTTGGCCGGCGCGGTCGGCTGGAAGGAGCGCATAGATCTTGGCGTCACGGTGCTGGCGATCAGCGTCGTCTACACACCGCTTATCCTGATCGGTTTTGGCCGCCTGTTGGCCGCCAGCGAAGCCCACCCCGCCGGTTGGCTGCGTCCGATCGTCTTCTGGATGCTGTTGGTCCTGGCGACCTTCATCGTGCCGTTCACCGTCCGGGACAGCGGCTACGCTCTGATGTTCCTGCCGATCGCGGGAGTCGCCGCCGCCTTGGCCTGGCGCAGGGGCGCCGCCCGCCTGCCCTGGACTGCGCCGCTCATGGCGGCGATGGCTGCTCTGTTGGTCCTGCCGATCCTGGGCGCGGTCGGCGCCGCCCGCGCCGACCGCCTGGCTCAGACGGCCCAGATGGCGCGGGGCCTCAGCGACGAGCAGGCGCTGGCGACATTGGACCGTCAAGCCAAGGCCAGCCAGAACCTGCTTCGTCTCTATCTGATCGCCGCACCGGAAGCGCTCGGCGCGGACGTCTCCACCGAGGCCGAAGCGCTCAAGGTCTGGTCGGCGCAGTTGTCCGACTACACGGGCTCGCTGTTTGGTCGGGGCTATCTGACTCCGGCGAACCTCACGGCGCTCAAGCCCGTCCAGGCGACGGACAACCTGACCGCCGTGCATCTGATGTCGCCGTTCGGCCGCCTGGCGACGGGCCTGCTTCTGGCCTTGCTGGCAGGCGCGCCGATCGCGGTTTGGGCTTTGACCCGCGCGCCCGTCCTCGACGCGCGGCGCTCTGTCGGCCTTCTCGCCCTGTGGTGCCTGTTCGGAGCGGCAGCTTACATGACGCTGGCCAATCTGCAGCTGGTCCCCTTCACGGGCCGCAACGCTTATCTGCTGGCCCCGACCTCGGGCGGCGACCTGCTGGAGGGCGCCATCCTGGTCGCGCTCGCGGTCTGGGGGCTGGCCGACCAGTCCTCGGAGACAAAGCGATGAGCCGCCGGTCAAAACGATCGCCGGCATGGCTCCGCGGCCTCGCGATCGCCGCGCCGCTGATCACGATCGTCGTCCTCGTGGCCGGAGCCCCGGGCCTGCTGGCCGCTCTGGGTCGCCCATCCGGCCAGGGGCTCGCCAGCGGCTATGATCGCTTGGTCAACGCCATCGCTCAGCGCCAATGGCTGTCGGTGCGGTACGCCTCCGATGGCGAGCCGCGGATCGCCCTGCGGAACGGCCCGGTCGGCGCGGACCGACGCCTACGCGCCTTCGTCAACGCATCCTATCTGCGCAGCGACCTGCAAGATCCGGCCGTCTGGCGGCTCAGCGACGACGGCCAATGGGTCGAGGGCATCGACCCCTACGCCCACCATATCGATCGCCCGTTTTCGAGCGGCGGCTGGAACGGGTCTATCCAGTTCCGGGGCGGACCGACGCCCGGCGTCCGCCTCCAAGCGCTGGGCGATCCGCCGCCCTCCCCCATCCTGCTGGAGGCGAGGGGCGCGCCAGCCGCCGCCTGCGACATCCTGATGCCGACGCGTCGCGTGGGCGCGGCCGGCCCGCGTCGAGCGCTTTCGATCTGCCTGAAAGACGGCGACTTGCCGCCCCATGCAGTGGGCTCGGTGATGCTGGTGGGCGACCAGGCCATCGTGCGCGTTCAGACGCCATCGATCCTGGAGATCCGCGTCGGCGGCCGCGATGTGCGCCCGCGCGCCGACGGCGAGGTGACGCTCACGCCGCTGCCCCCAGGCGAGACCTTGACCTTGCGGACGGGCCAATCGGTGCTTCGCCTGCGTCTCGACGGTGGAATGGCCGAGATCGCCCGCAGCGAGCCGTCCGGAGCTCGCGTCTACTTCCCGGCCATGCAGCCCTTGGCCCAGCCGATCGAACGCGTCATGGCCGGTCGCCCGTCGCGCTCCCTGCGACTATCCCTCGACGCACGCCTGCAACAAGCGGCGCAAGACGCCCTGGCCGCCGGGGTCGCCACGGTGCGCGCCAGCGCCTCGTCCGAAGCGAAAGGAGACGCCGATGAAGCGTTCAAGGCGGCAGTGACGGTCATGGACACCACCAGCGGCCAAGTGCTGGCTGTCGCCTCCTGGCCGTTGGCTGAAACCGACCTGGCGCGCGCCCAGCGCCGCACGCGTCGGGGCCAGAACCTGATCGATCAGAACCACAATTTCGAGCGCTTGCCCGTCGGCTCCATGGCCAAGGGCCCCTTCTCGCTGGCGATCCTCGACGCCGACCCGACCCTGGCGACGCTAAGGATGCAGGGCGGCGCCAACGGCCGGATCCGTACCGTGCTGGGCATGGATCTCGGCAAGGGCGGGTTCGACAACCACGGCCTGGGGATGACCGACTTTCCGACCTTCCTGGAGCACTCCAACAATCGCTACGCCCTGGCCCTGATGATGCTGGCTTATCGCGATCCGACCGCGCCGCCATCGCCGGCGCGCGCACAGCCGCGGCCGGTCGAGGCCTGGTCGCTGGAAGGGCGCAGTCGCACCGACACGCCCCCCCTGCCTGTGTTTGGCGAGGCGACTGCGCCAGGACCGTTCGGATGGGTTCTGAGGCCCCCGCCCGGACGCGGTCCGGCCTGGCCCGATCGCCTGGCTCGGCTGTTCGACGTCGACGCCGGCCAAGGCGGCGGATGCCGATACGATGTCGTCGTCTGGCGCGGTTTGACCGGAGCCACGCCCCCCTGCGCCTCGCCCCTGGCCGGCGCCGCGCCGGAACGCGAACGGCTCGGCTTCGACGCTGTCGCGTCGTTACGCAACGACTATCTGATGACCGTTCTGGGCGGCAGTCGCTCCACCTGGAGCGCCATCAAGATGGCCGAGGTCTATTCGCGGATCGTTACGGGTCGGCTGGTCCGCGCCAGCTTCATGCCGAACGAAGGCCCGCCGCCGGCCGAGCTGCCGATGCGCCATCCACAGGTCCGCGCCACGGTGCTGGATGGCCTTTCCCGGGTCGTGAAGAGCGGCACAGCCGGCTGGCTTGGCCGCGAGTTCGCCGGCATGGGCTACGGCGCCGATGTCGCTCTGTTCGGCAAGACCGGCACCATGAAGGTGGCTGGCGAAGCGCCCAGCAACCCCGGCGCCGTCCTGCTGCGCCAATTGGCCCGCAGCGATTGCGGCCTGCGTTGGGACGCCTCGGCCGGGGTTCTGAAGTTCGGCTTCGTCGCGCCACGGGACCGAGCCGAGGCGACGCGGCAGATCCTTGGTCTGAAGGAGACTCGCTGCAGGGTCCGCGTCGCCGGCAAGCGCGACCTGGCGGAGCAAGCGGCGGCGGAAATGCAACGCTATGCCTGCGGCTATCGCGATTGCCAGCCGAGCGACTTCACGCCCCAGCCGGACGGCCGCGTCGTCGACCTGCCTGTGCCGCCGGCCGAACCGCCGTTGCTGGACGGCCACGCGATCGCCGTCGTCGCCGTACGTCAGGTCGACGGCCGGTCAGTGCGCGGCCTGACCATCGTCGTTAACCTGCAGGACAAACGCCAGGCTGAAAGCCCCGCCCTGGCGGTCGCCGCCGCGATCCTGCGCTCGCCCGCGGCCCACGCGTGGATCTCTGGGAGCGGCGCATGAAGCGCTCCGTTTCTCCCATCGCCATCGTGGCTCTATGGATCGCCGCCATCGGGTTGGGCGCGTGGACCTCCCGCCCTTCGCCCCCGCCGCCGGTCAACACGACGGCCTCGCGCTGGTTGACCGTGAACGTCGCGGCTGGCAGCCCCGCCGCCCGGGACTGGCCGCACTTCTTCGCTTGCTCGGGCCTCGCCGGCGACCCCGCCTTGATGCGGGCCACCCTGGGGCTCAACGGCGGAGGCGTTGAAAGCGTCTGGCGCCGCGACGGGGCCGACACGCCGATCCGTGTCGCGCTGGTTCCGCTGGAGACCTCGCTGGGCCCTCAGGCAGACCGGATCATCGAGGCGGCCACCCGAGCCGGCGCCGACTGTGGAGATGCGCCATGACCTTTCTCCAGGCCGAGCAGCCGCTTCGTCTGAAGGTCGACGGCTATCGCAAGCCCCTGCGCCTGCGGCTCTTGCGTCGTGACGGAGCCCTCGAGGCCTTCGCTGTCGAGGGTGAAACCCTGGAAGCCGTGCGGCTGGCCCCCCACGGCGTCGTGCGCGAGGCGGGCGGCCGGCTATCGGCCATCCCGGAGGCCGTCGCGCCGTACGCGACGGCGCTGGACGCTTTCGAGGATCTGGGTCGAAGACTGCGCGCCGCCGCTCCCCGCGCCGCCGTCCGGATCGAAGCGATCGTTCGTGGGGCGAGCGGCTGTTTCTGGCTGCAAGCGCCGTCCGGAACGACGCTTGAGGCGTGGCTCGCTCGGCATCCGGGCCCCGCGCCCGCTCCCGTCGTCGAGGCCTTCGCCCAGCGTCTGGCAAGCGCGCTGGAAGAGGTGCACGAGGCCGGCCTTGTCCATGGCGATCTCTCGCCCCGGACAGTGCTGATCGACGACGGCGAGGTCCGCCTCACCGGCTTCATGGTGGATCGACGCCCCTTCTTCCGGCCCCTGCGAAGCCAAGAAGGCCTGGTCCAGCCCGGCTATGCGCCGCCGGAAGCGCACGACGGCGCACTTCGACATCCCATCGGATCGGCGGCCGACATCTACGCCGCCAGCGCCATTCTCCAGCGGCTGCTGACCGGGCGAACGCCACCGCCCGCCAATCCCGCAACCCGGCTGGCGAACGACACGTCCTGGCCTCCGGACATCTCCGTTCCGGCCAGCTTGCGCGCTGGGGTGGACGCAGGCCTTTCGCCAGCGGCGACGGCGCGCCCCGCCGGCGCCTCGGCCTGGCTGGCTGGGCTGGGCCTGGATTCTGAATCCGACAGCGACGACTGGTTCGATGGATTGGCGAAAGCTCCTTTGATCCTGTCTCCGCCGGAACCCGAGGCCGGGTCAGAGCCGAGATCCGACGTCGATCCGCTTGACGTGCCAGCCTTGCCCGGGAATCAGCCCGATCTGTTCGAAGCATCGACGAACGCGACCGAGGCGCCGCTGACGCTGGCCCGATCCGCCCCCAAGGGACGCGGCCTGGGGTGGTGGGCTGGGGGAATTGGCCTGGCGACGCTGGCGGTCGCCGCCGGGACCTTGTTGGCGCCGAAGATCACCTCGCGTTCCAAGGCGCCGGCGCGCGTCGAGACGTCCCAGGCCGTCGCCCCCATGGCGCCGGCCGGATGCCAGTGGCTCTCGGCCGCGGGGAGCTGGCGACTGCGTTGCGCGGACGCGCCGACGGAGGGATTACGCCTACCCGAACGGTTCGATGTCCAGACGGCGGCCCGCGCAGCCGCGGGCGAGCCGATGGCCATGGAGCGCCTCGGCGCCTTCTACCGGTCGCGGGCCGGCGAGACGGCGAATCCCGACCGAGGCGCCTACGCCTATCAGGCTCTAGGCTGGTTGCAGCGCGCGGCCGGAACGGCCGACGACGGTCGTCCGGACACCGCGCGGGCCCGCGACGATGCGGCCCTGGCGCTGGGCCAGATGCTGGCCCATGGCGAGGGCGGCCGCGCGCCGGATCCCGTCGCTGCCGAGCCGCGGCTTCGCCAGGCGGCCGCCGGCAGTCGCGCCGACGCCGTCCTCGCCCTCGCTCAGCTTCTGGAGGCCCAGGCTGGCGGCGACGCCGATCAGATGGTCGAGGCGCGCGGTCTCTACGCCCGCGTGGCGCAACTCGGCGACGGCTCAATCCTTCAACGCGAGGCCGAACACGGCCTCGCCCGCATCGATGCGGCCTCCAGGCCGCCCCCCGCCCCGGTCGCACGGCCCGAACCGCCCGCCGAAACGCGCGCCGAAAGCCCCATCCCGCAAAGGGCGGCCAGATCCTCAGCCCCACCTCGGAAGGCGCAGGCCCAAGCTGGGCCAGCTTCACCAAAGCCTCCTCCCAAGGTCGTCGCCAAGCCGAAGGATGCAAGGTCCGCAAAGGCCGCGACGGCCGAGCGCGCCGTCCCGGTGGTCCGACCGTCGCCAAAGCCGACGGCGACGCCGCCGTCTCGTCCCTCGACACCGATCCGGGCGCCAGTAAGCAGGCCAGCGCTGCGCACCTGGACGGCTTCGACCTTCGTCAAGGTCGATCCGACGATGAACTTCGCGCCGGCGGTGGAATTGGCTGGACGGGCCGCGTGCGACAGCGAAGGCGGCGAAACCCTGTCGGTCCGCGCGGGCGACACTCTGTGCCCCAACGGCGTCAACTACTGCCAGGTGCGCGCCGTCGCCACCTGCCAAGGAGCTCGTCCATGATTCCGTCCGTGCGTTCCGCGGCCTCGGCGGCCGCCGCCCTGCTCCTGGTCGGAGCGACCCAGGTCCAGGCCCAAAGCGCTTTCAGGGGCGACTGCGAGCAGGCCCAGAAGTTCGCCGCCTCCGTCGCCTTCAAGGCCTCCTATCGCGGGGTGCAGCGCATGACGCCGCAAGCCGCCGATCCATGCGGACGCGATGTGATCGCGGTCTATGACTTGAAGCGACGCAACGAAGCCAACGCCAACTACGACCTGATCGGCCGCTACTACTACCTCTGGCCCAACAACGCCTCTTGCCGCGAGGAAGTGCATGACCGGCTGAGCGGTGTAGCGCGCATCACCCAGGAGGTGCGCCCCAACGGCTTGCTCTGCGAGGTGCAGCTGCACCTCGATTTCGATGTGGCCGAGGACGAAAAGTATGGCCCCAACCGCTTTTCGAAACTGATCACCCTCGTCGGCGCCGACACGTCTCGCTTCGCCGTCACCGCGCCGGGAGAGTCCGGAGGAACGGTCTTCTACGAAGCGCCGGCGCGAACCGTAGACCGGGCCGCCGGTCCTGCGGACGAGAACAGCGACGTCGTCACCGACCGCAACGACGCGCCACCGCCCGCCGCCGCCAGGTCCTACGGGCCCGATCGACGTCAGTTCTTCGACCGACGCGCAGGACGCTTCTACTTCTACGATCCGGTGCGCGACGCCTATTTCTGGGAGAACGGCGAACCGCGCGACTAGAGCCCGCCAGGTCAGCGCCGCGCCGCGGGCGCGCTCGCGGGCGGCAAGGCGATTTCAGCGATCACCGGGAAATGGTCCGAGATCGCCAGGCCATTGCTGGTATCGGTCAGGGTGGCGAAGCGGAGCACGTCGAGTGCGCGGTCGACGAAGACATAATCGATCGGGCCGGTCGGCGCGGCGCCCGGCGCGAAGTCATTGAACGTGCCCGCTGGTCCGAAGACAACCGGACTGGAGCGGCGTGCGTCACGAAGCTTGGCTCCCTCGCCCGCCAGGACGGCATACGGACGATCATCCGGCGTGCTGTTGAAGTCGCCGAGCACGATCATGCGCGCCCTGGGCCAGACGGCCTGGTCGCGGATCTGCTGAGCGCAAAGCCGTCGCGACTCGCTCCCGACATGGTCGAGATGCGCGTTGCGTACGTCCAGCAGCGCGCCGCTGGCCCGATCGCGCAACACCAGCCGCGCATAGGTCCTGGGCAGCGCCGCGTCATAGGCCTTGCCCGGGCGTTCCGGCGTCGGAGAGCACCAGCGGGTTTCGGCGAACAGTCGCTCGAACCGGACGCTGCGGTAGAAGATCGTCGTGGTCTCGCCGCCGGCGGCGCCATCGTCGCGCCCCACGCCGTAATGCGCATAGCCGGGCAGCGCGGCCGAAAGATCCTCGACCATGGGCGCGAGCGCTTCCTGTACGCCCAGGATGTCGGGCGAGAAGAAACGGATCTGCCGCGCCATCGGGTCGCGCCGCGCCCGCCAGTCGGGACGGTCGTCGGGATTGTCGTAGCGGATGTTGTAGCTCATGACCCACAGCGTCGGCGGTCGCGCGTGGGAACCGGTGGGGAATGCGGCCGTGAACGCGATCGCCACCGCCGCTGTGAGCTTGAGGAGTCTTGGGGTCATGGCGCAAGACTAGGGCGCGATGACGACGGTGGCGCGACTGAAGGCTCGGGCGAACGCCTCGTCCAGGGGCTGGTCGGTCACGAGGATGTCGACGGCTTCCGGCGAAGCCGTGCGGATCAGGCCGAGCCGACCGAACTTGGTGTGGTCGGCGGCGAGCAGCACCCGGTCGGCCCGCTCGTAGATGATCCGGCTGATCGCGGCCTCGCGTGCGTGCCGGTCCATCAGACCGTGGTCGGGGTGCGCGCCGCCAACGGTGAGGATCGCCAGATGGGGCGTGAACTGGGCGACATAGGCCTGGGCCACATGGTCCGAAAACGCCTTGTAGTCGTAGTCCAGCTCACCGCCCGCCAGGAACAGCGTGTTGCCGTTTCGCCCGCCCAGCGTTTCGGCCACCACCAGGGAGTTGGTGATCACCTTGAGCTCCCGGCGCGTCTCGGCCAGGGCTCGGGCCACGAAACAGGCGGTCGTACCGGCGTCGATGAAGATAGTGTCGCCGTCCTGCACGAAATCGATCGCGGCGGCTGCGATCCGCGTCTTCTCGGCGACGTTTTCCTGCATTCGGCGGTCGAGGGGCCCTTCACTCGACGCCGCCGCGAGCTGCACCGCGCCGTGCGTCCAGACCACGGCCCCACGCGCCGCCAGCACCCGCAGCTCCCGGCGGATCGTCTCCTCAGAGACACCCAGATCCTGGGCCAGCCGACCGATCGCGTAGTTCTCGCCGGGCTTAAGCTTGCGCAGGATTTCGCGCTGGCGGTCCTCCCGTCTGAGCATGTTTGCCTCTCAGCTTACCCGCCGATATGTGAGATAACTGATGGAATTGAGCGAAACAATCAAGCCGATCGTGTGAAATTAGCCAAAATTGCGCACCAATGTCACAACCCTGTCTCAGCCGCTCGCTAAGACCCGCGCCGTCGTGAAACGGCGTTTTGAAAGGCAGGGATCTGACATGGCGAATTGGAATGGTGCGCGCGGCGGAGCGGGCAAAGCGATCAAGGGCGCGCTCCTGGCCAGCGCCTTCGGCCTGTCCGGCGTAGCCGCCGCCCATGCCGAAACAGCCGCCCCCGCAACCGGACAATCCGACATCATCGACTCCCTGGTGATCGTCGCCAACCGCAACGACGCGGCCAAGACTCAGATGCGCGCGGCCAACGCCGTGGCGGTGCTGTCGGCGGAGGACCTGGAGCATACGGCCGTCCACAACGTGGCCGAAGCCCTGGGCATGATGCCGAGCGTCAATGTGATGAACACCGGCTCGTCGTTTTTCGGCGGCATCGACGGCGCCTCGCGCGGCGAAGGCATGTTCGTGTCGATCCGCGGCCTGAACGCCGAGTTCAACGTCAACATGATCAACGGCGTGACGGTCGCCCAGGGCATGCCTTACAGCCGACAGGCCCAGCTGAGCCTGCTGCCGCCGTCCGGCCTGCATACGATCGTGCTGAACAAAACTTCCACGGCCGACATGGATGGCGACGCCATTGGCGGCACGGTCGATTTCCGTACGCCTTCGGCTTTCGATTTCCGCGACGACTTCGCGGGCTCCGTGACCGCGTCGGGCCGGGTCGAGAGCCGGGCCCGCGATTACGGCGACCAAGGCCTGGGTGGCGGACTGTCAGCCGAATGGGCCCGAAAGTTCGGCGCTGACCAGAGCTTCGGCGTCTACGCCAGCGCCTTCTATGACAAGCGCAACTACGCCAACAGTGAGATGGCCGGGGTCATGGCGGCCCAGAACGACGGCGGCTGGAGTTACCTGGTTCGCGACGCCTCGGGCGGCAGTTACCCAGGTCTCGATCCCGAGAAGAACATCACCCAGACGGGCCTGAACGTCGGCGTTTCCAACGGTTACACCGAGCGCTGGGGCGGAAACTTCACCCTGAACTGGCAGCCGGACGCCACGTTGGACGCCTATCTCCGCGGGTCGTACGCCTACGCCAAGACCCAGCAGAACTCGACGCTTAGCCAGTTCGTCAGCACCAGCAAGAGCTACAAGGAAACGGTCGCCGGCAGCGGTCGCTATGCCCTGAGCGTCGACGCCATTTCCACCCGCGTTTGGTACGAGACCAATCCTGAGGAAGCCGATCTCGCCACGCTGCAAGCCGGTTTCGACAAGACACTCGGCGCCTGGACGCTTTCACCGCAGGTCTTCTACAGCGAGGGCGACAACGATCGCCCCAATCACATCGAGGCCTCGGCTCGCATCAATCAAAGCGACCGATACAACAGCGGCTCGAACCGGCCCTTCGGGGGCCTGTCGATCGGCTATGCCGACAATCTGCCCTACCCGCTGTTCACCAGCACGATCTACAACGACCTGAACAACGCCAACACCGCGCTGCTGGCGCGTCGGGCGGGACAGCTGACCGAGCAGTACAGCGGCCAGCAGAAATACGGCCTCAAGTTCGACGCCAAGCGTGTGTTCGAGGGCCGCGCCTTGCAATGGGTCAAGCTGGGCGGCAAGTACGTCGACAGCCACCGCCGGGTGACCAACCGCGACTGGACCAACGACCACTTCGCCAACCTCATGGGCCAGGGCGGCCTGACTTGGCAGAGCCTGGGCCTGTCGACCAGCTACTACGACGCCGTGTTCCCCGGTCAGTACGAGTGGCGCGTGCCCAAGGTCAGCCAGGAAAAGCTGTTCGAGTACTTCTACAAGTACAGGACCCCCGCCTCGTTCGACACCTGCGGTTCCAACACCGTCAACAACTGGAACTGCAACACCCAGAAGGGCGACGAGGCCGTGGCCTCGCTCTACGCGGCGGCTGACTACCAGTTCGGCGACGTCGAGATCTCGCCCGGCCTGCGCTACGAGCACAGCAAGATCGACAACCTGTACTGGGCGATCCCCACGACGAGCGCGGGCGAGCAGACCGGCGCCTGGTCCAAGAGCCGCACGGAGTACAACGAACTGCTGCCCAGCGTGTTCGTGACCTGGCGCCCCAGCGACGCGGCCGTCTATCGCGGCTCGGTGTGGACCTCCTACACGCGCCCGGCCTTCATCCAACTGGCTGGCGGCGAGCGCCGCGCAATCAGCGACGACGGCAGCGTCTCGATCTCGCGCGGCAATCCCGGCCTGAAGCCAATTAAGGCGGTCAACCTCGACCTATCGGGCGAATGGAGCAATTCCAGGGGCGGTTACGCCATGCTCGGCGGCTTCTACAAACACCTGTCGGACTACATGTACGACAACGGCTCCAGCTCGGTGAACACCGACACCTACGCCGAGGGCAAGACCACGATCAGCCAGCCCGCCAACGGCGGTGACGGCGACGTCTATGGTCTGGAGCTGCAGCTGCGCCAGAAGTTTTCCGATCTGCCGGGCCTGCTGGGCGGTCTGGGCGCGGGGGTCAACGTCACCCGGCAGTGGACCAGCGTCGACCTGGGCGACGGCGTCGACAACCGCATCCAGAACGCGCCCGACTGGCTGGCCGACGCACAGCTTTTCTACCAGAAGGGCGGCTTCAGCTTCGACGTGATCTATCACTATTCGGGCGCCTACGTGTCCGCGTACGACGTCCTGGATCAGCCGGGCGAATGGGACAATCTGTGGGTCCGTCCGATGCGCAGCGTCGACCTGCACGTCGGCTACGCCTTCGGCAACGGCTTCAAGCTCGACCTGTCGGTCGCCAATCTGCTGAAGAACTACAGCTATTGGTCCCATGTCGGCCGAGACAGCTTGGCCCTCTCGGACGTCGTCGACTCCGGTCGCACGACCCTGCTCACGCTCAAGAAGAGCTTCTAGCCGCGCCACTGTCCCGGCGCCGTGAAGTGACGATGCGTCCCTCTCCCGAGGGGCGCATCGCTGCGTTCGGCCCCACGCACCCCAAAGAGGAGACTGACGTGTTCGGCACGCGATATCGGCGCCAGGCGGCGCAAATTCTGCTGGCTTGCGCGACCTTGGCCTGGGCCGGCGCGAGCCAGGCGGGGCCGATGCGCGTTGAGCGCGTCGCGATGGTCATGCGGCATGGCGTTCGAGCGCCGATCGTCGACGAGGCGCCGGAGGACACCCAGACCGGCGATCCCTGGCCGACCTGGCCGGTTCCGCCGGAACATCTGACGGCGCATGGCGCCAAGGCGCTGGAAGTCCTCGGACGATCAGACAGGCGCTGGCTTGTCGGTCTGGGCGTCCTGCCCGCGCGCGGTTGCCCAACGCAGAACCAGACCCGGATCTGGACGAACACCGCCCAACGCACGATCGCCAGCGGCGCAGCCTATGCCGAGGGGCTGGCGCCGGGATGCGCCTTGTCGGTGGGTCATCTCCGGCCCGACGAAATCGATCCGCTGTTCGAGCCGTTGCGGGCAGGCGCCGCACCCTTTGACCCGGCGGCGGCGATGGCTTCCATTCAGGCCTATACAGGCGGCGTCGATCATCTGGCCGCTCGCCTTCAGCCGGAACTCGACGAGCTGGACAATGTGCTCGGCTGCGGCGGCGGGAGGGTTTGCTCACCGCGCCGTCCCTCGCGAGTCACCTCCTCGGCCGACGGTCGCGGCATTGACCTGACTGGCCCGGTCCGCGACGCCTCCGGCACGGCGCAAGTGCTGCTTCTTCAGTATGTCGAGGGCCTTTCGCCGAGCCCATCCCACTGGCGAACCATCAAGCCGAAGGTCCTGAAGCGGCTCGGCGCGCTGCATGCTGCGCTGTTCGACGTCTTCACGCGGCCGCCATACATGACGGCGCGGCAGGCCGGGCCGCTTGGGCGGCGGGTTCTGGAGGCGCTCGAGACGCCAGGCCATGGACTGGATGTCTTCGTGGGTCACGACACAAACGTCACCGCCCTGGCGGCGGCGCTGGGGGCGCCACTCGACGCCCCCGGCTACGCCAGCGGCGACGTCCCGCCCGGCGGCGCGTTGATTTTCGCGCGCCTTGCCGATTCAGCCGGAAATCGATCCGTTCGCGTCTACTATCAAACCCAATCACCGGACGCGTTGCGCCAACTCAGCGGCCGCATGTCCAGGCGGACGATCGGCGTGTTGGGCTACGGTCACCGCGCCATACCGTTCAACGAGTTCAAGCGCCGGTTCGGCGAAACGATCGAGACGGCCAAGGCCGCGTCAGCATCCACCCTCCCGAAGTGAGCTGCGCCTCTCCGCCTTCCGCCAAAAAAGGGCCCTCGGGCAAAGGGAACCCCGAGGGCCGCGAAGTTCGATCAGGGATCCCGGCGGCGCCCTCAGCTCGATGCGGCGTCTCGCACGACGCAACGAAAACCGATGTGGCTGGTGGCGCTCTCGACCGTCTGCGGGATGCGAGCGGCGGGCCGGTAGCGCTGGCAATAGTTCTCTGCGCACAGGTGCGAGCCGCCCTTCAGCACCTTGCGGGGAATGGGCGCGTGAGGTTGAGCAGGGTCGATGCTGGCCTCCGGCGCGCCGCCGCGCGGATTGGCCGGCGGACAGCAACCGGCCCCCTTCGGCGTCGGCAGCGACCACCAGTCCGAGGTCCATTCCCAGACGTTGCCGATCATGTCGTGGACGCCATAGCCATTTGCCGGGAAGCGCTTCACCGGAGAGGTCCGCTCAAAGCCATCGAGGCGCAGGTTCTGGGCCGGGAAAGCGCCCTGCCAGTAGTTGCACATCATCCTGCCGCCCGGCGCCAGTTCGTCGCCCCACGCGTATTCGGCGTCCTCGAGACCGCCCCGCGCGGCCAATTCCCACTCGGCCTCGGTCGGCAACGCCTTGCCGGCCCAGACGGCATAGGCCTCGGCGTCGCGGTGCGAGACGTGGACCACGGGATGGTCCTGCAGGTTCAGGGTCGAGCTGCCCTTGCCGTAGGGCTTGCGCCAGTTGGCTCCGAAGGTGAAAGCCCACCACGACAGAGGCGCATCCAGCGACACGGCCCCCTTCGGCGGTTGGAACACCAGCGATCCGGCCTTGGCCATCTCAAGCGGCATGCCTGGATAGTCGCGCGGATCAGGAGCGATCTCGGCATCGGTGACATAGCCGGTGGCGCGGACGAAGGCCGCGAACTGGCGGTTGGTCACTGGCGTCGCGTCTATCCAGAACCCGTCCACGCGCACCCGGCGGATCGGCGCCTCTTCCGGATAGAAACGCGCCGAGCCCATGGCGAAGGTCCGCCCGTCGATGCGGACCATGCCCTCCGTTCGCGCCTCCTTCATCGCCACGACGACACCCATGCTCCTCTCCTAGCGGCGAGGGAAATAGGGCTTGCCCTCGCGCTCGGCCTCCAGCTTGGCCGGCGTGTCAGGAAACAGCCCGTTGAAGCGGTCGACGGGATTGGCCGGCCGCAGCCAAGACTGGGGGAACTCGGCGGCCTTGGCGCCGGCCAGGCTGCGGAACACCTGCCCCTGGCTGGTGCGCTCGGTGAACGGCACCACCCTCTCCCCCTTGGCGTTGGTCAGCTGCTGAAACAGCGCCTTGCGCAGTTCGACCTTGGTTTGCAGATAGGCCGGGTCGTCGATGAGGTTGTTCATCTCGTCCGGATCCTTGGCCAGATCGTACAACTCATCCAGATCCCAGACACCGTGGTACTGAATGTACTTCATCCGGCCGCGCTCGATGGCGAAGGTTGTCGGAGTCTGGGGGAACGTCCATTCCCAGTAATATTCGTAGACGAAGTCGTCCTCCTTCCAGTCCTGGGGCTTCACCTTGCCCTCGGCCAACGGAAGCACGCTCTTGCCTTCGAACTGCGCTGGCCGCGGCGCGCCGGCGGCGTCCAGGAAGGTCGGGGCCAGATCGAGGTTCCGCACCCGGTTCTGGATCACCGCGCCCTTGGGAAAGCGCCCGGGGGCGTATGCCACCATCGGCACACGGATCGAGGCCTCGTAGGCGTCTCGCTTGTCGATCAGCCCATGCTCGCCAAACTGGAAGCCGTTGTCGCTGAAGAACACCAGGATCGTGTTGTCCTCCAGATGGTTGTCGCGAAGGTACTTCAGAATCCGCCCGACGCTGTCGTCAACGGGGCTCAGGCCGCGATAGTATTCTCGAACATACTCCTTCAGCGGCCTGTCCTGGTTGTAGAAATAGTCGACACCGTGCCAGCTGTTGCGCTGGTTGCGCACCCACATCGGCTTGCCGCGATTGTTCTCGGGCGTGTCGGCCATGCTCGCCGGCAGCTTGATGTCCAAGTCCTTGTACTGGTCGGCGTAGCGTTCGGGCGCCTTGATCTCGGAGTGCACCGCCTTGTGCGACAGATAGAGGAAGAACGGCTTGGACCTGTCCCTGCCGTGCTCCAGCCAGTCCATGGCGTAGTCGGTCAGCTCGTCGGTCATGTAGCCCTTCTGGGGGACTTCCTTGCCGTCGACATTGAGCATGTTGCGCTGGCCGGCCGCGACCTGCTGCGGGGTCAGGCCGTCGGTCGGCAGATAGTTGCCCTGCCCCAGGAAGCTGATCCACCGGTCGAAGCCTGGCCGGGGCCCGTCGCTGGCGTCGCCCATGTGCCACTTGCCGACGAAGGCGGTCTGGTAGCCCACGCCCTGCAGGTACTTGGGAAAGAAGGTCAGTCCGGCCTCGGACGAGTTGTTGTTGTCTATAACGCCGTGATTGCGGGCGGTCATTCCCGTCAGGATGGTGGCGCGGCTGGGCGAGCACAACGACGAGGTCACCACCGCATTGGGGAAATAGACGCCGTTGCGGGCCAGGAAGTCGATGTTCGGGGTGCGCAGGCCCGGCGTCAGAAAGCCCATGGCGTCATAGCGCAGATCATCAACCAGCACGAAGACGATATTGGGCCGTGCGGGCGGCGGCGGTTCGGCCCGAGCGAGGCTCGTCCATGCCGCAGCCAGCAGCACCGCGCTCAAGGCGCGCAGGGTAGAGAAAAGCGGCTTCATTGTTTCGCCTCCTGAGCGGGCGTCCAGCCACGGGGATTGGCCTCGGCGTCGGCGCGGAACGCCGCCAGACGTTCAGACAGGCGCCTGGCCTCGTCGGGATGCTTGGCCGTGACGTCGTGGGACTCGTTGTCGCCGTTGATCCGGTACAGGGCCGGCTGCGCGCCGTGCGGCAAGGGCGTGCCGGTCGGCGCCAGCGGCCATTTCTCGGAGATCATGGCGCGGTACTTGAAATCGGTGTCACGCACCGCCTGGAACTCGCCCGAGAAGGCCGTGACGTAGTAGAGGTAGTCGTGCGGCGAAGCCCCGCCCGACAACAGGCCCGCCATGTCACGGCCATCGATGGACCGGTCCTTGGGTAGCGGAATGCCGAGCGCCGCCAGCAGCGTCGGAAACAGGTCGATGTTCATGGCCATGGCGTCGCTGACCGCGCCCGCCTTGGTCCGGCCCGGCCAGACCACGAAGCACGGCACGCGCATGCCGCCCTCGTAGGTCTCGCCCTTGCGCCCTCGCAAATTGCCCACCGAGCCAGCCTGGTCGCCGCCATTGTCGCTGGTGACGATGACGATGGTGTCGTCGGCGATCTTCAGGTCATCCAGCGTCCGCAGGATGCGGCCGACATTGTCGTCCAGATCCTCGACGACGTCGCCGTAGGTCCCGCCTTCCGACACCCCCTGGTGCTTGGGGTTGGGAAAGTGTGGCAGGTGCGGCGCGGTGAACGGCACATAGGCGAAGAACGGCTGGCCGGCGCTGGCGCGCATGAAGCCGATCGCCTCATCCGTGAACCGCTCGGTCAAGGTGCGCTGGTCGGTCTTGTCCGGCGGGGTATCGACGTTGGTCCCGCGCCAGATCGTCAGCGGGTTCATGTCGTTGCTGTAGAGGACGCCGAAATAGGTCTGGAAGCCCAGGTCGGTCGGCCGATGGCCGGGCGTGTCGCCCAGGTGCCACTTGCCGAAGGCTCCCGTACGATAGCCGGCCCGCGACAGCACCTCGGGCAGCAGGACCTCGTCGGCGGGGATGGCGTTGGCGTAGCCGGCAGAGCGCCGGATCTGGGCCATCGGGTTGTCGCTGGGAAAGAAGACGTGGTTGGCCGCGCGCGAGCGGGTCGGATAGCGCCCGGTCAGCAGCGCCGCCCGCGAGGGCGTGCAGACCGGAGAACCCGAATAGAACTGGGTCAGCTTCACGCCCTTGGCGGCCAGCCCGTCGATGTTGGGCGTCTTGATCAGTTGGTTGCCGTACGAGGACAGGTCGCCATAGCCCAGGTCGTCGAACAGCAGGACCAGGATGTTGGGCTTGCGCGCAGCGGTCGGCTTGATGGCGGCCAGATAGGCCTGCTTCTGGGCCATATGTTCGGCCGCTGGTTCGGCGTTCATCGCCGCGATCTTTGGCAGGGCCGTGTTAGGGCCCAACTGCACGTCCAGCTGGGCCACGCCGTCCCGGGGCACGCTGATCCGCCGTGTCTGGCTGGCCAGCCCCATGGCGGTGACCGAGACGTCATACTCGCCGGCGGGCAGGCGCGGCAGGTCGAAGCGTCCGTCCCGCTCGGTCGTGTCGCCGCGCAGCAGATCGTTGATCACCACCCTGGCCCCGGCCACAGCCGCGCCGCCGGGGCCGGTCACCTTGCCGCTCACCTCGCCCGCCTGGGCCGGCGCCGCCAGCGCCAGGGCCACGGCCCCGATCAGCCAGTTCTTGCTCATGGTACGCCTCGAAATCTGGGAAAGCGGTCGGGCGCCCGTCCGGCGAGGACGCGCGCCCTCCCCGTCAGTTGAACTTGGCCGACAGCCGCACGCCGTAGAGCCGCGGCGGGGCATAGAACGCCGTGCCGTTGGTCGAGACCCCGGTCGTGGCGTTGGCGTTCGAATTGGTCCGCACCGCCTTGTCTTCCAGGTTGCGGACATAGGCCATCAGTGACCACTTCCCGCCCTCGGCGGCGTAGGTCAGCGACAGGTCGGTCTTGGTGAAGGCCTTCTGACGGTTCGAGGCGAAGCCGTGGAACTCCAGCTCCTTCTCGCTTTCGTAATGGCTCTGGGCGCGAGCGGTCAGGTTGGCGCCGTTGGCCAGTTCGAAAGTGTGGGCATAGCCGGCCGTGAGGCTCCACGTCGGCGTCCGGGCCATGTGGCAACCGGAGAAGTCGCCAGCCCGGGGCGCGGCGGCCGCGTAGTCGGCCTTGTAGCAACGGTCGACCGTGGCGTTGCCGGCGTAGTTCACGAACGGGTCGCCCAGCGGCAGCAGGAAGGTCTCGTACCGCGCGTGCAGCCAGGACAGATTCATGTCCACGACGTCGGCGCGGGTGATCTTGAAATCCGTCTCGACTTCGACGCCGTAGATCACCGCCTTGCCGGCGTTGCGGGTCACCAGGGCGTTCTGGCCGGCGATGTTCTCGACCGCCGAGACCTGCAGGTCGCGGTACTCATTGTAGAAGCCGGCGATGTTCAGCCGCAGGCGTCGATCCAGAAAGCGGTTCTTCGAGCCGATTTCGTAGGCGGTGATGTGCTCGGGCTCATAGGCGTTCGGCGGCAAGCCGTCGAAATAGCCGCCTGCCTTGTAGCCCGTGGAGGCTTGAGCGTAGAGCATCGAGCTGCTGTTGATGTCGTAGTCGACGCCCAGCTTCCAGTTCGTCGCGTTCCAGGTCTCGTCGGACAGGTTGCGCACCACCAGCGACAGGATCGAAAAGTCCGGCTTCAGCAGATAGGTGTTGCCGCTGCGCCCCTTGTGGTCGTGCGTGTAGCGGGCGCCCGCCGTCAGCCGTAGTTTGTCGGTCACCGAATAGGTCGCCTGTCCGAAGGCGGCCGCCGACCGCGAGAAGATGTAGGGCTGGAAGAAGGCCAGATAGTTGCCGTTGGCCTGGAGGATCCGGGTGTCGGTCGCGCTCTTTTCCTTGAAGGTGTAAAGACCGGTCACCCACTTGAGCTTGCCGCTGTCACCGCCCAGGCGCAGCTCCTGGGTCTCGCTCCAATTGTCCTGCGACTGATAGGTCGGGCGGTGATTGTCGGAGGCCAGGTTCTCGGTAATCGTGTTGACGTCCACGTCGCGGTGGCCGCCCAGATAGGTCAGGGTCGCCCAGTCGAGGTCGTAGCTGGCCTCGAGCGTGATGTTCTTGAAGGTGTTGTCCTGCGAGACGTTGACCTTGGCCAGCGTGGTGTAGGGGTCGCCGGTTTCCAGCGGATAGGCCACGTCGCCGAAGCCCGCGCCGCCGCGATGCAGATAGTCGCCGCGGACCAGGACCTTGAGGCGCTCATTGGGCTGAAACAGCAGGGACAGCCGCGCAGACTTGTCATCCTGGTCGTTGCGGTCGTTGCCGCCGGTCCCCGGCCCCTTGTTGACCGCCTTCAGATAGCCGTCGTGGCGGCTGGTCTGGAACGCCGCGCGGACGGCCACGGCGTCGCCGATCGGCACGTTGATCATGCCGGTGGTGGTCAGGGCGGCGTAGTTGCCTGCCTCAACGTCCACCGAGCCCTCGTAATCATGCTTGGGTGTGTTGGTGATGATGTTGATGGCGCCGGCCGTGGCGTTGCGGCCGTACAGCGTACCTTGGGGACCGCGGACGACCTCGACCCGATCCAGGTCATAGAACGCCCCGCTGATCGCGTTGGCGCGCGAGACATAGATGCCGTCGACATGCACCGCCACGGCCGGGTCGCCCACGACCGTGGTGTTGGTGCTGCCGACGCCGCGCATGAAGACCTGGGCGTTGCCGCCGCCGCCGTTGCTGATCTGCAGGCTGGGGGCCTGAGCCGACAGATCGACGATGTTCTTGACCCCTTGCTTGGCCAGGGACTCGCCGGTCGCCGCCGACACGGCCAGCGGCACGGACTGCACCGTTTCGGCCCGACGCTGGGCGGTGACCACGACCTCCTCGACGAAAATCGGTTCGGCCGGAGCGTCGGCGCGGACCTGGGTCGTCGGCGAAGCCGGCGCGACGACGGCCTGGTCGGCGACCTTGATCACCTGGGGCGCGTCGTTCCGCACGACAGCAAAGCCGTTCAGGGCGCGAACGAAGGTCAGGTTCGTTCCCTGCAGAAGGCGGCGCAGGGCGACGGCGTCGTCATAGGCGCCGATCACCTCGGCCGAACGGCGGCCTCGCACACGGTCCTCGGTAAACGAAATGGGACGGCCGCTCTGCAGCCCGAATTCCTTGAGCGCCGGGCCGAGATCCTGGGCCTTGATCTGGTAGCTGCGCTCCTCGCCGTGCGCCGTGCTCACGATCAGCGCCGCCACAGCGCCGCCCATCAACCACGGCGTCAGGCCGCCCCTCGCATGGTGCGTCATCTCTTGCTCCTCCCCACGGCATGTTCGCTGCCGTTTCAGGGTTAGAGCCGCCCCTGACGAAACACCTCAGCGCCGGATGCGAAAAAAGTTCAAGGCTCTCCTCAAGGCGACGTGAGGACGTAGCCCGCGCCCGGCGCGCGCCGCGCCAAGCCCAGAGCCTCGGCCGAGGCGATGAAGGCCTCAGGGTCCTTGGCCGGCAGCACGGCGCTCATGCGCCGCTCGGCCACCTCGGGCGCGACCGTGATCGGCGCGACGGAATAGCGGCCGAGCTCGGCGGCGATCTCGCCAAGCGGCGCGTCGTCGAACACCAGGCGCCCTGACACCCACCCTTCCGCACTCCGCGTATCGGCGCGTGACAAACTCCAATCGCCGCCCCGGGCGACCAGCTGATAGCCCGCATTCATGTCGACTGCGCTGGCCGCCCCGGCCGCCGGGCGGTCGGACTTCACCCGCACCCGCCCCTCGGACAGCACCACCTTGAAATTGGCAGGGCGCAGGTCGATGTCGAACTGCGTGCCCAACGCGGTCACGCTGTGATCGCCGGCGCGAACGACGAACGGATGCGCGGGGTCCTTGGCGACCTTGAAGAACGCTCGCCCCCGGACCAGCTCCAAACGCCGCGTCTTTCCCGGCGACCAGGCCCGCAGTTCGGAATTGGTGTCCAGCACCGCCAGGCTGCCGTCCGGAAGACTGACGCTCATGGTCTGGCCCACCCGCGTCGCATAGGTAGTCGGCCTCGGTGCGATCGCATCGGATAGATAGCGGACGCCCTGCCAGGCCGCAGCACCGCCCACGACTAACGCGAAACAGGCGGCGATCGCCCCGGCCATCCGGCGCGTTCGGCGCCGGCTGACGGCGCTCCTGGCCTCTTCCCGCAAGCGCATCAAACGCGGATCGATCCTCAGGTCGTCGAAATCACCCCATAGGTCCGAGGCCGCATCGAAGGCTTCGCGATTGCCGGGGTCGGCGTCGAGCCAGGCCTGAAACGCGATCTGGTCATCCGGCGTCAGGGGTCCGGCGCGACGGCGCGCGAACCACGTAGCGACTTCGGCCGCCCGATCTTGCAACGCCACGCTCATCGGTCGCGTCCTTCACGCAGGAACAAGGCTTTCAGGGCCGCCATCATGTGTTTCTCGACCGCACTGACCGAAATGCCCAACTCCCGAGCGATACGCTGATAGGTCATCTCCTCGAACCGGTGCAGCAGGAAGACGTGTCGCGTGCGAGCGGGCAGATCGTCGAGCGCCGAAAGCATGGCCTCGACTCCCTCCTTGCCGATCAGCGAGCGCTCGGGCGTTACCTCGTCGCGCGGCCCGAAGGCCTCGAGATCTTCGACCGCTTGCCAGGGGGGGCTGCGTCGATGCTGCCGCGACAGGACGCTGGCGGCGACAACGAAGATGTAGCGCTCAAGATCCTGCACCGCCGCCGGATCGCGCAAGCTGAGCAGGCGTGCGAAGACCTCCTGCACCAGGTCATCGACCTGTCCCGCCGGCGCGCGACGCCGGAAATACCGCCGCAAACCGGGCTCGTAAGCCGGCAGGTCCAGCATCGCCGTCCGCGCTGGAACCTTGAGAGGATCGGACGTCATGAATCCTCCGGACAGGGAACACCGTAAGGCTAGAGTCCCGGAAACCGGAAGCCCTCACTCGTCCCTGCGCCTTTTTTGTCCTCAGCGGAGCGGCGTTCTCCCGCTCGCGCGCCCAGCCCACAGGGTCGGATCCAGCCTAGCTGCGGGTCGCGCGCCAGAACACATAGACGGCCGTTGCGACGATCATGGCCGCGAACAGCCGCCGCGCCAACAGAGCTCGCGACGCCAAGCTCGGAGCAAGGCGCGCCCCCGCCAGGACACCCACGCCGCCGCCGGCGACCAGCGCCAAGAACAGGCGCCCGTCCACGAGGCCGGAAGCGGCGTAGCTGAGGCTGGTCGCCGCGCCAAACAGCGCGACCGACACCAGCGACGAAGCCGCCGCGTTGGCCAGGGTCATGCCGGTCGCCGCCATCAAACCGGGCGCGATCAGGAAACCGCCGCCGATGCCGAAGAATCCCGCCGTCAGACCAGTGGCCGCGCCGATGGGAACCAGCCTCAGAGCCTTGGCGGAATCGATGTGGACGTCCGCATCGCCCGGCGAACCTGGCGCGCGGAACATGGACAGGCCCACGGCCGCCATGGCCAGGGCGAAGACAGCCAACAGGTGATCGCCCGCCAGCCTCTTGGCCATCTGCGCTCCCACAAGCGATCCGGCCAAGCCCGGCGCGCCGAAGGTTAGAGCGCAGGGCCACTTCACGCGCCCGGCCTTGGTTTGCGCGGCCAGGCCGGCGGCGGCGTTGATCGCGACGGCGGCGGCCGAGGTTCCGATCGCCACGTGTGCGTCCCGCACGCCCACCACGTAGAGCAAAAGCGGCGTGGCGAGCACCGAACCACCGCCGCCGAAAAGCGTCAGCAGCAGGGCGACGATTGCGCCGCTGAGGGCGGCGGCCAGCAGGCTGGCGTCCATGGACTTACGCCGACGCCGGGCGGTTCCACGGCGCCAGGGCCAGGAGGCGCGCCATGCCGCAGAAGCCGGTGATCCCGGCGAAGGTCAGGCCCGCGCCGACAAAGCCGGCAACGCCGAGGAACCACGGCGATACGCCTAGGCCCAGAACGACGCTCGCCAGCACCAGCGCTCCGGCGACGATCTGGACCTGACGCATCATCTCCAACGGCGCCTTGGCGTCCAGCTCGACAGGCAGGCCAGCCCCTTCCCAGGCGTCGAGCCCGCCTTCCAGAACGTGCGCGGAGCGTCCGCAGGCGGCCATCAGTCGCTCGCCATTGACGCTGGTGCGCATGCCCGAACGGCAGGTGAAAATGACCTCGCGGGCGTCAGGCAGGCTCAGCCCTTCGGCGGCCAGGGTCGAGAGCGGGCGCGACAAAGCCCCCTTGGCGCGACGACGGGCGAACTCGTCGGGCTCGCGGATGTCGATGAGGACGGCTCGACCGTCGGCCAGGCGCCGAGCAGCCTCGTCAGGCGTCAGAAGGATCAGGGGCTGGGTCATGGGCGGCGTTCTCCGCTGGAGGGCAAAAGATCTCCGCGAGCGTGCCGACCACCTTGAGAGCGGCGGGATCGGCGATCCGGTACCAGAGGCTAGTGGCTTCGCGGCGCGAGGCCACGACGCCCTCCTCTCGCAGCACCGCCAGATGCTGCGAAAGGGCCGATTGCGAAAGGCCGACCAGGGGCTGGAGCTGCCCCACCGACCGTTCGCCATCGACGAGCTGGCACAGGATCATCAGCCGCCGCTCGTTGGCCAAGGCGCGCAGGAGCTTGGCCGCCTGCGCGGCGCTGGCCTCGAACTGGCTGACGTCGAAACGCGATAGATCGAACATGAACGCCATATATTAGCTTGATCTAATTTAGCAAGATCTAATATTAAGAACCTGCCATATCGGAGGCTCCGGCCATGCGACCCGACGTTCAAGCGTTTTTCGATCCCGCCACCTTCACCGCCAGCTACATCGTCACCGATCCGGCGACGGGGGCGACGGCGATCATCGATCCCGTCCTAGACTTCGAACCCAAGGCCGCCCGGCTCTCAACCCGGTCAGCGGACGCAATACTGGCCACCATCGAGGCTCGCGGACTGAAACTGGCCTATGTGCTGGAGACCCATGCGCACGCCGACCACCTTTCGGCTGCCGACTACATTCGGGACAAAACCGGGGCGCGGATCGTCATCGGCGCCCGGATCGTCGAGGTGCAGAAGACCTTCATCCCCATATTCGAGTCGGACGCGACCGCCGACGGTTCGGTCTTCGATGTCCTGATGAACGAAGGCGATACTCTGCCCTTGGGCGAGCTGACGATCGGCGCGCTGCACACCCCCGGGCACACGCCTGCCTGCCTCACCTACCTGATCGGCGACGCGGCCTTCGTGGGCGACACGATCTTCATGCCCGACTACGGCACGGCCCGCGCCGACTTCCCTGGAGGCGACGCGCGAACCCTGTTCCGCTCGATCCGCAAGGTTCTTTCCCTGCCGCCGGAAACCCGTGTCTTTGTCGGCCACGACTACCTGCCTGAAGGCCGCTCGGACCATCGTTGGGAAACCACCGTGGCCGAGGAAAAGGCTCATAACATCCACGTCCGGGACGGCCAGACCGAGGACGCCTTTATCGCTTTGCGCACGGCGCGCGACGCGACGCTTTCCGCCCCCACCCTGATTCTGCCATCCCTGCAGGTGAACATTCGCGCCGGAGCCCTGCCCCGGCCGACCGCCGCAGGGAATGTGTTCCTGCGGTTGCCGGTTGTCGGGATAAGCGCTCCGGCATGATGTCGGCGCGTCGCAACCGCTTGCGAGTCCATATCCGACTGTTATGGTCTGACCTTTCCAATAAAGTGGCCAGATCACTTTGCGTCAGAGCGGAGGAAGCGTGCGAGGTTCAAGTCTCCCGGCGGCGGCGGCGTTCATGGTCGCTGTCAGCTTTCTCGCCGCCTCGGCCGCCTTAGCCTGCGACACGCCCGCCAGCGTTTGTCCGCTGGGGCGTTCCACGAGCCTTCCCCTCATCCGGCAAGGCCTGCCGGCAAGCGTCTATGTCGACGCAGCGGCCGATCCGGCCGTGCGCCATGCGGCCGATGGACTGCGCGCCGATCTCGGTCGCGTCGGCGGACGCGATGCGGCCAAGCTGGATGACCTCTCTGCGGCGCATGGCCCGGTGGTCATCATCGGCGTGCTTGGCAAGAGCCCGGTGATCGACGGACTTGTGCGCGCGGGAAAGCTCAAGGTGGACAACCTGGGCAACGAATGGGAGGGCTTTCGGCAGGTCGTCGTCGAGCATCCCACGCCGAGCATCGCGCGCGCGCTCGTCATTGTCGGCGCCGATCGTCGCGGCGCCGTTTTCGGGACCTATGACCTTTCCGAACGGATCGGAGTCTCGCCATGGGTCTGGTGGGCCGATGTCCCCGTGACCAAGAAGGCCGATCTGTTCATCACCGCGGGCGCCCGAGCCGACCATCCCAGGGTCAAGTATCGCGGCTTCTTCATCAATGACGAGGACCCGGCCTTCAGCGGCTGGGCCAAGGCCAAGTTCGGCGGCGTCAATTCAGCCGCCTATGCGCACGTGTTCGAATTGATGCTGCGCTTGAAGGGAAACTATCTGTGGCCGGCCATGTGGGCCCCCAAGGCCTTCAACGACGATGATCCGCGCAACAAGGTGCTGGCCGACGAAATGGGCGTGGTGATGGGCAGCTCCCACCACGAGCCGATGACGCGCGCCCAGGATGAATGGCACCGCAACACCGACAAGGGCGTGACCGGCGGGCGGTGGGACTATTCCACGAACGCCGACAATCTCCGGGCCTTCTGGCGAGGCGGGATCGAGCGGATGATGTCGAAGGGTGACGGCGTCGGCTACGAAAGCCTGATCACCGTGGGCATGCGTGGCGACGGCGACGAGCCTATGGCCGAGGGCGCGGCGACGCAACTTCTCGAGCAGGTGGTGGCCGACCAGCGCAAGATCATCGCGGACGTCACCGGCAAGCCGGCGGACAGGACGCCCCAGGTCTGGGCGCTCTACAAGGAAGTTCAGGACTATTACGACCACGGCATGCGTGTGCCGGACGATGTCACCTTGCTGTTCGCGGATGACAACTGGGGGCAGATTCGCCGCCTTCCCGTCGCGGGCAAGGACCATCTGGATCGCGCCGGCGGCTACGGCGTCTACTACCACTTCGACTATGTGGGCGCGCCACGGAACTACAAGTGGATCAACACCAACCAGGTGGCAAAGGTCTGGCAGCAAATGGACCTGGCCTACCAGCGTGGCGCCCGCAATCTCTGGATCGTCAATGTCGGCGACATCAAGCCTCTGGAGTATCCTCTCGACTTCTTCATGCGCATGGCCTGGAATCCGGAGGCGATGACGCCGCAGGCGCTCGAGGCCTTTCCCAGGGCTTGGGCCAGCCAGACCTTCGGTGCGGAGCTCGGCCCCGAAATCGGCGACGTGATGGCGACCTACGGAACCTACGCCTCCCGCCGCAAACCTGAACTGATCGATCAAGACACCTTCGCGCTGGGCGAAGGAACTGGTCCGCTGCTCGACGGTGGCGAATTCGGCCAGATCGTCGAGGATTGGCGCGCGCTGGTCAGCAAGGTCGAGAAGATCAAGCCACGCCTGCGCCCGGATCAGCAGGACGCCTTCTTCCAGTTGGTCGAACATCCGGTGCTGGCGTTTTCCAACCTCTATGAGCTGTACTACGCGACCGCCTGGAACCGCAGACTCGCCTCCCGCAACGACGCCCGCGCCAACCACTTCGCCAAGATCGTGGAGGCGGCCTTCAACCGCGACAACGATCTTACCGCGCAATACCATGCCCTGAATGGCGGCAAGTGGGCCGGCATGATGAACCAGGTCCACATGAGCTACGTGATCTGGAACGACCCGACCCAGCAGACCATGCCCAGCATCATCCGGGTCGCCGCGGACACGCCGCCCGACAAGCTCTCGGCCAAGGTTCAGTTCGCCCCCCGGCCGCGTCCTGATCCGGGCGTCACCACGATCGCCGCGACGAAGTTCGATCGCGCGGTTGGCGGCAAGGGGCTGGCGTGGGCGAAGATCTCGCACCTGGGCCAGGGCGACGCCGTGCTGGCTCTGCCGCAAGGCCGGCCCGCGACGGCGCCGGCCGACAACGTCCGGCTCGAATATGCCATCTCGGTTCAAAGGCCAGGACCCGCGCGAGTGGCCCTACGCCTTGCGCCGACCCTGGACACCTTGGGCGGCGACGGCGTTCGGGTTGGCGTCTCGATCGACGATGGACCTGTTCAGGTCGTGACTTCCCGGCTCGTTCCAACAGGCGGCGCCACGACCACGCCGGGCCAGAAGGCCTGGGCGGAAGCGGTGAAGAACAACGCACAGACGCTGGAAGCCCGCTTTCCCGATCTCGGCGCCGGCCGTCACACTCTCAAGGTCTGGCGGCTCGACGACAACGTCGTGCTCGAAGAGATCGTCGTCGACGCGGCAGATCATTGACGGCAGCCCGCGCTCAAGAGGCTCGCATAGCGTCGCCCGCCAAGGCGGTTGCGAAGACCATGCAAAAGCCGGCGCGCCGGCTGCAGGAGAGCGGCCCGGCGCGGGATCGCCGAGCACGCCGACGCGGAGACGAGCCCAAGGTTGGCCTCGTCCCCGCCGCGCGATCAGAAGGCGTAGGTCCCGGTCACGTAGAAGGCCCGCGCCTGGATCGGAGCGATGGTGTAGAGCGCGTTGCGGTCATACTGCCCCTTGGCCAAGCTCTGGCGATCCAGGCTGGCTAGGAAGCCGCCCGCGCGCGCCCAGGACATCACCCCGGCCTTGTCGAAAAGGTTGGCGACATTGGCCTGCACCTTGAACTTGTCGGTGGCCTTCCACGAGCCGCCGATGTCGACGGTGGTATAGGCCGGCAGATAGAAGGCGTTGGCGGCGTTGGCGGCGCGCTTGCCCACGTGATTGACCTCGGCGAACAGACTGACCCTGTCGAGCGGCGTCCAGTTCAACCCGCCGCGGATCATCAGCTTGGGATTGTTGTCGGCGTCACCGGCCGGAATCTGGCTGAGGACATCGTCGGTTCCGTCCCCCTTGGTGCCCTGGATGTAGGTGCCGAACTGACTGGCTTTGGGGCTCTGCAGCGTGACGTTGGCGCGCCCCTGCAAGGTGGGCGAAATGCGCAGGGTCGAAGCGATTTCCACCCCGTAGGTCTTGATCGTGCCGGCCACCGGCGGCGGATTGTAGAACTGCCCCGCGTTCGGTCCGGACTGATAGGTGAAGACCTGCGGCGTGGTGACGTTGGACAGCTTGCTGTAGAAGGGGAAGAGCTGCAGGTTCAGCCCGCCGTGATTGTACTTGACGCCAAGTTCAATCTGCTCGATCCGTTGGGGGCTGGGAAATACCGTGGCGATCTCCGACGGGGTGTCGAGACCTTCGATCGTCCCGAAGTCCGGCGCCTTCTTGCCCAGCGTGTAGCGGACATAGGTGTTGAGGTCGTCGGAGATCTCGTAGGACGCCGACAGCGAATAGTTGAAGAAGTCGTAGTCGCGCTTGACCCGGTACTCCGGCCCATAGCCGGAGACATTGTTGTCCCACATGGTCAGCGGGTTGCCGTCGACGCCGCCGGCGGTCAGGACGTTGGCGCTGGGGTTGTTGTAGGTCTTGTTGACGATGTCGTAGCGGATCCGCTCGTAACGGCCCCCGGCGTCGACGGTCAGCTTGGGCGTCACCGTCCAGGTATCGCCGAAGAAGATCGAGAACTGTTTTTGGGAGCCACTGTAGGCGGGGAGCACCGGCTGCCCCTGACCGGCGAAACCCGATGGATCCGTCACGCGATAAAGCGCGCCGGCCGGCGTGGTCACGGTGACGTCGAGCATGGTCGGCTGATCGGTCAGGGTCATCAATCCGACCCCGCCGCCGTCGGAGGACGACTTCAGCCGGGCGATCGCGCCATAGCCGCCGACCGCGAGGTGGTGGGCGCCCCAGTCCTTGCTCAGGGTCAGCTGATCCACGACCTGGTCCGACATGAAGACCTGGTGAGCGGCGAAACCGGTGAAGACCCCGTCCTTGAAGACGTTCTGACCGGGCAGGTTGTTGCTTGTCACCGTGCGTCCGCCCGGAAAGCCCAGCGAATTGACGGTGGCCAGGAGCTGACCGTTGTCGTGATTGTAATAGCGGAAGGTCCCCGGCGCGAAGGCGGTGTTGTCGATGAACGACACGACGACATCGGTGATCGGCACCACGGCCAGCACCGCGCCGGTGTTCCAGTTGGTGTTGTTGTGCGAATAGCGCGCCTTGTTTTCCAGCTTGAAGCCGGGCGCGAGTTCATGCGTCCAGTTGGCGCCGAAGGACAGCGATTGCGACAGCGCCAGATCCTTGGGATTCCAGCAGCCCTTGCCGCCGCCGGCCTTGGGATAGCAGTGCGCGCCGTTGGCCGGCTGCAGGTTCGATGAGGTGTTTTCGAAGCCGGGAGCGAATTTGACCGCGCCATAGGCGGGCACGAAGTCGGCCCAGATGTTGCGGTCGCGCAGATATTTGGCGGTGAAGAGCACCGAGCCCTTGTCGTAGTCGTAGAGCAGGTTGCCCTTGATCTGACCGCCCTTGTTCGCGGTGTAGCCTGGGTCGTGCGCCCCGCGCGAAGTGCGATAGAAGCCGCCAACGGAGTAATAGAGACGATCGCTCAACGCCCCGCCGGTGAAGAAGTCGGCGCGATAGGAGGGATTCTTGCCGTTGCCTTCCAGACCTAGCCGGGTCTGGATTTCCGTACCTGGGCTGTTGCGCCCCGTCTTGGAAATGTAGTTGAAGATGCCGCCCGGCGCGTTGGGACCGGTGATCGCCGCCGTGCCGCCGCGAAGGCCTTCCAGGCGGCTGAGCGTCAGATCCTGGCGCAGAAAATAGTCGGGCCCATAGTTGGTGGCCGTGAGGACGTCGGTCGGCAGGCCGTCTTCCTGCAGCGAGACATAGTAATAGCCGTTGGCCCCGTCGAGCGAATTGGCCGACACCCCTCGCGAGAACACGATGTTGCGAATCTCGCCCAAGGCCGAATTGACGAAGACGCCGGGGACGTTCTTGAGCAGATCCGTGGCCGAGACTGGCGTTTGCTGTTGAAGCTGCTGAGCGGTCACCACGTTGACCGAGATCGGGGCGCTCTCGATCGCGCGAGCGCCGAAGACGCCCGTAACGACGACCTCCTCGACCTGGGTGTTGTCCTTGTCGGCCTTGCCGCCCTGGGCGCCCGTCTGGGCACTGGTGACGGTGGCCAAGGCGAGGCCCGCCAGCACCGTCGATGCGAAAAGATGGTGTCGCTTCATTTGAGCTCCCTCCCCGATTATTGGACCCTTAGGTCCACCCGGTTGTTCCGGTGAAATTTCGACGCCCTTTTCAAAAGCATATGCTCAGACCGGGCAGGTAAAGCGCGCCGCGCAGGACTGCGCGACCTCATCATCCTAGGCCGCCCCACGCCTTTAAATAGGATCCGGATTTACGACTTCGCCGAACTATTAGGGGAATTCAGCCCGCGCCGAACTGAAGGTTGCCCATACTGCGATTGTGGACGGACTGCGCACCACGACGCGCTTCTAGCGGCGTCGGCTCGACGGGAAGATTCCGCCCGGTTGGCTTTCAACCGGTGCTTGTCTAGTGTCGCGCCGCATCCATTCCCGTTGCGGACCGATCAAATAACGTCGAGGACCACGCCGCGCATGCTTACCTTGCCGCTTGAAAAACCCGGCGCGACGTCCCGCAAGCTGCAACTCTCGCTGAACAAAGGCGCGCGTTTTAAGGTCGAGGTCAGATGGGAATGTGATGCTGATCACGCTGACGATGTCGACGTGCACGCACTGGAGGCCGTGAACGATGGCGACGGAGCCAAGGTGACAGAACTCTCCGCGGTCCTGTCTACCTACAACACCACTCGCATGAACCCGCGCGGCGGCGTTCTGCAGACCAATGCGGACGGATCGTTCCAGACTCCCAGCGGGGGCTTGGCGCACAGCGGCGACATGCGTGTGCAGAACAATTCGGAGTCCATCGTTATCGACGGTTCCAAGATCCCGCCAGGGGTCAACGAGGTCCCGATCCTGGTGACAGTCCACGAGGCCGATCATGGCGTCGACCGCGACGACGAAGACGAGGACGAGCCAGCGTTCGGCGACATCGAGCTGTGTGTCATCACTCTGACCGACGACATTGGACGCGAGCTCGGCGCCTATCAACTCTCCTCCGAATTCAAGGACTTCAACGTGGTCCAGCTTGGCAGCCTGCTGCTCGGCCCCAACGGCTGGGAGTATGCGGCGGTCGGTCGAGGCTTCAACGGCGACTTCAACGACGTGCTCGCGCACTTCTCCTGAGCGACGCGTGCCAGACGAGCCCAAGGCCAAGGTGACGCCCGATGCGGGCTCGGCGCCAAAGCGGCTGAGCCCGACGGTGATCGCGGTTCCCGCCAAACGCACGGCGCGCGCAAGGGATGTTGCACCGGTCGGCTCAGCCCCGACGCCGACCGTGACTGCACCGACAGCCATTCCAGGCGTTGCGCGCAAAAGGATCGCGATCAGCGGGGCAGATATCGCCCGGCTGTCACCCGGCATCGCCCCCCGAGTCGCCAGGCGCGCCGTACGGTTTATTGACGGCTTCGTGCTCGAGGACGCGCACGACGAGCAGGCGGCCCAGTGGGGTCATGCCGCCCAGCTGCGTTACGCAGCCTTGGTTTCGAACGCCCCACCACCTGCTCGAGCCGAGATCCTGGATCCTATCCGAGGCTATCTGGGCCGGATCGTCGCAATTCTCGGCGCGATCGACATCGAAGCGATCCACGCGCCCCGCCGCCCTCCCCTTCTCGGCGTGATGGAGCCCGCCAGCGAGCGCATCGATACGCCGCGCCGTCTGAAGGCCGCGCGCACCGAACTGACGCGCTTGCAACACCTCTCCAGGAACGCCCTCGCCCCACTGTCGGCGATCCACGGCGCCTTGGACGACCATGCGCGACGCCTCGAAGCTTTGCGCCTCGAGATCGAGGCGGCCGCAGTCGCAGCGTTGTTTCTCTCCGAACATCTGGCGATCGCGCGACCGGAATTGTCGCGCCGCTTCCTGCAAAGGGAAATGAGCCTGACCCAGACCTTGGTCGAGATCCGGAGCGGCCAGTTTCAACGCAATTGCGACGTAGAAGAAGCGCGCGGGCTGATCAAGGCGCTCCAGGATGTCGTGCTCGTGGACTTGGTCGACTGGCTCGGCGAGACCGCCGCGCTCATCGATCGTCGTCGCTTAACGGCGACGGACACCGGAACGCTCCAGCTTCGCCTCCGCGCCATCCTTCGTAATCTCGAGCTTTAAGGGCCACCTTCATGACCTTGCGACTGAACCTGCGGAAGTCGGCGCACACCCTGCGCCTGTCGCTCGACAAGGCGGGCGTCGCGGCTGACGTGAAGGCCGAGCTGATCTTCGACATCGACGTGTCGGGCTCATTCGAGCACGAGCACAAGGAAGGCACGACCAGCAAGCTGATCGCGCGGCTGGTGCCCTATGGCATGGAGCTTGATCCAGACGGAAAGATGGACGTCTTCACGTTCAGCGACGGCCGCCACACTGTCACCCATGTCGGAACGGTCACGCCCGATGATTGTGAAAACTACATCGTCCGGAAGGTCGTGGGCCGCGTGCTCGGCTGGAGCGGCGGCACCGAATATAGCTATGTGCTGGAGCGCAACCTACAGCATTTCGGCTGGCTGCCCATGCCAGAGGGCGCGAGCGGCTGGCTAAGCCGGTTTTTCGGCCGCCCCAAGACGCCCGAATTCAAAGGCCGCAAACGATCGATCGTCATCTTCGTCACGGATGGAGAAAACCATACCGGCGACCACGTTCGCACGACCAGGATCCTGGAGGAGTCGGAGCAGCGCGGCGACGAAGTCTACTTCCTTTTCGTGGGCGCCTGCGAGCACGATGTCGACTTCCAGTTCCTGCGCACGATCGCCGAGCGGTTCAAGAACACCGGCGTGGTGATCATTCGCGATCTCGACGCCTTCGTGGAGTTGTCAGACGAACAGCTCAACGCCCGGCTGCTAGGGCCCGAGCTCATCGCCTGGCTGAAGGCCTAGAGACCGCAGGCTGAACCAACCCCACGTGCAGCAGATTTCGCGCCGGCGTCAGCTGCAGCCTTCGGCCGGCCATTCCGCAGGTCGGAGCGCGGCCCATCGCCGCGCCGCGATGAACCGGAGTGGCGCGCCCTGCAGGATTCGAACCTGCGACCGTTCGCTTAGAAGGCGAATGCTCTATCCAACTGAGCTAAGGGCGCGCGCTCGCCGGCTCAGCCGCGAAGACCCTTAGTGGGTCCAGGGCTGCTTGCGGTTGGCCGCGAAATTGTCGGCGTAGGCCTTGATGATCCGCTTGGGGGTCTTGGGCTCGAACAGCTGGAACGAAATCTCGTGACGCTGGGCGTAGGCCACGGCCTCGTCGCGGGTGTCGAAGGTCAGGCGGACCTGGCCGTTCATGTCGGTCGACTGGGTCCAGCCCATCAGCGGATCGGGCTTGCGGGCCGAGGCCGGTTCGAACTCCAACACCCAATCCTTGGTCTTGGCCTTGCCGGATTGCATGGCGTTCTTGGCGGGTCGATAGATGCGGGCCAGCATGGACCTCTCCCAAAGTACCTTACCGATGGTCGGAGCGGCAGGATTTGAACCTGCGACCCTCTGCTCCCAAAACAGATGCGCTACCAGGCTGCGCTACGCTCCGAAACATCGGCAGGCGGCTGCTCTACAGGGGTTCGAGGCGCGGATCAACGACTGGCCTCAAATCATCTGGGCGCAACTCATCCCTTCGGGAAGATTCGATGCAACACGCGGTCGCCCGGCAGGATGCCCAGCTGAGCGGCGCGGCCGCCGGCCAGCTCCAGCACGCCCAGCACCAGACCACCCGACGGCAGCGGCGTCTCGTCGTGCGGGCGCGCGTTGCGGACGATCGAAAGGATGCGTCCGTCAGGTTGGATGTAGATGATGTCCAGCGGGATCAGAGTGTTCTTCATCCAATACGCCGCCGGCTGGGGCCGCTTGTAGACGAAAAGCATGCCCCGGTCGGGCGCGAGCGACTTGCGGAACATCAGCCCCCGCGCCTGTTCGGCGCGGGTGGCGGCGATCTCGACCTGAAAGCGCGGACGGCCACGGCTGGTGACGATCTCGACCGTCTCCAGCTTCGACCCGGCCCGCGCTTCCGCAGGGCGCGCGGAAACGCCCGCGCCGATTCCCATCGTCAGCGCGGCGAGCAAGGCCCGCCTGTCGATCATTCGCTCCGCCACGCGCCGCCTCGCCGAAAGCCAATCCTGAAGAGAAGACTAGCTTTCGGACCCAAACGGCGAAAGTCAGGCGTCGCCGGGCGTGATCTCGGCGACCACCAGCCCCTTGGGGCCGCGCGCGAACCGCACCAGTACGTCGTCGCCCGGCTGCAGATCCTCGAGCCCGCCCCGACGAAGCGTCTCGATGTGCACGAAGATGTCGCCCGGCTCGGCGTCGCGGATCACGAAACCATAGCCCTTGGTGCGGTTGAACCACTTGACCTTGGCGTGCTCGGCCGGCCCTTCGGGCGTCAGCGCGCCGCGCCCGTGACTGTCCCGCAGACCGTCGCGGCGCGGCGGTCCGTCGGCGAACGTCCGCCTCTGGCGTTCCAGCGGCGCCGGGGCGGAGGTCTCGTCGAGATTGACGACCTCGCTGACCTGCCAGCCCTTGGGCCTGCGCACCACGTCGCACACGATCACCGCCCCCTCCATGGCGGTTTCGCGGCCGCAGTTGCGCAACGACGTCACATGCAGAAGCACGTCCTTCAGTCCGGTCTGGCCGGGATCATCTGGGACGATGAACCCATAGCCCTTGCCGGCGTCGAACCACTTCACCCTCCCGCTGATGCGCACGAACTCTTCGTGCGCCGCAGCGTCCTCGAAATCATAACCAGACATCCCACCCCTCTGGCTCGACCAATCAGCCCATCGGCGCGAGCACTACGAGAACAGTGTTCTCGCGTGGCGAGAGCCGTCAATGACGAAATCACGTCAGAACCACGCGTAAACGCGATCCGCGACATTTCGCCGCAGCTACAAGCTGGAAACAATTCTGAAATACAGCCGAGGATGGCAGTCCCTAGGGGAGTCGAACCCCTCTCTCCAGATTGAAAATCTGGCGTCCT